>CAVXWQ010000030.1:0-72922 GCA_963765445.1 uncultured Actinomycetota bacterium
GCAAATACCTTCGGCGCAGTTGTGACTGCGCCGGGGCCATACCGTCACGGCATTGTTACGAAAGTTGACTGTGTGGTTGCTGTGGTTATTGTGAAAGTTGTAATAACTGTCGGTCCGCGCGGAAAGGGCAACTGTGCCAACCCGAGTCGCGAGGCTTCGCCGAGCCGCCGCGAGCTGCATGACGGCGATCGTCGGCCTGACCCTGGCCGCCACCGCCGGTGCGCCCGTGGCGGTCGCTGACGGCCGCGATCAGTTGGCGCAGGCGATCGCGACCACACGCGGCAGTTATCTGGTCTACAACTTCGGCGGCGGTTACCCGGCGCCGATGCTCAACGCCGCGGGCAGCTGGTATGAAATGACCAGCGGCGGACATCTGATGATCATCAAGTCGGCCTCGCAGCGCCTGACGCCGCGGCTGCTCGTCGACACCCACACCGGATACCAGGCTCGCTGCGAGCAGACACCGGGGGCGCGCACCCGGGAAGGTCTGGTGCAGGCCTCCGAGACCTACACCCCGCTGCAGGCGTGGCAGCTACTCGGCCAGCCGACCATCGCGATCAACGCCAACTTCTTCGACGTACGCACGCAGCAGGGTGGCTCGTGGAAGACGACCGGCTGCAGTTCCCCGCTGGGGGCCTACTTCGACAACACTCGCGGGCAGGGCCGCGCCAACGCCGCGTTGACGGGCACGCTGGCCTACGCGGGCAAGCAGGCCCTGTCCGGTGGCGACGAGGTGTGGACGGCGCTCTCGACGATGATCCTGCCGGTTGCCGGCGCACCGTTCGTGGTGACACCAAAGGCCTCCGACGACTACGACGCCGCCACCCCCGTCATCCAGGGCCTGCTGGACAAGGGCACCCGATTCGCAGCCGTCAGCGGTCTGAAGCTGTTGGCCCCCGGCGACACCGGGCAGATGAACGATCCCGGCCCCAGCGCGGCCCGCACGGCGCTGGCCTACGCCAGGGACAAAGACGAGATGTACGTCTTCCAGGGCGGCAGCTACACACCCGACCAGATCCAGGACCTGTTCCGGGGCCTGGGCAGCGACACCGCGATCCTGCTCGACGGGGGCGGTTCCTCGGCGATCGTGCTGCGCCGCGACACCGGCGGCATGTGGGCGGGCGCGGGTGTGCCCAAGGGTTCCTGCGACACCATGCAGGTGCTGTGCGACTCGCACGAACGCGCCCTGCCGGCCTGGCTGGCATTCAACTAGAGAGCCAGCGCGGCGCGCGCCGCGGCGGCGGTCTGGTGCGCGTAGCCGGCCCCGAACAGCGCGACATGTGCCAGCAGCGGATACAGCTGATGCAGCGCAACACGATCCCGCCAGCCTGCCCGCAGCGGATGCACGCTGTGATAGCCGTCGACGACCGCGCCCAGGTGCGGGCAGCCGAATAGCGCGAGCATCGCCAGATCGGTCTCGCGATGCCCGCCGTGCGCGGCCGGGTCGATGAGCACCGCTCCGGCCTCGGTCCACATCACGTTGCCGCTCCACAGGTCGCCGTGCAGCCGGGCCGGCCGGTCGTCGTCGTCGAAATCGCCACGTGCACAACGCTTCGCAACGCTGTTCGACATCGGTCCTGGCCGTGCCGGTCCAATCCGGTCGGCGTGCTCGAGCATCGGAAGCAGCCGCTCCTCGGCGTAGAACTCTCCCCAGCTGTCGTGCGGGGTCAGGCTCATCGGCAGCGGCCGGGTCAGCGGGCCGAAGAATCCGGGCCCGTCCCAGCCCTGCGGCGGTGCTCCGAACCCGCTCGCTCCGGCGTCGTGGGTGACGGCCAGCCGCCGGCCGAACGTGCGGGCCGCCTCCACATCGGGCGGTGACGCTGCGCAGGCGCTGCAGGGTGAGGCTGGCCTCGTCGTGGCGCAGTACCCGCGCGCACGGCACGCCGCCGGCGACGCCACCCAGCCACGCCAAACCTGCTGCCTCACAGGCGAAGAAGCCGCGCGGGGCGTTCTGCGTTGCGCTTGACGAACTCGGGCACGCCGGCTCAGCTCTCCGGCGGATGCGGCCCGTATCGGAAGATCGCGAGGCTGGTCGCCACGACCGCCGCGGCCAGACCGATGACCGGTGCCACCATGAAGCGGGACATCGTCGCCCCCACCGCGGCTCCGGCGAGCATCGTCAAAACCACGGTGTAGCGCAACTTTTCGCGCTCTCCGCTGCCACCGGCGAGCCGGCTGTCGACGCCGATCCCGACGATGGTCGACGTCAGCACCGTCGTGCTGAGCTCCTGGACTCCGAACTGCCGTGCCGCGGCGTTCTGCGCGCCGAAGGTGACGGCCAGACCCGCGATCAGGATCAGCTTGCCGTTGTCGTGATAGGACACCACACCTGTTCCGGCCAGGACGGCAAGCACGGTCAGCAGCAGCACCTCGGTCCCCAGCGCCGCGGTGAGCCACCGCCGCACCTCGTAGTCCAGGTGCCGGGCGAAGCGACCGCCGATGACCGTCCCGATCAAGAAGCTGATGAAGGCGATCACGGCCGCGGTCATGTCGACCCCGGAGTGCGGCACGAACCAGAAGCCCAGGAAGATCACGTTGCCGGTCATGTTGGCGACGAAGACGTGCCCGAGCACGAGCACACTGATCGCATCCACCAGTCCGGTGGCGAACGTCAGCAGCAGCAGTGCGACGACGGTGAGTCGTTCGGAGACGGGCGACGCGACGGCCATGGGGCAAGTATCGCCAATACCGCTGTCACATCTGCGGTGTGAGGTCCAGCGACGTCACCGTCGTCATCTTGGTCACCAGCCAGTCACCGTCCTGGCGTTTGAGCTGCAGGCGGTAGGACAGATATTTCATCGCCGGGATGTTCTTGCTCAGCGGGCTGGTGGAGGTCGTGTTGGTGTACACGATCGCGGTGGCCTCCGAGCCGTTGCAGCGACTCGACCGCGGTACCGACCACCTGAGTGTTGTTGGTGACCTTGGCCTGCCGGTTGGTCGGCACGATGGCGTCGACGTACTTGCGGTACTGATCCTCGAAGTCACCGGACAGGTACTTCGCCGAGCGGTCCGGCAGCTTGTCCATGTCCTCAGGGGTGTAGGTCCACAGCGTGGTGATCGCGTCGGCGGCGGTGCGGGCGATGTCGAGCTTGGTCGCAACGGCGGCGCGGTCGGCCAGGTAGGGCTGCACCGCGGCGCCCGCGAAGGCTCCGGCGGCGACGAACAGCGCAGCCGACGTTCCCACCCCCAGCGCAACCTTGTTGCGGCTGAACCAGTTTCGCTTCGCAGCGGGTTCGGTCTCGACCTCGTCGGCGGCCGAGGCCGGCTCCTCGGTCTCGGGCGCGGTGTCCTCGGGTGCGGTGTCCTCGGGCGCCTGCTCGTCGGGCGCGGCGACGGTCAGATCACCTGCAGCAGGTTGCTGATCTTCCACTGCTCCCCTTCCTTGATCGTGGTGACCACCCAGCGGCTTCCGCTGGCGACGGTCTTTCCGTCCGGCATCTTGGTGGTGGTGGTCGCGGCGACCACGACGTCGGCGCTGCCATCGGGGTTCCAGCGTTCGATGCCGACGGCCTGCACGGAGCCCTTGCGTCGGCTCGGCCTGCGCCACCTGGATGACGATCTCGTTCATCTTGTCCTGGTAGAGCTTGGCGAACTGGCCGGTGCCCTGAGCCAAGATCTTGTTGGCATAGTCGTTGGCGTGGAACGGATCCGGGGACGTGTACTGGGTCATGAAGCCGCTCGACGGTCTGGATCACCGCGGCGTCGCGGAACAGCGTCGCGGCGCTGGGTCTCCCGTTTGACCAGAACCAGCGCGCTGACCGCGACCGCGGCGAGAACCGCCACGGCGGCCAGCCCGGCCACCAGCGGCAGCACCCAGCGGCGCGGCTGCGGCTCGGGCATGCGGAAGACGTCCTCGCTGCCCGGTTCGACCTTCGCGGGGCTCATGCTTGCCGCGCTTCGCTCGATCCGCCCTGCCTCGCCGGGTTCGGTTTGGCCAGCACCGACAGATTGGAGATCTGCCACTGGCCGTTTGCCGACTTCTCGAAGTCGGCCTGCACCGTCGCGGTGATCAGCCGTTGCTTCGGCGCGGCACCGCGCTGCCCCTGCATGAGCAGCAGCATCACCGCCCGGTCTTGCGAGTTGGACAGCACCGCGCTGTTGGTCACCCAGTAGTCGTTGTCGACGGGGCCGGCCTTGCGCACCGCGTCCTGCTGGGCGATCAGTTGCGGACGATAGCCGTCGGTCACCAGCGACCGGGCCCGGGCGAAGTCGGCGTCGATCGTGGCGACGCTCGTAGCTCAGGGTGTTCGCGACGATCTCCGGGCCCTGCACGGCGATCTGCTGGCGGGTCTGTTCGACCGCCTGCTCGTGGCGGTAGATCGTCAGATATCCCAGCCCGGCCCCTGCGAGCGCCAGCACCGCCGCCGATGCCAGGACCGCTCCGGCCAGCCGGCGCCGGTCGGGGCGCTCACCGTCGACACGTCGCACCTCGGTGCGGGTGATCAGGTCGGCGAACGTCCGGCCGCGGGAGTCCCACAGCGGCCACAGCCAGCCGATGAACAGCGGTGCGGTGTCGAGCAGGTGCGCGATGTCGCGCAGCAGCAGACGCCACGGCCCGACGGATCCGCCGCCGCGGCCCACGACGGTGATGCCGAACACCGACCGCCCCAGCGTCCACCCGATGACCGACGGCAGCACCCATCTGTTGACCGCCATCGCCAGGAACACCAGCGCCGCGGCCACGATCGTCACCCACCACAGCCAGCCACGCAGCGGCGCCGCCCACGCCACCAGCATGAGCGTGGCCAGAACACCGACCCCGACCAGCACGTCGATCCCGAAGGCCCCGGCCCGCGCGCCCCAACTCGCCTTGGCTGCGGCCGGTTCGTCGACGAGGCTGGTGGCCTCGATGTCAGAATCGCCGACGGCGCCTTTGGCGGCTACCGTCACTTGCTCACCTGGGCGAGGTCGGCGATCTTGTAGGTGCCGGCGTCGGGCATCATCTTGACCCGCAACCGGTAGCCCTGCTCCTGACCCTGGGTCTCGGAGTTGGACACCTTCACCCGCATCGCCACCAGGACGTCCATCGAGCCGTCGTCGTTGTGCCGTTCCACGGCCGCGCGCATGTCGGAAACCTGCACCTGCACCTTGGCGGCCTGATAGGCGTCCACCAACAGTCCGCTGTAGAGCGTGGCCTGCGCGCCGAAGCCGCCGGTGGCGCATTCGATGATCTTGCGCTGGCTGGCCTCCATGGCGCTGGCATCGGGCGCCTGGGTGGCGGTGACGCAGTCCTTGGCCGCGGCCAGGGCGGCGGCCTCGGCCCGCGCGGTGGCCTCGCTCTTCTGGTTCGAACGCAGTGCGAGGTAGCCGCCGGCTCCCACCGCGAGTGCGACGACCAGAAGTGCCGCGCAGACGCCGGCCAACCAGCGGCCGCTCAGACGCGAGCGTTGCGGCGCAGCCTCGGCGACTACCGCCTCTGTCGCAGCCTCCGGCGCATCACCAGGTTGGGCTTCGTCAACTGACGGGTCATCGTCGACCGGGGGGGTCTGATTCACCGACTCTTCGGCCGCACTGCGTTCGGCGTCGTCGTCGGCGGGCGGGGTCGGGTTCAGCCGGCCGGAGCCAGCATCTCCTTCCATCCGTCGTCTCCTGTACTGCTCGAGGTCGTGACGCTGTACTTCACACCGTCAGGGCCAACCAACTGCCCGCTCTGCGGGTTGTAGACCGCTGTATTGCTTGCTGCCGGAGTGTACGTGCACGGATTCGGTTGCTGTCCGTTGCACTGCACCGACCCCGTCCCCGGCGGGCTCAGGTCATCACTCGTCGGCGGCGTGGGCGGCGGCAGCAGGTCCGCCGGCAACGGGTTCATCCCGTTGTTGATCGTCGGTGCCGGTATCACCGTACCGGGGTTGACCGGCTGGTCGCATCGAGCCGCGGGCGCCGGGCAGGTCAGCACCTGGTCGGGGTCACCGAACCACGGGTTGGTGCCCAGCGGGGTGTACGGCTCGTTGCTGCGGCATTCCATCGGGGTGGCGGCCCGCTTGCCCGGGACGTCGACGCAGGGGAAGTTGCGCGCGCCACGAACCACGTTGGCCGGGGTGTCCTTGGGGATCTTGCAGTACAGGCCGTTCTCCACCGGCTTGCGCGACGTGTCGGCCGGCGCCCGCCACTGGCTGGCGGGCAGGAAGCCGGTCAGGCACGGTGGCGGCTGGTTGATCGTCAGACCGAAGTCCAGCGCCGCCTGGTGCGGGTAGGGCGCCGACACGGCCTGGGCGACCGAGGCGCCCTGGGGCAGCAACACCAGTGACTGCTCGACGCCCTTGTTGTAGCGCTTGAGCATGTCGATGATGATTTCGAGGTTCGCCAGCGTCTGCGGCAGTGCCTCACGCACGTCGCTGAACACCGCGGTGACCGCGTCGGCGGTCGGCGCCGCCTGACTGAGTCCGCTGCGCAGTGCCTGATCCTGGGCAGCGGTCTGGGAGGCGATGGAATTCAGGTTCGCCGCCCAGCGCGCAATCGCGTCCCCGGAGTTGACCTGGCTGTCGACGACGGGCGCGGAGTTCTGGATGATGTCGTTGACGTCGTTGATGTTGGTCTTGAAGTCACCCACGAGATTCTGGGTGCCGTTGACCAACCGCTGCAGCGACGGGCCCAAACCACCTACGGCCAAAGCGGTTTCGTTGAGCAGGACCGGAATCTTGTCCGCCGGCAGCGCCGCGAGGCCGTTGTTGGCGGCATCCAGGGCCGGCCCGATCTCGCTGGGCACAGTGCTCTTGGTGATGGTCTGCCCGGCGGCGAAGTACTTGCCGGGATTGCCGTCGGACACCAGGTCCAGATACTGCTCGCCGACCGCGGACACCGAGTGCACGTTGGCGCTGGCGTCGACCGGGATCTTGAACTGGTCGCCGATGCTCATCGTGGCCCGCACACCGGTTTCGGTGGGTTCGACGGCGGTCACCCGCCCGATCGTCACACCGCGGTAGGTCACGTTGGCCGTGCGGTACAGGCCGCCCGAGGACGGCAGGTCGGCCTTCAGCGTGTACTGGCCGACGCCGGCCAGAGTCGGCAGGCGCATGAAGTACACGCCGAGCACCAGCAGCGCGATCACGGTCAGCACGCCGAACACGACGAGCTGCGTCTTGATGAAGCGGGTCAACATCTAGCCGTCACCCTTCAGTCGTCGCGCGCTCGACGTACGGACCGCCGCCGTCGGTCATGTTCGGGTGAGGCGTGAACCGCACATCCGGGATCATCGTCTGCGGATCGCGACCCCATGCCTGCTCGAGGGCGCGCAGCATTCCGGAGACACCGGTTCCGGTCAGGAATGCGTTGTCGATCGAGCTGAGCGTCAGGTCGAAGGTCGCCGACGTGTTGATGTAGTCACCGCGGATCACCTTCGGGATGTTGTCCACCGGGTAGGGCGCCGTGATCACCAGCTTGAGGGCGTCGATCAGGTAGGGCCCCGCCTTGCCCAGCTGCTTGAGCGGACGCTGCAGCAGCTGCAGGTTGGTGTCGAGGTCCGCACGCGCCGTCGACAGCGTGGTGGCGGTGACATTGCCGAACCGGCCCAGCGCCTCCACGGCACCGGTGAGCTTGTCCCGGGAGTCCGCGAAATACTTGACCAGCGGCGGGAATTCGGTGAGCACCCGGTCCAGCGTGTTGTTGTGGCTCGCGACGATCTTCAGCAACTCGTTGGTGGAGTCGATCGCGCGGGTCAGATCCTCACGCTGCTGGTTGAGCTGGTCGGTGAAGGTGTTCAGCTTGCCCAGGAAGTCGCGGATCTGGTCGGCGTTGCCGGACAGGATGTTGGTGACCTCGGTCTGGATCACCTCCAGGTTCGGGATGCCGCCGCCGCGCAGCACGGTGGCGATGCTGGCCAGGGTGCGCTCGGTGGTCGGGAACGACTGCGAGTTCTTCAGCGGGATCGTCGCACCGTTGCGCAACGGCTCGCGACGACGGATCCGGCGGCGGATCCAGTTCGACGTGCTGGGTGCCGAGGATACTGGTCTGCCCGATGCGCGCAATAGCGTTGGCGGGCAATTTGATTCCGGGCTGCAGGTCCAGCGTCAGCGTCGGGACCCAGTTCTTCAGCTCGATCTTCTTGACCGACCCGACGTACACGTCGGCGACCCGGACCCGGCTGTTGACGTTGAGCGCCAACGTATCCGGCATCTGGACGTAGATCGTCATCTTGTCCCTGCCGCTACCCGGGCCACCGGGCAGCGGCACGTTGGCGATACCGCGCCAGCCGCAGGAGGTCAGCACCATCGCGGTGACGACCAGCACCAGCCCGCGCCAGCCGAACCGGCGCGCAGTGCTCATGACGCCGCTCACTGGCCACTTCCCATCTCAGCGGGCAGCGCCGGGCCGGCCGGCGCCGGTGCCGCCGGGGCGGGTCCGGGTGCGCCGCCGTTGATCTGCTGCGACACCGGCAGCGGACCTGGGATCACGTCGGGCCCGGGCGCCGGCGGCGGAATCGGTCCCGGATACCACGGCGGCGGCAGCGGGTTGTTCTGGTCGTAGGCGTTCGGCGGTGCGCCTCCGGGCGGGCCGGCCGGCGGAATGGAGGCGATGTCAGGTCCGCCCATCAGTTCCGCGAGCGAGTCCGGGGTCAGCATGTTGGCGGTGAACGCCTGCACGTCGACGCCCTGCATGCCGGGCGCCACGATCCAGTCGGGCGGCCCGAAGACGGATGCCAGGGGACGTTGGAGGAGTTGCCGTGCGAGAACAGCGTGTCCCGCGACCAGATGCCGGGCACGGTCGTGTCCTTGTATCCGGGCGGCGGCTGCAGCCGCGGCTCGGAGTAGGCGACGTACTTGGGCAACGTCTCCGCCGTGGAGAACTGGTTGACACCGAACGGCGGGAAGTTGAACTTGATCGCGTCCAGGATCGGCGCCAGGTACTGCGCGCACAGCTCTGCCGAGTCCTGGTATCCGAGCCGGCTGCCGGCCTGGATCGCGCTGCAGAGGAACTGCATCGGGTTGGCGAAGCTGGCGACCACCGGGATGGCGACCAGGGCGCCGTGCGTCGGGTGGTAGATGTTCTGCAGGTTGGCCGCCAGCGTCGGGTAGACGTGCAGCACCGTCTCGATGCCGTTGCGGGCGTCGGGCTGCATCAACTGGTTGGTGACGTCGGCGAGGTTCTGGATGTCCTTGGTCAGCACCGAGCCGTTGTCGTCGATGAACTTGCGCGACGTGGTCAGCAGAGTGTTGAGGTCCCGCACCGCGTTCGCCACTTCCTGGTCGGAGTTGGTGAACGAGTTGGTCAGGGTTGCCAGGTTGGTGTTCAGCGAGACGAGTTGCTGATCGCTCTTGTGCAGCGCGTTGACGAACAGCGCCAGGCTCTTGAGCACCCCGAACAGGTCGCCGCGGCCTTCGTCGAGCGCGGTCACCGCGTCGGACAGGGCGCGGAAGGTCGTGTTGATCTGCTCGCCCTTGCCCTGCAGGCCGTTGGCAAAGGACTCCAGCGCGTCGCCGAACGGTCCCTTGGGCTGTTCGGGCGTGGGGCCGAGTTTGGTGAGCAGGTCGGCGATCTGGTTGCGCAGGTCGTCCCACTCGACCGGCACCTGGGTGCGTTCGATCGGGATGACGGCGTTGTCGGCGAGCACGGGGCCGCCGGTGTAGGCCGGCGCCAGCTGGATCACGCGGGAGGCGACCAGACTCTGGTTCAGGATCGTCGCGGTCGCGTTGGCGGGAACCTTGTACTTGTTGGCGTAGTGGAAGGTGACCTTCATCTTGTCGCCGGCCGGTTCGATCTTGTCGATGTTGCCGACCTTGACGCCCATGATCTGGACCCGGTCACCGGGATAGAGGGCAAGCGCTTCGGAGAAGTAGGCGACCACGGTGTTGGTGGTCGCCTTCTTGTACAGCTGGTAGCCGACCAGCGCCGCGATCAGTCCGAGGATCACGGCCAGCGTGCCGATGATCGCGGACATCCGCGACATCTTCGGCAAGCCCAGATTGCGCACATTCGCCATCGGTTAGGCTCCCCCTCCCTGATCGACGGGCGCCAGGCCACCGACCGGCGGGACCTGCGGACCCGGTCCCGCTGGCGGGATCGGTCCGACGAGCGCGTTCGGCGGCGGGGCGTAGCCGGGGATGTCGGTGGCCGGTCCGGGCAGCGGGCCGACCGGCACGGTGCGTGCTCCCGGGCGGGCCGGGCGCCAGCGGCGGCGGCGGGCACACCGGCACGTTGGGCGACAACTCGCCGGGGAAGGCGGCACTCGGCACACCCGGGCCGCCGACCGCGGCCGGGTTCGGCGACGAGATCGCGATGTCGGCGCCGGGGTACGCCGGCCCGCCGAACGGGCCCTGAGTGAGCCCTGCGCACGGAAGCGGATTGGCCGGAGTCGGGATGCCGTCCGCCGGTGGCGTGTACGAGCACGGCGAGCCGGGCCCGACGGCGGGACCCGGATGATCCGGGGTGCCCTCGAGAATCTGCGGCCCGGGCGGCGGCGCGCCGTTGGCCTGACGCTGGCCGTTGGGATCGGGGAACCGGAAGGCCGGCAGACCCGCGTTGCGCCAGAACTCCTCGGGGTCGATGCCGCGCTTCTTGAACGCGGCGTCCACCCACGGCTGCAGGATCTGGTAGGGAACCAGGTTCACCACGAGGGTCTTGAAGTACGGGCCCGAGCCGATCGCCTCGGCCAGGGCGCCCATGAACTTCGACGCCGTGATGAACGAGTCGGCGAGGTCGACCTTGTGCTTGACCAGCTCGTCGCTGATCGTATGCAGCTGCTCGAGAACGTGATTCAGGTTCGGGTTGTCGTTGATGAATCCGGCGAACTGCTGGGAGATCTCCGAGACGTTCTGCAGCAGGTAGTCGATCGCGCGGCCGCGGTCGTTGATCGCGGCCAGCAGTGTCTGGGCATTCACCGCCAGGCGGTTGATCTGCTCGCTGCGGTTACCCAGCACGGCGGCGACCTTGTTGGCGTTGGCCAGCAGCTGCTTGAACTGATCGTCGCGCTTGCCGATGGTGTCGGAGAAGCGGGCCACGCCGTCGAGGGCGGCGCTCAGGTGCGGATAGGTCTGATCGATGGTCTCCGACAACACGTTCAGGGATTGCTTGACCGTGTCGAGGTCCCAGCCCTGAGAGGCCTTGGTGAGGTCGAAGACGGCGTCGTAGAGCTGATAGGGCGTGGTGGTCTGACCGACGGGCAGAACGCCCATGGGCTTGAGGACCTTCTCGCCGCGCGGCTCGATCTCGACGGCACGCCTGCCCAGGATCGTCTCGGTGCGGATGGCCATCCGGCTGTCCGTGCCGATCTCCCTGCCGGCCAACGAGAATCCGACCAGCACGTGGTCGCCCTCGATCGCCAGCGACTTGACTCGACCGACCTCCATACCGGCGATCCGCACCTTGTCACCCGTATTGATGCCCGCCGAGTCGGCGAACGCGCCGTAGTAGGTGGGCTGGGCGAACAGCTGAGGAATGCTCGCGAGAAGCTCTGACCCACGGCGATGACCAGCACCACGATCACGATGCCGGCCAGGCCGTTCTTGACCCGGTTGTCCGTCTGGAGTGTCCTCATTGCGGGGTGCACCTACCCGTCGGCTGCTGGGTGATCTTCACGGTGCGGACCGGTCCGCCTGGCTGCAGGCCGTTGAGCTTCAAGTTGATGTCGCAGAGATAGAAGTTGAAGAAGTCACCGTAGATACCACCGGCGCGGCCGATGATCTTGATGGCCTCGGGCAGCTTGGTCAGCAGGTCGTCCAGCTTGGCTTGACCGTCGACCAGTGGCTGCTGAAGGGTCTCCAGCTTGCCGATGGTGTCCTTGAGGAGCGGACGGTCGTCGGCCAGCAGGTCGCCGAGTGTGCCTGCGGCGTTGCTGATGTCGGCGATGGCGTTGGCCAGCGGGTCGGCCCGGTTACGCAGTCCGGTGATGAGCACCTCGAGGTTGTTGACCGTCTGGTCGAACTCCTTCTCGTGCTTGACCGTGGTGGCCAGCACCGTGTTGAGGTTCGTGATGACCTCACCGATCGCCTGGTCACGGTCGGCCAGGGTCGAGGTCAATTGCGCTGTCTGGTCGAGGATGTCGTTGATGGTGCCGCCCTGGCCCTGGAGCACGGTGACCAACGACGACGCGATCGTGTTGACCTTCTCGGGATCCAGCGCCTTGAACAGCGGCTTGAAGCCACCGATGAGCGCGTCGAGGTCGAGGGCGGGCTGGGTGCGCGACATCGGGATGAACCCGCCCGGCGGCAGGACCCGGTCGGCGCCCTCGCCGGTGCCGCGATCGAGGTTGACGAAGCGGTTGCCGATCAGGTCCTGGTAACGGATCTGCGCGGTGGTCGACTGGTACAGCGGCAGCGTCCTGTCCACGTTGAGGGTCACCTGAACGCGGCGGCCGTTGTCGACCAGCTTCAGGTTCGAGACCTTGCCGACCTCCACGCCGCCGGCCCGGACGAACTCACCGTCGCGCAGCCCGCTGGCATTGCTGAACTCCGCGGTGTAGGCGGTGGTCCGGTCGAACCGGAACTGCCCGAAGACGATGACGATGATCGCCGTGAAGAGCAGCAGCACGAACGAGAATGCTGCCAATTTGATTGCGGTGCCGGTGATTTTCATGGGTTGATCGTGTTCTCCCCAATTTGGCGTCCCCAGACGTACTCGGTGAGGAGGGGCTGGCCCAGCTCGAAGTGGTTGTACGGGGCCAGCGAGGCACCGTCATCGACCACCAGATGCGGGGCCGGCCAGAAGTTTCGGGTCACCTCTTGCCAGCAGCCCGGTGCACCGCCGGGGCCGCCGCGGCCGTTGACGCGCGGCAGGTTGTCCGGGTACACGTACGGGTTCGGGGCGCCGAGGAACTCGGTGACGGTGTCGAGCGAATACCCGTTGCCGCCAAAGGAATCCAGTGCCAGCGAATTTGCTTGGGCGAAGTTGCGGATCATGCAGAACAGTTCGGGGCTGTACTTGTCCAGGACCCGGGAGGTGGGCACCAGGTCGCGCTGGCCGGCGATGAAGTACGGGGCGCCCGCCTCGAACACGTCGGCGCCGGTGTTGCCGAAGCCGGTCGCGGCGAGCAGCGCCGCATCCAGGTCGCCCTGCTGCTGGTTGAGGGTGCTGGCGGTGGTCACCGCGTGGTCCAGGAAGCTCCAGAAGTCGGGGCTGGCCTTGGTGTAGATGTCGGCCAGGTTCGCCAGCTGCTTGATGTTGGAGCGGATCTGCGGCATCTGCGGGTTGATGTCGTCGAGGACCGACGTTGGCGTTGACGACCGCCTGGCCGAACTTGGTGCCCAGGCCGTTGAGCGCCTCGGCGGCGGCCGACAGCGTGAGGTTCAGCTTGACCGGGTCGACCTTCTCCGAGATGGAGGTCAACGTCTCGAACAAGGTGTTGAACTCGGTCGTCACGTGGGAGGCGTCGATGACGTCGGCGCTGGAGATGCGGGTCTTGGTCGGGTTCTTCGGGCTGGTGAACGAGACGTACTTGTTGCCGAACACCGTGCTGGCCTTGATCTGGGCGTCGACATTGGCCGGGATCAGATCGACGAAGCGGGGCTGGACCTCGAGGTCGAGCTGGGCCATCTGCTTGCCGTCGCGGTTGAGGGCCGAGACCGTTCTTGACCCGGCCGATCTCGACGCCGTTGTAGGTCACCTTCGAGCCGGGGTCCATCACCAGGCCGGCGCGGTCGGAGACCATGGTCAGGTTGGTCTTCGGCGTCAGTTTGCCGCGCCACTGCGCATAGACCAGCGCCGCCACCAGGGCGGCCAGGATCAGGAACACCACCCCCGCCAGCTTGAGCGGGGGTCGCCGAGACGCGTTCTCCGGATGCGTGGCCATGCCGCTATACCGTGAGGTTGAAGTTTGGATTGGTGCCGTACAGCGCCAACGATGCAACAGGACCACCAACGCGACCGCGACCAGCGACGCGCGCATCGACATACCCACCGCCTCGCCGACGCCGACCGGACCGCCGCTGGCGTTGTAGCCGAAGTAGCAGTGGTTGATCATCACGAAGATGGCGATGATGATCGCGACGACGAAGGACCAGAACACGTCGTCGGGCCGCAGGAACGTGCGGAAGTAGTGGTCGTAGGTGCCTGTCGACTGCCCGTAGAACACGGTGGTGGTGAGCTGCGCGGCCAGGAACGACAGCAGCAGCGCCATGGCGTATAGCGGGACGATCACCACGATGCCGGCGAGGATGCGCGTCGACACCAGGTAGCTGATCGACTTGATGCCCATCACCTCGAGGGCGTCGATCTCCTCGCTGATGCGCATGGCACCCAGCTCGGCGGTGGCGCCGGCGCCGACCGTCGCCGCCAGCGCGTGCCCGGACACCAGGGGCGCCACGACGCGGACGTTGACCAGAGCGGCGACGAAACCGGTGAACGCCTCCACCCCGATGTTGCCCAGCGAGGCGTAGCCCTGGATCGCGATGAGCGAGCCGCCGGACAGCGTCACGAAGCCGACGATGGCGATGGTGCCGCCGATGACCGCCATCGCCCCGGTGCCCATCCCGATCTCGGCGATCAGCCGGAGAGTCGCCCGGCGGTAGTAGCGCAGCGCGTGCGGGATCTGCCCGACGGCGGTGACGGTGAACCACGCCACCTGCCGACGCTGTCGACGAAACGGCGTGGGTGCGCCAGCCAACTTGGTGACTGTGGCGTACGTCCGTGGGTATCGGCTCCGAAGGACTGTTGAACGTAGCCATCTCACCGCCCCGTTCCGAACCGAACGCCGATGGTCGTCAGCACGACGTTCACCGCGAACAGGGCGACAACGGAAAGTACCAGCGTCTCGTTCACCGCCGTGCCGAGGCCCTTGGCGCCGCCGGACACCGTCAGGCCGCGGTAGCAGCCGACCAGGCCGGCGATGAGCCCGAAGGTGAGCGCTTTGATGATCGAGATGACGACCTCAGGGAGGCCGGTGACCAGCGTCAGCGTCGAGACGTAGGCGCCGGCCGAGATGTTCTGCCCGTAGACGCCGAAGATGAATCCGCCGACCAGGCCGATCGTGATGACGGCGCCGTTGAGCAGCACGGCCACGAAGGTCGATGCCACCACGCGCGGCAGGACGAGCCGGTGGATGGGGTCGATGCCGAGCACCTCGAGCGCGTCGATCTCCTCGCGGATGGTGCGGGCGCCGAGGTCGGCGCAGATGGCTGTCGACCCAGCGCCGGCGACCACCAGCACGGTCACGATCGGGCCAAGCTGCGTCACGGCGGCCAGGGCCGCGCCCGCGCCGGAGACGTCGGCGGCGCCGAACTCGACCAGCAGGACGTTGATGGTGAAGATGATGAGGACCGTGTCGGGATCGGCCACGGCGAAGGTGGGCAGGAACGTCACCCGGAACAGGAACCAGCTCTGGATGACGAACTCACGGAACTCGAACGGCCATTTGGTGGTGGCCTTCGCGGTCAGCACGCACATGCGGAAGAAGCCGCCCACGGCGGTGCAGCGGTGCGCGCAGCTTGTCCTGGACGTAACCGGACACCCCGGTCGCCGCAGTCACCGAGGCACCCGCAGGAGGGGACCGCGCTCGTCGTCGCGGCCCATCGGCAGCCCGTGTGGCACATACCCTCCTCGCCCCGACCCGCACTGTGTGACCGGCGTCTCCTTACCGTTCGGTAGTAAGGCGGACCACAGGAATGTACCCGATGGCATACGGGCGGTGCACCGCATCCGCACTATTAACCCTCCATCGTCATTTCTGTAAATATTCTCCCGTGGGCAAAGGCATCGGGAGCTATCCGGGATCGGCTGTATCGGAAGCTGTTTGGCCGCCCTCGCCGGTATTGACGAGGGTGCCGAAGCGAATGCGCAACTCGGTCTTGAGGACTTTGCCGGCAGGATTGCGGGGCAGCGCGTCGACGATCTCCAGCCCCTTCGGGTGCTTGTACCGGGCGAGCCTCTCGTCGAGGAATCCGTCGAGATCCTCGAGTCGCAGTTCGGCCTCGGCGACCGCGGCCACCGCCACCGGCACCTCGCCCCACTTCGGGTGCGGACGCCCGATGACCGCCACCTCGACGATCGCCGGGTGGGCGGCCAGGACGTTCTCCACCTCGGCGCAGTAGATGTTCTCCCCGCCGGAGATGATCATGTCCTTCTTGCGGTCGACGACCCAGACGTAGCCGTCCTCGTCGGTGCGGACCAGATCACCGGAGTGGAACCAGCCGCCGGCGAACGCCTCGGCGGTGGCCTGCGGGTTGTTCCAGTACCCGGCCATCAAAGTCGGTGCGCGGTAGACGATTTCACCGACGTCGCCGACGGCCACGTCGTTCATGTTCTCGTCGACGACCCGGGCCGCGACGGTGGGGATCACCTTGCCGACCGAGCCGCGCTTACGGATCGCGTCCTCGCCGAGCAGCATGCAGGTGACCGGGGACATCTCGGTCTGGCCGAAGGCCGCCAGGATCTTGCTGTTCGGGAAGGTCTCGGACATCTGGCGCAGCAGGGTGTCGGTCGCCGGTGCCGCGCCCCAGGACAGCGCCTTGCAGCCGGATGTCGCGCGGCTTGGCCTGCTGCGCGGCGCAGACGGCCTGCCATTGGGCGGGCACCAGGAAGATGCCGGTGACCTTCTCGGCCTCCAGCACGTCGAGCAGCTCGCCCGGATCGAATCCCCCCAGGGGATGGATGACGGTGGGGGTGCCCAACAGCAGCCCGCCGAGCATGTTGCCGATGCCGGCGATGTGGAACAGCGGGACGCCGATGAAGCCGACGTCATTGTTGATGTCGGGTGCCGTGGTGTACATCGCGGTCATCGCCTGTGCGGCCAGGTTGGCGTGGGTGAGCACCGCACCCTTGGGCCGGCCGGTGGTGCCCGAGGTGTACATGATCAGCGCCGGGCTGTCGTTGGGGATGTCGACCGGTTCGTGGGCGGTGCCGTCCTCGACCACGAGGTCCTCGTAGCCGAGGACGTCCGCATCGGTGGAGCGCGCCGGCGACGATGACGGTGGACAGCGCCGGCGCGATGTCGCGGACCGCCCTGGCGACGTCGGCGAGCACCGGCTCGGTGACCATCACCGCGGCCTGGCAGTCCTCGACCAGGAACGCCAACTCGTGCGGGGTCAGGCGGAAGTTCACCGGAACCGCGATCGCCCCGATCCGGGTGGCGGCCACGGTGGCCTCGACGAACTCGGGCCGGTTGAGCATCAGGATCATCACGCGGTCGCCGAGACGCACCCCGCGCCGGGCGAACGCGTCGGCCAGCTTGGTGACCCGGTGGTCGAACTCCGCCCAGGTCGTCGTCCGCCCCATGAACCGGATGGCGGTCGCGCCCGGCTGCATCAGGGCGTGGCGGGAGAGCTGATTGCTCCAGTTCTGGCGGCGCGACAGATACGGCTGCTCGGTAGCCGTGGTCAGCTGTGCGGTCACCTCGTCCTCTGTTCCCTCCGCTGGCTGTGAACGCCGCCTGAATGAACCTTGTGTGAACTCGACACCGAAGAACCGGAGCATCGTTATATTTGATCAAATCTGGTGTCGCCCGGGTCACACTATTGCCTCGCCGCCGCCCACACAAGTCCTCGGAGGTCACGTGAACGCACCGACTTCCGCACGGACCGCGGCGCCCCGGGAACGCCGCCGTTCGCAGCTCTCCGACGAAGTGGCACAGCATCTTCGCGAGGCGATCATGACCGGCACGCTGCGTGCGGGAACGTTCATCCGGCTCGACGAGACCGCCGCACAACTCGGGGTGAGCATCACCCCGGTGCGCGAGGCCCTGCTGACCTTGCGGGGCGAGGGCATGGTGCAGCTCGAGCCGCGGCGCGGCTACGTCGTGGTGCCGATGAGCCGGCAGGACATCGCCGACATCTACTGGCTGCAGGCCACGATGGCCAAGGAGCTCGCCGTCTCCGCGATAGAGCGCCTGTCCGACGCGCAGATCGACGAGCTCGAACACGCCAACGACGAGCTGGCCCGTGCCGTCGTCGACGGTGACCCCGCAACCATCACGGCCGCCGAGTTCGGGTTCCACCGGCTGTTCAACCGGGCAACCGGACGGGTCAAGCTGTCGTGGTTTCTGCTGCACGTCGCGCGCTACATGCCCCCGCTGATCTACGTCACCGACATCTCGTGGGGCCAGGCCACGGTGGACAGCCACCGGCGCCTCATCGACGCGCTGCGGCGCCGGGACCGGGACGCGCTGGTCCGGATCGTCGACGAGGAGTTCGCCGACGGTGCCCAGCGGCTGATCGAGCAGCTCGAGCGAAACGGGATGTGGAGCTGACTTCAGGAGCTGGCGCCGAGGTGTTCGGCGCGGTTCTTGAGGTTGTTCGCCAGATGCTCGAGCACGTCGCCGGCCAGCTTCTTGACCATCAGGCTGGGCACCGCCATCGAGGTCTCGACCTCCAGGTCCACCGTCAGCAGCGTCGACGGACCCATCCCGACCACGGAGAACAGCTGATCCTGCTTGGTGAAGACGTCGCCCTGCTGCAGCATGGTCTGGATCTGGCCTTCGCCCGGGTAGTACACCGCCTGGATGAAGGTGCTCTCGTGGCCCTGGACCACGGTGTCGATGCGCAACTGGCTGGGCCGGCCGTCGTCATAGCGGGCCAGGATGTAGACCGCCTTGACCTCGTCGTTCCACTCCGGGTACGACTCGAAGTCGGCGACGATGTCGAGGATCGACTGTGGCGTCGGCATTGACCTCGAGGGTCTTGGATACGAGCGGCATCGGCCGATCATATCCAGCGGTCAGGCGTGTGCCTTCTTGCCCACTGCGCCGCCCAGCGGTGACTCGACGCGGGTCTTCTCGTCGCGGATCAGCCCGCGCAGCAGCGCGGTGCTGAACTCGGCGGCGATCTCCTTGGCGCTGCGGCGCCCGTCGGGCCGCAACCAGCGGTAGGCGCCCAGCGTCATGCCGATGTAGCCCAGGGCCACCACGTGCGAGTCGCACTCGTAGAACTCGCCGCTGGCGATCCCGCGGTCGATGAGTCCGGTCACGTGCTCGTAGACCTGGGTCTCCTTCTCACGGACCTCGGTGACCTGTTCGTCGGTGAACCATTCGGAGATGTAGGGCTGCTCCTGGAAGTACACCGCGGCGCCCTCGGGGTCCTTGGCGATGTTGGTCAACAGCCGGACGGTGTACTGGTAGAGCGCCTCGCGGGCGGTCCAGGAGGGGTCGTCGTGCACCGCGGCCAGGGTGCGCTGCGCCGCGCGCTGGTAGATGTCGAACAGGATCAGCGACTTGCTGGCGTAGTAGTGGTACACGGTCGCCTTGTTCAGGCCGACCACGTCGGCGACGTCATCCATCCGGGTGCCGTGATAGCCCCGGGCGGCGAACAGCTTGGTGGCGACGGCCAGCAGCTCTTCGCGCCGGGTCATCCCGTTCTCGGGTGGCATGGTGTCCTCGCTCGTCGTACTCCGACCGGAGCCGGCTCTCTATCAACTGGTTGGATAGTTTAGGCAATGCCCGGGATCGGTGTTGCGGTGCGTACCGCCGGGCTAGACTCCGGGTACAGGCGGCGTTGGAAGGATGGGTATGGATCCGAGTCCGGACTATGACGCGACCGACGAGGTCGAGTACTTCTTCAGCCTGGCTGCCGTGGGCGCTGCGCGGGGTCTACCCGCCGCCCGCCTACCCCCCGGTGTAACAAGGCTCCGCTGATCCGACACCGTCTTTAGTTGACGGCCGGCCTGCGGGCGATGCTCGCCCGCGATCCTGATGAGCCGCACCGCGCGGCAAGCTCGCTGGAACTCCTGTTCGACCTGGTGTTCGTCGTCGCCGTGTCGCAGGCCTCCGGGCGCATTGCACCATCTCTGGGAAGAGCAGCACTTCGCCGCGGGCCTGGCTGCCTACGCGATGGTGTTCTTCGCCATCTTCAATGCGTGGCTGAACTTCACCTGGTTCGCCAGCGCGTACGACACCGACGACTGGCTCTACCGGCTGATGACGTTCGTCCAGATGGCCGGGGCGCTGACCATCGCCGCGGGTGCGCAACGGGCGATGCTGGACAGCGACTTTCGGGCCATCATCATCGGCTACGTCATCATGCGGGCGGCGATGGCCTCGCAGTGGACGCGCGCCGCGATCAGCGATCCCGAGCACCGGGGCACCTGCGTGCGCTACGGCGTGGGCATCGTGGTCGCCCAGGTGCTGTGGGTGACCTGGTGGCTGGCCCACGGTCCGGTGTGGCTCTTCCCGATCCTGGCGGTGGTCGACCTGTCGGTCTCGCCGTTCGCCGAGCGGCACCGCGGCACGGCCTTTCACCCCCATCACATCGCCGAGCGCTATGGCTTGTTCACGTTGATCGTGCTCGGCGAATCGATTCTGGCGGTGGCCAATTCGATCATCGGCAGCATGTCCGACGCCGGCGAGCGCACCGGGCTGATCCTGATCGCGGTGTGCTCGCTGGTGATCGTGGCGGCGATGTGGTGGATCTACTTCGACCGTCCGCAGCACGACCAGACGATCACGCGGCCGCGCGCGTACTTCTGGGGCTATCTGCACTACTTCATCTTCGCGTCGGCGGCGGCGTTCTCGGCCGGGGTGGAAGTCGCGATCGCGGTGCGACTACACGAAAGCCATCTGCACCACACCGTCGCCGGCCTGACGCTGACCATCCCGCTCGCGGTGTTCGTGGTCGCGACGTGGCTGGTGCTCGACGCGGTCCGCCGCGACACCATCCAGGCCGTCGGCACGGTGGTGCTCGCCGCCGCGCTGGTGGCCACCGCGGCGCTGCCCTACCCGCTGCTGGGCGCGGCCGCGGTGATGGTGGCGGCGGCAGCGCTGGTCAGTTGGCGGCACGCAGCCGAAAATCGTTAAGCCGCAGCGGCTTTGACGGCTCGTCCCACCTCGGAACGCAGCCGGGTGTACTCCGGGGAGCGGCGCAGCTCGTCGGGGTCGACGCCGGTGCGCGGCAGGTCCACCGGCAGGTCGAGCGCCACCTGCCCGGGGCGGCGGGTCAGCACCACGATGCGTGAGCCCAGGAACGCGGCCTCGTCCGCGCTGTGGGTGACGAACACGGTGGTGCGGCCCGACTCGGCACTGACCTGTCGGACATCCTCCTGCAGCCGCTCGCGGGTCAACGCGTCGAGCGCGGCGAACGGCTCGTCGAGCAGCAGCAGTGACGTCTCGGGACGCTCGGAGGCCAGCGCGCGGGCGATCGCCACCCGCTGTTGTTGCCCGCCGCTGATCTCCCAGATCTTGCGGCCGGCAATGCTTTCCAGCCCGACCCGGTGCAGCAGCTCGTCGCGCCGCTCGGCACGCCGCTCTCTGGGCGTGCCGGCATACTTCAGCGCCAGTTCGACGTTGCCGCCGACAGTGCGCCAGGGGAACAGCCGCGGTTGCTGGAAGACCACACCGGCGGTCTTGCCGGGCACCGGTTCGCGGCCGGACACCTTGATGTCACCGTCGGTCGGGGATTCGAATCCGGCGATCAGCCGCAGCAGCGTGCTCTTGCCGCAACCGGAGGCGCCGACGAGCACCAGGAAGGAGCCCGGCTCGACGTCGAGGTCGACCGGTCCGAGTGCCGTCGTATCGCCGTAGCGATGCTCGACACCGCGGATGTGGATACCGCCGTCGTTGTGCGACGCGGTGGCGGTCACCGACTCCGGGGTGCTCACCGTCTCACTGGGTGATGACATCAGGTAACCCCTGGGTGTAGATGGCGTCCTGGAACGTCTTGAGCGGTGCGGCCGCCGGGATCTGCTTCTGCTCGGCGAGGAACTGCGAGGCGCTTTCCAGGTTCGCCGCGAGGTTGCCGGGGTTGCCCTGGGTGCCCAGCCATTGCGGAGAGGCGACCTCCTGAGGCGTGAGGAACACGCTCTGCTTCAGCTGCGCTTCGACATCGCCTGGCGGCAGGCCGATTTCGGCGCCGATGGCCTTGGCCGCCGCGGCCGGGTCGTCGTGCAGCACGGTCAGCGCCCGCGCCTGCTGCTTGCGCCAGACGTCGACGACCTCCGGGTGGTCCTTGGCGAAGGAGTTCGACACCGCGGCCAGGTCCAGGGTGGGCTTGCCGGCCTGGGCCAGCTGCCGGCTGGTGATCAGGTCTTTGCCTGTCTTGCGGAGCTGATCGAGGGTCGGCAGCCAGGTGTAGGCCGCCGCGATGTCGCCGCGCTCCCAGGCCGCCAGGATCGCCTGGGGCTGCAGGTCGATGAGCTGAACATCCTTGGGGGACAACCCGTTCTGGGCCAGCGCGGCCAGCAGGCTGTAGTGCGCCGTCGAGGCGAACGGGGTGGCCACCCGCTTGCCCCTGAGGTCGGCGATGGAGTTGATACCGCTGCCGTTGCGGGCCACCAGCGCCTCGTTGTCACCGGCCACGTCCAGAATGAACGCGACGCTGTAGGGGATGTTGAGCGGGGCCGACAGGCCGCGCGCCAGCGGGCTGGAGCCCAGCGCGCCGAAGTCGAGTTCCTTGGCGATGAACGCGGTGTTGACGTCGGCGCCGGAGTCGAACTTGATCCACTTGATGTTGTAGTCCGGCAGCGCGTCTTCCAGCCAGCGGTTGTTCTTGACGATCAGGTCGCCGCTGGGGAAGGTCTGGTATCCGATGCGCAGCGTGGGCTTTCCCGACGCCGACTTGGAGCGATCGACCGAGCAGCCGACCATGCCGATCATGGCGATGACGGCCGCCAGCACGGCGATGAGCTTCTTGTAGGTCATACCTTTCCTCTCCAGGGGACGGCGCGACGCTCGACAGCGCGCAGTAGACCGTCGATCACCAGACCCGAGATACCGATCGCGAAGATGCCGACCAGCACCACGGGGGTGTTGTTGTAGTTGCTGGCGTCCTTGACCAGACCGCCGATACCGGGAATGCCGTTGAACAACTCGGCGGCGACCACCGAGGAGTAGGCCATGCCGACGGCCAGCCGGATGCCGGTGAAGGTTTCCGGCAGGGCCGAGGGGATGACGATGTCGCGGATGACGTCGCGCCGCGAGGCACCCAGCGCCCGCGCGGCCTCCACCAGACTGACCGGGACGGCCACCACGGCGGCGGTGGTGGCCACCGCGGCGGGCGGCAGCGCCGCCAGGGCCAGCAGTGTGATCTTGGGGGCCTCGTCGATGCCCAGCCAGATGACCAGCAGGAAGAAGTACGCCAGCGGGGGCAGCGCCCGCAGGAAGGTCAGCCACGGCTCGAGCACGCTGCGGACCCATGGGATCGAACCCATGAGCAGGCCGAGCAGCAACACCGATGGCCACGCCGATGACCACGCCGACGACAACTCGCCGCAGCGTCATGTACAGGTGCTCCCACAGCAGGTAGCCGGCGTAGCCGCGGACTCCGTCATGGGTGGTGGAGACGTCGATGAAGGCGCGCCACACCGTGCTCGGGTAGGGCACGAAGGTCTGGTTCCAGATCTCGCTGGCGGCCGCGAGCTGCCAGACGATGAAGAACACCAGCAGCGACAGCAGCGGGAGTCCGGCCTGCTTGGCCAGTCCCCGCCACCTGCTGGTGGACGGCGCCTCGGTGGCGGCGGGCCGGGGTGCCCCGTCCGGGACCACGTCAACGAAGACAGACATCCGGACACTGTGACGGCCGCGTCAAGGGTTGGGAACGTCTGCGCTCAGCGCGAGTGAAAGTCGCCGACGAACAGGGAGATAAGCTGCGGAGCTTGTGACCGACTGGACCACCACCGCCGCGCGCCCCCACGAGTCGCGACTGCGCCTGGACACCTACCCCGTGGTCGACGTCGTGCAGGCCCGCTACGGCGACATGGACGCCAACGGCCACCTCAACAACCTCGCGCTGGAGTCGTTGCACGAGAACGCCCGGGCGACGATGAACCGCAGCCTGTTCCCCGACATCTACGACGTGGCCACCCGCCGGCTGCGGCTGGTCACCTCGCAGAACGCCGTCCACTTCCTGGCCGAGGCGCACTGGCCGGCGTTGATCCACACCGGCGCCGGGCGTCGGGCGGATCGGTCGCACCTCGTTCGTCGCCTCGACCGGACTGTTCATCGAAGGCAGCTGCATCGGCGTCTGCGACACCGTGCTGGTCCTGTTGGGTGACGACGGCCCGGTCCCGCTGTCCGACGACGCCCGCGCGGAGCTGCAGACCGTCGCGCTTGGCGCTAAAGGGCTTTGAGCTCCTCGATGACCTCGCCCACCGACTTCTTGGCGTCACCGAACAGCATCGAGGTGTGCTCGCCGAAGAACAGCGGGTTCTCGATGCCGGCGTAGCCCGACGACATCGACCGCTTGAGCACGATCACCGAGCGGGACTGGTCGACGTTGAGGATCGGCATGCCGTAGATCGGGCTGGACGAGTCGTTGCGCGCCGCCGGGTTGGTGACGTCGTTGGCGCCGATCACCAAAGTCACGTCGGTGCGCGAGAATTCGCCGTTGATGTCGTCCATTTCCTTCATCGCGTCGTACTCGACGTCGGCCTCGGCCAGCAGCACGTTCATGTGCCCGGGCATGCGGCCGGCCACCGGGTGGATGGCGTACTTGACCTCCACACCCTTGCTCTCCAGGATCTCGGCCATCTCCTTGACGGTGTGCTGGGCCTGCGCGACGGCCAAGCCGTAGCCGGGCACCACGATCACCTGGTTGGCGTAGGCCATCTGGATGGCCGCGTCGGCGGCCGAGGTGGCCTTGACGGTGCCCTGCTCGGCACCGGCCGGCCCGCCGACGGTGTCCCCACCGCCGAACGAGCCGAACACGATCGCCGGAATGGAGCGGTTCATCGCGACGGCCATCAGGTTGGTCAGGATCGAACCCGACGCACCGACGATCATGCCCGCGACGATCATGGCAGTGTTGTTGAGCGCCAAACCGGCTGCGGCAGCGGACAATCCGGTCAGGGCGTTGAGCAGCGAGATGACCACCGGCATGTCGGCGCCGCCGATCGGGAACACCACGAACAGGCCCATCACGCCGGCGAGCACCAGCACCAGCACGATCCACCAGACTCGCGCTGCCCTGCCCGGGGTGGGCGTTGAGGCCGATGTACACCGCGGCGGCGACCGCACCGATCAGCAGCACGATGTTGGCCGCCTGGAAGAACTTCGCGCCGGCCACCAATTTCTTCTCGACGTTCTTCGGGATCGATTCCTGAAGTTTGGCGAACGCGACCAGCGAACCCCAGAACGACACCGAGCCGATGATCGCCGCGAACAGCGACCCCACCACCAGCGCCACCGTGGGCGACTGGTCCGGCTTTGAACCGCGAGAAGCCATCGGTCTCAATGAATTCCGCCCACGCGATGAGCGCGACCGTGCCACCGCCGACGCCGTTGAACAGCGCGACCAGCTGCGGCATCGCGGTCATCTTGGTCTTCTTGGCCGGCGGCACACCCAGGACCACACCGATCACCAGGCCGGCGACGATCAGGATCCAGTTGATCGACGCGGTGTCGCGCACCTTGATCAGGGTGGCCACCACGGCGATACCCATGCCGGTGGCGGCGATCCAGTTTCCGCGCACCGCGGTCTTGGGCCCGGTCAGACCCGACAGACCGAGGATGAACAGTCCGAAGGCGACGATGTAGAGGACGTTGACGAGATAGTTCACTTCTTCGCCCCGGCCTTGTCCGCCTCAGGCTTGCTTGACCCTTGAACATGCCCAGCATGCGGTCGGTCACCAGGAAGCCGCCGATCACGTTGAGCGTGCCGAACACCAGCGCCACGAACGCGATGATCCGCACACCCCATCCGGCGTCGGCCGGCAGGTTGCCCAGCACCAGCAGCGCACCCAGCACGACGATGCCGTGGATGGCGTTGGTGCCCGACATCAGCGGCGTGTGCAGGGTGTTGGGCACCTTGGAGATGACGGCGAATCCGACGAACCCGGCCAGCACCAGGATCGCGAGGTTCGCCAGGAGCTGTTCGTACATCACTCGGCCTTTTCTTCGCGCGTGACACACGAGGCCGCGAGGACCTCGTCGGAGAAGTCCGGCGCCAGCGCGCCGTCTTTGATCAGCAGTTCCAGCAGTGAGGTGAGGTTCTTCGAGTACAGCTCGCTGGCGTGCTCGGGCATGGTGGCGGGCAGGTTCAGCGGCGAGGTGATGGTCACGCCGTGCTTGACGACGGTCTGCCCCGGCTCGGTGAGCTCACAGTTGCCGCCGGTCTCGCCGGCCAGGTCGACCACCACGCTGCCGGGCTTCATGCCCTCCACCGCGGCGGCGGTCACCAGCCGCGGCGCGGGACGGCCCGGCACCAGGGCGGTGGTGATCACCACGTCGAAGCCGCCGATGGCCTGCTCGAGCTTCTTCTGCTGCTGGGCGCGCTCCTCCTCGGTCAGCTCCCGGGCGTAGCCGCCGGTGCCTGCCGCCTCGATACCCAGATCGAGCCACTGCGCGCCGACGGAGCGGACCTGGTCGGCCACCTCCGGGCGGACGTCGTAACCGGTGGTGCGCCCGCCCAGCCGTTTGGCGGTGGCCAGCGCCTGCAGGCCGGCCACGCCGACGCCGAGCACCAGCACACTGGCCGGCTTCACGGTGCCCGCCGCCGTGGTCAGCATCGGGAAGAACCGGGTGGACTCGCTGGCAGCCAGCACCACGGCCTTGTAGCCGGCCACGTTGGCTTGCGAGGACAGCGCGTCCATCACCTGGGCGCGGGAGATCCGCGGGATCGCCTCCACCGCGAAGGCCTGCACCCCGCGCTCCTTCAGCGCACCGATCTGGTTGTCGGCGTTACGCGGAGCCAAGAAGCCGATCAGCGTCTGACCGGAGCGCAACCGCGCCACCTCTTCGGCCGTCGGCGGTGCGACCTTGACCACCACGTCGGCCGCCCACGCGTCGCCGATCGTCGCCCCGGCCTCGGTGTAGAGCTCGTCGGGCAGCAGTGCGCGCTGCCCCGCGCCGGACTCCACCACCACCGAGACACCACTGTTGACCAGCGCCGACACCGCCTTGGGGACCAGCGCCACCCGGCGCTCGTCGGCACCGGATTCGGCGACGACGCCCACTGTCACTTGCGTATCAGTCATGAACCGTGCGTTCGCTTCCTAGCGTGGATTTCTCGGGGAAAGACCCCTGTGCACGTGACACCCTAACCGCTACCGCCAGTAACTCCCCAAGCCGGAAGCCGCCTCATCGATACAGTTCCCCCGATCGGGGGAGGCGGCTCAGGCGGGCTGCGGGGCCGGGCGGCGCACGGGCATGGTGACGACGGTCGTCGCACCTCCGCCGGGTGTTCGGGCGAATCGGACCGCGCCGCCCAGCTCCTCGATGCCGACCACCAGCGAGGCCAGCCCGATGTGCCCGTCGGCGACCTTGCGGTCCAGGACGGCGGGGTCGAACCCGATGCCGTTGTCCACGACGCGCAGCACCACGTCCTCGCCCGCGCGATGCAGATCGACTTGCACGCGGGTCGCGCGAGAGTGCTTGTGCGCGTTGGACAACAGCTCACGCGCGGCCCGGTACACCAGCGCCTGCCCCGCCGGTTTGCCCACCTCGTCGACGTCGCAGTCGAAGGTGACGTTCCAGCGCTGCCGATACTGGCCGACCAGTTCGCGCACCGCGGGACCCAGACCGACCTGGGCGAGCACCTGCGGATGCAGGGTCGTCACGGTGGTGCGCAGCAGGGCGACGGTGTCGCGCAGGGCGGCGTCCATCCGGTCGAACCCCTCGTCGGTGGGCCGCTCGCGCAGATCCTCCAGGTCCAGCCGTGGCCGCCAGCAGGTTCTGCAGCGGGCCGTCGTGCAGCTGCTCGGAGAGCTGGCGGTTGTTGCGCTCGTCGGCCTGCATGGATTCGGCGACCAGCCGCCTGCGCACGTCGAGCAGCGCCCGGACCCGCGCCCGCCGGCGCGACAGCACGAAGCACAGCGCGGTGGTGGCCGCCGCGAGCCACAGCAGGCAGCCGACCTGGACGTAGACCACGTTGGGCAGACCCACGCTGTCGTCGCGCTTGGAGTAGACGATCCAGGCGAGCAGATACCCGCCGGCGGCGCTCAGTCCCAGCGCCGCGGTCAGTTCGGGGCGGTCCAGGAACGCCACCGTGATGGGCACCATGAAGAAGATCGGCAGCAGCCACACCGTCGCCCCGCCGGAGGCCAGGCACAGCACCAGCACCGCGAGCACGTCCATCCCGGTCGAGGCCACGCCGAACCACCAGCGGACCGGGTTGCGGACGACGATCACCAGCCACGCCACCGCGAAGGCGGCGTAGAGCAGCAGCACGGCGCCGTAGACACCGGGCAGCCAGTGCTCGACGTCCTGGATGTAGACCAGCAGGGCGATCAGCACGATCAGCGGAAGCCGCAGGACCGCGGCGACCCGGACCGGCTCGGTGGTCAGGTAGTCGAGGGTGTGGTTGGTCGGCCGCGACACGTCTGAACTACTCCAGCAGTCCCCGGCGCATGGCCTCGGCGACGGCGGCGGCCCGGTCGCTGACCCCCAGCTTCTCGTAGAGGCGCTGGACGTGGGTCTTCACCGTCGACGGCGCCAGGAACAGCGACTCGGCGATCGACGGAATGCTGCTGCCGTGGGCGATCATGCCGAGGACTTCCCGCTCCCGGGCACTCAGCGACGGCCCGGACGGCTCGGCGCGGCGCCGGATCTCGACGGCGAGTCCCGACGCGAGCCGGGGTGCCAGGACATCACGGCCCTTGGCGCAGTCCAGGACGGCGTTGACGATCTCCGATCGGGTGGAGTCCTTGGGCAGAAAGCCCGCGGCGCCCTGCTGCAGCGCGTGGTAGACGATCTCGGCCTCATCGTGGGCGGACACCAGCAGCACCCTGGTCGCCAGCTCGTCGCGCACCACCGCCGCGGCAACCTCGCCGCCGTCCATCCCGGGCATCTGGTAGTCCAGCAGCGCGACGTCGGGCGCGTGCTCCTTGATCAGCTGCCAGCGCCGACGGGCCGTCCTCGGCCTCGGCGACCACGTCGATCTCACCGCTGCCGGTCAGCGCCCTGATCAGGCCGTCGCGAAACAACGGATGGTCATCGCCGACGACGACGCGCACCTTGCGGTTCTCGGGCATGGCGTGAGCTTCGCACAGGCGTCCGCTGATCGGGGGACAAACACTTCATCCCCGCAACGGTCCGCTCGGCGGACAGACCCGAGGGCCGCTGCGCGCCATAGTCGAATCACGGCCGAGAACCTTCGGCCCGCAGACGCCACAGGAGAACAGACATGAACCACACATTCGCTCGCCGCTTCACCACCGCACTGTCGGGATCCACGATCGCGGTCGGCGTGCTCGCCGGCACGCTCATCGTCGAGCACCCCCGCTGCGGCCGACACCATGGGCATCAGGCGATCCCGGCCTCCGGCACCGCCTCCGCTCCCCGCGCGACCGTTCATCCCCGTCACCATCTGATCCGACGCCGGAGGTCACACATCCATGAATCGCAGCACCCGCACCCGCGTCCGCCTCGCAACGTTCCTCGCCGCACCCGTCGCGGTCGTGCGGAATCTTCACCGGGGCACTCCTGCTCGGCTCGAACCAGTCACACGAACCTCGCCGACTACGGCGCGAGCGACACCGCGCAGATCGGCATGGAGCACGCCCAGCGCCAGGGCGTCCAGCACCAGCACAACGGCGGGCAACGAGTAGCCCGCCGACTCGACGCGCGGAGAGAGGAGATCCACCTGACATCGAACTGTCGCCTCCACATAGCGACGAGGCCCTCCCTTCGGTCATAAGGGAGGGCCTCGTCGTTGTCTGGACGGGTGTCATATCGTGACGGCATGGATTTCGCCATGTCCGCGAAGGCGGCTGACTACCACAAGCGGCTGACCGAGTTCATGGTCGAGCAGGTGTTTCCCGCCGAGAAGTCCTACGACGAGTACCGGGCGGCGGCCGGGCCGAACGACTTCACGGTGCCGCCGGTGGTCGAGGAACTCAAGAAGGTGGCCAAGTCGCGCGGCCTGTGGAACCTGTTCCTGCCGCCGGAGTCCGGGCTGACCAACCTCGAGTACGCGCCGCTGGCCGAGCTGACCGGCTGGAGCACCGAGATCGCGCCCGAGGCGCTCAACTGCGCCGCCCCCGACACCGGCAACATGGAGACCCTGCACCTGTTCGCCACCGAGGAGCAGCGCAAGCAGTGGCTGGAGCCGCTGCTGGCCGGCGAGATCCGCAGCGCGTTCTCGATGACCGAGCCCGCGGTGGCCTCCAGCGACGCCCGCAACATCCAGACCGCGATCACCCGCGACGGCGACGACTACATCATCAACGGCCGCAAGTGGTGGACCTCGGGCGCCAACGACCCGCGCTGCAAGATCCTGATCGTGATGGGCCGCACCAACCCGGATGCGGCCTCCCATCAACAGCAGTCGATGATCCTGGTGCCCGTCGAAACACCAGGGGTCACCCTCGTGCGTTCAACGTCAGTCTTCGGCTGGCAGGACCAGCACGGGCACGCCGAGGTGATCTACGACAACGTCCGCGTGCCGGCGTCGAACCTGCTGGCCGAGGAGGGCATGGGGTTCGCGATCGCCCAGGCCCGGCTGGGCCCGGGCCGCATCCACCACTGCATGCGCGCGATCGGCGTGGCCGAGCGGGCGCTGGCGCTGATGGTCGAGCGCGCCCGCACCCGCATCGCGTTCGGCAAGCCGCTGGCCGAGCAGGGCATGGTCCAGCACGCGGTCGCGTTGTCGCGCAACGAGATCGACCAGGCCCGGCTGCTGTGCGAGAAGGCCGCCTGGACCATCGACCAGCACGGCAACAAGGAGGCCCGCAACCTCGTCGCCCAGATCAAGGCCGTGGCACCGCAGATGTCCTGCAACGTCATCGACCGGGCCATCCAGGTGCACGGCGGCGGCGGGCGTCAGCGACGACTTCCCGCTGGCGCGGATGTACGGCTGGCAGCGCGCGATGCGCATCTTCGACGGACCCGACGAGGTCCACATCCGCAGCATCGCCCGGGCCGAAATCGGCCGGGAGCCAAGCGCTGTGGCCGCGGCGGTGACCCGAGGGTGAGCGCACGATCAGCTGTCCGGCGCGTGGAACTTCCGCGACGTCGCCGAGAGCACGGGGCTGCGGCCCGGCCGGTTCTTCCGGTCCAGTGAGCTCAGCGGACTCGACGATTCCGGACGCGACGCCTTCCGGCGGCTGGGTATCACCGATGTCGCCGACCTGCGATCTCCCCAGGAGGTGGAGCGCCGCGGTCCCGGTGCGGTTCCCGACGAGTGTCGTCGTTCACCTGCTGCCCTTCCCGGATCTGTCCAACGCAGGCGCGGAAGCACCCCACGAGACCAGTTGGCAGAAGATGATGACCGAGAAGCCCGACGACGAGGACGTCGAAGCCGCGGCGGAACGGTTCATGACCGAGGAGTACCTGAAGTTTCCCACCCTCGGCTGGGGCGCAACGTGCTGTGCGCCAGGTGTTTTCGCTGCTTGGGTGCGGGACGGCCGGTCATCACTCACTGCTTCGCGGGCAAGGACCGCACGGGCTTCACCGTGGCGGTGGTACTCGAGGCGATCGGGGTGCCGCGCGACGCGGTGCTCACCGACTTCCTGCGCAGCAACGACGCCGTGCCGCAGTTGCGGGACCGCATCATGGAGTCGATCCGCAGCCGCACGGGCGAGACCCCCGAGGTGATGACCTTCGCCGAGGCACGGCTGACCGCAGGGGTCCTCGGGGTGCGCGAGGAGTACCTGATGACCGCGCGCCGCACCATCGACGAGAACTACGGCGGGCTCGACGGCTTCCTGCGGGTCGCCGGCGTCACGGCCGAGGACGTCGAGCGCGTCCGCGCCGAGCTACTGGCTTAGCACCAGCCCGACCACCCACGCCGCGGTCGCGAGCAGGCCGCCGGCCAGTTCGACACCGACCGACAGCGCGGCACCTTTGACCGCGTGCACCGTCGACGCCCAGGCGCGCCGCTGATCTCGGCGGTGGACGAGCTCGGCCAGATAGACGCCGAGGACGAAGCCGAGGACCAGACCGGCCACCGGTATCACGAAGAATCCGATCACTCCCAGCACCGCACCGGCGGTCAGGCTCCATCCGCCGACCTCGGCGGCACGCATCCGGCGCACCGGCCAGATGTACTTGACCAGCAGGCTGGCGCCGATGATCGCGGTGACGACGCCGAGCACCACCCAGGACACCACGGTGTGCTCGAGCACCGCCCACACCGCGATCGCGGCGTAGACCAACAGGGTCCCGGGCAGCAGCGGCACCAGGATGCCGACCAGACCGACAGCGATGGCCAGCGCCACCAGGAGAACGCCGCCGGTACTCACCCGGTCGAACCTACCCGGCTGTTCAGTCGAAATGCGTTGGCGCTCAACCAAGTGAGAAGTTCGCCGGCTTGGCCGCCGACAGGTCGTCGATCGTCGACCACTGCGCGGCCACGTCGTCGACGGTCGGCACGTGGTCGAAGGTCACGCCCTCGTTCTGGAACAGCGCGGCACGCTGGACCTTGCCGCCGCCGACGATGAACACCGATGCGGTGTCGGGCACCTCTTCGGTGCACAGGTAGCTCACGACGGGAGCGACGTACTCCGGGGTGAGCTTCTTGAACACCTCGGGCGGCAGGATGTCCTCGGTCATGCGGGTGGCCGCGATCGGGGCCAGCGCATTGGCCTTGATGTTGTACTTGGCGCCTTCCTGGGCCAGCGTGTTGATCAGGCCGACCAGGCCGAGCTTGGCGGCGCTGTAGTTGGCCTGCCCGAAGTTGCCGAACAGCCCACTGGTGGAGGTGGCGACCACGATGCGGCCGTAGCTCTGCTCGCGGAAGTGCGGCCAGGCCGCGCGGATGACGTTGTAGCCGCCGTAGAGGTGCACCTTGAGCACCGAGTCCCAGTTCTCGAACGGACATCTTGTGGAAGGTGCCGTCGCGCAGGATGCCCGCGTTGCTCACCACGCCGTCGACCTTGCCGAACTCGTCGATCGCGGTCTTGATGATGTTGGCCGCGCCCTCGGCCTCGGCGACAGCTGTCGTAGTTGGCCACCGCGCGGCCGCCGGCCTCCTTGATCTCGGTGACCACCTGGTCGGCCATCGAATGGCCGGCGCCGGTGCCGTCACGGGAGCCGCCGAGGTCGTTGACCACCACGCTGGCGCCCTCACGGGCCAGAGTCAGGGCGTACTCGCGACCCAGACCACCTCCGGCACCGGTGACGACGATGACACGATCCGCAACTCCGGGCATGAGCTTCCTTTCTCCGGCCTTGGATGGGCGGGGTCAGGCGACGCCACCCGGCGCAGGCAATCGTAGCCAACCAGCCGGTTGGGCAGTCACGCCGGTACGGGTGCTAGCCGGTGGACGTGCGCTCGCCGATGACGAAGGTGGCGAAAGCGTTTGGATCGGTGGCCATCGGCACCTCGGTCCACCGGTCGAGCCGGCGCATCTCCTCCACCGACGGGGTTCCGGTGGCCGTCCAGCCGTGCGCGTTGAGCCAGTCGGTGACGTTGGCCCGATTGGGGTCGTTGTAGGTGAGATCGCCGATGTCGATCTTGCGCTCGATGCCGAGCTGGTCGGCGAACTTCTCGAAGCGCGCCCGGAACTCCGCGCGGCGGCTCTCGTCCTGGTGGCCGACCGCCTCGGCGGAGACTCGGCTGCCGGGGGCGCTCAGTTCGGTGATCTGCTCGAAGAGCCGGTCCTGGGCGTCGGCGGGCAGATACATCAGCAGACCTTCGGCGAGCCAGGCGGTGGGTTGGGACGGGTCGAAACCGTGCTCCTGCAGCGCCGCGGGCCAGTCCTGGCGCAGATCGATCGGCACCTCGTGCAGGGTCGCGGCGGGACCGAGCCCCGTGGGCGGCCAGGGTCGCGGCCTTGTACTCCAGAACCTTGGGCTGGTCGATCTCGTAGACGTGGGTGCCGGCCGGCCACTCCAGCCGGTAGGCGCGCGAGTCCAGACCCGGACGCGAGGATCACGATCTGGCGGATGCCCGCGGCGACGGCCCCGGCGAAGTAGGCGTCGAAGAAGTGGGTGCGCACCGCCTGGTAGTTGTTCATGTGGGCGAAGATCGCGGCGGCCTCCGGATCGGCCGCGGCCACCCGGTCGGCCATGGACTCGTCGAGCATGCTCTCCCACATGCCGGTGCCGGCTCCGTCGACGAGAATCCGGGCGTACGGGTCGCGGATCAGCGCGTCGGGGCGGTCGGTCTCGCCGGCGCGCGCGGCGGCCACCATCACGGCGGTCGATCCGACACTCGTCGCGATATCCCAGGTGTCGTCGTGGGTACGCAGGGTGCTCATAGCGAATGGTCTTTCGAGTCGGTGTGCATTCACCCAGTTCATACCGGGTCGTAAGCAATGCTACCGAAAAACTTAGCCAACCTATGGGCAGCTGTGGCGCACCTCACGCAGAGTCAGTTGCCCGCCACATCTGGCCGTTGAGCAACTGCAGAAACTGGTCGGTGATCGTGATCAGGCGCTCCTGGTCGCCGACGAACCCGGCGTAGAAGCCCAGACCCCACATCACCGCCATCAACATCTCGGCTGCGGCGTCGACGTCGACGTCGGGCCGGACCTCGCCGGCCTCGACCGCATCTTTGATCGCCGAGGTCACGAAACCGCGGGTGAAGTTCAGCGATTCGTTGTCGTCGGGGTTCAGGTCGGGATGGCGCTGCGACTCCATGACCGACGTCACCAGGAAGGCGGCCACCGAGCGGTCCTCCCCCTGGGCCTCGACGGCTGCCCGGATGAACGCGCGCATCCGTCCCGCCAGGGTGCTCTCCCGCTGGGAGTGCTGGACGGCCGACTCGATGAGCCTTCCGTTGGTCTGCTCGACGACCTCTTGATAGAGAAGCCGTTTACTGGCGAAGTAATGGTTGATCGCGGGGCGGGTCAGGTCGGCGCGGATGGCGATTGCCTGGAAGGTGGCGGCGTCATACCCCAGTTCGCTGAACACCTCACGGGCGGCGCGCAGGATGCGCTCGCGCGTTTCCGCCGCCTTAGCTGCGGGCGGTCGTCCGGGACCACGACTGGCTGTGTGCGGCACAGTTAAATTGTGCCACAACTAATGGCACAATTTGACGGGCGGCGTCATTTGCTTATGTCTTTCACATTTTGGGCTGCGGGGCACATTCCCATTTACTTCCGAAAGCGCTTGAAATGCTTGGTTTTTGACAGCAGCGCATGACGGCGGGGTAAAATCCGTGTTTCGCAATCCGGACAACGGCCCCGATATCCCGGCGAATGGGCGCAACACGAGAATTCGCCTGTCCGGCGTGACGCGGCAGTGTCGACACCGGTTCAACAGCGCGTCCGGCCAGCCGAATAATGTTTGCTGGCCGGTGTTCTCGGCCGCCGTCAGAAGACCCGGCGAATGAGCTTCATCGCCCGATCGGTGTAGGGCGGGTACATCAGGCTCGGGTCCGGCTTGGTCGGCTTGGCCAGCACGGCGCGGCGGTGGCTGAGCGCCTCGAAGCCCCACTTGCCGTGGTAGGCACCCATCCCGCTGGCGCCCACACCGCCGAACGGCAGCTGTGGCACCAGGCAGTGCAGCGCGACATGGTTGATGACGGCGCCGCCCGACGGCATCCGGTCGATGAGTTCGCGGGCCCGTTGCTGGTCCGACGTGAAGACGTAGAGCGCCAGCGGCTTGGGCCGCGAGTTGACGAACTGCACGGCGGCATCAGCTGAGTCGACGGTGAGGATCGGCAGGATCGGACCGAAGATCTCGTCGGACATCACCGGATCGTCCGCGGCGGGGTCGAGGACCACGGTGGGCTCGATCCGCAGCGTGGAGCGGTCAGATCCGCCACCGGTGACCACCTTGCCGCTGGTGGCGCTGATCAGCGACACCAGCCGGTCGAACTGCCGCTCGTTGACGATGCGCAGCGAGGGATCCTGCTCGCCGGCCCGGAACTTGGCGATCGTCGCCACGATCTTCTCCGCCAGCGGGGCGGCGATGGCGCGGTCGGCCAGTACGTAGTCCGGCGCGATGCAGGTCTGCCCGGAGTTCAGCAGCTTGGTCCACGCGATCCGGCGGGCCGTGACGTCCAGGTCGGCGTCGGGCAAGCACCACGACCGGACTCTTGCCGCCGAGCTCGAGGGTCACCGGCGTCAGCGTCGGCGCGGCGGCCGCCATGATCTTGCGCCCGATCTCGGTGCCGCCGGTGAACAGCGCGTGGTCGAAGCCCTGGGCCAGCAGGTCCTGGGTCGTCGAGGCGTCGCCCTCGACCACCCGGATGGCGTCGGAGTCGAGGTACTCCGGAACCAGGCGGGCGATCACGGCCGACGTGGCCGGCGCCAGCTCCGACGGCTTGATCACTGCCGCGTTGCCGGCGGCGACGGCGGCCACCAGCGGCGCCATGCACAGGTAGAACGGATAGTTCCACGGGCCGATCACCAGGACGACGCCCAGCGGGTCGTACTGCACCCAGGCCCGGCCCGGCAGCTGCGCCAGCGGCAGACCCTGCCGCTTCGGCTTCACCCACTTCTTCAGATGCTTGCGGGCGAACGCCGCCTCGGCCTTGGTCGAGCCGACGTCGCCGAGCCACGCCTCGAACGCGGGACGGCCGAGGTCCTTGCCGATGGCCTCGGCGATCTCCGGCTCGCGCTCGTCGCACATCCGCTCGATGGCCCGCAGCTGCTCGGACCGCCACGACAGCGGCCGGGTCCGTCCGCTGTTGAAGACTCGGCGCACATCGGCCAGCACTCCGGTGGCGCCACCCTCCGTGGCCTGATCACTGGTGATCTGGACAGTCATGGGAACTCCTCGATTGGGTCTGCTGATCTCCAGCTTGCCGCATCACCGGCGGGCAGCGACACCCCCGGGTCTCCCGACTCGCCGCTGATCGCCGCCTTCACGGCCAAGCGGCGCGGTCTGGGAACTATGGTCTTCAGATATGGCCACCGTCGCCACCAGAGAGGCGTACTTCGAGACCGGCCTCGAAGTGCTCGCTGATCTGGGCTTCGGGGGGCTCGAAGCTCGCCGAGGTGTGCAACCGGCTGGGCGTCACGACGGGGTCGTTCTACCACTACTTCTCCAGCTGGCCTGCCTACACCAGGGACTTGGTGGCGCACTGGGTGCAGGACCGCACGATCCGGTTGATCGATGCGCTGCGCGAGGAAGCCGACCCCCGCAGGCGCATCGAAGTGATCATCCAGATCGCGCTGTCGCTGCCGCACGGCGCCGAGGCCGCCATCCGGTCCTGGAGTTCGGTGGACGCCGCACGTGCTCTCGGTGCAGCGCGAGGTCGACCAGCAGCGGTTCGACATCCTCTACGACTCGGCGCTGGAGATCGTCAAGGACCCGCGCCAGGCCGAGGTGTACGCGGCGTGGGCGGTGTACGTCTTCGTCGGCTACGAGCAGGCGACGCTGCCGCGTGAGCCGGGGATGTTCGCGTGGATCAGCACCCAGATGCTCGACGCTCTCGAGGCGGGGCGCTTCGCCAGCGTGCCGCAGCGGTGAGTTCGGCGGTGACCCGCACCGAGCAGGCCCGACACCCCGGCAGATGCCGCCGGCGAGCATGTGTTCGCCGTCCTGCGCGAGCGGCTCTACGGTGCGATCTCCTGTCTGGCGACGCTGGCCGTACTGGCCCGCTACACCACCGAGGACACCAGCGCCTGGTCCCGTCTGCTCGACGTCGCCGTCGCCACCGGCGGCCTGTGGGCGGCGAGCCTGTTCGCCGACTTCGTCGCTCACCTCGGGGTCTACGGCACGCGGCCGCACCGCCGGGAGGTCGGCGCGATGCTGCAGGCCTCCGGACAGATCCTGCAGGCCGCCGTCATCCCCGCGGCGCTGCTGGCCGCCGCGGGTTTCGGGGTGCTGAAGACCTACACCGCGATGTGGGTGGCGATGTGGGCGCTGGTCGCCGAACTCGGGCTGATCGCGTTGTTCGCTGTCCGCAAGACCCAATTGCGTTGGTGGGAAAAGCTTTTGACGGTTGTGATCCTGGCGTCGTTCGGCGCGGTCGTGCTGGTGATCAAGATGCTCGCGCACTGATCGCGAGACTGTTCTACGATCCAGCAATGCTGACACCGGCCGGCCTGTGGCGCCGGGCGGCGAATCGGATCCGCACCCGCGACCCCGACCATGACGGTGCCCGGCGCGCGCTGCGCGCAGCCATCGTCATCCCCATCGCGGCGGCGGTCAGCTTCGCCGTCGGCGGCGGGTCGCAGACACCGCTGTTCGCGATCTTCGGCTCGATCGCCCTGCTGATCGTGGTCGACTTCCCCGGCAACATGAACGCCCGGGCGCTGGCCTACGGCGGTCTCGGCGTGAACGGTGCGGTGTTGATCAGCCTGGGGACCCTGGCCGCACCCATTCCGTGGCTGGCGGTGTCGCTGACATTCGTCCTCGGGGTGCTGGTGAGCTTTTCCGGCGTGCTCAGCGAGATCATCGCGGCGGGTCAGCGCGCGACGCTGCTGACCTTCGTCCTCCCCGTCTGCACCCCCGCGGCCTCGCTCGGAGAACGGCTGCTGGGGTGGGCCATCGCGTTGGCCATCTGCGTGCCCGCGGCACTGTTCCTGTTCCCGCCGCGTCACCACGGCGAGCTGCGCCGTCATGCCGCAGCGGTGTGCGGCGTGCTGGCCGCCCGGATCGAGGGCACCGCAACCGCCGCCGACCTCACCGCCGCCATGGACGCGCTGCGCGCCAACTTTCTGGGCACCGCGTACCGGCCGGTCGCCCTGACCGCGGGCAGCCGAGCGCTGGTTCGCGTCGTCGACGATCTGCAGTGGCTGTGCGACCGGGTCGCCGGCGACACCGGCCGCCTACTGGGCCCGATCGCCGAGACGTCGGTGGCGGTGCTGCGCAGCTGCGCCGAAGTCCTGAGCATCTCCCGGTCCGGCCGATCGCGCCGCGGCCCGCGCCGACCTCGACCGGGCCATCGCCGTCAACCGGCTGATCGCGGTCACCAGCTACCGGCAGGACATCGTCGACATCCTCGCCGAGCCCGACGACGCCGCACGCCGTCGAGGTGGGTCGCACGCTGCTGAGCCGGCGCACCATCGGCGCGACGATCGGCGTCACCGGCCGGCTGATCGCCAGCGCCGCAGCCGCCGACGCCCGGCCGGTGTGGGCCCGGGTGCTGGGCAGGCAGCTGCCCGAAACCGGTGTGGCCGACCGGGTTTACTCCGAAGCCACCGCGGTGACGGCGCTGACCACCGGATACCTGGTGACCCGCGCGGTCACCGTGCGCAACAGCCTGCGGACCGGTATCGGACTCGCCCTGGCCGTGCTGGTCACCTTCGTGTTCCCGGTCCAGCACGGGTTGTGGGTGGTGCTCGGCGCGCTGTCGGTGCTGCGCAGCAGCGCGCTGACGACCGGGACGAACGTGGTGCGCGCGGTCACCGGCACCGTGATCGGGTTCGTCATCGGCGCGGCGGTCATCGAGCTGCTCGGCATCGATCCCGTCGTGATGTGGGTGCTGCTGCCGGTGGTGGCGTTCGGCTCGGCCTACGTGCCGGAGATCGGTTCGTTCACCGCCAGCCAGGCGGCCTTCACCATGATGGTGCTGATCGTGTTCAACCTGATCGTCCCGACCGGGTGGAAGGTCGGACTGATCCGGGTCGAGGACGTGGTGGTCGGGGCATGCGTCGGCGTGGTCGTGTCGCTTCTGCTGTGGCCGCGTGGCGCCAAGACGTCGGTGCAGCGGGCCATCGACGCGTCCTGCGATGTCGGGTCGAGGTATCTGCGGGCGGCGGTGCACCGGGTCACCCGCGGCGCGTTCGAGCAGGCCGAAAACCAGGTCAACGCGCTCAGCCACGATGCGCTGACCGCATCGCGAACGCTGGATGATGCTGTGCGGCAATATCTTTCGGAGAGCAGCGGACCCATCGACTCGCGCGCCCCGGTGGTGCGGGCGTCCAACCGGGCGATGCGGCTGCGCGCAGCGGCCGACCTCATCGCCGACATCGTCCCGCCGCCACTGGGGGTGTACCCGCACGCCCGCGAGGTGCTCGAGACGCACACCGCGGCGGTGTGCGCGCGACTGGACGGCAGCGACCCCAACGCGTCGCTCCCCCCGATCAGCGACGCGTTGGTGCCCGCCCTGCGCGCCGAGGCCGGCGCAGGCGACCTGGCCGTCTCCGCGGCGCTACCGCTGGTGACCGCCGCGGCCAACATCGGTGAACTCGAACTCACCTACCCGCCGGCCCTCGCCGCCGAGCCCGCTCACACCTAGCCCGACTGTCTCGAAAGTTCTTTCAGCCCAACACTTCCAGCGCAGCGGCGCGGGCCTCGGCCGCGCTGGCCGTGGTCAGCACCGCCTCGGCGGCGTCGCGGCACTGCTGCAGGGTCACCGAGGCCAGCTTGGCGCCGACACCGGTCACCGCGGCGGCGGCCGCCGACAACGACGTCACGCCCAGCCCGGTCAGCACACAGGCCAGCAGCGGGTCGGCGGCAGCCTCGCCGCACACCCCGACCGGCTTGCCTGCTGCCACACCGGCCCTGGCGGTCTGCGCCACGAGCGCGAGGACGCCGGGCTGCCACGGATCGGTCAGCGTGGCCAGTTCGGCCGACATCCGGTCGGCCGCCATCGTGTACTGGGCAAGGTCGTTGGTGCCGATCGAGAGGAACTCGACGTGCTCGAGGATCCGGTGGGCCAGCAGCGCGGCGGCGGGAATCTCGATCATCACGCCGGGCACCAGGTTTCGCGCGCGAGCCCGCTCGGCGAAGCGCTTGGCCTCGTCCGGGGTGGCGATCATCGGCGCCATCACCCAGGGCGGGTTGCCGGTGTTCGACGCCGCCGCGGCGATGGCGTCGAGCTGGCGCTCGAGCACCTCGGGATGGATGGCCTCGATTCGGTTGCCGCGCACGCCGAGGGCCGGGTTCGCCTCGTCGGGGTGCCCGACGAACTTCAGCGGCTTGTCCGATCCGGCGTCCAGGGTGCGGATGACGACCTTGCAGCCGGCGAACGCCTCGAGCACCTCGCCGTAGATCGCGGCCTGCTCGTCGACGGTGGGCTCGGTGTCGCGGTTGAGGAAGCACAGCTCGGTGCGGAACAGCCCGATGCCCTCGGCCGGGGTCTCCCGCGCCGAGCGGGCCGCCGAGCCGTCCTGGACGTTGGCCAGGATCGCCACCAGATGGCCGTCGGCCGTCGCGCCGGGCCCGTTCCAGCCGGCCATCGCGGCGGCTGCCGCATCGGCGGTCTCCACCGCCGCGGCCGCCTCCGCCGGGTCGGGCGAGATGGTGACGGTGCCGCGGGTGCCGTCGATCAGGACGTCGGTGCCGGGCGCGACGTCGTCGAGCCCGCTCACCGCGACCACACACGGAATCCCGAGCTGGCGGGCGATGATCGCGGTGTGGCTGGTCGGGCCGCCCAGGGTGGTGGCCAGGCCGACGACCAGCGCCGGGTCCAGCCCCGCGGTGTCGGCCGGCGCGAGGTCCTCGGCGCACAGGACCGACGGCCTGGACGGCACCGGCACACCGGGCTCGGCGAGTCCGCTGAGTTCGGCGACCACCCGGTCGCGGATGTCGCGCAGGTCGGTCACCCGTTCGGCCATCAGCCCGCCGATCTGGGTGAAGAGGTCGACGAACTGGGCGACCGCCTCGGCGGTGGCCCGCACCGCGGGCATGCCTTCCTTGATGCGCTTCTCGGCGGCGCCCAACCAGGCCCGGTCCTGCGCGAGCGTCGCGGTGGCGGCCAGGACCTCCGACGCCGAGCCGGTGGCGCTGGCGGCACGCGCGCGCAGCCGCTCGGCGACGGCGGCCGACGCGGCGGTGAACCGTGCGGCCTCCGCGTCCCGGTCCGCCTCGGGCACCTCGCCGCCGGGGTCGAGTTCGTCGAGGTCGGGAAGCCGGCCGGGGCGGATGACGGGTGCGTATCGGACGCCGGGAACCACCGGCACCCCGGTGAGGACGGTTCCGGTCTCGGCGCCGAGTGAGGTAGGCGTGTAAGCAGCGGACATGTGAACCAGGTTACAACAAAATGTTGACAGGTCAACACGAACGGGAGTAAAACAACACAAAGCAACATTCAAAGCAGGCGAGAACCCACATAAACGGAGAATCGTGTACCCGGAAGAGCGTCAGCAGGCGATTGCCGCGCAGGTCCTGACCCAGGGCCGGGCGTCGGTGGCCGAGCTGGCCCAGGCCTACGACGTCACCACCGAGACGGTGCGCCGCGACCTGGCCGTGCTCGACCGGGCCGGTCTGGTGCGCCGCGTCCACGGTGGAGCGGTGCCGGTGCGCGCCCTGCACGTGGTCGAACCCGGGGTGGACGAACGCGAGATCACCCGCGCCGACCACAAGGAAGCCATCGCCCGGGCGGCCACCGAGTTCCTGCCGCTGTCCGGCGCGAGCGTGCTGTTCGACGCCGGCACCACCACCGCGCGGGTGGCCGGCATGCTGCCGCCGGACCGCGAGGTCGTCGCGGTGACGAACTCGGTGCCCATCGCGGCGCGGCTGGCCACCATGCCGTCGGTGACGCTGCAACTGCTCGGTGGACGGGTCCGCGGCCTGACCCAGGCCGCCGTCGGCGAGCAGGTGCTGCGCACCCTGGACACCCTGCGGGTGGACATCGCGTTCATCGGCACCAACGGCATCAGCGTGCGGCACGGCCTGTCCACCCCGGACAGCGACGAGGCGGCCGTCAAGCGCGCCATGGTGCGCTGCGCCAACTACGTCGTGGTCGTCGCCGACTCGTCCAAGGTCGGCCGCGAGGAGTTCGTCAGCTTCGCCCCGATCGACCGCGTCGACGCACTGGTCACCGACACCGAGCTCAGCGCGGCCGACCGCAAGCAGCTGGCCGAACACGGCGTCGAGGTCGTCCTGGCAGGAGGGGAAGCATGATCGTCACCGTCACTCCCAACCCGAGCATCGACCGCACGGTCACGCTGCCCGCGCAGCTGGTGCGCGGCGCGGTCCACCGGGTGCAGTCGGTGTCGACCGAGCCGGGCGGCAAGGGGGTCAACGTCGCCCGCGCGCTGACGCTCGCCGGACTCGACACCGTCGCCGTCCTGCCGGCGGGCGAACGCGATCCGATTCTGTCCGCCCTGCTGTCCTACGGCGTGCCGTTCTACGCGGTGCCCATCGACGGCGCGGTGCGCACCAACCTGACGATCACCGAATCCGACGGCACCACAACGAAGATCAACGAACCCGGGGCGGTGATCGACGAGGCGGCCCTGTCCGCGCTGACCGCGGCGATCCTCGACCGCGCGGCATCGGCGCGCTGGGTGGTGCTGTCCGGATCGCTGCCGCCCGGCATGCCCGACAGCTGGTATGCCGACGTGGTCGCGCAGCTGCAGCCCTACGACTGCAAGGTGGCCGTCGACACCTCCGATGCACCGCTGGCCGCGCTGGCGGCCGGGTTCGGCCGGGCCGCACCGGATTTGATCAAGCCCAACTCCGAGGAGCTCGCCGGCCTGGCCGGTGTCGACCCCGAGCACCTGGAAACCGCTCTGGCGCAGGGTAATCCGGACCCGGTCGTCAACGCCGCGCAGCAGCTGATCGAGCGTGGTGCCCGCACGGTGCTGGCCACCCTCGGTGCGGCGGGTGCGGTGCTGGTCAACGAGACCGGCAGCTGGCTGGCCACCCCTCCCCCGATCAAGCCCAAGAGCACCGTCGGCGCCGGTGACTCCTCACTCGCGGGTTACGTGCGCGCCGACGTCGGCGGTGCCGAAGCGCCGCAACGGCTGCAGATGGCGGTCGCCTACGGCAGCGGCGCCGCCGCATTGCCCGGCTCGGCGCTGCCGTCGCCCGCACAGATCGACCTCGACGACGTATCGGTCACCTCGATTTCGCCCTACCCCGCCCCGCTCGCCCACCCGTCCCTGACACCAGAAGGCAAGTACACCATGACGAACCCCGTGTCCATCATCAGCACCGATCTGGTGCTCCTCGACGTCGACGCAGGCGCCGACAAGGAGTCGGTCATCGACCGGCTCGCCGGCCGGCTCGCCGAGAGCGGACGGGTGACCGACCGCGAGGACCTCAAAGCCGCGGCGCTCGCCCGGGAGGCGCAGTCGGCCACCGGATTGCCCGGCGGCATCGCCATTCCGCACTGCCGGTCGGCTGCGGTGTCGACCCCGTCGATCGGGTTCGCCCGCCTGTCGCCGAAGGTCGACTTCGGCGCACCCGACGGCCCGGCCGATCTGGTGTTCCTGATCGCCGCACCGGACGGCGCCGGCTCCGAGCACATGAAGCTGCTGTCCAGCCTGGCGCGCGCTCTGGTGCGGCCGGACTTCGTGGCATCGCTGCGGGCGGCGAAGTCCGCCGACGAGATCGTCGGACTGGTCGACGGCGTGGTCAATCCGGACGGCGCCGCACCTGCGGCCGCGCGCGGCACCGAAAGCCCAAGCGGCCGAATCGAAGTCGATCATCGCGATCACCGCCTGCCCCACCGGCATCGCCCACACCTACATGGCCGCCGACGCGCTGAAGCTGGCCGCCGAGCGCGCCGGGGTGAACCTGACGGTGGAGACCCAGGGCTCCTCGGGCAGCACGCCGGTGAGCGCCGACACGATCGCCGGCGCCGACGCGGTCATCTTCGCCACCGACGTCGGCGTCAAGGACCGGCAGCGGTTCGCCGGGAAGCCGGTGATCGCCTCCGGCGTCAAGCGGGCCATCAACGAGCCCGACAAGATGATCGCCGAAGCCGTTGCGGCATCGGACAATCCGAACGCCGCGCGGGTGGAGGGCACCGCGTCGGCCGCCGAATCGGGTGCGCCCGCCGGCGGGGTCGGCTGGGGAACCCGGATCCGGCAGATCCTGCTGACCGGCGTGAGCTACATGATCCCGTTCGTGGCCGCCGGCGGTCTGTTGATCGCCCTGGGCTTCCTGTTCGCCGGTTACGACATCGCCAACAAGCCGGAGGGCAAGACCGACTCGCTGGCCCACATCATCGCCACCACCAACTCGCTGACGAACCTGCCTGCGGGCGGCTTCACCCAGTATCTGGGGGCGGTGCTGTTCACCCTCGGCGGCCTGGCCTTCGGCTTCCTGGTCCCCGCGCTGGCCGGCTACATATCGTTCGCGATCGCCGACCGGCCCGGTATCGCACCGGGATTCACCGCCGGAGCGGTGGCGGTGTTCGTCGGCGGCGGCTTCATCGGCGGCATCGTCGGCGGCCTGATCGCCGGCTTCGCGGCACTGTGGATCAGCGGCTGGAAGGTGCCGCAGTGGTTCCGCGGCCTGATGCCGGTGGTGATCATCCCGCTGCTCGCCTCGCTGATCGTCGGCCTGCTGATGTTCTTCCTGCTCGGCCGTCCGCTGGCGGCGATCACCTCCGGTCTGACGAACTGGCTCAACAGCCTCACCGGGGCGTCGGTCATCCTGCTCGGCGTGATCCTGGGCCTGATGATGTGCTTCGACCTCGGCGGCCCGGTGAACAAGGCCGCCTACGCGTTCGCCACCGCCGGCCTCAACGTCACCGACGTCGCCTCGCTGCGCATCATGGCCGCGGTGATGGCCGCCGGCATGGTGCCGCCGCTGGCGATGGCGCTGGCCACCACGGTCCGGCCGGGGTTGTTCAGCGAGCCGGAGCGGGAGAACGGGCGGGCCGCCTGGCTGCTCGGTGCCTCGTTCATCTCCGAAGGCGCGATTCCGTTCGCGGCGGCCGACCCGCTGCGGGTGATCCCGTCGATGATGGCCGGCGGCGCGGTCACCGGCGCGCTGATCATGGCCTTCGACGTCACGCTGAAGGCGCCCCACGGCGGCATCTTCGTGTTCTTCGCGATCGGCAACCTGGTGTGGTTCATCGCTGGCCCTGGCCGCGGGAACCGTGGTGGCCGCGCTGGCCGTGATCGCGGCCAAGCAGTTCATCAGCCCCAAGTCGGAGGAAGCGGCCAACGCGGCCCTGGCCGCCGCCTGACCGCCCCTGCGCCGAAACCGCCGTTTCGGCGCGGTTGGTCGAGTAAACATCTCCATAACGTCGAGTTCGACATCAACAAAGGAGCCCAATGCATACCAAGACCGTCATCGTCGGCTCGGCGATCGGACTGCACGCCCGGCCCGCGGCGATCATCTCCGAAGCCGTCGTGAAAGCCGGCGTCCCGGTGACGCTGACGCTCGAGGGTGGTGAGCCGGTCGACGCCGGCTCGGCGCTGATGATCATGACGCTGGGCGCCGGCAACGGGGCGACGGTCACCGTCGCCTCCGACGACGAGGCGACCTGCAAGGCCATCGCCGAACTGGTCCAGCAGGACCTCGACGCCTGAGCTGAGTCGAAACCGCCCGGGTCGGCAGCGCGCCGGCTCGGGCCTTTCGCCATTCCCAGTTTTGGTTAAGCCGGCCCACCCCTGGGTATTGAATTCAACGTCAGTATCCGAGTTGTCGATGGGCGAGACCGTGAGATGGTGGCTGGTTCCACTCGGCGTAGCGGCCGATGTTCGGCGCGATCATCGCGCTGAACATGCCGGTGAGCCTCAGCGCCGCCGACCGCACCGGATCGGCGATCACATGCGGCAGTGCCGATGCGCGAAGATCTAAGCACCGCGCGGCACGAGGACTCCCTCAACCAGCAACTCGACGTGCTGGTCGGTCCGCAGTACCACCCGAGTGACTACGCCGACGGAGTGCGAGTCGCTGATCGCGCTGAAGTGGCGCGTCGCGCTGCCGGTGGCCTCGCTCGGCGGGCTGGTGATCGCGATCGTCCTGGCCGCTGACGTGGTGTCCGTGCGCGGCCGCGGGCGACACCGGGCCGAGGCCACGGTGGTCACCCCCGCCCTGGGCTTCCCGAGCGCGCCCATGGGCGGCGCCCACCCGTGACAGCCGCGGCGATCAGGCCAGGCCCTTGAGCATCAGGTTCCAGTAGAGGAACGGCAGCCCGTACTTCTTCAGATACCAGTACGCGCGATGCGGCTTGGTCGGATCCAGCACCGGGAACGACGGTTCCAGGTTCAGGTCGTAGTCGAACTCGGCGAGCAGCATGTCATGCGAGGACGTCACGATCGGGCACGACGAGTAGCCGTCGTAGGAGCCCGTCAGCGGCCGGCGCTTGAGGTAGGCGTCGATGTTCTCGACCACCACCGGTGCCTGCTTGCGCACCGCCGCACCGGTCTTGGCGTTAGGCGAGAGGCGGCGTCCCCGAGCGCGAACACGTTGGGATAGCGCACATGCTGCATGGTGTGCTTGTCCACCTCGACGTAGCCGGCCGCGTCACCGGTGGACAGCGGGCTGCGCTTGATCCAGTCCGGCGCCGACTGGCGCGGCACGACGTGGAGCATGTCGTAGGGCAGCATCAGGTCACTGCCGCTGGGCCCGACCGCGGAAATCGCAACCTTGCGTGCGTCGGCGTCCACCGCCGTCATCTCCGACTCGGTGTGCAAGGTGATGCCGTAGTTCGCGAGCACCTTGTCCAGGCTGTCGGCGATGGCCGGGATTCCGAAGATCCGCGCGCCGGGCACCACCAGGTGCACGTCGATGTCCTTGAGCACGCCCTGTTTGCGCCAGTAGTCCGACGCCAGGTAGGCGATCTTCTGCCCGGCTCCGGCACACTTCACACCGCCGGTCGGCATGGTGAACACCGCTGTGCCCGAACGGGTGTCGCGGATGAACTCCCAAGTGCGCGGCGCAAGGTCGAACCGGTAGTTCGAGGACACGCCGTTCTTGCCGAGTGTGGGCTCGAGCCCGTCGTAGGCGTTCCAGTCGATCTGGATGCCGGGAGCGACCACCAGTACGTCGTAGCCGTAGGTCGAGCCGTCCGAGCACGTGACGGTGTTGTTGTCCGGGTCGAAGCCGTCGGCGGCCTTGCGAATCCATTTGGCGCCCTTGGGCATCACCGACGACTCCGGTCGTTCGGTCGTCGACGCCTTGGCCTGGCCGCCGCCGACGAGTGTCCACAGCGGCTGGTAGTAGTGCTTGTCCGACGGTTCGATGACCGCGACGTCGGTGTAGCCCTTGCGCAGCAGGCGCGCGGCGACCGTGATGCCGGCCGTGCCGCCGCCGACGATCGAGGACCTGATGTTTGGCAGTGGTGTTCATCGCTTCTCTCTGATTCGTTGTGGTTCAGGCGTTCTGGACGGCTTCTTCCCAGGCGCCGTAGCCGCCCAGGACATCACTGACATCGGCGAAGCCGCGCTGCCGCAGCAGGCTCGCGGCCACCGACGAGCGGTAGCCACCGGCGCAGTAGACGACGGTCGGCTTGCGCGGGTCGAGTTCGTCGGTCCGGTCCGGCAACTGGCCGACCGGGATGTTGACCGCGCCCGGGATCATGCCGGCCGCCGCTTCGCCCGGGTTGCGCACGTCGACGATCTGGAGTTCGGGGACGTCGGCGATCCGCTCACCCATCGCGTTGGCTGGTCAGCCGCGAGGCGACCTCGACATCGTCGCGGTTGGTGAACATCACCTGGTACGGCTCCGTCGAGGTAGCCGATGACGCGATCGAAACCGATTCGCGCCAAACGGTTCTTGCCCTCCAGCTCCAGACCCGGCTCGGTCATCAGCACGATGTCGACGTCGGGCTTGACCACCGATCCGGCGAACTCCGCGTAGCGGCCCTCCAGGCCGATGTTGATCGGCGCCGCGCAGGTGACCCAGCGCGAAGTCCTCCGGGCTGCGCCCGTCGACCAGCATCGCGCCCGCCTCCATCGCCTTGCGCACCTCGGCGTAGGTCATGGCCTGCCGGCATCTTGGTCTCGTCGAGCAACTCGCGGCCCTTGCGGTTGAGGATCGCGTTGTAGACGAAGTAGCCGGGCGCCGGCGGCTGGCCCTCGGTGACGAGTTCCATGAACGTCGCCTTGTCCGGGGCGCGCAGCGCGTAGTTGGTCTTGCGCTGCTCACCCATCGTCGACCACAGATCGGTCGAGAGGTTCTTGCCGCACGCCGAGCCCGGCGCCGTGCGCCGGGTAGACCCGGGTCGCATCCGGCAGGGGCATCAGCTTGTCGTGCAGCGAGTCATAGAGCTTGTCGGCCAACTCCTCGCGGGTGAAGCCGATCGAGGCCAGCAGGTCGGGCCGACCCACGTCGCCGATGAACAGGGTGTCGCCGGTCAGCACGCCGTACGGCACGGTGTCGTCGGCGTGCTCGTAGAGCACAATGCTCAGCGACTCAGGCGTGTGCCCGGGGGTGTGCCGGAACTCCAGCTGCACCTCGCCCAGCGAGTAGCGCTCGCCGTCCTCGACGGGCAGGTAGTCGAACTCCGGCTTGGCCACCGACGAGTAGACGATCTTCGCCCCGGTCGCCTTCGCCAGCTCCAGATGACCCGGACAGGAAGTCGGCGTGGAAGTGGGTCTCGATGACGAGCTCGATCGTCATGCCGAGTTCCTTTGCGTCCGAGACGTATTCGGACACATCGCGCTGCGGGTCGACCACGACGGCGCGCCCGGTGGTCTCGTCGCCGATCAGGTACGACGCGTGGGACAGGCAGTCCAGGTAGTACTGGTTGAACTTCATTTCCGTTTTCCTTCCAGGAGTTTCGAGTTGTCGGGTCAGGCGAGCGCGAGGAACAGCTTCTCGAGCTCGGCCTCGGTCAGCGGGGTCTTGTCCGTGGAGTCGGTCGCCGGTCGCGCATTCGCGCAGTCCGGTCGCGACCATCTTGAATCCGGCGCGGTCGAGGGCCTTGGATGCCGCGGCGAGCTGGATCACGATGTCCCGGCAGTCGCGGCCCTGTTCGATCATCGCGATCACGCCGGCCAGTTGGCCCTGCGCCCTGCGCAGCCGGTGCAGTACCTCGATGGAGTTCTCGTCGATGACCATGGTTGTCTCCTTGGTGGTCCCGGTGTCGCTCATGCCGCGGCCGCCGTCGTTGCGGAGCGGTGGGTGAGGCGTCGCAGCGGACATGCCGCGTAGTGGTTGCACGCGAAGGTCATTGCGCCCGCGACACGGTCAGCGCGGCGCCGGTGAATCCGAGGGCCGGGTGAATCTCCTCGCCGAGGATCACCGAAGCCATGATCAACACGAACCAGCCGAATCCCTTGCGCAGCGTCTCCGGATTCGACCTTGCCCGCGAACCGCGCGCCGATCAGGGCGCCGACCACCGCCGCCGCGGTCAGCGCCGCGCCGAGGGACCAGTCGATCCGCACGCTGGACAGGTAACCCATCAGCCCCGCAAAGGAATTCATCGCGATGATCACCAACGAGGTTCCGACGGCGATCGGCATCGGCAGTCCGCCGAGCAGGACCAGCGCGGGCACCAACAGGAATCCGCCGCCGGCGCCGATCAATCCGGTCACCATGCCCACCGCCAGCCGACGACGGCGATCTTGGCCAGCGGCAGGTGGTGTGAGTTCTCGGTGGTGGCCGCGTTGTTCTTGCGGCCGCGCAGCATCGCGATCGCGGTGGCGACCATCATCACCGCGAAGCCGACGAGCAACACCGTGCCGGGGATGAACTTGGCCAGGTGGCCGCCGCCGTAGGCGCCCGCCATCGCGGTCGCGCCGAACAGCAGCGCGGTCCGCCACTGCACCCGGCCGGCGCGCGCATGGGAGATGGCACCGACCGCACTGGTGGTTCCGACGACCAGCAGCGAGGTGGCGATGGCCTGCTTGGCATCCATGCCGGCCACGTAGGCCAGCAGGGGGACCATCAGGATCGACCCGCCGCCGCCGAGCAGTCCGAGGGAGACGCCCACAAAGACCGCCAGGACGATTGCCAAGGTGGTCATGGCCGGTTACCTCCCTCGAGATTGGATCGCCCGTACATACCACCGGGGGTATGTGCTCACTCTCACCATAGATACCTACAGGGGGTATATGCAAGTGTGATCCGTGCATACCCCTGGGGGTACGTTCGAGAAAGTGACTTTCGGCCCTCACCAGCGCGGCAGGCGGCGGGAGTAAGGCAACCCTGAAAGATCGGCGTTTGCGCTGCTAGCATGCCCGCTATGCCCGAGCCGCACCCGACCAGTGGCAACACGGCGGTCGGGCGGGTGGGCGCCTTCATCCGCGACTCGGGCTATCTGCGCAAGTGGCTCATCCTCGGTGTCGCCATCGGCATCATCGCCGGGCTCGGCGCCGTCGTCTTCTACCTCGCCCTGGACTACACCGGCAAGTTCCTGATCGGCTACCTCGGCGGCTACCACATGCCCGAGGCCAAGGAGTCCGGCGGCGGAACCGGGTCGGCGGGGTTCGTGCGGCCGTGGGCCATCCCGCTCATCGCCTTCGGCGGCGCCCTGGTGTCGGCCACGCTGGTGGCCCGGTTCGCCCCCGAGGCCGAAGGCCACGGCACCGACAGCGCCATCGAGGCCGTCCACACCGATCCGCGGTCGATCCGCGGTCGCGCGGTCGTGGTCAAGATGCTCTCCAGCGCGCTGACCATCGGGTCGGGCGGCTCCGGCGGCCGGGAAGGACCGACCGCGCAGATCTCCGCGGGATTCGGCTCGCTGCTGACTCGCGTGTTCAACCTGTCGGACGCCGACGGCCGGGTCGCGGTCTCGCTGGGCATCGGGTCCGGGATCGGCGCGATCTTCGGAGCGCCGCTGGGCGGCGCGGTACTCGCCGCCTCGATCGTCTATCGCGAGGACTTCGACTACAAGGCACTGGTGCCCGGCTTCCTGACGTCGGGGACCGCCTACGCGATCTACGGCTCGATCATGGGCTTTGCGCCGATGTTCGGTTTCGTCGAACCCGACTACCGCTTCGACCCGGCGCAACTGGGCTGGTTCCTGGTGATCGGGATCGTCTCCGCGGCAATCGGTTACCTGTATGCGCGGGTGTTCTACGGAACGGTCGACCTGACTCACCGGCTGCCGGGCGGCAAGGTCATCAAGCCTGCCCTCGGCGGTCTGATGGTCGGCCTGCTCGCACTGGTGATCCCCCAGGTGCTGTCCAGTGGGTACGGCTGGGTCCAGATCGCCACCACCCGTGAAGGACTGATGACCATCCCGCTGTGGATCGTCCTCATCCTGCCGATCGCGAAAATCGTTGCGACGTCACTGTCCATCGGCACCGGCGGGTCGGGCGGCATCTTCGGGCCGGGCATCGTCATCGGCGCATTCGTCGGCGCGGCGATCTGGCGGCTGGCCGACCTCGCGGGCGCACCGGCACTGCCCGCAGGACCGGGTGTGTTCGTCATCGCCGCGATGATGGCGTGCTTCGGCAGCGTGGCTCATGCGCCACTGGCCGTGATGATCATGGTCGCCGAGATGACGGGGTCCTTCTCCGTCATCCCCGGCGCGATGGTCGCCGTCGGAGTGGCGTACCTGATCATCTGCCGCAGCAGCGTGTCGATCTACCAGGCGCAGCGCCTCAACCGTGAGACGGCCGCGGCCGAACGGGTGACCGTGCCGGCTCCGGAGATCCTCGCGACTCCCGACGACGACGAACCCCGCACCTGACACCAGAAAGGCAGCCGTGATGCCGAAAACCCCAAGCGTTCATGCGATTTCACTCACCGAAGGTGAGATCGTCGAGGAGTCCGACCTCGGTTCGATCCGGCGGGTCACGGCCGACAACTTCCCGATTCTGCGCGGGCTGTCCGTCAAACGGGTGGTGATCAACCCCGGCGCCATGCGCACTCCGCACTGGCATGCCAACGCCAACGAGCTGACCTACTGCGTGTCGGGCACCGCGCTGGTCTCGGTTCTCGACACCTACAGCCAGTTCTCCTCGTTCGTGGTGAGCGCCGGCGACATGTTCCACATCGACTCGGGCTCACTGCATCACATCGAGAACATCGGCGAGGACGTCGCCGAGTTCATCATCGCTTTCCGCAGCGAAAGACCGGAGGACTTCGGGCTTTTCGCCGCGTTCGGCGCCATGACCGACGCGGTGCTGGGCAACACCTACGACCTGGACGCCGCGGACTTCACCAAGATCCGCCGCAGCACCACCGACCGGTTGCTGGCCAAGCGCACCGGCGATCCGGAGGTGCCGCCGACGGCGTACTTCGGCGACCCGCACAAGTTCTCCGTCGAGGCACAGTCACCGGCGATCAGCCTCGCGGTCGGTTCGGCGAACCTCGCTCGCGTGCAGTACTGGGGTGCGCTGAAAGATCTGTCGATGTACTCGCTGCGAATCCGCGAGGACGGGATGCGCGAGCCGCACTGGCATCCGATCACCGCGGAGATGGGCTACGTGCAACGGGGATCGGCGCGGATGACGGTGATGGATCCCGACGGCACGCTGGACACCTGGTACCTCGAGCAGGGCGACGTCTACTTCGTCCCGCGCGCCTATCCGCACCACATCGAGGTCGTCGACTCCCCCGACATGCACTTTCTGATCTTCTTCGACCAGCCGACCCCCGGCGACATCGGCTACCGCGCCTCGATCAGCGCCTACTCGCGGGAGGTGCTGGCCGCCACGTTCAACGTCCACATCGACGACCTGCCGAACTTCCCGTTCACCAACGCCGACCCGCTGATCGTGACCCGCAACAACCCGGTGGACGAGCACGCCATGGGTGAGCGCTGATCGCAAGGACCTAGGTCACCTTCTCGGCACGATTCAGCAAACGGTCGTGCTTTTAGGGCTGTCAGCGTGCATCCTTCGAGTCGAAGACTCATGTCGACGGCGAGGGGATTCGAGATGTCAGCTCCAACGATGGCGCACCGGCTGGCGGCCGAGTTCGTCGGCACATTCTTGTTGGTCTTCGGTGGTTGCGGTGCAGCGGTTTTCGCGGCTGACCCGGCCGAGGACAAGTCGGTCGGAATCGGCTTCCTCGGGGTGTCTCTGGCGTTCGGCCTCACGGTGCTCGCCGGGGTGTACGCATTCGGTGTGATCTCCGGGGGGCACTTCAACCCGGCGGTGACACTCGGTGCGGCGCTGGCCAAGCGCGTGGAGTGGAAGGCGTTGCCCGCCTACTGGATCACTCAGGTGATCGGCGGCCTGGTCGCCGGCGCGGCTGCATCTACTTCATCGCCAGCGGCAAGCCCGGCTTCGACGGCGACAGGCCACATGGCGGCCAACGGTTACGGCGCGCATTCCCCGTTCGGCTACTCGCTGGCGGCGGTGGTGATCACCGAGATCCTGCTCACCTTCATCTTCCTGCTGGTGATCCTCGGCGCCACCGACGACCGCGCCCCGAAGGGATTCGCGGGCCTGGCAATCGGTTTGACGCCTCACGCTGATTCACCTGATCTCGATCCCGATCTCGAACACCTCGGTGAACCCGGCCCGTTCGACCGGCGTCGCGTTCTTCAACGGCGACGGTGCGCCCGCGCAGCTGTGGGTGTTCTGGCTCGCCCCGCTGGTGGGCGCGGCCATCGCCGGTGTGGTGTACCCGCTGCTGTTCGGCAGAGGGCGAGGAGTTGGCGGACCGGCCGGTGCGCGACGCCGCGCTCGAGCAGCGTGAAGGGTCAGCGCGCCTTCTTGGCGGCGCCCTTCTCCGTCGACGACCCCTCGTGGGTCAGCGCGCCGCCGGCGTTCTCGAGGTGTGCCCGGACGAACCACTGGAACTTCTCCAGCTCGGCGGCATGACCGATGAGGATGTCCTGGGTCACCGGGTCGAGTTCCTCGGTGACGCCGATCGACTTGCGGACGTCCTCGACCACCCCGTCGTACACCAGGTCGAGAGCGGCCAGGTGCGCCTGCACGGTGTCGCGGCCCACGGAGTAGTCGTCCCAGGTGCGGTCCTTGAGAATCGCCCCCGGCGTGCCTTGCGGCGAAAAGCCAAGAGTCGCAATGCGTTCGGCAACCTCGTCGGCGTAGCCGCGGACCAGTTCAACCTGCGGGTCGATCATCTCGTGCACGCCGATGAAGTTGGGGCCCACCACATTCCAGTGCACGTGCTTGAGGGTCAGGTGCAGGTCGTTGTAGGTGCTGAGCTGCTTCTGCAGCAGGTCGGCCACCTTGCGGGCCTGGTCTTGGGTCATACCGGGGACGGTGAACTTCGAACCCATGAGTCGCTCCTTCGCGTATCGCTGTCGGTGCCACGCATACCCGGGTCGCCGCGCCGGTAATCAGTACCGGGGGCGGCGTCACATTTTGCTGATCTGCTGCACCGGCAGGCGCGCGCCGCGGCGCGGCTCATAGGCCAGTCCGCTGGCCTCCAGCAGTCGCACCGCGCGGTAGCGGTGCGGACGCACGGGTTCGAGCAGTTCGATCATCCCGGCGTCGTCGACCGGTCGCCCGATCAGCGTCCAGCCGATCATCTTGCGGCACGTGGTAGTCACCCACCGACAGCGCATCGGCGTCACCGAAGGCCCGCTGCGCTGTCTCGGCCGCCGTCCACACGCCGACACCGGGAAGCACGGTCAGCGCCTCGCGGGCTTCGGCGGCCGGCCGGCCGGCCAGCCGTTCCAGCGCGTCGGCCCGCTGGGCACAGCCGACGACGGTGCGGGCGCGGCCCGGGTCGACGTTGGCGCGGTGGAACTCCCAGGACGGGATCCGCCGCCACACCTGCGCCGACGGCGGCACCCGCATCCGGGCGGGAGCGGGCCCGGGCGCGGGCCTGCCGAACTTGGTGACCAGCAGCCGCCACGCCCGGAACGCGTCGGCGCCCGGCACCCGCTGCTCGATCACCGCGGGGATCAACGCCTCGAGGACGCGTCCGGTGCGCCCCAGCCGCAGGTGCGGCACCCGCTTGGCCGCGGCCGCGATGACCGGGTGCACCGGCCGGAAGTCGCTCGGCGTCGTCGTCGGCACCCAGCAACGCGGGTAGCGCCTCGAGGAACTCCTCGGCACCCTCACCCCAGGCCTGGCACGTCACCGCGTCGGGTGCGCTACGCGAGATCCGGGCGGTGACCGCACCGCTGGGCTGCAAGCTGGTCCGCCAGATCGCGCGGTCCGCGTCGAGTTGGTAGCAGGGGTCACCCGGTCCGCGGCGTTGCGGCGCAAGCGTCAGTCCCGGGCTGGCCGGCCCTGGGAACACCACCGTGCGCTCGACGGGCACGCGTCAGTCCGGCTCGACGGCGATGTCGGCTTTGGTCGGGTAGAAGGCGACGTGCCCGGCGATCGCCGCGACGGCGGGGTACGGCTCGTCGTAGGCCCAGATCGCGTCCTCGACATTCGACCCTCCGACGGTGACATGAAAGTAGCCGGCCTCGCCCTTGTAGGGGCAGTAGGTGTGAGTTTGGCTGCGGCTCAACACCTTCGGGTCCACATCGCCGATCGGGATGTACTGCACGACGGGATACGTCGCCTCCTGCAGGCCGAGGGCGGCGCGGGTGTCGGCGACCAGTTCGCCGTTGACCCGCACCCGGACCCGTCCACCGGTCGGCGTGATCGTGATCGGGTGTGCCGCGGTGGGCTGCTTGACTTCGCGCGTGGTCATCGTCGGTTCTCCTCGCGGTCGGGTGTGTAACGGGTGCAACACCGCTGCCCACCCATGATTCCCCGCTAGGGCCGGCGCGCGATGGCGTCGGCGACCACCGCGATCGGCGAGGTCGCTGGCGCGGCCGCCCTCTTCGTGCCGATCGGCCACCTTGTAGGCGGTGTACATGCCGCGCACGCCGATCCAGCGGAACGGCTCGGGCTCCCAGGTCTGCGAGTGGTGCCCGACCCAGGGCAGGGCGGTCAGCGGCGTTGAGCGCTTGAGAACCAGGTCGGTCAGCGTGCGCCCGGCCAGGTTGGTGGCCGTCACGCCGTGGCCGACGTAGCCGCCGGCCTCACCGAGACCGGTCGCCGGATCCAGGTTGACGCCGGCCGACCAGTCCCGCGGCACGGCCAGCACACCGCACCAGCCGTGCGCGATCGGCACGCCGCGGGTCTGCGGCAGCACGGAGTTGAGCACGCCGGTCAGGTAGGTGATGGTGCTCTCGCCGACCGCGCCGTCGTTGTCGATGCGCGAGGCGTAGCGGTAGGGCACCGCGCGGCCGCCGATGGCGATGCGGTTGTCGGCGGTGCGCTGGGCATAGAAGAAGCCGTGCGCCAGGTCGCCCATCGTCTCGTAGCCCGTCCAGCCGATCGTCTTCCAGATGTCGTCGGACATCGGCTCGGTGGCGATCATCGCGCTGTTCATCGGAAGCCAGCGCCGCCGCAGTCCGGGCATCCGCGCGGTGAACCCCTCGGTGGCCCGCAGCACGATCGGCGCGCGGACCACACCCTGGGAGGTCTCGGCCCGGCCGGGGCTGATGGACGTCACCGGGGTCTGCTCGTAGATCGTGACGCCGAGGCGCTCCACCACATCGGCCAGGCCGCGGGCGAGCTTGGCCGGCTGGATCCGGGCGCAGTGCGGGTTGAACGAGCCGAGCACCAGATGATCGACGCGGATGCGCTCGGCGGCCTCGGCGGCGGTCAGCATCTCGATGCCGTCGGTGCCCCACTCGCGGTCCTCGTCGGCCTCCGCGCGCAGCCGGCGGGCCTGCGCGGCGTTGCGGGCGACCTCGAGATTGCCGCCCTTGACGATGTCGGCCTGGATGCCTTCGCGGGCCGCGACGTCGATGACCTCGTCGACGGCCTCGTTGAGGGTGCGCTGCCAGGCCACCACGTTGTCGCGGCCGTACTTCTTGGCCATCAGTCCGCGGTGCCCGGGCGCCAGCCCGGACAGCCAGCCGCCGTTTCGTCCGGACGCGCCGAACCCGGCGAAACGCGCCTCCAGAACGGTGATCCGCAGCGACGGGTCGGCCTTCTTCAGGTAGTAGGCGGTCCACAGTCCGGTGTAGCCGGCGCCGACGATGCACACGTCGGCGTCGCGGTCACCGGGCAGAGCGGGACGCGGTTGCGGGAGTTCGGTGAACCAGTGCGAGACGGCGCCGTTGATCGTGGCCATGGGAAGAATCTTGGCAGCCCGACCTGTGGACGCCTAATCGTTTTCCGCGGCCGGCAGGGGCCAGTACGCTGGCCGCGACACAGCCCACCTCAGAGAGCGGAGTCGACGACCCGATGACCCACGTGAACCGCTCTCTGTTGGCCGCGCTCGCGCTGGTGCTGCTCGTCCTCGCCGGGCCGGCCGGGGTGTCCCACGCCGACGACATCGTCCCGGGCGTCGCGTTGACCACCACGTCGAATGCCCCGCTGCGCAACGGCGGCACTTACGGCGTGGGCATCGTCGTCGTCGCGCATTTCGATGCGCCGGTCGGCGACCGCGCCGCCGCGGAGCAAGCGCTCGCGGTCACCACGGCCCCGCCGGTGTCCGGGGCATGGCATTGGGTCGACGACCGGACGGCGCACTGGCGTCCGCCGCAGTACTACGCCCCGGGCACGGCGGTCACGGTCGGGGCGGAGGAGAAGCCGTTGGTGACCTTCGCGATCGGCCCGTCCCACATGTCCGTCGCCGACGACGCCACCAAGCAGGTGAGCGTCTTCGACGGCGGGGCGCTGGTGCGCACCATGCCCACCTCGATGGGCCGCGGCGGCACCGAGAAGGTCGGCGACAAGACGCTGAGCTTCTGGACCCAGCCCGGCACCTACACCGTGCTGGACAAGAGCAATCCGGTGGTGATGGATTCCTCGACATACGGTCTGCCGATCAACAATCACCTCGGGTACAAGGAGTCGATCGACTACGCGGTGCGCATCAGCACCGACGGGGTCTACATGCACGAACTCGACGCCACGGTCTGGGCGCAGGGCCACACCGACACCAGTCACGGCTGTCTGAACCTCAACCACGACAACGCCCAGTGGTTCTACAACTTCTCGGTGCCCGGCGATGTCGTGGAGGTCCGCAACACCGGGGGTCAGCCGCTGCAGTTGTGGCAGAACGGCGACTGGACCATGCCGTGGGATCAGTGGGCCGGATAGCTACTGCACGATCAGCTGGCCGTGCATCGACGGGTGATAGGTGCAGTGGTAGGCGTACGTCCCGGGCTGCGTCGGCGCGGTGAACGTGGCGGTTCCGTTGTCGCCCACCTCCGCGTTGAACGCGTTGCCGGAGTCCGCCGTGACGGTGTGCTCGACACTGTCGGAGTTGACGACGGTCACGGTGGCACCCGGGGTGACGGTCAGCGGCGCGCTGAACTTCATGTCAGCGATGGAGATCTTCGGGCCTGCCGCGGTGGCGGTGGCGGATGCGGCGGCGGTGGAGGACGCAGCCGAGGGCTCTCCGGGGACGCCGTGGTGGTGGTGCTTCCCGACGAGCAACCGGTCACGAACAGCAGGGTGGCGAACGCAAGTGCGATGAGACGTGTCATAGCCCATACACGAATTGACGGACGTGCCGGTTCATTCCGAGGCCGCTTTCGCCTGCTTCTTCGCGGCGCGCAGCCCGACCCAGAACCGGGCGGCCTCCCGGATGGACTCCTCGACCGGCCGCGGCTGCCAGCCCAACTCCCGCACGGCCTTGCCGTGATCGAGCGGACCCTCGGCGCGCATCAACCGCAGCGAGTCCAGCGACAGCCGTTCGTCGGTTCGGCGCAGCCTCGCCTTGAGCGTGCCCATGGTGGCCAGCGCGTAGGACATCGGCAGCGGGATCGCCTTGGCGGGCGGGGCCACGCCGGCGGCCTCTGCGGCGATCCTGGCGACCTCGGCGTTGCTGATCATCTTCTCCGAGATCAGGTAGCGCTCCCCGACTCGGCCGCGTTCGGCGGCCAGGATCATGGCGCGGGCGGCGTCGTCGACCCCGACGGCTTCCAGTTCGATGCCGGACATCACGAACGGCAGCTTGCCGAAGGCGGCCCCGGCGATGATCGCGCCGTGCGGGGTGCGTCCCCAGTCGCCGCTGCCGTAGGTCGTCGACACGCACATCGCGATGGCGGGCAGGCCCTTCTCGCGCGCGTACCGCAGCACCAGTTCCTCGGCCTGTACCCGCGAGCGCACGTAGGGCGTGAGGCCCCGGTCGGAGATGATGTCGGCCTCGCTGGTCGTCCTGCCGCGACGACGGCGGACGGTGACGTAGCTGCTGGTGAAGATGAACCGGCGCAGCCCAGCCTCCCTGGCGACGTCGAGGACGTTGCGGGTGCCCTCGACGTTGGTGTGGAACAGCGGCGCGGGGTCGCGCAGCCAGCCGCGAGCGTCCACGACGCAGTAGTAGACGTCGTCGCAGCCGGCCATCGCCGCGCGCAGCGTGTCGTCGTCCCAGATGTCGCCGACGTACCGCTGCACCTCGAGATCGTCGATGGAGATGGTGTTGGCGTTCTCGCGCACCATCACCCGCACCTGGTGACCGTCGGCGACCAGTTGCCGGGTGACGTGTGAGCCCAGGAAGCCGTTGGCGCCGATGACCAGCTTGGGGACGGGCTGGTCGCTCACTTGTGTCCTTCGAACTGCTGCAGCCACGCGGCGGCCTCGTCGTCGAGGGTGCCGAGTTCCCTGGCTTTCTTGCACCACTTGATCCCGGCCTGCACGAACCGAAGCGGGTTGTAGATGTCTTCCTGCCGCGACCACAGCCCGTCACCGGCGTAGGTGACGATCGAGATGTTGGTGGCGCTGATGATGGTGCCGTCACCGGGGTCGCGCATCGGGTTGTCCAGTTCGCAGATGACCCGACCGGTGTCCTCGTCGATCACCGACCACAGCGACGGGAACTCCGTCATGTAGCTGCCCGGAAAGGTGCCCATGGTCTTGGTGATCCAGGCCCGCACCTCGTCGCGGCCCTTCATGGTGCCCATGGCGTGCTCGATGTAGTCGACGTCAGGCGTGTAGTGGCCCACCCAGGCATCCCAGTCCCGGGTGCGCGCCGCCTCGGCGACGGTTGCCTCGAAGGTGGCGAAGGCCTGGGTCAGTTCCTCACGGGAGAATCGCGGCACAGCTTCAAACTAGAACACGTTCTATCGGCCTTTGTCGAGGGGTTGTCTGCTGGCAGACGGCATTTCTGACAGTTGTGTGACACGGGATTTTCGAACGGCACTCAACCGTTGAACAGGACATGCCGCAGAACTATCACCGCAATCCCGACGCCCTCAACGCCCTGACCCCCGAGCAGTACCGGGTGACCCAGCAGAACGGCACCGAGCGCGCCTTCACCGGCGAGTACTGGGACAACCACGAGCCGGGCATCTACGTCGACGTGGTCTCCGGCGAGCCGCTGTTCGCCTCGGTGGACAAGTTCGACAGCGGCTCCGGCTGGCCGAGCTTCACCAAGCCGATCGAGCGGCCAACGTCGTCACCAAGCGGGACTTCAGCCATCTGATGATCCGCACCGAGGTCGCGCTCGGCCCACGGCGACAGCCACCTCGGCCACGTCTTCAACGACGGCCCGCGCGCCGAAGGCGGGCTGCGCTACTGCATCAACTCCGCCTCGCTGAGATTCATCCACCTCGACGACCTCGAGGCGCAGGGCTACGGCGAGTACCGGCGGCTGTTCGGTACCGCCACTGAGGAAGGAGCACGCGTGAGCATCAGCGAGAAGCCGGAGGCGGATCGCGCATCGAGCACCGCAAGAAGGCGATCCTGGCGGGCGGCTGCTTCTGGGGAATGCAGGACCTCATCCGCAGGCAGCCCGGCGTGGTGTCCACCCGCGTCGGCTACACCGGCGGCGAGAACTCGCACCCGACCTACCGCAATCATCCGGGCCACGCCGAGGCGATCGAGATCGTCTACGACCCCGCCCAGACCGACTTCCGGGCGCTGCTGGAGTTCTTCTTCCAGATCCACGACCCGAGCACCAAGAACCGCCAGGGCAACGACGTCGGCAGCAGCTACCGCTCGGCGATCTTCTACCTCGACGACGAGCAGAAGCGGGTCGCGGTGGACACCATCGCCGACGTCGACGCCTCCGGGCTGTGGCCGGGCAAGGTGGTCACCGAGGTGACACCGGCCGCCGAGTTCTGGGAGGCCGAGCCCGAGCACCAGGACTACCTGGAGCACTACCCCAACGGCTACACCTGCCACTTCCCGCGGCCGGGCTGGAAGCTGCCCAAACGCGCCGAGGTGTAGAGGTTTCCGCCGGCCTCAGCGGCGGCGGTACATCACCACTCGGCCGCCCTTCTTCGGGGTGTACGCCACCCCGCGGAAGTGGCACTTCTCCCCCGGTGCGTCCGTCGCCTGAATGGTGAAGTGCCGCAGGACGGTTCGCAGCACGATGTCCATCTCCATGTTGGCGAACGCCGCACCGACGCAGCGCCTGGTACCGCCCCCGAACGGAACCCAGGCGAACGTGTTGGGCTTGGCGTCGACGAAGCGCTGGGGGTCGAACCGTTCCGGATCGGGGAAGATGTCCGGGTTCTCGTGCAGCTGCGACAGGCTGACCATGATCGAATAGCCTTGCGGGACAACCCATTCACCCAGCTGGTAGCTCGGGGCCTCGACGTGGCGGCCGATGAAGTCGATGACGGTGCGGTTGCGCTGGATCTCGAAGATCGTGGCCTGCCGGTAGGTGTTGTCGTCGGTTTCGGCTTCGGCCACCAGCCGGGCGAGCACCTCGGGATGGCGGGAGATCCGCTCGAAGGCCCACCCCAGCGTGGACGCCGTGGTCTCGTGGCCGGCCGCCAGCAGGGTCAGCAGTTCGTCGCCGATCTCGCGCCGGGTCATGGCCGAGCCGTCCTCATAGGTGCTGCGCAGGAACAGCGTCAGCACATCGGTGCGGTCCTCGAAGTGCGGGTCCGAACGCGCCCGGGTGATCAGCCTGTCGACCAGTCCCTCGTACTGCGCGCGGTACTCGGTGAGCTTGGCCCACGGCCCCCAGGGCAACTCGCGGTTCGGGGACGGCAGGACCGCCAGCCGAGAGCCCAGGGTCACCCATTTCGGGATCAGCTCGCGAAGGTCGCGCAACTCCGCCCCGTCGGCGCCGAAGATGGTCCGCAGGATGATGTTGAGCGTGATGTGCATCATCGGCTCGAGGGTGGCGAACTCCCGGCCCTCGGGCCACGTGGCGATCTGGCGAAGGGTCTCCTCCTCGACGATCTGCTCGTAGGCCTTGATGCTCTTGCCGTGGAATGGCGGGGTGAGCAGCTTGCGGCGGGCCCGATGCTCGGTGCCGTCGAGGGCGAAGACCGAGCCCTGCCCGAGCAGTCGGCTCAGATTCGGCCGGATGTTGTAGAGCACGTCGGGGCTGGTGGTGAAGATCTGCTTGGTCAGCGCGGGATCGGAGACCACGACGGTGTCGCCGAAGACCGGTATCGGCAGGGCGAAGACCGGCCGTAGCGCCGGGTGAGCCGAGCGGTGGCCTGCCGCCGCGCCACCAGGAACGCCATCCGCACCAGCGGGTTCGACACGGTGGGCGGCAGCTTCGGGCCGGCGGCGGGCGGGACGTCGACGGCTGGCGCTTCGGTCATCAGTGACTGGACCTTCCCTGGCGAGAGCGTGGTACCGCGCTGTACCACTGAATTACGAGGTACGGTACTCTGCAGTACCAGCCCTGACAAGGGGCCGCATCGAAAGGGGGCCGGGTGACCACGACGGTTGCGGCGCACACCGCCCCGCACGACGATCCCTTCCGCCGCCGTCTGCTCGACGGACTGGCCGCCTCCATCGAGGAGCGCGGCTACCGCGACACCACCGTTGCCGACATCGTCAGGCACGCCCGGACCTCGAAGCGCACCTTCTACGACCAGTTCTCCACCAAGGAGGAGTGCTTCGCCGAACTGCTGACGGCCAACGCCGAGGAGATCGTGGCCCGCGTCCGGGGAGCGGTCGACCCGGACGCGCCGTGGCGCGATCAGGTTCGTCAGGCCGTCGTCGCCTACGTGGCCACCATCGAGGCGCGGACCGCGATCACGCTGAGCTGGATTCGCGAGTTGCCCGCCCTCGGCGAAAGCGCCCGGCCGACGCTGCGCCGGGGTTTCGGCCGACTGGTCGCCATGATCGTCGACCTCAGCGGCAACAGGAGTTTCCGGGAAGCCGGCATCCCGCCGATCTCGCGCGCTGCGGCGGTGATCCTGGTCGGTGGCCTGCGTGAGCTCACCGCCCAGACGATGGAGGACGGCGACCCGGTCACCGACATCATCGAACCCGCGGTGGCGGTGGCCACGGCGATACTCGGACCGAAAACTACGGCCTGAGAAGCACTTTCCTCAAACCTGGGCCAGCACGAACGCGAACGGCCGGGGGAAGCCGAGCCCGGACAGCCGACCGGCGCGAATGTCGTCGATCGGCACCGGCACCAGCCCGCCGCCCGACGGTTCGTAGCAGCGCAGCGTGACACCGTCGAGTTCGGTGAGCAGAACCCAGTGCCGCGGCAGCACCGAACCGACCAGCATCGCCACCGGCCATCCGGCGGCGATCGCGTCGAGCACGTCGGCCAGCGAGTCGCCCGGGCGGGCCGGCCGCCACCGATACCGCACACCGCGGCGGGCGCTGTGCTTGGTCAGCGCCCGCGCCATCCCGGCCGGGGTGGTGCCCAGCGCCCTGGGCCATACCCGGTTGACCGCACGATGCACGCGGACCTGTTCGGAGTCGAACCACTGTTGGGAGCGGCCCGACCGCAGCGGTGCGCCGTAGTCGTCGTCGAGCAGCGCGCCGGCCATCACCGCCACGCTGGGACCGCACGTGACGCCGTCACGCTGCCGGGGCCACATGGTCAGCCCGGCGGCGGGAAGCCGCCGGTGGCCACCGGCCCCCACGTCTGCGGAGTGACTCTGATCAGGCACTTGCCCTGGTCCACCATGGCCTGACGGTATTCGGCCCAGTCCGAATGCTCGCCGGCGACCGCCCGGAAGTAGTCCACCAGCGGTTCGACGGCCTCAGGCAGGTCGATCACCTCCGCGGTCCCGTCGATCTGCACGTACGGTCCGTTGAACTCGTCGGACAACACCACGACACTGGCGTGGCCGGTGCGGCGGATGTTGACCGCCTTGGCCCGTCGGGGATAGCTGGCGATCACCAGTCGGCCCTGCTCGTCGACACCGCCGGTGACGGGCGAGGACTGCAGCGATCCGTCGGCGCGAAACGTGGTCAGCACCATGTGGTGGCGCGGCCGCACGAACTCGAGCAACTGGTCGTGGCCGACGGCGTCGGCCGTCGCGTACTTGCGGGCCATGGCAGCCACTCTATCCACGGCGGCCGAGGGGCGACGTACGCTTTGGGGTCATCGACCGACGGAGGTTTGTCATGCGCTTGTCCACCCGCAACCAGCTCAAGGGCACCGTCACCGAGGTGCATCTCGGTGCGGTGATGGCGACGGTGAAGGTCCGCCTCGACGGTGGGGAGCAGGTGGTGACCGCCTCGATCACCAAGGACGCTGCCGAGGACCTCGGCCTGACCGTGGGCCAGGTCGCGACGGTACTCGTCAAGTCGACCGAGGTGAGAGGAGGACTGAACATGGCCGGGACGATGCGCGCGGAACGCTTCTATGCCGACACGAAAACGGTTGTGCTGGAGGATGTTCCGATCCCGGAGCCCGGCGAGGGCGAGGTTCTGGTCAAGGTGGCGTTCTGCGGCATCTGCCATTCGGACCTGAGTCTGATCAACGGTACGTTCCCCGCCCAGCTTCCGGTCGTGACCCAGGGCCACGAGGCGTCCGGGACCATCGCCAAACTCGGGCCGGGAGTGACCGGGTGGGCCGAGGGCGACAGGGTGATCGTCGCCGCCGGCCGGCCATGCCAGGAGTGCCTGAACTGCCGCCGTGGCGATCTGGCTCATTGCCTGGCGATGAAGATCATGGCGTTCGCCTACGACGGCGCGTGGGCGGAGTACACCGTGGCGCAGGCCGCCGGGCTGACGCGGGTTCCCGACAACGTGCCGATGGACCAGGCCGCGATCCTGGCCGACGCGGTGTCGACGCCGTTCGGCGCGGTGGTGCACACCGGCAAGGTCACCGTCGGCGAGTCGGTCGGGGTGTGGGGCGTCGGCGGGGTCGGCACCCACATCGTCCAACTGGCCCGGCTGGTCGGGGCGGTTCCGGTGATCGCCGTCGACATCAACCCGGTGGTGCGGGAGCGGGCGCTCGAACTGGGCGCCGACTACGCCTTCGACTCCCGCGATGAGAACCTGCGGGACAAGCTCGCCGAGGCCACCGGCGGACGCATGCTCGACGTGGCCTTCGACGCCGTCGGGCTGAAGGTGACCTTCGAGCAGGCACTGGACTCGCTGACGGTCGGCGGCCGGCTGGTCGGGGTCGGCATGAGTGCGGAGTCCCCGACCGTGGGGCCCACGTCGATGTTCGGGCTGACCCGCAAGCAGGCGCTGGGCCATCTGGGCTACGAGAACTCCGACATCGAGACGTTGGCCGCGCTGGTATCGCGCGGCCGTCTCGACCTGTCACGCTCGATCAGCCAGATCATCCCCCTCGAGGACATTCACGAGGGCATCCGGATGCTCGAGCATGCCGAGGGCAATCCGATCCGGATCGTCGTGCAGCCGTGAGTCACGGCCTGAGATCGGTAGCGGCGCACAGCCTCTACACACCGTTCTCCCAGTCAACCGCCTGGCGCGGATGAGTCAATGGCAATGTGACCGCCACGTTTCAGAACCCGGCCGCGGCTGAGGCGGCGACTAAGCCAACCCCGGCGCCAACGATCCGACCATCGTTGTGGGAGCGCATCGGTTTGGTGGTTCTGCTCGTGGGTACTGCGGTGATGTACCTGTGGAACATCACGGTCAACGGGATGGGAAATCAGTTCTACGCGGGCGCGGCTATGGCGGGCTCGAAGAACTGGGAAGCGCTGCTATTCGGCTCGCTCGACCCGGCGAACTTCATCACCGTCGACAAGCCACCGGTCTCGCAGTGGGTGATGGGATTGTCCGGGCAGCTCTTCGGATTCAGCAGCGCGAGCATGCTGATTCCCGAGGCGCTGATGGCGGTGGCCACAGTCGCGCTCCTCTACGCGGCGGTCGCCCGGATCTGCGGCCGGCCCGCCGGGCTGCTCGCCGGCGCGGCGCTGGCCTTCACACCCGTGGCGGCGCTGATGTTCCGATTCAATAACCCCGAGGCCGCGATGGTGCTGCTGATGGTCGCAGCGGCCTACTGCACGGTGCGCGCCCTGCCCCGGGCCAGCGGCAGGTGGCTGGCGTGGGCTGGCGTCGCGCTCGGGTTCGCGTTCCTGGCCAAGATGCTCGAGGGGCTGATGGTGATGCCCGCGATCGGGCTGACCTACTTGGTCGCGGCACCGGCCGGCCTGCGGCACCGCCTGCTGCACCTCACGGGAGCGCTCGTCGCATTCGTGGTGTCGGCGGGCTGGTTCGTGGTGCTGACCATCGTCTGGCCCGCCTCGTCACGGCCCTACATCGCTGGCTCGGCCGACAACAGCTTTATGGATCTGGTGCTGGGTTACAACGGGTTTGCCCGGGTGCAGGGGCGTAACCATCCGGATTTCGGGCCGCCGCACCTGATCGGCGACTCGGTGGGTAACGGCCTTCGCGGTCACGGATTCGGGGGCTTCGGCGGCCAGAAGGAAGGCGTCGGGCGGCTGTTCAGCGGTGAGTTCGGTTTCGAGATCGGCTGGCTCGTGCCCGCCGCTCTATTGGCGCTCGTGCTGGTGTTGGTGGCACGGGGCCGGGCGCCGCGCACCGACATCGTTCGTGCCGGCACCCTGCTCTTCGGCGGTTGGCTCCTGATCGACGGGCTCGTCCTCTCCTACATGAAGGGCATGGTCCACCCGTATTACTGTTTGTCGCTGGCCCCGGCGGTCGCGGCGATGTTCGCCATCGGTGCACACGAGATGTGGTGTCGGCAGAGCTGGTTCGGCAGGACCGGGCTGACGGCGTTGATCATGGTGACCGGAATCTGGAGTTGGTGGGTGCTGGGTCGCAACGGCAGCTGGCTGCCGGCTCTGCGGTGGACGGTGCTGGTCCTGACCGTGGTGGCGGCGGCCGCGGCGCTGGCGACGCTGTCGGCACCCGGTCGCCGCCGGTTCGGCATCGTCGCCGCGGCACTCGGAGTGACGGCGGTGTTCGCCGGCCCGGCGGCATACGCGGTGGCGACCATCTCTCAGGCCCACCACGGCGGCGGCCCGACCGTCGGGCTGCGGTCCGGGAACCAAACGGGTTCAGCGGCAGGGATGTTCGGACAGCAAGCCGACAATCCTGAGCTGGACGCCCTGTTGCGTGACACGCGCACGACGTGGTCGGCGGCCATAGCCGGTTCGTCGGCGGCGGCCGGTCTGGAACTGTCCACCGGCACCGCCGTGATGGCCATCGGCGGGTTCACCGGTCGAGATCCCGCTCCGGCGCTGGGCGAGTTCAAGGCCGACGTCGCCGCCGGCAAGGTGGCCTACTACGTCGTCCAGAACGACTGGCGTGGCAAGCGCAGCAGCGGCGCGTGGAGTTCCAACAGCCACAGCGACATCACCGACTGGGTGGCCGCGACCTTCCCCGCACGAGAGGTCGGCAAGGCCACCGTCTACGACCTGTCACACCACAAGTAGTCAGGCCGCCTCTGCCAAGTCCGGCGTGCTGCGGCTGCCGGTCCGGCAGCGCGAGTTTGACGATCTTGCGCACCACGGTCGCGAACTGCTTGGGCAGCGGTCCCGCGTTGTAGGGAATTCCGTAGCGCCGGCACACCTCTCGGACCTGCGGCGCGATCTCGGCGTAGCGCCGGGCCGGCAGATCGGGGAACAGGTGGTGCTCGATCTGGAAGGACAGGTTGCCCGACAGGATGTGGAACAGCCTGCCGCCGGTCAGGTTCGCCGAGCCGAGCACCTGGCGGAAGTACCACTGGCCGCGCGACTCGTCGCGGGTCTCCTCCACGGAGAACTCACTCGTGCCCTCGGGGAAGTGACCGCAGAAGATGATCGCGTAGGACCACACGTTGCGGATCAGGTTCGCCGTCATGTTGCCGGCGAAGACGAACGGCGCGAACGGCCCGGCCAGCAGCGGGAAGGCGACGTAGTCCTTGGCCACCTGACGGCGGGTCTTGCGCCAGATCTCCTGCAGCACTTCGCGTTTGTCGGCCAGTGAGATCTCGCCGGCGCGGATGCGGTCGGTCTCCATCTCGTGCAGCGCCACCCCGTACTGGAACAGCACCATGAGCAGGAAGGCGTAGACCGGGTTGCCCAGGAAGTACGGCCGCCAGGGCTGGTCGGGGCTCATCCGCAGGATGCCGTAGCCGATGTCACGGTCCATGCCGACGATGTTGGTGTAGGTGTGGTGGGAGAAGTTGTGCGAGTGCCGCCACTGGTCGGCGGGGCAGGCGGTGTCCCACTCGAACGTCCTGCCGCACAGGGTGGGGTCGCCGGTCCACTCGTACTGGCCGTGCATGACGTTGTGGCCGATCTCCATGTTGTCGAGGATCTTCGACGCCGCCAGCAGTGCGGTGCCGGCCAGCCAGGCCGGCGGGAAGATGCCGGCGAACAACAACGCCCGTCCGGTGACCTCCATGGTGCGCTGGGCCTTGATCACGCGCCGGATGTAGTCGACGTCGGCCTGGCCGAGGTCGGCGATCACGCGGTCGCGGATGGCGTCGAGTTCGCGGCCGAACGCGTCGGCCTGCTCGGGTGTCAGGGTGATGTGTTGCTGGGTCATGGTTTTGCCCTTTCGGTTCACAGCGCGATCTCGACGTCACCGACGGGCACGGACACGCAGATCTGCACGTCCTCCTCGTCGGCGGTCGACACCGCTCCGGTGGTCAGGTTGCGCACCGCGCCGCGATGCTTGCGACGGGTGCAGGTGTGGCAGATGCCCATCCGGCATCCGCTCTTCGGTGTCAGCCCGGCGGCCTCGGCCTGCTCGAGCAGCGGGCGGCCGTCGTCGGTGCTTTCGATTGCGCTGTCGCGGAACGTGATCCGTCCGCCCGATGGGGCGTCGGGGATGACGAACGGGGTGGGGACGAAGCTTTCCGAGCTCGACGTTGTCGCAGTACCGCGCGGACGGCGTCGACGAGTGCCGGCGGACCGCAGACGAACACGGCGTCCGGTTCGGGCATCGCGGCCCGCAGATGGCCGGCATCGAAGTGGCCCGTCAGCTCACCGCCGGGTGAGCGGGTGTAGCCGTGCAGAACCCGGACCGGCATGGCCGCCAGCTCGGCCCGGTAGCAGGCCTCTTCCGGCGTGCGCGCGTAGTGCACGAAGGCGATCTCGCCGGCGTGGCCCTCGGCCACCAGGGTGCGCAGCATCGACATCACCGGGGTGATGCCGCTTCCGCCGGAGACGAACAGGATGCGGCGCGGCCGCGGTTCGGGAAGGACGAAGTCACCGGCCGGGGCCGACAGGCCCACCACCATTCCGGGATGCGCGTGCCGGTACAGATGCTCGGACACCAGGCCGCCGTCGTGGCGGCCGACCGTCAGCTCGAGCAGCGGCGAGCCCTCGGCGTTGGCCGGCGAGTAGCACCGGGTGTGCCGGCGGCCGTCGATCTCCACGGTCAGGTTGACGTGCTGGCCGGCTCGATGGCCGACGACGGCGGCGTTCGGCTCGAGAACGAGCGTGACGCTGCGCGGTGTGGACCGCCGCACGTCGACCACCTTGGCGCGCGCGTCGGTCGTCCAGGTCTGGTCCACGAGCTCGGTGTACCGGTCCACACCGTGGGGTCCGGTGAGCAGGTCGACCAGCGGCGAGCGGAGCACCTTCTTGGTCAAAGTTTGAGTGAACATGTGTACACCGTGTCTGGTGAAACCGCATGTCGTCAAGGGATTCGTGCAGTCTGTGGTAGGGTTCACACCAGTGAACAGTCGTACGCCGAAGTCACGCCACGAGCGTCCGAGCCGCACCCGTTCCAGGGACACGCCCTCCCGTGAGGAACGCAAAGAGGCCACCCGCCGGGCGATCATCGACGCCGCGCTCAAGCTGCTCGAAGAGCGCAGCTTCAGCGGGCTGAGCCTGCGTGAGGTGACCCGCGAGGCCGGCATCGTGCCCGCGGCGTTCTACCGCCACTTCGACTCCATGGACGCCCTCGGTCTGGTGCTCATCGACGAGTCGTTCCGCTCGCTGCGCGAGATGCTGCGCAGCGCCCGCGCCGGCAAGCTCGACCCGAACCGGGTGATCGAGTCCACGGTGGAGATGCTCGTCGCCGGTGTCACCGAACAACGCGAGCACTGGCGGTTCATCGTGCGCGAGCGGTCCAGTGGGGTGACCGTGCTGCGCTACGCGATCCGCACCGAGATCAGGCTGATCACCTCCGAGCTGGCCACCGACCTCGCCCGCTTCCCCGGCCAGAACACCTGGAGCACAGAGGATCTCAACATCCTGGCGAGCCTGTTCGTCAACTCGATGATCATCATCGCCGAGGCCATCGAAGAGGCCAACGATCCCGCCGCGCTCGAGGAGATCAAGCACACCGCGGTCAAACAGCTGAGGATGATCAGCGTCGGCGTGGCCGGGTGGCGAAGCAAACCCGACCGCGAGGTCGCCGAGGTCCACCCGATCCCGCTCCCAGCAGGAGAGGGCCGAGTAGACCGGCTTCGTTGTCGGCGCCGATCGTGACGCTTCGCTGAACCAGGTTTTGCCGGCACGGCTTCGGGTAGAGACCGCCCATGATTCGCCCGGTGCAACAGCTGCCCGCCACGGCCGAGTCCGATGAACTGATGCAGCGGCGGCCGGACGGAGTCGACGACGACACCGTCGAAGCGGTCGGATCGCTGTCCGAGGCGCTGGAGTACGTCGAGCGGGCACGCGGCCACCTCTACTCCTTCCACCAGTTGATGGGTCACGCCGACCTGCTGCTGGGCGAGACGTGCGACAAGCTGCGATCGGCAGGCCACGGGGAGATCGCCGACACGCTGGCCACCGACATGGTGGGGCGCAACGTTCTCGCACGGGCCGGTGGACGTTCCAGGTGGTCGAGGAGTTCGACGACAACTACTGGACGGTGCTGCGCGACCACGAGCGCGTCGTCCGGGACAAGCTGATGGCCGGTCAGCGGCACGTGTTCGAGGCGGAGATGAAGGAGCGGCGCCGCACCAGCGGCCGCCCCGGCCACGAAGCGACACCGTGATGCCCGGTATTGCGCCAGTCACACGGTGGTTGAACCGTGCCCCATCCGGGGTACTCGCCACATTCCGCCCGCCGATTCGAGGGAGTCCCGACGTGACCAACGCAGCCGCTTCTGAGGTGTGGCCGGGCAAGGCCTATCCGCTCGGCGCCTCCTACGACGGCTTCGGCACCAACTTCGCGTTGTTCTCCGAGGTCGCCGACCGCGTCGAACTGTGCCTGTTCGACGACGACGGAACCGAACGCCGCGTCGTGCTGCCGGAGGTCGACGGGTTCGTCTGGCACGCCTACCTGCCCGGTATCGAGCCGGGCCAGCGCTACGGCTACCGGGTGCACGGACCGCACGACCCGGCCCAGGGCCACCGCTGCAATCCCAACAAGCTGCTGCTCGACCCGTACGCCAAGGCGATCGACGGCCACTTCGACTGGAACCAGTCACTGTTCGGCTACAACTTCGGTGACCCCGAGCAGCCGCAACGACGACGACTCCGCGGCCCACATGCCCAAGTCCGTCGTCATCAACCCCTACTTCGACTGGGGCGTGGACCGTCCGCCGCAGCGCGAGTACGCCGACAGCGTGATCTACGAGGCACACGTCAAGGGCCTGACCCAGACCCACCCCGACATCCCGGAAGCGACCCGCGGCACCTACTCCGCGATCGCCCACCCGGTGATCATCGACCACCTGAAGTCGTTGGGCGCCACGGCAATCGAGCTGATGCCGGTGCACCACTTCGCCAACGACTCCACGCTGATCGACAAGGGACTGTCGAACTACTGGGGCTACAACACGATCGGGTTCTTCGCCCCCGACAGCAAGTACTCGGCCAGCACCACGCCCGGCGGTCAGGTGCAGGAGTTCAAGGCCATGGTGCGCGCACTGCACGAAGCCGGCATCGAGGTGATCCTCGACGTGGTCTACAACCACACCGCCGAGGGCAACCACATGGGCCCCACGCTGTGCTTCCGCGGCATCGACAACGCCGCCTACTACCGCCTGGTCGACGACGACAAGCAGTACTACATGGACTACACCGGCACCGGCAACAGCCTCAACGTCGGCCACCCGCACTCGCTGCAGCTGATCATGGACTCGCTGCGCTACTGGGTGACCGAGATGCACGTCGACGGTTTCCGCTTCGACCTGGCCGCCACGCTGGCCCGCGAGTTCTACGACGTGGACCGGCTGGCCGCGTTCTTCGAACTGGTGCAACAGGATCCGACCGTCAGCCAGGTGAAGCTGATCGCCGAGCCGTGGGACGTGGGCCCGGGCGGCTACCAGGTGGGCAACTTCCCGCCGCAGTGGACGGAGTGGAACGGCAAGTTCCGCGACACCGTGCGCGACTACTGGCGCGGCGAGGACGCCAGCCTCGGTGAGTTCGCCTCCCGGCTGACCGGCTCGGCAGACCTCTACGAGCACACCGCGCGGCGCCCGGTGGCGTCGATCAACTTCGTCACCGCTCACGACGGCTTCACGCTGGCCGACCTGGTGTCCTACAACGAGAAGCACAACGAGGCCAACGGCGAGGACAACAACGACGGCGAGAGCAACAACAAGTCCTGGAACTGCGGCGCCGAAGGCCCCACCGACGACCCGGAGATCAACGCGCTGCGGGCACGTCAGCAGCGCAACCTGATCGCCACGACCGTGCTGTCGCAGGGCGTGCCGATGATCTCCGCACGGCGACGAGCTCGGCCGCACCCAGGGCGGCAACAACAACGGCTACTGCCAGGACAACGAGATCACCTGGATCGACTGGGCGAACGCCGACGCTGCCCTGCTGGAGTTCACCTCCTCGGTGTCGGCACTGCGGGCCGCGCACCCGGTGTTCCGCCGTCGCCGGTTCTTCAACGGCCGCCCGGTT
>CAVXWQ010000031.1:0-163529 GCA_963765445.1 uncultured Actinomycetota bacterium
TGATGTCGGTGCTGCGGCACATTCCGCGACCGATCTTCCGCAAGCTGCCGATCTAGCGCCGCCCATGGGCAGGAGCGTCTGGCCACAGCGGGCCAGATGATCGCGGCAATGGCTGTGGCCGTGGCGGTTTCGGTGGTCGCGCTGATCGCGATCTCCCGTGTCGAGTGGCCGGCGTTCCCGTCGTCGAATCAACTGCACGCCTTGACCACGGTCGGTCAGGTCGGCTGTCTGGTGCTGCTGTTGGGCACCGGGTTCGGCTGTGGCGGCGCGGCTCGGTATCAGCTGGGCCGCCAGAATCGCTGCGGCGGTGTTCCTGTCGGCCTTCACCGTCGTGACCCTGGGCATGCCGCTCGGGCGCGACCAAGCTCTACCTGTTCGGCATCTCGGTGGATCAGCAGTTCCGCACCGAGTACCTGACCCGGCTCACCCACAGCCCGGCGCTGCACGACATGACCTACGCGGGCATGCCGCCGTTCTACCCGCCCGGCTGGTTCTGGATCGGCGGGCGGGCCGCCGCGCTGACCGGAACCCCGGCCTGGGAGATGTTCAAGCCGTGGGCCATCACCTCGATCGCCATCGCGGTGGTGCTGGCAATGGTGTTGTGGTCGGCGCTGATTCGCTTCGAGTACGCGCTGATCGTCACCACCGCCACCGCGGCGGTCACCCTCGCCTACAGCTCGCCGGAGCCTTACGCGGCGATGATCACCGTGCTGATCCCGCCGGTGCTCGTGCTCGCCTGGTCGGGATTGCGCGGGGGCGAACCGGAACGGCGGCTGGGCGGCCGTCGTCGGCGTCGGCGTCTTCCTCGGCGTCGCCGCCACCTTCTACACCCTGCTGCTGGCCTACACCGCGTTCACGGTCGCGGTGATGGCCGTCGCTGGTGGCGATCGCGCGCCGCAGTGTCGAACCACTGCTGCGGCTGGCCGTCATCGCCGCCCTCACCGCGGCGATCGGGGCGATCACCTGGCTGCCGTTCCTGCTGCGCGCCGCCCGCTCGCCGATGAGTGACACCGGCAGCGCCCAGCACTACCTGCCCGCCGACGGCGCGGTGCTGACCTTCCCGATGCTGCAGTTCTCCCTGCTGGGCTCGCTGTGCATGCTGGGCACGCTGTGGCTGGTCTGGCGGGCTCGCTCGTCCGTGCGGGCGGCCGCACTCGGCATCGGCGTCCTGTCGCTGTACGCCTGGTCGCTGCTGTCGATGCTGACCACACTGGTCGGCACCACGCTGCTGTCCTTCCGGCTGCAACCCACGCTGACCGTGCTGCTCTCGGCGGCCGGGGCGTTCGGCTTCATCGAGGTGGCGCCTGGCGATCGCCGCCCGGACCAACCGCAAGGCCATCGCCGGTGGCCGCGGCGATCGGGCTCATCGGTGCCATCGGGTTCAGCCAGGACATCCCCGACGTCCTGCGCCCCGACGTGACGGTCGCCTACACCGACACCGACGGCAACGGCCAGCGCGGCGACCGCCGGCCCCTGGCGCCGAGAAGTACTACCCCGAGGTGGACGCCGCCATCCGGCAGGTCACCGGCAGGCCCCGCGAGCAGACCGTCGTGATGACCGCCGACTACAGCTTCCTGTCCTACTACCCCTATTACGGCTTCCAGGGCCTGACGTCGCACTACGCCAACCCCCTCGCCGAATTCGACAAGCGCGCCGCGGCCATCGAGTCCTGGGCCGACCTGAAGACCTCCGATCAGCTGGTCAAGGCCCTGGACACCCTGCCCTGGCAGGCGCCGACGGTGTTCCTGATGGCGCGGCGGCGCGGCTGGTCGAACGGACACCTACACCCTGCGACTGGCCACCGACGTCTACCCCAACCAGCCCAACGTGCGCCGCTACGCCGTCGAGTTCGACGCCAATCTGTTCACCGGTCCGCACTTCACCGTCAAGACCATCGGACCGTTCGTCCTGGCCATCAGGAATCCGTAGCGATGGTCCTGGGCCGCCGACCGGCCAATTACCATCTACCTCCGTGGACCAGACGCGGGCGAATTATCGAACCGCCCGCCTTGTCGCCGTCGTCGCCGGCCTGCTGGGCGCCGCGCTGGCGATCCTGACTCCGTTGATGCCGGTCAAGCAGACCACCGCGCAGCTGAACTGGCCACAGAACGGTGTGCTCGACAGCGTCACCGCACCGCTGATCAGCTACGTCGCCACCGACCTCAACATCAGCATCCCGTGCCGTGCCGCGGAGGGACTGCAACCCACCGGCCGGACGGTCCTGCTGTCCACGGTTCCCAAGCAGGCGCCCAAGGCCGTCGACCGGGGCCTGCTGATCCAGCGCGCCAACGACAACCTTGTGGTCGTCGTCCGCAACACCCCCGTCGTCGTCGCGCCGCTGTCCCAGGTGCTCAGCCCCGCCTGCCAGAAGCTGACCTTCACCGCGCACGCCGACAAGGTGACCGCCGAGTTCGTCGGCTTGACCAAGGGCGCCGACAGCGACGACCCCGGCGCCCCGCTCAAAGGTGAACGCGGGGGCTACGACTTCCGGCCGCAGATCGTCGGGGTCTTCACCGACCTGTCCGGACCGGCACCGCCCGGCCTGAGCTTCGCGGCCACCATCGACACCCGCTACAGCAGCGCTCCGACGGCGCTGAAGATGGCGGTGATGGTCCTGGGCGTGCTGCTGACCGTCGTCGCGCTGATCGCACTGCACGTCCTCGACACCGCCGACGGGATGCGGCACCGGCGGTTCCTGCCGCCGCGCTGGTGGTCGGTGACCGTGCTGGACGGCGTGGTGGTCGCGGTCCTGGTGTGGTGGCACTTCGTCGGCGCCAACACCTCCGACGACGGCTACATCCTGACCATGGCCCGGGTGTCCGAGCATGCCGGCTACATGGCCAACTACTACCGCTGGTTCGGCACCCCGGAGGCGCCGTTCGGCTGGTACTACGACCTGCTGGCGATGTGGTCCCACGTGTCGACCGCCAGCATCTGGATGCGGCTGCCGACGCTGGTGATGGCGCTGGCCTGCTGGTGGATCATCAGCCGCGAGGTCATCCCCCGGCTGGGTCACGCCGTCAAGGGCACCCGCGCCGCCGCGTGGACGGCGGCCGGCATGTTCCTGGCGTTCTGGCTACCGCTCAACAACGGGCTGCGCCCGGAACCGATCATCGCGCGTCGGCATCCTGCTGACCTGGATCTGTGTGGAGCGCGGCGTGGCCACCAGCCGGCTGCTGCCGGTGGCCTTCGCGTGCATCGTCGGGGCGCTGACGCTGTTCTCCGGGCCGACCGGCATCGCCTCGATCGGCGCGCTGCTGGTGGCCATCGGCCCGCTGCGCACGATCCTGCACCGCCGCTCGCGCCAGTTCGGCCTGCTGCCCCTGCTGGCGCCGATCCTGGCCGCCGCGACGGTGACGATCATCCTGATCTTCCGCGACCAGACCCTGGTCGGCGAGGTCCAGGCCAACATGCTCAAGTCCGCCGTCGGCCCGAGCCTGAGCTGGTTCGACGAGCACATCCGCTACGAGCGGCTGTTCATGGCCAGCCCGGACGGGTCGGTCGCGCGGCGGTTCGCGGTGCTGGCGCTGCTGGTCGCGCTGGCGGTGTCGGTGGCGATGATGTTGCGCCGCGGCCACATCCCGGGCACCGCAGGCGGTCCGAGCCGACGGATCATCGGCATCACGATCATCTCCTTCCTGGCGATGATGTTCACGCCCACCAAGTGGACGCACCACTTCGGGGTGTTCGCCGGTCTGGCCGGTTCACTCGGGGCCCTGGCCGCCGTCGCGGTCACCGCCCATGTGCTGCGGTCCCGAAGAAACCGGGCGGTGTTCGCCGCCACGGTGCTGTTCATCACCGCGCTGTCGTTCGCCAGCGTCAACGGCTGGTGGTACGTCTCCAACTTCGGGGTGCCGTGGTCGAACCAGTTCCCCGAGTGGCACTTCGGGTTCACCACGGTTCTGCTCGGGCTGACCGTCCTGGCCCTGCTGCTGGCGGCGTGGTTCCACTTCTCCGGCCGCGACAACGGCGACACCGGCACCCGGCGATGGTGGACGGCGATCGTCGGCTCGCCGCTGGCCGTCGTGGCGTGGCTGCTGGTGGTCTTCGAAGTGCTGTCGCTGACGCTGGGGATGACCGACCAGTGGCCGGCCTGGTCGGTGGGCCGGTCGAATCTGCAGGCGCTGACCGGCAAGACCTGCGGGCTGGCCGACGACGTGCTGGTCGAGCTCGACCCGAACGCCGGGATTGCTCAGCCCGATCGGGGTGCCCGCCGGCGAGGCGCTGGGCGCGACCACCGCGGAAGGCTTCACCGCCCAGCGGGATTCCCGCCGACGTCTCGGCCGACCCGGTGATGGAACCGCCGGGTGGCGGCAGCTTCACCGACAGCGACGGCGTGGTCACCAGCAGCGAGGCCGGCACCGAGGGCGGCACCACCGCGGCCGCCGGCATCAACGGCTCCAAAGCCCGGCTGCCGTACGGCCTCGACCCGGCCCGCACGCCGGTGATGGGCAGCTGGCGCTCCGGTGTGCAGCAGCCGGCGATGCTGCGCTCGGCGTGGTACCGGCTGCCGTCGCGACTGGGCGTCCTCGCCGCTGCTGGTGGTCTCGGCCGCGGGCCGGTTCGACCAGGACGAGGTCCAGGTCCAGTGGGCCACCGACCAGCAGGCCGCGGAGAACAAGCCGGGCGGCGGGCTCGGGTTCGCCGACATCGGCGCGGCGCCGGCGTGGCGCAATCTGCGGGCTCCGCTGGCCGCGATCCCGCGCAATGCCACGCAGATCCGGATCGTCGCCTCCGACGACGACCTGTCCCCGCAGCACTGGATCGCCGTCACGCCGCCGCGCATCCCGAACCTGCGCACGTTGCAGGAGGTGGTCGGCTCCTCCGACCCGGTCCTGCTGGACTGGCTGGTCGGGCTGGCGTTCCCGTGCCAGCGGCCGTTCGGCCACCAGAACGGCGTCATCGAGCCGCCGAAGTGGCGCATCCTGCCGGACCGGTTCGGCGCCGAGGCCAACTCGCCGGTGATGGACAACGTCGGCGGCGGCCCGCTGGGCATCAGCGAACTGCTCTATCGCGCGGTCACCGTGCCGACCTATCTCAAGGACGACTGGTTCCGGGACTGGGGCGCGCTGCAGCGGCTCAACCCGTTCTATCCCAACGCCGCAGCCGGCTCGCCTGGACCTCGGCACCGCCACCCGCAGCGGCTTCTGGAGCCCTGCCCCGCTGCGCCCGACATAGCAACGCCGGCGAGTGTGGAACGGTGGCCTACACCGACACCGACGGCAACGGCAGCGCGGCGACCGCCGCCCACCCGGCGCCGAGAAGTACTACCCCGAGGTGGACGCCGCCATCCGAGGAGTCACCGGTAGGCCCCGCGAGCAGACCGTCGTGATGACCGCCGACTACAGCTTCCTGTCCTACTACCCCTACTACGGCTTCCAGGGCTTGACGTCGCACTACGCCAACCCCCTTGCCGAGTTCGACAAGCGCGCCGCGGCCATCGAGTCCTGGGCCGACCTGAAGACCTCCGATCAGCTGGTCAAGGCCCTCGATACGCTGCCCTGGCAGGCGCCGACGGTGTTCCTGATGCGCCGCGGCGCGAACGACACCTACACCCTGCGGCTGGCCACCGACGTCTACCCCAACCAGCCCAACGTGCGCCGCTACGCCGTCGAGTTCGACGCCAATCTGTTCACCGGTCCGCACTTCACCGTCAAGACCATCGGACCGTTCGTCCTGGCCATCAGGAATCCATAGCGATGGTTCTGGAGCCGCCGGGCCGGCGACCTTCGGCCGCGCCGACCGGCCAATTACCATCTACCTCCGTGGACCAGACGCGGGCGAATTATCGAACCGCCCGTCTTGTCGCCGTCATCGCCGGCCTGCTGGGCGCCGCGCTGGCGATCCTGACCCCGTTGTTGCCGGTCAAGCAGACCACCGCGCAGTTGAACTGGCCACAGAACGGTGTGCTCGACAGCGTCACCGCACCGCTGATCAGCTACGTCGCCACCGACCTCACCATCAGCATCCCGTGCCGCGCCGCGGACGGACTGCAACCCACCGGCCGCGACCGTCCTGCTCTCCACGGTTCCCAAGCAGGCGCCCAAGGCCGTCGACCGGGGCCTGCTGATCCAGCGCGCCAACGACAACCTGGTGGTCGTCGTCCGCAACACTCCGGTCGTCGTCGCGCCGCTGTCCCAGGTGCTCAGCCCCGCCTGCCAGAAGCTGACCTTCACCGCGCACGCCGACAAGGTGACCGCCGAGTTCGTCGGCCTAACCCAGGGCGCCGACGGCGACGACCCCGGCGCCCCGCTCAAAGGTGAGCGCGGGGGCTACGACTTCCGGCCGCAGATCGTCGGGGTCTTCACCGACCTGTCCGGACCGGCGCCGCCCGGCCTGAGCTTCGCGGCCACCATCGACACCCGCTACAGCAGCGCACCGACGGCGCTGAAGATGGCGGCGATGGTGCTCGGCGTGGCGCTGACGATCGTCGCGCTGATCGCGCTGCACATCCTCGACACCGCAGACGGGATGCGGCACCGGCGGTTCCTGCCGCCGCGCTGGTGGTCGGTGAGCGTCCTGGACGGCGTGGTGGTCGCGGTCCTGGTGTGGTGGCACTTCGTCGGCGCCAACACCTCCGACGACGGCTACATCCTGACCATGGCGCGGGTCTCCGAGCACGCCGGCTACATGGCCAACTACTACCGCTGGTTCGGCACCCCGGAAGCGCCGTTCGGCTGGTACTACGACCTGCTGGCGATGTGGTCCCACGTCTCGACCTCCAGCGTCTGGATGCGGCTGCCGACGCTGGTGATGGCGCTGGCCTGCTGGTGGATCATCAGCCGCGAGGTGATCCCGCGCCTGGGCCACGCCGTCAAGAGCACCCGCGCCGCGGCATGGACGGCGGCGGGCATGTTCCTGGCGTTCTGGCTGCCGCTCAACAACGGCCTGCGCCCGGAACCGATCATCGCGGTCGGCATCCTGCTGACCTGGATCTGTGTCGAGCGCGGCGTGGCCACCAGCCGGCTGTTACCGGTGGCCTTCGCGTGCATCGTCGGGGCCCTGACGCTGTTCTCCGGGCCGACCGGCATCGCCTCGATCGGCGCGCTGCTGGTGGCCATCGGTCCGCTGCGCACGATCCTTCACCGCCGGTCGCGCCAGTTCGGCCTGCTGCCCCTACTGGCGCCGATCCTGGCCGCCGCGACGGTCACGATCATCCTGATCTTCCGGGACCAGACCCTGGTCGGCGAGGTCCAGGCCAACATGCTCAAGTCCGCCGTCGGCCCGAGCCTGAGCTGGTTCGACGAGCACATCCGCTACGAGCGGCTGTTCATGGCCAGCCCGGACGGGTCGGTCGCACGGCGGTTCGCGGTGCTGGCCCTGCTGGTCGCGCTGGCGGTGTCGGTGGCGATGATGTTGCGCCGCGGCCACATCCCGGGCACCGCAGGCGGACCGAGTCGGCGCATCATCGGCATCACGATCATCTCCTTCCTGGCGATGATGTTCACGCCCACCAAGTGGACCCACCACTTCGGGGTGTTCGCCGGACTGGCCGGCTCACTCGGAGCGCTGGCCGCCGTCGCGGTCACCGCCCACGTGCTGCGGTCCCGAAGAAACCGGGCGGTGTTCGCCGCCACGGTGTTGTTCATCACCGCGCTGTCGTTCGCCAGCGTCAACGGCTGGTGGTACGTCTCCAACTTCGGGGTGCCGTGGTCGAACCAGTTCCCCGAGTGGCACTTCGGGTTCACCACGGTTCTGCTCGGGCTGACCGTGCTGGCCCTGCTGCTGGCGGCGTGGTTCCACTTCTCCGGCCGCGACAACGGCGAAACCGGTACCCGGCGATGGTGGACGGCGATCGTCGGCTCGCCGCTGGCCGTGGTGGCGTGGCTGCTGGTCGTCTTCGAAGTGATGTCACTGACGCTGGGGATGACCGACCAGTGGCCGGCCTGGTCGGTGGGCCGGTCGAACCTGCAGGCACTGACCGGCAAGACCTGCGGGCTGGCCGACGACGTCCTGGTCGAGCTCGACCCGAACGCCGGGCTACTCAGCCCGATCGGGGTGCCCGCCGGCGAAGCGCTGGGCGCCACCACCGCGGACGGCTTCACCGCCAGCGGGATACCCGCCGACGTCTCGGCCGACCCGGTGACGGAACCACCCGGCGGCGGCAGCCTCACCGACAGCGACGGCGTCGTCACCAGCAGTGAGGCCGGGACCGAGGGCGGCACCACCGCGGCCGCAGGCGTCAACGGCTCCAAAGCCCGGCTGCCCTACGGCCTCGACCCGGCCCGCACGCCCGTGATGGGCAGCTGGCGATCCGGTGTGCAGCAGCCGGCGATGCTGCGCTCGGCCTGGTATCGGCTGCCATCGAACTGGGCGTCCTCGCCGCTGCTGGTGGTTTCGGCCGCCGGCCGGTTCGACCAGGACGAGGTCCAGGTCCAGTGGGCCACCGACCAGCAGGCCGCCGAGAACAAGCCGGGCGGCGGCGCTGGGGTTCGCCGACATCGGCGCCGCGCCGGCGTGGCGCAACCTGCGCGCCCCGCTGGCCGCGCTCCCGCGCAACGCCACCCAGATCCGGATCGTCGCCTCCGACGACGACCTGTCCCCGCAGCACTGGATCGCCGTCACCCCGCCGCGCATCCCGAACCTGCGCACGCTGCAGGAGGTGGTCGGCTCCAAAGAACCCGTCCTGCTGGACTGGCTGGTCGGGCTGGCCTTCCCCTGCCAGCGGCCGTTCGGCCACCAGAACGGCGTCATCGAGCCGCCGAAGTGGCGCATCCTGCCGGACCGGTTCGGCGCCGAGGCCAACTCGCCGGTGATGGACAACGTCGGCGGCGGCCCGCTGGGCATCAGCGAACTGCTGTATCGCGCGGTCACCGTGCCGACCTATCTCAAGGACGACTGGTTCCGGGACTGGGGCGCGCTGCAGCGGACTCAACCCGTTCTATCCGAACGCCCAGCCGGCTCGCCTGGATCTCGGCACCGCCACCCGCAGCGGCTTCTGGAGCCCTGCCCCGCTGCGCCCGACGTAGCCTGACGGCGAGTGTGGACCTAAGCCACGCCGCGCGCCGGCGGTTTCATGCGGTGGATGCAACAGCCGGTGGTTTGAACGGGTTCGACAGTAGCTCGTCGAGGGCTTCGGCCGGTGTTTTCCAGCCCAGCGTTTGACGGGGCCGGCGGTTGAGCTTGGTCGCGACGTAGTCGAGGTAGTCGGCGGGAAACACCGACAGATCGGTGCCCTTGGCAAAGTACTGGCGCAGCAGCCCGTTGGTGTTCTCATTGGTTCCGCGCTGCCACGGCGAGTGCGGATCACAGAAGTAGATGTCCAGATCGGTGGCCGCGGCGATCTCGATGTGGTTTGCCATCTCCTTGCCCTGATCCCAAGTCAAGGTCTTGCGCAGGATCGCCGGCAGCAGGGCCATCTTGGCCACGATCGCCTCCTGCACCGCCAAGGCGGTGTGCCCGTCGGGCAGATGCAGCAGCAGGGTGAACCGGGTGGCGCGCTCGACCAGGGTGCCGATCGCCGAGCCTGACGCGGTGCTGCCCAGGATCAGATCGCCCTCCCAGTGCCCGGGCACCGCCCGGTCTTCGACCTCGGGTGGGCGCTCACTGATACTGACCATGTCGCGCAGGCGGCCCCGGCGCTGATCGCCCCGACGCTGGGGTCGACGCAGCGCTCGTCCGGTACGCAGACAGCTGTGTAGTTCGCGGCGCAGATTTCCTTTGCCCTGAATGTAAATCGACTGATAGATGGTTTCGTGTGACACCCGCATCTCCGCATCGTCGGGAAAGTCCATCGGCAGCCGCTGGGCGATCTGAGCGGGACTGTGTTCGTCGAGCAGCCGCTCCTGCACCTCATCACGAAGCTTGTCATTGAGGGCCAGCTTGCCCGGTCTGGCACGGCGGGCCCGCCGATCGGCCAGCGCTTGGGCGGTCAATGCGCAATAGCGCACCGTGGCACTGCTTCCGCTCTGGCGCGCCCCGAAGGCCCGCTTGCGCCGATACCCCGACCGGCGCTCAGGGTGGTGCATCACATGAAGACCGTTGTTGTCGATCTCGCGTTTGATCGTCGAGGCCGACCGCCCCAGACGTTCGCCGATGGACTGCAACGACTCGTTGCTGCGCACGCCGCACTGGATTTCGATGCGCTCAGACAAACACAGCCGCGGACGTGGTCCCGACTTCGTCGGTTCGATCAAGCGTGGTTTCACCCCGCCAGCGTCACGCAACCAGCGAAAGCCGGTATGTGCCGACACGCCGACCGCCACACCAGCTTCCCCGGCCGTGCAGCCCTCAGCGATACGACCCCAAAACTCCCGAACAACACATGCCAACGGTGGTAGCGGCACAACAGCACCCCTCAATCACAATCAGGTGCTGTTGCATCCACCCCCAGAACCCAAGGCCGATTCATGTGCCATAACTCCACACTCGTCGCCTGAGAGCCGCATGGCATCCGCAATCGGCTCAGCTGCTTCGCCTACGATCGACCCTCGTGCCCAGCGACAGCGCCGCCTCCGCGGATCTCGCGCGGATCGTCGCCGTCGTCGCGGGCATTCTCGGGGTATTGCTGTGCGCCTGACCCCGCTTCTGCCGGTCACCAAGACCACTGCCGCGATCCAGTGGCCGCAGGCGGCCGGCGCGGACGGCAACGTCAGCGACATCACCGCGCCGCTGGTCTCCGGGGCACCGCAGTCACTCGACGTGAACATCCCCTGCCAGGCGATCGCGTCGCTGCCCGCCGCGGGCGGCCTGGTGTTCTCCACCATCCCGCCCGCCGGTATCGACGCCAGCCGTAACGGTCTGTTCGTCCGGGCCAACGCCGACACCGTGGTGGTGGCCTTCCGCGACTCGGTGGCCGCCGTCGCGCCGCGCGCCGCCATCCGCACACCCGCCTGCAGCACCCTGCACATGTGGGCCGGGCCCGGCGGGGTCGGCGCGGACTTCGTCGGCATCCCCGGCGCGACGGGCACGCTGTCCGCGGAGAAGAAGCCCCAAGTCGCGGGGATCTTCACCGACCTGAAGGTGCCGGCCCAGCCGGGCTTGTCGGCCCGCGTCGACATCGACACCCGGTTCATCACCAGTCCGACCCCACTCAAGCTCGCCGTCATGGTGCTCGGCATCGCCTGCGTGGTGGCCTCGATCGTCGCGCTGGCAGTCCTGGACAACCGCTCCGGCCGGCGGGTGGCCCGGGCATGGCGGCGCTTCTGGCGCGTCGGGTGGTCCACGTGGCTGGCCGACGTCGGTGTCATCGCAACCCTGTTGCTGTGGCACGTGATCGGGGCGATCTCCTCCGACGACGGCTACAACCTCACGATCGCGCGGGTGTCCGGCGAGGCCGGCTACACCGCCAACTACTTCCGGTTCTTCGGCGCCACCGAGGCTCCGTTCGACTGGTACCAGTCGGTGCTGGCCCACCTCGCGGCGGTCAGCACCGCGGGCGTGTGGATGCGGCTGCCCGCCACCGCCGCGGGCATCGGCACCTGGCTGATCCTGAGCCGCTGCGTACTGCCGCGACTGGGCCGGCGGCTGGCGCTCAACCGGGTGGCGGTGTGGACCGCGGGCGCGGTGTTCCTGGCCGCCTGGCTGCCGTTCAACAACGGCCTTCGCCCCGAGCCGCTGATCGCCTTCGGCACGCTGGCGGCCTGGATCCTGGTCGAGAACGCGATCGGCACCCGCCGACTGGCCCCGGCGGCGCTGGCGGTGGTCGTCGCCGTGTTCAGCGTGACGCTGGCCCCGCAGGGGCTGATCGCCCTGGCCCCGATCCTGGTCGGTGCCCGCGCCGTCGCCGGCGTCATCGACAGCAGGCGCCGCGCCGACGGGCTGCTCGCGCCACTGGCCGCGCTGGCCGCCTCGCTGTCGGTCATCTTCGTCGTGGTGTTCCGCGACCAGACGCTGGCCAGCGTCGCCGAGTCCGCCCGGATCAAGTACGTCGTCGGACCGACGATCGCCTGGTACCAGGACTTCCTGCGCTACTACTTCCTGACCGTCGAAGACAACGTCGAAAGCTCGCTGACCCGCCGCTTCGCCGTGCTGCTGATGCTGCTGTGCCTGTTCGGCCTGCTGGCCGTGCTGCTGCGCCGCGGCCGCGTGCCCGGCGTGGCCAGCGGTCCGGTGTGGCGGCTCATCGGCAGCACCGCGATCGGCCTGCTGCTGCTGACGTTCACCCCCACCAAGTGGGCGGTCCAGTTCGGTGCCTTCGCGGGACTGGCCGGCGCCCTGGGCGGGGTGGCCGCGTTCGCGTTCGCCCGGGTGGGCCTGCACAGCCGACGCAACCTCGCGCTGTGGGTCACCGCCCTGCTGTTCGTCGCTGGCGTGGGCGACCTCGGGCATCAACGGCTGGTTCTACGTCGGCAACTACGGGGTGCCGTGGTTCGACCGGCAGCCCGTGATCGCCCACCAGCCGGTGACGTCGATGTTCCTGGCCCTGGCCGTGGTGACCGGCCTGCTGGCCGGCTGGCTGCACTTCCGCATGGACTACACCGGGCACACCGAGGTCAAGAACACCCGGCGCAACCGGGTACTGGCGTCCACCCCGCTGCTGGTGTTCGCGCTGATCATGGTGCTGCTCGAGGTCGGCTCGATGACCAAGGCCTTCGTGCAGCGCTACCCCGTCTACACCACCGCCGCGGCCAACGTGTCGGCACTGCGATCGGGCTTGTCGAAGAACAGCTGCGCGATGGCCGACGACGTCCTGGTCGAGGCCGACACCAATGCCGGTGTGCTGCAACCCGTTCCGGGCCAGAAGTGGGGCCAGTACGGCCCACTGGGCGGGGAGAACCCGATCGGCTTCACCCCCAACGGAATCAGCGACACCCTCGAGCCGGCCGAGCCGTTCGTCGCCAACCCCGGCACCGTCAACTCCGACGGCTCACCGAACAAGCCCAACGCGGGCATCGCCTTCGCGGCGGGCACCGGCGGCGGCTACGGACCCGAGGGCGTCAACGGATCCCGGGTGTTCCTGCCGTTCGGCCTGGACCCGAAGACCACACCGGTGATGGGCAGCTTCAAGGAGAACACCGTTGCGGCCAAGGCCACTTCGGCGTGGTACCAGCTGCCGCCGCGGACCCCGGACCGCCCACTGGTCACCGTCGCCGCCGCCGGAGCGATCTGGTTCTACGACGAGGAGGGCCAGTTCAACTACGGGCAGTCCCTCAAGCTGCAGTGGGGCGTACACCGACCCGACGGCAGCTTCCAGGCGCTGGGCTCGGTGCAGCCCATCGACGTCATCGCCCAAAAGGCTTGGCGCAACCTGCGTTTCCCGCTCGCGTGGGCGCCGCCGGAGGCCAACGTCGCCCGCATCGTGGCCGACGACCCGAACCTGAGCGACGACCAGTGGTTCGGATTCACCCCGCCGCGGGTGCCGGTGCTGCAGACCGCCCAGCAGTTCCTCGGCTCGCAGACCCCGATCCTGATGGACATCGCCACCGCGGCGAACTTCCCCTGCCAGCGGCCGTTCTCCGAACACCTCGGTGTCGCCGAGCTGCCGGAGTACCGGATCCTGCCCAACCTCAAGCAGGTGGTGGTGTCGTCGAACATGTGGCAGTCCGCCCGCGCCGGTGGTCCGTTCCTGTTCATCCAGGCCCTGCTGACGACGGCGACCATCCCGACCTACCTGCGTGACGACTGGTACCGCGACTGGGGCGCCCTCGAGCGCTACATCCGGCTGGTGCCCGCCGCGCAGGCGCCCAACGCCGTCATCGATCAGGGCGCGGTGAAGGTGTTCGGCTGGAACCGCAACGGACCGATCAGGGCACTGCCATGACCCAGACCCTCGCGGACAACGCCCGCGACTCCGCCCAGGACGTCACGATCACCCGATGGGTGGCGATCATCGCCGGCCTGGTCGGCTTCGTGTTGTCGGTGCTCACTCCGCTGCTGCCGGTGGTGCAGACCACCGCGACGCTGAACTGGCCGCAGGGTGGGCAGTTCAGCAATGTCACCGCACCGCTGATCTCGCAGGCGCCGGTGTCGCTGACCGCGACGGTGCCGTGCGAGGTGATCCGCGTCCATGCCGCCCGAGGGCGGCCTGGTGCTGGGCCTGGCGCCGAAGAAAGGCAAAGAGGCGGCGCTGAATTCGCTGTTCGTCAACGTCACCGCCCAGCGGGTCGACATCACCGACCGCAACGTGGTGATCGCCAGCGTGCCGCGCGTCGAAGGTGGTTTCGCCCGAGTGCCAGCGGATCGAGATCACCTCGACGACGGCCGGCACCTACGCGACCTTCGTCGGGTTGACCGATCCGACGACCGGCAAGGAACAGCGCACCGGTTTCCCCGACCCCAACCTGCGCCCGGCGATCGTCGGGGTGTTCACCGACCTGACCGGACCGGCGCCGCCCGGGCTGACGTTCTCGGCCACCATCGACACCCGGTTCTCCACCAGGCCAACGGCTTTGAAGCTGGCCGCGATGCTGCTGGCGATCGCCGCGACCATCGTCGCGGTGGCCGCGCTGTGGCGGCTGGACCGGCTCGACGGCCGGCGCATGCACAAGTGGATCCCGCAGCGCTGGCGCACCTTCACCGCCGTCGACGTCACCGTCGTCACCGGGTTCCTGGTGTGGCACGTGATCGGGGCCAACTCCTCCGACGACGGCTACATCCTGGGCATGGCGCGCGTCGCCGATCACGCCGGCTACATGTCGAACTACTTCCGCTGGTTCGGCAGCCCCGAGGACCCGTTCGGCTGGTTCTACAACGTCCTGGCGCTGATGACCCACGTCAGCGACGCCAGCATCTGGATGCGGCTGCCGGACCTGATCTGCGCGCTGCTGTGCTGGCTGCTGCTCTCCCGCGAGGTGCTGCCCCGACTGGGACCCGCCGTCGAGGCCAGCCGACCCGCGCTGTGGGCGGCCGGGCTGGTGCTGATGGCGGCCTGGATGCCGTTCAACAACGGCCTGCGGCCCGAGGGCCAGATCGCCACCGGCGCGCTGATCACCTACGTGCTGATCGAGCGGGCGATCATCTCCGGGCGGCTGACCCCGGCCGCGCTGGCCATCATCAGCGCCGCGTTCACCCTCGGCATCCAGCCCACCGGACTGATCGCCGTCGCCGCGCTGATCGCCGGTGGCCGTCCGATCCTGCGCATCCTGGTCCGCCGCCGCGCGGTCGTGGGCACCTGGCCGCTGGTGCTTCCGCTGCTGGCCGCGGGCACCGTGGTGCTGACGATCGTCTTCGCCGACCAGACCTTGGCAACGGTGTTGGAAGCCACCAGGATTCGCACCGACATCGGGCCCAGCCAGGCCGTGGTACACCGAGAACCTGCGCTACTACTACCTGATCCTGCCGACGGTCGACGGCTCGCTGTCGCGGCGGTTCGGTTTCCTGATCACCGCGCTGTCGCTGTTCGTCTCGATGTTCATCATGTTGCGCCGCAAGCGGGTTCCCGGTGTGGCCCGCGGGCCGGCCTGGCGGCTGATGGGCGTCATCTTCGCGACGATGTTCTTCCTGATGTTCACCCCGACCAAGTGGGTGCACCACTTCGGGTTGTTCGCCGCGGTGGGCGCGGCCATGGCCGCGCTGGCCACCGTGCTGGTCTCGCCGAAGGTGCTGCGCTGGTCGCGCAACCGGATGACGGTGGTCACCGCGGTGCTGTTCGTCGTGTCACTGTGCTTCGCCACCACCAACGGCTGGTGGTATGTGTCGAGCTACGGCGTGCCGTTCAACAACGCGATGCCGCGCATCGCCGGAATCACGGTCAGCACAATCTTTTTCTTCCTGTTCGTGGTGTCGGCGCTGTACACGATCTGGCTGCACTTCAACTCCCGCGAGCACGGCGAGGGCCGCGTCGCACGGGCGATCACGGCGGCCCCGATTCCGCTGGCCGCAGGCTTGATGGTGGTGGTCTTCATCGGCTCGATGACCGCCGGGATCGTGCGGCAGTACCCGACCTACTCCAACGCGTGGGCCAACCTGCGGTCGTTCTCCGGCGGGTGCGGACTGGCCGACGACGTGCTCGTCGAACCCGACCCCAACGCCGGCTTCCTGACTCCGCTGCCCGGCGACTACGGGCCCCTCGGTCCGCTCGGCGGCGTCAAGCCGGTCGGCTTCACCCCCAACGGTGTGCCGGAACACATTGTCGCCGAATCGATTCGGATGACGAACCCGCAGCCCGGCACCGACTACGACTGGGACCAGTCGATCAAACTGGCCACCCCCGGCGTCAACGGCTCGACGGTGCCGCTGCCCTACGGCCTCGACCCCGCGCGGGTTGCGCTGGCGGGCAGCTACCTCGTCGGCCCGCAGCAGGAGGCCACGCTCGATTCGGCGTGGTACACGTTGCCGCCCAACGACAGTGGCCATCCGCTGGTGGTGGTCACCGCCGCGGGCACGATCGCCGGCCGCAGCGTGCTCAACGGCTTCACCGACGGCCAGACCGTCGAACTCGAGTACGGCAAGCCCGGTCCCGGCGGCGTCCCGGTGCCGGCCGGCCGGGTCAGCCCGTACGACCTCGGCCCGGCACCGTCGTGGCGCAACCTGCGGTTCGCGCGCTCGGAGATCCCCGCCGACGCGACGGCGGTGCGGATCGTCGCCCAGGACCGGTCGCTGTCGCAGGGTGACTGGATCGCGGTGACCCCGCCGCGGGTGCCCGAACTGCGCTCGGTGCAGGAGTACGTCGGCGCCACCCAGCCCGTGCTGATGGACTGGGCGGTGGGCCTGGCGTTCCCGTGCCAGCAGCCGATGCTGCACGCCAACGGCGTCACCGAAGTGCCGAAGTTCCGCATCACACCGGACTACACGGCCAAGAAGCAGGACACCGACACCTGGGAGGACGGCCGCAACGGCGGTCTGCTCGGCATCAGCGATCTGCTGCTGCGCCAGCACGTGATGGCCACCTACCTGTCCCACGACTGGGGCAGGGACTGGGGCTCGCTGCGCAAGTTCGACACGATCGTCGACGCCCAGCCGGCCCAGCTCGAGCTGGGCACGGCCACCCGCAGCGGCCTGTGGAAGCCGGGACCGATCCGCATCAAGGCGTAAGTGCAGTAGCCCGGTACTGAAGTCGCGGTGGCCGACCGCAGGCAGCGTGGAACTCGTCAGGGTATCCAGCAGCTCGGGGAGGGCCGCGTTCATGGTTCACACCACCGACCGTTCACCACTGTCGGCCATGATCGCTGTCATCGCGGCGGGCGCAGTCGTGCTGGCCACGACGACGCTCGAGCCGCCGAAACCGGCCGTCAGCGTTGTCAGCGCCGATGATCTCCACCCAGGCCGTTCACCTCACGGCACTGGCCGGACCGCTCGACAGCGCCGCCGGCGGACTGCCGCTCGGCTCTGGCCAGCGTTGGTCGAGGTCCTGGCAAGGCATTCCTCCAGATCGCGTAGGGCTCACTGGGCGATCCACTGGCGCCGGTGGCGGGGCGCCTGCTGCGGGAGTCGTTTTCGGGTTCATTGGCGGCGGCGTTAGCTGCTCAGATACCTACTCGGCGGCTTCCTGAGTGGTTGGGACACCGTCCTCGACGCCGGTCATTCAGGCCGCCGCTCATACTCGGCGCGATAGTCGGCATCCCGATCGGCGCGGTCGCCGGCCCGATCATCGCGGTCGCTATCTGAGCTGTCCGGCGTCCTCCGCGGGGTCACAGGCGGTCGTCGGCAGCTTGCGATCCGCTCTGCTGCGGCCGTCAACAAGGCCGCCGTCGACGAGTACCGCACCGCTCGGCGCAGCCGGGCGTTGCGCTCCGAACGGCATGCATCGCGAAGCGCCGGCCTCGTCCGCTAGTAGAAGCGCAGGCGTCGCAACAGCAGTTCGAAGGCGGCTCGAAAGACACGGGCGCCGGCCACGCTCGTCCGACCCCGCCGAGGAACGTCACTCAGCACTGACGACAATCTGGTCGGCAATACCGGTTAGTTCGCCACATCCAGGCCCGGCGGGTGGCACAATCCCGGGCATGACCGAGGACGCGGCAGTCATCGACCCCTTGATGCACGGCCTGCGATCCAAGGGACTCAAGAAGGGTTCGGTCTCCCTGGTCGGTGCGGTCGCCATCGGCCTGGCCGCCACCGCACCGGCCTACTCCCTGACCGGCGCGCTCGGACACGGCGCCTCGGAGTCGGGCTACCAGCTGCCGATCGTGTTCATCATCGCCGTCATCCCGATGTACTTCGTGGCGCTGGCCTACAAGCACCTCACCGACGCCGCCCCGGACTCCGGCACGGTGTTCACGTGGGGATCCAAGGCGATCGGCCCGCACATCGGATGGATGGGCGGTTTCGCCCTGATGCTGTCCAGCATCCTGGCCGGGGTCGGGGCGGCCGGAATCCTGACCAACGCCGCTGCCGTGTGGCTCGGCATGGACGGCTCACCGGTGTGGTTCGACCTCATCGTGGCCGGCACCTTCATCCTGCTGACGACGTGGCTGGTCGCCCGCGGCGCCGAGGAATCCTCCCGCACCACGCTGATCCTGACGATCATCCAGTACGGCGGGCTGGCCCTGTTCGCGGTCATCATGCTCGTCGCGGTGTTCCGCGGTCAGCAGAGCCCGACCGCGGACTCGTTCTCGTGGGAATGGTTCAACCCCTTCGCCATTCACGATTTCAGCGGGTTACTCGGCGGCTTCCTGGTCGCAATCTTCATCTTCTGGGGGTTCGACGCCTCGCTGGCCATGTCCGAGGAGACCACCGGCACACCGGAGCAGGCCGGTCGCAGCGGCGTGACGGCGATTCTGATCACGGTGGTCACCTACGTGGTCTTCAGCGTGGCCGCACTGGCGTTCGCGGGCATCGACGAGAACAGCCCGACGAGCCTGACCAACCCCGACAACATCGATGACGTCTTCACCACACTGGCCTCGGAGACGATCGGCTCGCGCGGCGCGATCATTGCCGCACTGGTGGTGGGGATTTCGGCGTTCTCGGCGACGATGTCGACGGTGATGCCGACCGCCCGCGGGCTGCTGTCGATGGCCACCTACAAGGCGCTGCCGGACCGGTTCGGGTCAGTCAACGAGGTGAGTTCGACTCCCAAGTTCGCCACCTGGGTGATCGGTCTGACGAGCCTGGCGATCTACTGCACGCTCGACGTGATCAGCGACAGTGTGGTGGAGGATTCGGTCTACAGCGTCGGCATCGCGATCATGACGTACTACTCCGTGGTGGCCATCTCCTCGGTGGTGTACTTCTGGCGCACCGCGTTCCGGTCGTGGCGGACCGCGATGGGACAGGTGATCCTGCCCGGAATCGGTGCGTTGGTGCTCATTCCGGTGGGCATCCTGGAGGCCTACTACATGGCCGACCCGGAAACCGGCTCGGGCGCATCGATCTTCGGTATCGGCACCGCATTCGTCGTCGGCGTTTTCGGCCTGGGCATGGGTGTCGTCCTGATGATGCTGTGGAACCTCAAGGCGCCGGCGTTCTTCCGCGGCGAGACGCTGCCCAAGGAACGAGCCTGATCCAGGTTCGTAGCGCCGGTTACTTCTGAGCGTCGACTTGTTGCGGTGAACCGAGGCTCTGAGGCGCAACAGCGCGGGCCAACGACTCAGCCTGACGCCGTACCGGTGCCGGATTGCTGGTCGCTGAGCAGCTTTTCGGGCTGAAGCGACCACACCGTGGTGTCGGATTCCGGGTTGGCGTGCGCGCAATATGCGGGAGCGCCGGCCTCGCTGACCGCCGCCGCCCCCAGTACCGCGCAGTTGGCGCCGATCACCACGATCGGCAGGTCCATTCGACCCGACTCGGCAGGTGGCGGGGGCGGCGCCGCGGGCGCCGTTTGCGCAGTGGCCGTGTGGACGTCGCGGTGGCCGAACAACAGGCTCAGCCCCGCCGCGGCACCTCCGATGATCACCACGGCGCCCAGGATGGCCGGGATCAGGACGCGACGCCGGCGCGTGGAGCCGGAATCCGGCTTGGCATGGCGGCCAACGGATCCCACTGCCTTCTTGGCTCGGCCTGCGGTCGGTGAGACATGCCGTCGCCTGCACGGCGCCGGACTCGAATTCGGCTGCCCCCAGGCCTCGCCGCAGATCTCGCGCGAAGTCGATGCACCGCGGGTAGCGGTCACCTGCGTTCTTGGCCAGCGCCTTGGCGAACACCGGGCCCAGCCCGGCCAGTTCGGGCCGCTTGGTTCCGATCGAGGGCGGGTCGGAGCTCAGGTGCTGGCTGATGACGATCGCCGGGTTGGTGTGCTGGAACGGCGGCATCCCGGTGAGCAGGTGATAGGCCGTCGCGGCCAGCGCGTACTGGTCGGCGTGACCGTCTATGTCGTCGCCCTTGAGCTGTTCGGGTGCGGCGTAGGCCACCGTGCCGACCGTCATGTTGGTTCCGGTCAGCCCGCTGGCCTGACCCATCCACCGGGCGATGCCGAAGTCGGCGAGCATGACCCGGTCGTCACCGGAGTCGGGGAAGCCCAGCAGGATGTTGGCCGGTTTGACGTCGCGGTGCAGCAGGCCCTTGCTGTGCGCGTAGTCCAGCGCCTCGGCGACCGCGGTGATGATGCGCACCACCTCGTCGGGCGGCATCCCGTACGGGTAGCGGTCGGCGAGCAGGTGCGAGGCATCCGTGCCGTCGACGAACTCCATGGCGATCCAGAGCTTGTCGTCGAACTCCCCGCGGTCGTAGATCGTCACGATGTGCGGGTGCGTCAGGGTGGACACCATGTCGGCTTCGAGGTTGAACCGCTGCCGGTATTCGTCGTCGCGGCTGACCGACGAGCCGAGGACCTTCAGGGCGTCATAGCGCGGCAACCGGGGATGCTGAACCAGGTAAACCTCGCCCATGCCTCCGGCCCCGAGGGTCCGCAGGATGGTGTAACCAGCAACAACCTGGCCGTCCGCTAACGGCATTGGGGCATCCTAAGGCACCGCTGGACGGTCATAGATCACGCGGCTGCCCAGCGCGATGTCCTGGATCGACCGTCGCTGCCGGTCGAGCGCCACCCACAGCAATCCGATCGGGAACAGCACGCAGGCCACCGCTCGCACGATCGCCACCGCGACACCCAGTCGCTCGGCACTACGGCCGACGACCCGGATCCCGAGCAGGATCGCGCCCACGGTGCGGCCCGACAGGGTCCAGCACGCCGTCAGGTACAGCGCCGAGACCGCGACCGTCACCGCGGTGGAGAAGATCAGGTTCGGCGCCGGGAACCGAAACGACGTGGGGTTGACCAGCAGCGTGGTCAGCGCCAGCCCGAGATAGAGCAGACCCAGCGTCACGACGACGACCACCATGTCGACGAGGGCGGCCAGGCCCCGCGACACGATGCCGGCATTGGTCACTCGGGGGCCTGCGGCTGCGGCGTGCGGCCCAGCATGCGATCGACGAATCCGGAGACGACGTCGTCGGCCCGGGCGGTCTGGCTGCGCACGTCGGTCATCACCTCGGCGGTCACGGTGCCCGTCGACTCGCGGATGATCGCGGGCAGGTCCACCCCGTCGATGATCTGGTCGGCCAGCCCGATCAGGTCGATGCGGGCGATGATCGCGTCGATGTCGACGTCGGCCACGATCGCGTCGATGTCGACGCGCTCACGCACCAGCGCCGTCAGGTCGATCTGGTCGAGGACGAGCTCGGTGACCCTGGTGACCGCGGCGATCCCGGCGCGGCCGGCCTCGACGCGTGTGGCGTAGAGCAAGCCGCCGATCACCGGCAGCCGTTCCCAGGGCATCACCGCAGTGCTCAGGCGTCGGCCGCCGCCGGGCTCCCCGACTTCAAGGCGGTGAGCACTGCGGTGCTGAGCCGAGCGAGTTCGTCGGCTTCCTCGTCGGACAGCGCCGCTGCGACGATCTCCGCCATCCGGTGGTTGGTGAGGTCCTCGGTGGCCGCGTAGCGGTCCTTCTTGTCGACGCCGTCGGCATACGGCGGCTGCCATCCCATGAACGCCGCGTACTCGGGGCCCCCGTGGAGCATGTGGGCTTCGACCGGGCTCACCCCGGAGAGGGTCAGCGCGCAGAAATGCACGGCGGCGCGCAGTTCGCGCAGCACCATCATCACCTGCAGCGCAGCGCGCGGGCGCGTCGTCGGCCAGCGGCATGGCTCGCCAGCCCGCGAACAACGGCAGCCCATTGTCCGGGGCGGCGGCGATGACCCTTTCCCCAAGCGCGGCAAGGCGATCCAACCCCGGCACGCCGCTCAGGTGCCTGCGGCCGAAGCCGGCTATCTGGTCCCAGTAGAAGGCGGCTGAATCGGCGGCGGGGCGCACTTTGGTGCCGGTCTCCCAGCACATCTTCACCACGTTCGGCTCGAAGACGGCGAACACCGCGTTGACGGTCTCGGCGGTGGCGTCACCCAGCACCCCGGCCCGGCCGGCGAAGTACGCCGCGAACGGATCCGGATAGCCGGCGTCGAGGCCCTCCTGCGATGTCTCCGGGTGCAGCATGAAGATGCTGATGGCCTCCCCGATGGCCGCTCCCGCGGCGGGTACTGCATCCGAAATGGTGGCCTCACTCATCGCCCACGCTCCTCGCGTCACGGCCCGCAGCGCCGTCGCCGCCGGGTCCACTGATTGTACGAAGTCAATCAGGCCTCAAGCGTGGGCGTCGAGTTCGGCGTACATCCCGGCGGCGTAGTGCCCGGCGAGGTTGCACACCAGTTCGTATCTGCCCGGTGCCAATGCGAGCGTGGTCCAGCCGACAGCGCCCGGTGCGACACCCTCGCCTTCACCCGAACCGCACGCACTGGAAACCTCGCCGAGGCTTCCGGTCTCGTCGATCCTGTTGTCCGAGTTGATTGTTCGCCATCCGACCGATTGTCCGGACGCCAGCGGCAACACCACCACCTCGTGGTCGCGGCTGCCGAAATTGCGCACCAGCAATGACACGGTGCCCGCGCGCACCGAGGCCGGTTCGACCGACAGCCGCATCATGCCCATCATCGGTGAGCCCATCATCGAGCCGCCGCCCATCATCCCGGGCCCCATCATCGCGCCCATGTCGGCGACCGTAGCCACAACCACGGACCCGGGCAGTCCGGGCACCTGGCACGCCGGGGCGGCGACCGCCGGCGCTCCCATCAGGACACCGCCGGCGCCGATGACCACAGATGCCGCCACTGCCAATCCCCCACGCATACCCCCGAGGGTACGCCTCAAGCGACCGGAGCGACGCTGACCGGGATGCCGTTGAGGGCGCCGTTGCCGGACGGCTCGTCCAGAAAGGTCGGCGGCGACAGGATGTTGGTGTTCACCCCGGGTGACAGTTGGCGACACCCAACCGGGTGCCGGGCTTGCCGTGGCCCCAGCCGTGCGGCATCGACACCACGCCGGGCTTGATGGCGTCGGTCACCTCCACCGGAACCTCGATCCGGCCTGCCGAGGAGCTGACGCTGACGGTGTCACCGTGCGGCCACCCCGCGACGGGTCGCGTCGTCAGGATGCATCAGCAGCGTGCACCGGTCGCGGCCCTTCATCAACGCCGAAACATTGTGCAGCCACGAGTTGTTCGAGCGCAGGTGCCGCCGGCTCACCAGCACCAGGTCGTCGGGCTCGCGGTCGAGCCGGCGAGCCAGCCGGGGCAGGTCGTCGAGCAGATACTGCGGGGCCAGCCGGATCTTCTTGTCGGCGGTGTTGAGGATCTCGGGCACCTGGGACACCATCGGCCCGAAGTTGACGCCGTTGGGGGTGTCCTTCAGCTTGGCCAGCGTCAGCCCGTCCGGGTTCTCGCCGTAGCGGTCGCCGAACGGTCCGGTGCGCAGCGTCAGATCGAGGATGCGCTCGGGGCCGCCGTGCTCGTAGTGACTGCGGATGGTCGCGCCGTCGAGTCCCTGCGTGAAGCACAGGTAGTCGAAGAAGCCGTCGTCGATGGCGGCGACGTCGACGTCCTCGGCCGGCGTGCCCGCGCACAACCCGGTGAGCCGGACGAGGATCTCCCATTCCTCGGGCCGGTCGGGGTCGTCGGGGGTGAACACCGGCGCGGAGTAGTTGGCGACGCTGTTGATCGCGAACGCCAGGATCAGGTCGTCGTGGTGCGGCTGTTCCAGCGGGGACAGCCCGGGCAGGATCACGTCGGCGTGCCGGGTGGTCTCGTTGAGCCACAGGTCGACGGCGATCATCGCGTCCAGTTGCGGCAGCACCTCGTCGAGCCGGTGGCCGCCCGGCGTGGACAGCACCGGGTTGCCGGCGACGGTGATGAGCGCCTTGATCTGTCCGTCGCCGGGTGTCTCGATCTCCTCGGCCAGACACGACACCGGCACCTGTCCGAGAACCTCCTTGGCGCCGCGCACGCGGGTGTGCCAGCGGCCGAACTCGGGCAGGCCGCCCTCGAGGCCGGGCTGCGGCTGGGCGGTGACGGTCCACACCGCGGGTCGCGGGAACATCGCGCCGCCCGGGGTGTCGAAGTGCCCGGTGAGGATGTTGACGACGTCGACGAGCCAGCTGGCCAGGCTGCCGAACTCCTGATTGCACAAGCCGATTCGGCCGTAGACGACGGCCTTCTCGGTGCCGGCGAGCTGACGGGCGAGGTCTCTGATGCGCTCGGCGGTGATCCCGGTGACGGAAGCCACGCGTTCCGGTGACCAGTCGCGGGCCGCCTGCCGCAGGGTGTCGAGGCCGTCGAGGTGCTCGGCGAGGTGCCCGAGCCGAACCAGGTCCTCGTCGAACAGGGTGTGCACCACCGCCAGCAGCAGCGCCGCATCGGTGCCCGGGGTGATCGGCAGCCATTCGTCGGCCTTGGCGGCGGTGGCGGTGCGCACCGGGTCGATGACGATCACGGTGCCGATTCGCCCGATGATGCCCATCACGTCCGGCGCGGCCAGCAGCGAGCCCTGGGAGGCCGCGGGGTTGGCGCCCATGATGACGAGCAGGTCGGTGCGTTCGATGTCGGGCACCGGGAAGCCCCACCAGTTGCCGTACATGAGGTGTGAGGAGAGGTTCTTGGGCCACTGGTCGACGGTGCCCGGCGAGTAGCTGACCGGGATGCCGGACATCCCCAGCAGCACCCCGGTGTAGCGGCCCAGCGAGAACGAGTGGGCCAGCGGGTTGCCGGTGTAGCAGGTGACCGCGCCGATGCCGTGCTCGGCGATGACCGGGGCCAGCAGTTCGGTGCAGCGCCGGAAGGCGGCGTCCCAGCTGACCTCCTGCCACTGCCCGTCGACCTTGATCATCGGCCTGCGGATGCGGTCGGGGTCGTGGTGGATCGCGCCCAGCGACGCACCCTTCGGGCACAGGTGCCCGCGGCTCCACACGTCGTCGGGGTTGCCCCGGATGCCGGTGACGCGGCCGTCGTCGACCTGAATCTCCAAGCCGCACATGGCTTCACACAGCGGGCAGGTGTAGAGGTGGCGGCCGTCCCGGCCGGTGGGGGCGAGCGGCTCGGTGGTCACCTCGTCACGGTAATTCCGTGCCGCCGGTGGTCGGCGTTGTTTCGTCAAATGTGACAACACAAGCCCCGTCGTGACTGGAATTACACAGTTGTGAGTAACTTCTGTGGATAGCCCCGGTCCGCACAGGCCGCCCGCTCGCCGTACGCCCCGGCCCCAGGCTGCCGTGTTCACGCTCAGCAAACTTGGGCGATGCCGGGTACCGCGATTACCATCCGTCAGGCTGCGCGGCTATCCTGACCCGGACCAGCGTGAACCACGTTCGCACTCGGGAAGCCCCTCAGCCGGGCGGACGGTCGGGTGCTGACGTGCGCTACGAACAACAGCCGAAACCGGGACCGGGGGCTAGGTGCGATTCAACTCGCGTCGGCATGGCCACCGCCCGGCTACCCCGGCGACGAGAGGGCAAGAGGGTGAGAGATGTCCATAGCCGTGCCGTCCATTCCCGCGCTGCTGCGCAAGCGGGCCGCTGAGCGCCCCGACGACCCGGCGTTCACCTTCGTCGACTACGCCCTGGACCCGAATGGCTTCTCCGAGACCCTGACCTGGTCGCAGATGCTGCAGCGAGCGGTGAACCTGGCCGAGGAACTGCGGCAGTGCGGGTCACCCGGTGATCGCGCCGCGATCCTCGCCCCCCAGGGTCTGGAGTACATCGTCGCCTACTACGGCGCGGTGGAGGCGGGCTTCGCGGCGGTGCCGCTGCCGGTGCCGCTCCTGGGCGCACACGACGAGCGGGTGTCGGCCGCGCTGCGGGACTGCAAGCCGTCCGTCGTACTGACCACGTCGGACACCGTCGACGCGATCTCGGCGTATGCCCGTCCCGACGGCGGCATCCCCGCGCCGGCCGTCCTCGAGGTCGATTCCCTAGACCTGGACTTCCCATCGGAAGCCGGCGAGAGCACACACGCACCGGACAGCGCGGCGCATCTGCAGTACACCTCGGGATCCACCGGGCAGCCGACCGGCGCCATCATCACTCATCGGAACCTGCTCACCAACTTCGACCAGATCGCCGACGCGTTCTTCGAAGACCGGGGCAGAGTGCCACCCGCCGACATGAACATCGTGGGATGGATCCCCTTCTACCACGACATGGGGCTGATGCTGGGCATCGCTTTGCCGCTGGCCTGGGAATGCCCGGCCTGGCTGACCAACCCGGTCGCGTTTCTGCAACGCCCGGCACGTTGGCTGCATCAACTCGCCGACTACCCCAACACCTTCTCGGCGGCGCCGAACTTCGCCTTCGACCTGGCGGCTCGACGTACCTCCGACGAGGACATGGCCGGACACGATCTGTCCCGGGTGATGTCGATCAACAACGGCAGTGAACGCGTGAGCGCGCGGACCATAGCCCGGTTCAACGAACGATTCGCCCGCTTCAACCTCCCCGCGACCGCGGTGCGGCCGTCCTACGGATTGGCCGAGGCCACGTTGTACGTGGCGGCGCAGAAGGCAGGCGAGCCCGCTCACAGCGCGTGGTTCGTCGCCGATCAGCTTTCGGAAGGCAAGGCCGCGCGGTGTGACGCCGGCACCCCGGGCTCGACCGAGTTGGTCGCCTACAACCTCACCGGAACCCAGCTGGTGCGCATCGTCGATCCGGACACGTGCACCGAACTCCCCGAAGGCAGCGTGGGCGAGCTCTGGGTGCAGGGCGACAACGTCGGCCCGGGTTATTGGAAGAACCGGGCACGCACGGAAAGCACCTTCCACGGATACCTCGTCAATCCAACCCCCGGTACACCCGACGGACCGTGGCTGCGGTCCGGAGACCTGACCGTCATCTCCGAGGGCGACCTGTTCATCATCGGCCGCATCAAGGACCTGCTCGTCGTCAACGGGCGCAACCACTACCCCGACGACATCGAGTCGACGATCCAGGAGATCACCAAGGGCCGCGTCGCCGCGATCTCGGTCCCGGGTGACGACACGGAACAACTGGTCACCATCGTCGAGGTCAAGGCTCCGCCGCGATCCGGCGTTGAGCCGTCGGAGATCCTCGGTGCCGTCAAGCGCGAGCTCACCTCGGCGGTATCTGAGAGCCACGGCTTGCGCATCTTCGACGTCGTGCTCGTCGCCCCGGGTTCCATCCCGGTCACCACCAGCGGCAAGATCCGGCGGTCCACGTGTGCCGAGCGGTACCAGCAAGCCGCGTTCGAACGGCTGGACGCCTAGCGCATGGCGGCGTCGCTATCCCGCGAGGAGTTGCGCCAGTGGCTCACCGATTACCTGGTGAGGACGGTCGGCTGCAGGCCCGCAGATGTAGATCCCGAGCGGTCACTGAAGGACCTTGGGATGGGCTCGGCAGAGGCGGTGGTGCTGTCCGGCGAGCTGTCGGAGTTGCTGAGCCGGCCGGTCGATCCCGTCGAGTTCTGGCAGTACCCCAGCATCAATGCCCTGCTGGATTTCCTGACCGGGTCGCCGTCGGCCGCAACCAACGCGACGCCTGGTGCCGCGGAGCCTCGTCCCCTCGACGAACCGATCGCGGTCATCGGACTCGGATGTCGGTTCCCCGGGGACATCTCGAGCCCGGATGAGTTGTGGCAGTTCCTCTCTGAGGGTCGTTCCGCGGTGACCGAAGTCCCGGCTGACCGCTGGGATTCATTCAGCGGCGGGTCGCCCGAGGCGGCGACCGCGCTCGCCGAAACGACGCGGTGGGGCTCCTTCCTGACCGACCTCGACGAGTTCGACGCGGACTTCTTCGAGATCTCCCCGCGGGAAGCCGCCAAGATGGACCCCCAGCAGAGGTTGCTGCTGGAAGTCGCATGGGAGGCGCTCGAAGATGCCGGGATCCCGCCGACCTCGCTTCGCCACAGCCAGACCGGAGTGTTCGCCGGAGCCTGTGCTGCCGACTACGCCTACCTCGCCTCGAGCGATCTGGCCGAGGTCGACGCGTGGAGCAATACCGGTGGCGCACTGAGCATCATCGCCAATCGGCTGTCCTACTTCCTGGATCTGCGCGGGCCTTCGGTTGCGGTCGACACGGCGTGCTCCTCGTCGCTGGTGGCAGTCCACATGGCATGCCAGAGTCTGCGAACCGGCGACTGCGACATGGCGATCGCCGCCGGCGTCAACGTACTGCTGTCGCCGGCCGCCTTCCGCGGCTTCGATCAAGCGGGTGCGTTGTCGCAGACGGGCGCCTGCCATTCCTTCGACGCCGCCGCCGACGGCTTCGTTCGCGGCGAGGGATGCGGGGTTGCGGTCCTCAAGCGTCTGAGCGACGCGATTCGTGACAAGGATCCGGTGCTGGCCGTCGTGCGCGGTTCGGCAATCAACCAGGACGGCCGGTCGAACGGGTTGATGGCCCCGAACCCCGCCGCCCAGATCGCAGTGTTGCGAGCAGCTTACTCCAACGCCGGCATACCGCCACACGACGTCGACTACGTCGAAACCCACGGCACAGGAACACTATTGGGCGACCCGATCGAGGCGCGAGCATTGGGTACCGTGCTCGGCCGGGGACGCGCCGCCGACGCGCCCCTGCTGATCGGCGCTATCAAGTCGAACCTGGGCCATCTGGAGGCCGCCGCCGGTATCGCCGGCTTCATCAAGGCTGTGCTGGCTGTGCAGCGAGGAGCCATTCCGCCCAATCGCGGCTTCGAAACCCCGAATCCCCATATCCAGTTCGACAACATGCGGCTGAAAGTCGTAGCGAGCGAAGACGATTGGCCGAAGGTGGAGCACCCACGCCGGGCCGGGGTCTCGGCGTTCGGCTTCGGCGGCTCGAACGCCCACGTCGTGTTGGAGCAAAGCCCGGACAGCCGGGCCGCCACGCCGCAAACCCCGGCTGACGAACCGGCGGTCACATCCTTGGTTCTGACCGGCAAGACACCCGAGCGGGTGGCCGCGTGGGCGGAGCAGTTGGCCGACTGGATCGACGCTGACGGGGCCGATGTGGCACTGGCCGATATCGCCCACACGGTGAACCACCATCGGGTACTGCATCAGACGTTCGCCACGGTGTGCGCCCGCGATCACGACCAGGCGGTGACCGGCCTGAGAGCCCTCGCCGCCGGTCAGACGGCGAGCGGGGTGGTGGGCCCGCATGCGGGACCGTGCGGCCCGGGAACGGTGTTCGTCTACTCCGGTCAAGGGTCGCAATGGGCGGGGATGGGCCGCCAGTTGCTCGCCGACGAGCCGGCATTCGCCCAGGCAATCGCCGGGTTGGAACCCGATTTCGTTGCCCAGTGCGGATTTTCGCTGCAGCAGGTGCTGGCCTCCGGTGTTCCGGTCACCGGGATCGAGCGCATTCAGCCCGTCCTGGTCGGGATTCAGCTTGCGTTGACCGCCCTGTGGCGAAGCTACGGGATCGAGCCCGACGCCGTAATCGGCCACTCGATGGGCGAGGTCACCGCGGCGGTGGTGGCCGGAGCGCTGTCGGTGGCCGAGGGCCTGCAAGTCATCGCCACCCGGTCCCGGTTGATGTCCCGGCTGGCCGGCCGGGGCGCGATGGCTCTGGTGGAGCTCGATCCCGAGGCCGCCGAAGAGTTGGTGGCCGGGCAGCCGGAACTGACGGTGGCGGTGTACGCATCTCCGGGGCAGTCGGTGCTCGCCGGGCCGCCCGAGCGGATCGAAGCTGTCGTCGCCGACCTACAGGCCGCGGACCGGCTGGCCAGGATCGTCGACGTCGACGTGGCCTCGCATCACCCGATCATCGCACCCATTCTGCCCGATCTGCGTTCGCATCTCGCGGGTCTGAAACCGTCCAGGCCGCAGATCCCGGTCATCACCACAACGGCGGGCCGCCAAGACTCGGCGACCTTCGACGCCGAATACTGGTGCGACAACCTGCGCAACCCGGTGCAGTTCACTCAGGCCGTTGCGACCGCCGGCGAGCAGCACACCATCTTCATCGAGATCAGCCCGCACCCGCTGCTCACCTACGCGATCACCGACACCCTCGGCGACAAGCACCACCACAGCCTGGGAACGCTACAGCGGGACGGCGACGACACGCAGGTGTTCCACACCAATCTCAACACGGCACACACCACCAACCCGCCCAGCACACCACATCGCCCTGAGCCGCACCCGCACGTCCCCCACACCCCGTGGCTGCACACCCGGTATTGGTTCGGCACCGGTGAACAACTTCTGCCCGCCGGATCAGGATCCAGATCGGGCGTCGCCCGAACGGTTTTCGTCCATCCGCTTCTCGGCGAGCACGTGCGCCTGCTGGAGGAACCGGAGCGCCACGCCTGGCAGTCCGACGTCGGAACCGCGGCCATCCCCTGGCTGGCGGAGCACCGCGTTCGCGCCGTGCCGGCTCTTCCCGGCGCCGCTTATTGCGAAATGGCTTTGGCTGCAGCAGAAACCGTGTTCCCGGAGGGCGCCGAGGTCAGCGAAGTCGTATTCGAAGACCTGCTGCTCCTCGACGACCATACCGACATCAGTACGGTGGCCTCTCTCGACGCTCCAGGCACAGCTGCGTTCTCCGTGGTAACCGACCAGGACGGTGAGCATGTCAGGAGATCGAGAGCAACGCTGAGTGCGGTCGACGATGTCGTCACCCCGGCCCAGCGCGACGTTTCCGAGTTGCTCGCTGGGCATCCCGATGTGACGACCGGGGACGAGATACGTAAGTCCTTGCTGTCGCGTGGAATTGACTACGGACCGGCTTTCGCGGGCCTGACCGCGGTGCACACGGCGGGCAACGATCCCAACCTGTTCGCCGAGGTCCGGGTACCCGACGGCATCCGAACCCAACAGAGCGCGTACAGAATCCACCCGGCTGTGCTGGACGCCTGCTTCCAGTCGGTGGCCGCTCATCCCAGCGTCGCTGACCTCGGCGGTCTGATGCTGCCACTGAGCGCCGGCCGGGTGCGGCGCTTCGGTGCCTGCGGTGACGCCCGCTACTGCCAGGTGATCATCACCTCGGCCGATGTCTCGGCTGTCGAGGCGGACATCGCGGTGCTCGACGCACACGGCACCGTGCTCCTGGATGTCACCGGGCTGCGGATGGGCAGCGGTGCGACCAAGAGCGCCGAACGTGACAGGCTACTGTCCGAGCGCCTGCTCACCGTGGAGTGGGAGCTGCAGGAGACGCCCGTCGCAGAGACGACGACCGCCGGAAATTGGCTGCTCGTTGCCATCGATGACACCGACGAGTTCGCCGAGCGGCTGGCATTCGAACTGAGCACCGGCGGCGTTAATTGTCGAAAGATCCAAAGCGGCGCCGCGGTTACGTACGAGGGCGTGGCCGGGGTGGTATTCGTGGCGCCGCCGGCCGACGGCGTGCCGACCGAGCGGTGCCTGTCTCGTGGCCGTGAACTCGTCGGGCAGGTCGTGCATCTGGCCAATGGGCTGCCCGACACCGAGGGCCAGCCGCCCCGGCTCTACGTCGTCACCCGGGGAGCGCAGGCCGTCAACGCCCGCGATGAGCTCAACCTCGACCAGGCTGGGCTGCGCGGCCTGCTGCGAGCCATCGGCGCCGAACATCCACCGCTGGCGCCCACCCAGATCGACGTCGACACACAGACTGACGCCGACGCGGTGGCCCAGGAGATCCTCAGCGGCTCGGCCGAGGACGAGACTGCGTGGCGCGGCGGGCAGCGGTATGTGGCACGCCTGCGCCTGAGTCCGCTGCGCCCCGACGAGCGGCGGACGACTGTCGTCGAACACGGGCGCGACGCCATGCGCCTGCAGATCCGCACACCCGGCGACCTGGAGACCCTTGAGCTCGCCGCTGTAGAGCGCGCGCCGCCTGGGCCAGGGCAGATCGAGGTTGCGGTCGGCGCGTCCGGTATCAATTCGCCGACGTCCTCGTCGCCATGGGCCGATTCCCCAACGTCGAGGGGGGGCAGCCAGAGCTGGGCATGGATTTCGCCGGCGTGGTGACCGCGGTCGGGCCCGGCGTCACCGATCACCAGGTCGGTAACCATGTCGGCGGCTTTTCACGAGACGGCAGCTGGCGCACGTTCGTCACCGTCGACGCCAACCTCGCCGTCACCCTGCCGCCCGGCATGACGGCCGAACAGGCCGCCGCACTGACGAGGGCCTACGGGACCGCTTGGTACGGCCTGCACGATCTTGCCGGGATCAGCGCCGGCGACAAGGTGCTGATCCACTCCGCGACCGGCGGTATAGGGCAGGCGGCGATAGCGATCGCCCGGCGGGCAGGAGCGGAGATCTTCGCCACCGCGGGCAGCCAGGCGCGGCGGAACCTGCTGCGCGACGTTGGGATCGAGCACGTTTACGACTCCCGAAGCACGGAGTTCGCCGACCAGATCCGCAGGGACACAAACGGATACGGCGTCGACATCGTCCTGAACTCATTGACCGGGGCAGCGCAGCGGGCCGGTCTGGAACTGCTGGCCATCGGCGGACGATTCGTGGAGATCGGCAAGCTCGACGCCGACGCCAACACCCGGCTCGGGCTGTACCCGTTCCGCCGCAACCTCACGTTCTACTACGTCGATCTGGCGTTGATGTGCCAGAGCCGCCCGCATCAGCTGAGGGAACTGCTGGGCACCGTGTACCGGCTGGTCGCCGACGGCGAGCTACCGCCCGCCGAGAGCACCCCATACCCGATTGCCGACGCGGCGAAGGCGATTCGCGTGATCAGCGCGGGCCAGCACACCGGCTAACTGGTCCTCACGATGCCGGGCAGCGGGAACAGCACGGTGGTGGTGCCGCCGGAGCAGGCCCCGGTGTTCCGCCGCGACGGCGCTTACATCATCACCGGCGGACTGGGTGGCCTCGGACTGTTACTGGCCGGCGGGATGGCTGCTGCGGGCTGTGGCCGGATCGTATTGACCGGACGCTCCCAACCGAACGCCAGAGCCGAGAAGGCCATCGCCCGGATCCGTGCGACCGGAGCCGAGATCCAGGTGGAGTGTGGGAACATCGCTGAGCCCGAGACCGCGGCGCGCCTGGTTGCCGCGGCCACCGCCACCGGGCTTCCGGTGCGAGGTGTGCTGCATGCCGCGGCGGTGGTCGGGGACGCCACGTTGGCCGACATCACCGATGAGCTCATCGACCGGGACTGGTCGTCGAAGGTCTACGGCGCCTGGCACCTGCATAGGCGACGGCGGCCCAGCCGCTGGACTGGTTCTGCTCCTTCTCCTCGGCAGCGGCGCTGCTCGGTTCACCCGGCCAGGGCGCCTACGCGGCGGCAAACAGCTGGCTGGATGCCTTCACCCGATGGCGCCGCAGTCAGGGCCTGCCGGCTTCGGCGATCGCCTGGGGGGCGTGGGACGAAAGCGGGCGGGCCGTTATCCGACAGCGGCCGAACGACGATGATCACCCCCAGCAGGGGGCGTACGCGTTCCAGAGGCTGCTGCGCTACAACCGGGTCTACACCGGATACATCCCGATTGCCGGAGCGCAGTGGCTGGCGCCCCTGGTTGCGCGCAGCCCCTTCGCCGAAGCGCTGCAGGCCATAGGCGGGCAGGAACCGACGGCGACCACCACGGTGCGGGCTGAGCTACGCGCTGCCCCCGGACGAGTGGCCCACCCGGCTGGACGCCTGATCACCGAGTTGGTCGGCGTCATCCTTCGCCGATCGGTGGATCCCGACCGGCCCTTCGCGGAGCACGGGCTGGACTCTCTGGGCAACCTCGAACTGCGCACCCGCATCGAGACCGAGACCGGGATACGCATCGCCCCGAAGGCGATCGCCACCTATAACACCGTGCGCGCATTGGCCCAGCATCTGTCGGAGACGCTCTCAGCCGAGCTGACGGACTGAGGGTCTGGAGATCACTCCGCCATCCAGTCGTCATCCTCGTCGGATGCTACCGAGCACAGCAGCGAATGTATTGTCTCGAGGGGCTTTTCGGGTTCAGGTGAGTGCGACAGATGCTCGATCTGGAGTCGGCCCGCGAAGATCGAGGTGGTGTACAGATCGACTCCGGCGGCCGAGGCGGTGTGAAATTCGGTCCGCATCCCGTCCAAGATGAGGCCTTCCGGAGTACGGATGTCGGGGACGAGCCCACCCTCGGTGACCATGACCACGTCGGGCAGCCCGGGAGGCGTTCCGCCGTATTGCAGATTGAAGTGAAGCAGCGATTGCTGAATCACACCCTCGGACAGGTCATTCCGGAACGTCTCGATGATATCGCTTGCCAGATCGGCGATCTCCGTCTCCGGTGTGATCTTCGCGAGATAAGTGGCGATGCCCAGAGGATTCGTGCCCTCCGTCGCGTCAACCGGTGGCGTGAGCAGAAGTCGCAGATTGACCGGATAGAGGTAGGGAATCGGGACGTTCGGGGTCCGTCGGAGCTGCCATTCGGCCAACAGGACGGCCGCACCGACCACGGCGTTGAGGCTGAGCTTGCGGTCGCGGCAAAACGTGATCAGGGTCGCCGTCTCCGCCTCGGTCAGCCGGCATCGGGCCGCGGGAACCGGCTCGGGCAACTTCGGGTTGCCACCGGCAGTGTTCCGTGACGACGGGGGCAGTTCGTAGGCGTACATGGCGGGCATGAACCGCTCTATGCCTGAACGCGACTGCTTGCGTACGCCCCGTTCCTCCAGCAGGACTTCGAGTGGTTGCGGTGCGGGCTGGGCCACGACCGGATCGATGCGCCCAGTCGACACCAAATCCGTGTACCAGGAGAACAACTCCGAGAAGAGTCCGAACTGGTGCTGGGCGTCCACCATGCAGTGATGGGAGTACAACGTGAGCTCGGCATGCCCGTCGGCGAAGTGCAGGCGCAGATTCACCAGCGAGACGGTCTGGTCGAGCCGCATCCGAGCGGTCGGCGCCGCGGGCCTGCCCTCACCACCGGTCACCCAGAGGCCCGGGTGCATGAAGTCGTCGACGACGATCTGGTGCAGGTCATCGGGTCCTCGTTCGAGATGCCCGGCAAGCACCGGGTGGGCCTGCAACAGGGTGTCGAACGCAACCGACATCGCGTCGACATCGACGGGACCACTCATCACCACGGTGGCACCGAAGTAGGTCTGACTCTGGGCGAACATTTCCTCGCTGCGCGCGAGCTTTCGAATGACGGACGTCGGAAACATCAGCGCATGCTGGCCTTTCGGTAACCGAATACCATCGGCACAAAGCAGACCGCGATGATGCCGCCTGCCCAGAGCAGGGTCGCGATCAGCGGCCACAGAATCGGACCGCCCAGCGACAATCCGCGCATCAACTCGACCGCATACGACATCGGCTGGTGCTCGACCACCGGCTGGACCCACTTCGGATACTGGTCCAGCGGCACGAATCCGGTGCAGAAGAAGATGCCGAGAGTGTTGACCAGTGAGATCGCCTCGACAAGCGTCGTCGTTGCAGAGAAGAACGCCGCCGCGGTAACCAAGGTCGCGAAGGCCAGCCCGAAGACCACCGGGACGACCAGCCAGCCGAGCGCCGCAAGCACGCCCTGATGGAACCTGAAGCCCAAAAGTATTCCGGCACCGAGGATCACCACAGTGGTGACGAAAATGCGGACCGCCTCGGCGACAAACCGTGCGAGCAGACCCGATGCCCGGTGCACGGGCAGCGACCAGAATCGTGCCAGCAGGCCGTCGGCGCGCTCACGCACCAGGGCGACCGCGCCGACCAGGATCCTGAGATCGTCGCGACGATGGCGACCATGGGGACACTGCCGAAGAGCGCGCTGTGCCCGGTGAGATTCGAGATCTGGCGACCCAGGACCGTGTTCACCGCCCAGAGCAGGACGATCGGCACGACGAGCGTCTCGATCACCGTCGGGAGGTTGCGGCCCCAGCGGATGAGCAGGCGCTTGGACAGGACAAGGGTCTGCGGAATCAGGACACGAATCGAGTTCTCGCGACGGTGAGCGCGATGGCGACCCGCCGGAGCCTCCTGCAGAACAGTCATGGCCGCCTCGCCACGACGATCAGCGATGTCGGCACCAGGACGAGCAGCAGTCCGAGCACCCAGGCGAACGAGGGCCACATCACGTGCCATGTCACCGATCCGGCCCCCGACGTCGTATCGCCCGCCAGGGCGCGCAAGGCAATGACGAACTGCGAGATCGGCTGGTTGCGTACGATCGGCTGGATCCAATCCGGAAACTGCTCGGCCGGTTGAACGCCCACCGAGAGCAGTCCCAGGATCAACTGCGGTCCCATCAACAGCGGCGTGGTGGCCTCCGGCTTCTTTGCGGCGATGCCGATCAGGTCGCCGAGCAGTGACAGCGTCACGCCGATCACGAGCACCAGCAGGCAGAACGCCACGATGTACGGCAAGGCGCGGTGAAACCGGAAGCCGATGACGTACCCGCAGATCAACGAGATGACCAACCCGATCACGCAGCGGTACACGCTGCCGGTGAGCCGAGCCGCGAGCGGTACCAGTGGCGCGATGGGCATCGAACCGAAGCGCCGGGTGATGCCGCGGGAGGTGTCGGTGGCGGATCGGAAGGCGCCCATGATCGAGGCGAACGAGATGCCCTGCAGCACGATCAGCGGTGTCAGGAACTGTGCGTAGCTGCTCATCGGATTCGGGACGGCGCTGATGACCGCGCCCATGAACTTGTTCAGCGGGACGTAGAAGCCCGCCGTGACGATCACCGACGCGGCGATCGCGGTGACCAGTTCACCGTTGCGCAGCATCGGCACGATCGAGCGCACCGTCAGCACCCACCACTGCCGCAGTGCCGACGGCTCAGGCCGGATGGCGGTATTGACCGTCACGACACCGATTCCGCTGTCAGCGAGAGGAACACGTCGTCCAGGGACGGCCGGCGCAGCGCGATGTCGTCCAGATCGATCTTCGCCGCGCTGAGGCGTCCATGACCTCGATGAGGGTGTTCGCGCCGTCCGGTGCCGGCAGCGCGATCCGGTCGGACTGCGGTGTCACCCCCGCCCTGGCCTTCTCGGGCAACAGCGTCCCCAGGGCCTCGACCATGGCGGGCAGATCCCGGACGTCGCGCGGCACGATCTCGCAGTAGCTGCCCCCGGTGCGTTCCTTGAGTTCGTCCGCGGTGCCCTCGGCGATGATCGTCCCGTGATTGATCACGATGATCCGATCACTGAGCGCGTCGGCCTCCTCCAGGTACTGGGTGGTCAGCAGGGTCGCGATGCCGGCCGTCTTGAAGCGGCTCACGAGGTCCCAGATCCCTTGCCTGCTGCGGGGATCCAGTCCGGTGGTGGGCTCGTCCAGGAACACCACCTCAGGCCGGACGACCAGACCGCAGCCGATGTCGATGCGGCGGCGCATGCCGCCGGAGTAGGTGCCGACTCGGCGGTTCGCGGCGTCGACGAGATCGAACTCTCCGATAAGCTCAGTTGCCCGCTCGCGGGCGGCCGACTTGCTCAACCCCTGCAGGCGACCGAACATCACCAGGTTCTCGTGGCCGGTGAGCATGTCGTCGACGGCCACCTGCTGACCGGTGAGCATGATCGACCGGCGAACGCCGGCTGGATCGGACACGACGTCGTGTCCGGCCACCAGCGCGCGACCCCGGTCGGGCCGGGTCAGCGTCGACAGGATATCCACGGTCGTCGTCTTGCCCGCGCCGTTGGGCCCGAGCAGCCCGATGACCTCGCCACGGCCGACCTCGAAGCTGATGCCGCGCAGGGCATCTACCTGTCCGTAGGACTTGCCGATTCCGTCGACGACGACGCTCTTGTCGGTCACGACAGGTCCACCAAGGTGAAGTTGTCCATGTCGTCCTCGACGGGCGCGGCATTGGACGTCAGCTCGGCGAGCGCGGTCGGGAACTGCTGCATCAGGGCCTCCACTGTGCCTGGCTCCATCCGGCGGATGTCGTACCACCAATCCAGGTGCACCACGCCGGCGTGGCGGTACACCCGCAGTTCGACGGCATGGCCGAATGCGGGCAGTGTCTCGCGCGCCGGCATCGCGGGATCCATGTCGATCTGTACCGGCCCGTCGAGCTTGGGCAGTTCGGGGATGGTGCCGAGGTAGGAGAAGAAGATCTCCGGTTCCGGTTGGGCGGCCAGCTGCCGCGCAGTGGGGGCGTACACGTATTTCAGCAATCCGTATCCGATTCCGTAGTGCGGGACCGCGACGAGCGCATCGTGAACGCCGGTCAGAATCTCGGTCGCATCGGCGTTCTCGCCGCGCGTGCACTCCAGCGCGACCGGGTAGATGGTGGTGAACCAACCCACCGTTCGATGGAGGTCCACATCGGGTTTGAGGACCATTCGGCCGTGGCCCGGCAACTCGACCGCGGCGACACCCTCGGCGATCGTCTGCGCGATCGTACGGCCGAGGGCGGCAAGGAGAATCTCGTCGGCGGCCAATCGCAGCGTGCGCTGGGCCTCGTCCAGCGCTGCGGTCGACTCGCCGCTCAGCGTGGACGACAGCCGGGTCAGGTCGCCGACGTGCGGCGGTTGGGCGATGTCGTGGTCGGCCACTCGAAGCGTTGCGGCACGGGCGTTGTCCAGCCAGAAGTCGCGACTGTCCAAAACCGCCGGATGGGTGGCCAGCGCCACGCATCGCTGCGACCACTCGCGCCACGTCGTGGTGACGGGTTGCAGCGCGATCTCCTGGCCGGCCAGGCGCTGGGTGAACGCGGTGAAGATGTCGGTCATCAGGATCTCTTGGGACACGTTGTCACCGGCCAGGTGGTGCACGGTGATGGCCAGGTGACTCGGCTCTCCTTGAGCAGCAACGACATACGTCGCCGCCAACGGCGTGGTGAAGGTGTCCTGGGCGGTCGTCATCTCGGCGGCGATCGCCAGCACCGCCTCGTGCTCCGCGGGGCTGCCCGCGGTCACATCCGGTGGCAGGGTCCGCGTGGTCAGTGCGGCGAACTCCTGCGGCTCGGTGATGTCCTGTTCCCAGGTGCCGGCCTGCTCGACGATCTGCAGCCGCAGCGACTCGTGGTGGTTGGTGACGGCGGTCAGCACCGACCGGACGGCGTCCTCGGTGACCTCCGGCCCGAGCCGCAGGATGAGTGGGACTGTCCAGCGCCCGGTTTCGCGCAGACCGTTCTCCAGGAAGTATGTGATGTTCGGCGGAACCGGAGGATGCTCGGCCGCACCGACCGGGCCGGCCGCACCGGCCAGCCCCACCCCGGCGTACCGGACGGCCAGGGCCGCCGCCATCGAGGCAATGGTCTGGTGCTCGAACAGGTCCTGGGGCTCCAGGTCCAGACCTTCCTTGGCCATGTTCGTCGCGATGCCGATCGCGTTCACCGAATCACCGCCGAGCTCGAAGAAATTGGCGTGCCGGTCGATGTTCTCGATACCCAGCGCCTCGGACCAGATGCGCTGCAGGGTCGCCTCGATCTGCTGCTCCCTGGTGCCGGTCGTAGCCTCACCGCCGCCGGAACCGTTGGACGAGACGGCGGGCGCCGCAGAATCGGCGATCACCCCATCGGACACGCCGATGCCCCTGCGCGGTGCTACCCAATGCTTCTGGTGTGCAAAAGGATAGCCGGGCAGCGACACACGCCGCGGCTCCTCACCCCACAACAGCGACCAGTCCGGGTTCACTCCGGCGGCCCAGAGTTGGCCGAGAGCAAGGAGAAACGCATCACGGTCGTCGCGGTTCTGGAGTTGGTGGCGCATCAGGCGCACCGTGCGATGCTCGTCCGACCAGCGCGGCTGGCGGGCCGCCGAGGCGGTCAGGGCAGCGCCGGGACCGACCTCCACCAGAACGCGGTTGCGCTCGCCGAGCAGTGTGTCGAGTTCGTCGGAGAACCTCACCGTGGCCCTGATCTGCTGGGCCCAGCGCGCGGGGTCAGTCGCCTCCTCGTCGGACATCCAGGTGCCGGTGGTGTTCGACAACAACCGGCCCTGGGGCGGATGAAGGGTGAGTCGGGACAGAATCCCTTCGAACTCGGCCAGGACGGGATCCATGGAGCTGGAGTGGAATCCATGCGAGGTCCGCATCCGCCGGGCGGGCAAACCCTGCTCGGCCAGCCGGTCCTCGAACTCCGCGATGAGATCCTCCGGACCGGACACCACGCAGTTGCCCGGATCGTTGATCGCGGCCAGGTCCAGTCCGGGTGCGAGGAACTCGACGATCTCATCGGGGCTCAGCGCCACCGCCACCATCGCTCCGCGCGGCGCGGCATGCATCAGGCGCGCGCGTGCCGACACCGCCTTGATCGCGGTAGGCAGGTCGAACACTCCGGCGCAGGTGGCCGCGACGTACTCGCCGATGCTGTGTCCGGCGAATGCCGACGCCCGCACGCCGTAGGACTCGGTCAACAGGGCGAGTGCGTATTCCACGGCGAACAGGGCCGGCTGGGCGTAGTCGGTACGGGCCAGATTGGCGCCGGGCCCGTCGAACAGCTCTGCGCGCACGTCGATCCCGAGCTCGGCGAGGAACCCGTCGGCGCAGGAGTCGAAGGCGGCCCGGAAAACCGGTTCGGAGTCGTAGAGCCCGCGTGCCATGCCGGCGTGCTGCGCCCCCTGACCCGGGAACAGGAACACCACTCGTGAGTCCGATTCGGTGGCGGCGGAAAGCGACTCCACCGACTCCCCGACGAAGACGCCGTCATGCTCGTCGGCCTGCAGCACCGCAGCGGCGTCCTGCCGGTCGGCGACCACGGCCGCCGCCCGGAACTTCTCCGGCCGTCGGCCCTCGAGGGTGTACGCGACGTCGGCCAGGTCGAGCTCGTCGGGTCCGGCCAGCTCGGCGGCCAGCTCGGAACGAAGTTCCTTGAGCCCCTCCGGTGTTCGGGCCGACAACAGCAGCACCTGCGGACCCGTCCGCGGCTCCCGGACCGAGACGGTCGGCGCCTCCTCAAGGACGACATGGGCGTTGGTGCCGCCCACCCCGAAGGAGCTGACGCCGGCCCGCCGCACGCCGTCGGTCTCCCAGGGGCCGTACTCGGTCTGCACGACGAACGGGCTCTGGTCCAGGTGCAGTTCCGGGTTGGGACTGGTGAAGTGCAGAGTGGCGGGAATGGCCTGGTGCTTGAGACACAGGATCGTCTTGATCAGACCGGCCACACCCGAGGCCACCTCGAGGTGACCGATGTTCGACTTCACCGAGCCGAGCACGCACGGCTTGTGCCTGTCTGTCTCCGAGACTTCGAAAGCCCTTCGCAGCGCGTCGATCTCGATGGGGTCGCCGAGCGGCGTGCCGGTGCCGTGGGTCTCGATGTAGCTGATGCTCGACGAGTCGACGTCGGCGACCGCATGCGCCTCGGCGACTACGTCGGCCTGTGCGGCGGCGTTGGGGGCGGAGAAACCGATCTTCGTCGATCCGTCGTTGTTGACCGCCGATCCCCGGATGACGGCGTGGATGCGATCCCCGTCGTCCAGTGCAGCCTGCAACGGCTTGAGGACGACGATCGCGACTCCGCTACCGAAGACGGTGCCGTCGGCGCGCACGTCGAACGGCCGGCAGTGCCCGGCAGCCGACACGATCGACCCCGGCTCGTACCAGTAGCCGACGTCGTGCGGGATGCGGATCGACACGCCACCGGCGAGGGCCATGTCGCATTCACCGTTGAGCAGGCTCTGGCAGGCTAGGTGCACTGCGACCAGCGAGGAGGAGCACGCCGTCTGGACGGCGAGGCTCGGGCCTCGCAGGTTGAACTCGTAGGAAACCCGCGTCGCCAGGAAGTCCTTGTCATTCTGGAAGGACAGCCCGATCAAGTCGATGTTGGTGCCCTGGCCCATTATGGTGTCGAGATTGCGGTGGGTGAGCAGGTTGTAGCCGAGATACCCGCTGGCCGAACTGGATCCGTACACCCCGATCGAACCGTCGAACTCACTCGGGTCGCAGCCCGCGTCCTCGAGCGCATGCCACGCACACTGCAGGAACAGCCGGTGCTGAGGATCGGTCATCCGCGCGGCCTGCGGGGAGAACCCGAAGAAGTCGGCGTCGAACTCCTCGACGCCATCGAGAATCGGTGCGCGCCGGACGTACGCCGGGTTGGCCAGGACCTCGTCGTCGATGCCGGCGGCGCTCAGCGCCTCCGCGGACAACGTGGCGATCGACTCCTCGCCGCCGCGCAGATTGGCCCAGAAGTCCGACACGGATTTGGCGCCGGGGAATCTGCCGGCCATGCCGACGACAGCGATCGCGTTGGGGGCCGGGGAGGTGCTGTTCATACGCACTGTCCTCGCTTTCGCCGCTGTACGGCTTCGGAGAATCTGGTCTCGATGTCAGTCGTGACATCGCTGAGATGGTCGTTGAAGTAGAAGTGCCCGCCCTGAAACACCCGCATGCCGAAATCCGAGGTCGTGTGCGCCGCCCAGTCCGACACGGCGTCGACGGGGGCAAGACGGTCGTCGTCGCCGACGGATGCATAGATGGGGCACGACACCGTGGCGCCCGGCTCGCAGGTGTACCCGGCGATGGCTTCGTAGAAGCCGCGCAACGCCGGCAGCAGCATGTCGACGAACTCCTTGTTGTCCAACACCTTCGGGTCCGTGCCACTCAACTCGACGAGGTATTCGATGAGCTCGTCGTCGGACAGGTCGCGGAAGTACTCGCTCCTCATCCGGCCCGGCGCCGAGCTCGACGACACGAACAGTGCCGCGATCGGGTTGCCCGCAGCCTCGAACCACCGCGCCACCTCGAACGCGACGAGCGCACCCATGCTGTGGCCGAACAGGGCGACCGGCCCATCGGCGGGCGCCGCGGTGAGCATCCGGTAGCTGTTGTCGGCGAGGGATTCGATGGTGGGTACCGTCGGCGCAGCGCCCGGCTGCATGCCGGGGTACTGCACCGCGACCCGCTTGATGTCGCCGGTGAACGCCTTGGCGAACGCGACGTAGAAGCTCGCCGACCCGCCGGCGTGCGGGAAGATGTACAGCCGTGGAGTGCTCGACATCGCCGATCACCCGGCCTTGACGGGGTTGGTTTTCAGCACGCCGAAGACGCGGCCGGCGACCCGGAAGGTGAGCCGGGCCAGTGCGTCGACCGCGCGGTCGGGCAACACCCGGCGGGCGTAGGTCACCGGCTTGGCGCCCAGACCGACCGCGTAGCGGGTGCGCGGCCGGCGCGCGGTGACAGCGCGGCCGATCGCTTTGGCGACGACATCCGGCGATGAGGCGAACCTGCCGCCGGAGAGCACCTTCTCGACCGTGGCGGCCTGCCCCGCGTAGGCGCCCTGAGTCGAGGTGGCGACCAGGTTCTCGCTGGCCACACCGTGCCACTCGGTGGCGATGGCGCCGGGTTCGATGACGACGACGTGGATGCCGAACGGTGCCACTTCCAGACGCAGGGTGTCGCTGAGGCCTTCGATGGCGAACTTCGTTGCGTGATACCAGCTGCCGAGCGGCACGTAGATCTTGCCGCCGATGGACGAGATGTTGATGATGTAGCCACTGCGCTGACGGCGCATGTGCGGGAGCACCAATTGGGTCAGGCGGGCCAGTCCGAACAGGTTGACGTCGACCTGACGGCGCGCTTCGGCCATCGAGACTTCTTCGAACGCTCCCATTGCGCCGTACCCGGCGTTGTTCACCAGGACGTCGACCCGCCCCGATTCGGCGATGATCTGCTCGACCAGCGAGGTGAGCGCGGCGTCGTCAGTGACGTCCACCCGCACCGGCCTGATCCCGACCTCCGCCAGCGGCGCCATCAGCTCGAGCCGGCGCGCGGCGGCGTAGACGGTGTAGCCCATCGCGTTGAGCCGGCGGGCGGTGGCCGCGCCGATGCCCGACGATGCGCCAGTGACGATGGCGACTTTTGCGGTCATGAAGCCTCTTCAAGCGGGAAGTCCAGCGGTACCTCCAGTACCGAGATCACCGTGGCCAGAGAGTCGTATTGCGCTGCCAGCATGCAGAATTCAATCAGCTGCCGACGAGAAAGGTGCGCGGACAACGTGTCCCAGGTCGCCCGGCCGATGGTCCGCTTGGTGACGAACTCGTCGGTGGCGTTCAGCAGCGCCTGGCGGCGCGGCGAGAGACCGTCGGAGTCCGGCCAGGAGAAGATCTTGGCCTGCAGTTCGGCGGTGACGCCGTACCGCTCACCGATGCGGCGGTGCTGCTGCAATTCGTATTCACAGTTGCGCAGGTGCGCCACTCGAAGGATGACCAACTCGGTGTCGGGTCGCTGCAGCTTGCCCCAGTACAGCACGGCGCCGTAGAGATACCAGAACCGGAACAACCTCTTGTTCTGTCCGAGAGCGGTGAACAGGTGCATCCGCGGCGCCCGGATCACCCGGGCGGCGAGCTTGTTGAACACCCAGTTGATCAGGCCGAGCTCTCGCAAACTGGCGCCGGGGATGCGACCCTCGCTGCCCTCCAACACACCACGATCGTGTTCGGTGGTCACACGCGTTGTCCTCTCCTGCGCAGTGCGGCCTGCTGGCGCGCGGCGGCGCGCTGCTGCGCCCGGTCGCGAACCCCTTCCGTGTGGGGTTTGTCGTCGGTGGCGATACCGAGTTGACGGATCAGATCGGCGGTGACGTCTTGCAGCGATGCCCCCTGCAGCAGCATCGCCACCGGCGGTTCCACCCCGAAATCGGCGCGGGCGGTGTTCCGGATCCGCACCGCCATCAGGGAATCCATTCCCAGCTCCAGTAGCGGCCGGGTCGGGTCCAGGACGGACGGGTCGTGGTATCCCATCACCGCGGCGATCCGCGCCAACAGTCGATCGGTCACGATGCGGTGCGCTTCACCGGCTTCCAGTTCGCGCAGCGCGTCCGGACCGGCCCAGTCGCCGGCATCGTCGGCCATGTCCAGTTCCTCGACCACCCGGGTGAAGTAACCCAGTTCGCGGATCTCGGGGAACGCCACCAGGGCGCGGTCGGCCCGCAGCCGAGCGACACCGGTGACGGTGCGGTCGGTGGCCAGCAGGGTTTCCAGGGCCTCGATGCCCTCGGCGGGCGTGATCGGGTCGAGCACACTGGCGGTCAATGCCTGAGCGACGCCCACGTCCGACCACGGTCCCCAGTTGATCGCGGTGGCCGGCAGGCCGGCCGCGTGGCGCCATGCGATGAGCGAGTCAAGCCAGGCGCTCGCGCAGGCATAGGCCAACTGGCCCGGCGAGCCGAGAAGCGAAGCTGCCGAGGAGAATCCGGCCCACCAGTCCAGCTCCCGGTCGAGCGTGGCCTGGTGCAGCCGCAGCGCGCCGACGGCCTTCGGCGCCCACACCCGGTGGAGACTCTCCCGGCTCATGGCGACCAGCAGGTTGTCGTCGATGACGGCGGCGCCGTGCACGACGCCGCGCAGCTCGAGGCCGGTTTCCTCGGCGGCGGACACCAACCGCTGGGCCACGCCGGGCTCGGCGAGATCGCCTGCCACGACGGCAACCTGGGCCGTGCCTGCCAGCTCGGCAAGAACCTGTTGTTGCTCATCGGAGGGCTCGCGGCGACCGTTGAGGACGACCCGGCCCGCCCCGCTCTCGACAAGCCAGCGGGCCACCACCAGTCCCAGACCGCCGAGACCGCCGGTGATGATGTAGGCCGCCCCGTCGCGGACGACCGGCTGGTCGGCCGACGCCGGGAGCTCGGCCCGGGACAGCCGTTCGACGTAGCGCCGTCCGGATCGCCAGGCGATCACGTCGTCGGAATCGGTGGACCGGATCTCCTCGGCCAGTGCGGCCAGGGCGTGCTCGCCGCGGTCGAGGTCGACGAGCCTGGCGCGCAGGTCGGGGTGCTCGTAGGCGAGCACCCTGATGAGGCCTTTGAGCGCTCCGGTCGCGGGCTCTCCCCCGTCTCCGTCCTCGACACCGAGGCCGTGGCGGGTGACCAGCCACAGCCGCGGCGAGCGGCCATGCCAGCTGCCGACGACGGCCCGCACCGTCGAGGCGATCGACCACACCGTGTCGCGGGTCTGTTCGACCGCCACGTCCGGGTCGGTCGCGCCGGCCCCGACGAAGATGACGATCCCGGCGGGCGGGCGCTCGGCATCGGCGCCCGTGTCGGCGAATGCGGCCCGCACGGCGGACTCGTCGGTGAGGTCGGCGGTGCGCACCCGGCGCTCCGGTGAATGCCAGTCGGCCGCGAACTCGTCCGCGATGGCCCTGGCATCGGGTTGGTCGGCGAGCACCAGCCAGCTGCCGGGGGGCTCGGCGTCGGGGTTGGGCGTCACCGGGCTCTGTACCCAGGTGGCTTCGAAGATCTTCTGTTCCAGCGGCAGCGGGAATGCCCGGCGTTCCACCCGGCGCACGTAGATGCCGGTGATCTCGGCGGTCGGGTTGCCGGCGTCATCGGTGAGCACGACCGCGCCGAGTTTGCCTGCGCCGGATTCGTCGAGGTCCTTCACCTCGGCGTGGCAGCGGGCGTGTCTGCCCACCTCGCCGAAGATCTGGACCCTCTCGAAAGAGACTGGCAGATAGCTGACTTCGGCCGCTTCGGCGACGGTACGGTCGGGCATCGCGGCCGCCATGGTCTGCAGCGCGGCGTCGAGCATGACCGGATGGATCCGGAAGCCGGGGTGCCGGCCCGCCTCGTCGGGCACGGTGATCTCGGTGTCGGCGGAACCGTCGGAGCGGCGAAAGATCCTGGTGAGCGCCGCGAAGGCGGGGCCGTGGTGCTGGCCGGTCTGCCGCAGAGTGGCGTAGAAATCCGCGGGCGTCACCTCGACACCGGATCCCGCGGCCGCCGGCGCCGGCCGCGTGGGTACCCGATCGCTTTGCAGCGGTTCGACTTTGGCGACGCCGTGGCGGGTCCAGGTGTCCTCGGCCGAACGCGAATGGATCTCGACGCGCGCCGAGCCGTCGGCGCTGCGCGAGAGCTGGGTGGTGATCTTGGTGTGCCCGGCCAACGGAAGCATCTGCTCGACCTCGACCTGCGTCACCGATATGGCGCTGGCCGGCAGGCGGAATGCTTCACTGCCCGCTGCGACCGCGATCTCGGCGAACGCGGCAGCCGGCAGGATGGCCTGGCCGCCGACCTTGTGGTCGGCAAGCCACGGGCACACGTCGGTTCCGACGTCTCCCTGCCAGACGTGGTCACCGCTGGACGGCAGTTCGATGTGGGCGCCCAGCAGCGGATGGGTGGCGGTCAGCTCAACCATCGCCGACCGGTCCGCGACCCAGAAGTCGCGGTGCAGCCACGGTGTCGGCGGCAGCTCCGCCAGATTGGTTCCGGCGGTGGCCGGTGGCACGACCCCGACCGCCGCGAGTTGGGTGTGGAAGAACAGGGTCGGGTCGGCGTCCCTGTTCATCGTCGAAGTCACCAGCGCACTGCCGGCCGTGTCGGTGATGGCATGGGTGAGCAGCGGATGAGGGCTGACTTCGACGAAGGTACCGCGACCGGCCGCAGCGGTGACGATGGCGTCGTTGAAACGCACCGGGTTGCGCAGGTTGGCTACCCAGTGCTCGGCATCGAAACGCGGTGCGGGCCCGGCATTGTCGACGGTGCTGATGACCGGAATGCGCGGGGTACCGGGCGCCAATCCGGCGAGCGCGGTGCGCAATTCGGGCAGGATCGGGTCGATGATCGGGTGGTGCGACGCGACGTCGACCTCGACGCGGCGGGCCAGCCGGTTCTGCCCGGCCACCTCGGCCACCAGAGCGTCGATCTGGTCGGGAGGGCCGGCGATCACCGTCTGGCCGGGGGAGGCGTAGACCGCGACGGTGACCTCGGGGTGATCGGCGATCAGCGCCTCCGCGGCCTCGGCATCGAGCTCCAGCAGCGCCATCGCGCCCTGGCCCGACAGCCGTGCCATGAGCCGCGACCGGGTGGAGATCACCTGCAGACCCTCGCTCACGGTCAGCGCTCCGGCGACGACGGCGGCGGTGATCTCCCCCATCGAATGCCCCACCACCGCATCGGGTTCCACGCCGTAGGACCGCCACAGCGCGGTCAGTGCGAGCTGCAGGCCGACGAGTACCGGCTGGATGCGGTCGATACCGACCACCGGTTCGCTGTCGGCCAGCACATCGCGCAGCGAAAATCCGGCCTGTGCAACGAAATCCGGTTCGATCTCATCGACTGCGGCGGCGAACGCCGGTTCGTCGGCCAGCAGCTGCCTGCCCATGCCCGCCCACTGCGAACCCTGACCGGAGTAGACGAACACCGTTCCCGAGCCACCGGGACGGTCGTGCGGCTCGACCAGGCCCGAGGCGATGGCCCGCAAACCGGCCACGGCTTCGGCGTGATCGCGGGCGCAGACGGTGGCGACCTTCGGATGCCGGGCGCGGTGGTGATTGAGCACGTCGGCGACATCGCCGAGCGGTGCCCCGGCGCCGCCGTCGGCCAGCCAGTCGGCAAGCTCCCCCGCCCACGCCGCCACCCGTTCCGGCGTCTTGCCCGAGATCGTCAGCGCGCTGATCGCCGGATGCGTGGTGCTTCCGGTCGGCGCCGGGCCCTGCTCCAGCACCACGTGGGCGTTCGTGCCACCGAGCCCGAACGACGACACCGCGGCGCGGCGCGGGCCACTGGCCGCCGGCCAGCCCGTGGTCTCGGTCGGAACGAAGAACCGGGTGGGTGCCGGATCGATCGCCCGGTTCCAGCGGGTGAAGTGCAGATTGGGCGGGATGGTCCCGTGCCGCAGGACCAGGACGGCCTTGATGAAGCCGGCGACGCCCGCGGCGGCCTCGAGGTGGCCGAGGTTCGTCTTCACCGATCCCAGCGCGCAGGCGTCCTCGCCGCGGCCGTAAGTGCTTGCCAGCGCCTCGAACTCGATCGGGTCGCCGAGCACGGTGCCGGTACCGTGCGCCTCGACGTAGTTCACGGTTTCCGGGGCGACGCCGCCCACCCGCAGCGCATCGGTGATCACGTCACGCTGGGCCGGTACGTTCGGTGCGGTCAGGCCGTTGGATCGGCCGTCCTGGTTGACCGCCGAACCGCGGACCACCGCGAGCACCCGGTCACCGTCGCGCACCGCATCGGAGAGTCGTTTGAGCACCACCACTCCGCAGCCCTCGCCGCGCACGAAGCCGTCGGCCCCGGCGTCGAAGGTCTTGCACCGGCCCTGCGGCGACAGCGCCGACCATTTGGACAACGCTATGCCGGTGAACGGGGACAGACCCAGCTGCACCCCGCCGGCCAGCGCCAGGTCGCTCTCCCTCAACCGCAGGCTCTGGCAGGCCAGGTGGATGGACACCAGCGACGACGAGCATGCGGTGTCCACCGCCACGGCGGGACCGCGCAGCCCCAGCAGGTAGGCGATGCGGCCCACCGCCGTGCTGTGCGGGTTGCCGGTGCTCACATAGGCGTCGATCTCGGCCCGGCGCTCGATGTTGACGATCGTGTAGTCCCACGACGACATGCCCATCATGACGCCGGTTCGGCTGCCGCTCAACGAGTCCGGCGCGATGCCTGCGTGTTCGAGGGCCTCCCAGGCCACCTCGAGCAGGATCCGCTGCTGGGGGTCCATCGCCTCAGCCTCGCGGGGGGTGATGCCGAAGAAGTCGGCGTCGAAGCCGGCGACGTCGGAGACGAAGCCGCCCCACTTCGTCGTCATCCGGCCGGGCGCTTGCGGGTCGGGATCGTAGAAGGCATCGGCATCCCACCGGTCGGCGGGCACCTCGCCGACCGCGTCCACGCCGTCGAGCAGTAGGCGCCACAAGCCCTCGGGGCTGCCGACATCGCCGGGGAACCGGCATCCGATCCCACCACCGCCACCGGTTCGGCGACGGCGTCCACCGGGAACGCGGTACCGACGCGAATCAGTTCACGGGCCAGCAGCTCGCGCGCTTGCGGGGACATCTGGGCGGCGCGGTCGGCCAGGGTCGTCACGACTCGTTCACTCCTGTCGTGGCTTCGAGTTCACTCGCCTCGACGAGAGCGTCGAGCAGGTCCATCTCATCGTCGGACAGTGCGTCGGGGAGCAGCTCCGTGCCGCCGGGCCTTCGGGACCGGTTCGTAGCCCATCCGCTCGCACAGCGCGATCGCCAGACCCGCGATTGTCGGGTACGCCCACACCAGGCGACTGGCAGCGTGATGCCCAGAGTGGCCTCGAGCCGGTTGCGCAGTTCGAGCGCCATCAGCGAGTCGAGGCCCAGCGACTCCATCGCATGGTCGTGGTCGAGCGCCTCGGTGGAGCGCAGCACGGCCCGTACCTCGTCGGCGATGGCCGAAGCCAGCCGCGCCGGGCGCGCACCGGGCTCCATGGCGTCGAGCTCGGCTCGCATCCGGCCGCCACCATGGTGGTCGATGCTGGTCGCGCCGGCCAGGTTGGCGAACAGCGACGAGCGCTCCGCAGCCGGGAAGGACTGGAACCATTGCCGCGCATCAAGACTGAACACACCGGTGTGGGAGCGGTCGGCGGCGAGCACCAGCTCCATTGCCGCCAGCCCCTGCTCGGAGGTGATCATGGTGAAGCCGAGATCGGCGAAGAACTGGGCGCGCCCCACCTCGGCCCACGGACCCCAGTTGATGCCGACCGCGGGCAGGCCCCGGGCACGCCGGTACGCGACCAGCCCGTCGACCCAGGCGTTGGCGGCCGCGTAGGCGCCCTGCCCGGGTGAGCCGAGCATCGACGACGCCGAGGAGAACGTCATCCACCAGTCCAGGTTCAGGTCGGCGGTGGCCTCGTGGAGCCACCAGCTGCCTGCGACCTTGGGCGCGAAAACCCTTGCCGCAGCAGATTCGGACATGTTGAGCACGATCTCGTCGGCCAGCACCGTCGCGCTGTGCAGCACTCCGGCTGGTTCGAATCCGGCGGCGGCGACGGCGGCGACCAGGCGGGCGGCGGTGGCCGGCTCGGCGATGTCGCCGGTGACCACCTCGACCCGGCTGTCCCCGGCATTCAGGGTTTCGATCGCGGCGTGAACCTCTGCGCTGGGCGTCGAACGGCCGTTGAGGACAACCAATCCGGCGCCGCGCTCGACCAGCCACTGCGCGAACACGAAGCCCAGGCCGCCCATGCCACCCACGACGATGTAACCTCCGTCGGGCCGAACCAGCGGCAGCGGCGTCGGCGGCGCGACCGCCTTGATGCTGCCGTCGACCGGCACCGAGATGACGATCTTGCCGACGTGACCGCCGGAGGCCATCAGCCGGAAAGCGTCGACCGCGTCGGCGAGGCTGAACTCGGTGACGGGCAACACCTTCAGCCGGCCCTCGATGACGTGGTTCAGGATCTCGCCGAGCAGCCGTCCGTACCGGGCCGGCTGCAGCTTCATGTTCAGATCAAGGTCCACGACGGCGAACGACCCGCTCTTGGCCAGCGCGGCCAGCCCCAGCGCGGCGTTGGCGTGCACGTCCCGCTTGCCCAGTTCGATGAACCTGCCACCGGGTGCCAGGATCGCGACTCCGCGCCGGATCGCCTCGCCGGCAAGGGAGTTGAGGACGACGTCCACGCCGTCTCGGTCGGTGGCATCGAGTATCTCGTCCGCGAAGTCCACGGTTCGCGAGTCGCCGACGTACTCGACGCCGAGGTCGCGCAACAGTGCGCGTTTCGCCTCGGAGCCGGCTGTGGCGTAGATGCGGGCGCCGATCATCTTCGCGATCGAGATGGCTGCCAGCCCGACGCCGCCGGTTGCGGAGTGGATCAGGACCCGCTCGCCCGGCGCGAGTCGCCCGACCTCGCACAGCGAGTGCCACGCCGTGAGGTAGGCGACGCCGAACGTGGCAGCCTCCCGATCCGGCATCTCGTCGGGAATCGCCGACGACGAGATCGGCGAGGGTGGTCAGGTGTGAACCGAAGGTGCCGGGGCCGAAAGCGATGACCCGCTGGCCGATTTCGACCGAGTCGACGCCCGCCCCGAGCGCGGTCACGATCCCGACGCATTCGCCGCCGATCACCGGGGGTTGGCCGTCCAGCCCTGGGTACAGACCCATGGCCTTGAGCACGTCGCTGAAGTTCAGCCCCGCGCCAAGGACACGCACCTCGACCTGTCCGGCCTCCGGTCGCGTCCGACTGACGGTGTGGACCATCAGCCCGTCCAGCCGTCCCGCGTGATCGACCTGGAGTCGGACTGCGGTGTCACCACCGAGGTCTACGACGGTGTGGCGGGTCTCGACCGCGAGGGATCCGGAGACCGTGGTTGGCGCGGGTACCACTCTGTGGACGTAACGTGCGCCGTTGCGCAGTGCCACCTCGTCGTGGTCGGGGCTGGCGAGAAGTTCGGCCACCAGGGCGTCCGCCGCGTCGGCACCCTCGGCGTCGACATCGACGACCGTTGGCCGCAGTTCGGGGTGCTCGAAGGTCAGCACCCGCGCCATTCCGCGAAGTTCCGTCTGCGCCAGCGTGACCCGGTCATCGGTCTCCAGCTGCGCGGCGCCGCGAGTGACAAGCCACAGCCGGGGACTGTTCCGGGCGCCGGCCTGTGACACCGTGCGCACGATGTCGGCGACCATCAATGTGCGGGACTTCGCCAGCTCGAGTTGCTGCTTGTCGGTCAGCGCCTCGTCCACCGAGCGGGGCGGGCACACCACGGCGATCGCGTCCCACGAGATGTCTTTTCGGGCGAGAGCCTCCTGCAACTGTGCCGTGTCGGGGAGCACCTGGCAGTGCGTGGTGTCGGGCAGCCCGGACAGCAGGGCGGCGTCACCGATCACGAGCAGCGCGTCGAGCGCGCCGGCCGTCCTTGTCGAGCGGCACCGGCTCCCACTCCAGAGTGAACAGCCTGCTGGTGATCTCGTTGCCGGCGCCACGCGCCTGCAGTACCGCCATGTCGACTTCGTCGATCTCCAGCATCACCCGGCCGTCCGGCCCGGTGAGCACGACCCGGCCGACGTAGCGATCCGGACGCGAGGTGGCCCGCAGGCTGGCGACCGCACGGACACCCTCGGTCACGTCGCCGAACACCCGAACGCCTGCCAGGCGCACCGGAAGGACAACGGCTGGACCGTCGCCGTCCTCTGCGGCGAGGTCGGTGGCCGCCGTGGTGGCACCGAGTGCCTGCATCGCGATGTCGACCATGACCGGGTTGAGCAGGAGGCGCCGCGACCCCTGCTTGGCCGAGGACGGCAGCGCGACGTCGGCGTGCACCACGCCGGCATCGGAAACCGTCAACCCGACGATGCCCTGGAAGGCCGGTCCGTGCTGCTGGCCGGCACTGCGCAGCCGCGCATACAGATCCTCGGGGTCCAGTTCGGTGACGGGCTCACCGTCGACGGTGACCGGAGCCTCGGGCGCGGACTGGGCACTGCGTTCCAGCGTCGCAGTCGCATGCGTGGTCCACCCGGATGTAGTTCTGCGCGAACGGATTTCGACGCGCGCGCTTCGACTCGTCGCCGCTCAGGGTGGTGACGACGACGGTGCCGTCGGTGACGTGCATCAGCTGATCGAGGCACAACTCACTGATGGACCACGGCTGATCGACATCGACGCCGAACGCATCGGTGGCGGCGGCCAGGGCCAGTTCGGCGTATGCGGTTCCGGGCAGCACGCAGGCATCGTCGACACGGTGGTCGTCGAGCCAGAGCACATCGGGCCCCAGGGTGCTCTCCCACACGCGGACACCGTTGGTGGGATCGGTGACGCCGATGCCGAGCAGCGGGTGGGCGCCCGCCGGGGTGGCCGTGGTGGTGATCCAGTGGTGGGTGTGGTGCCACGGCGTGGTGGGCAACACGGGATGCGGTTCGGGCAGGTGCGGCGTCTCCGGCGGGCGGGAGGTGTGGGTGGCGTTGAGGTTGGTGTGGAAGGTGACCGTGTCGTCGGTGTCGCGCTGCAGGGTGCCGATGCTGTGGTGGTGGACGTCCCCAAGGGTCTCGGCGATGGCGTGGGTGAGCAGCGGATGCGGGCTGACCTCGACGAAGGTGGCGTGCTCCGCGCCTGCGGCGCTGACCGCATGGCTGAAGCGGACCGGGTTGCGCAGGTTGGCCGCCCAGTAGTCGGCATCCAAGACGTTGCCGCAGAGAACGTGCTCGAGCGTCGTGCTGATCATCCGGATGGCCGGCGGCTTCGGCTTCAGGTCGGCCAGTGCGGTGCGAGGTCGGCCAGGATGGGGTCGATGATCGGGTGGTGGGAGGCCACGTCGACGTCGATGCGGCGCGCCAGCCGGTCCTGGCCTGCGACCACCGCGATCAGCGCGTCGACCTGTTCCGGCGGACCGGCGATGACGTCTGACGCTCGGAGGCATGGACGGCGAGGGTGACCTGGGGGTAATCGGCGATCAGTGCTGTGGTGGCGTCGGCGTCGAGTTCCAGCAGCGCCATGGCGCCCTGACCGGAAAGCCTTGCATCAACCGCGATCGGGTGGCGATGACCTGCAGGCCGTCGGCGGGGGTCAGCGCGCCGGCCACCACCGCGGCGGTGACCTCGCCCATCGAATGCCCGATCACCGCATCGGGCTCCACCCCGTACGAGCGCCACAGCGCGGTCAGCGCCAGCTGCACGCCGACCAGGACGGGCTGGATGCGGTCGATGCCGACCAGCTCTCACCGGACGAGCATCTCGCGCAGCGAGAAACCGGCCTGGGCAACGAAGTCCGGCTCCAGCTCGTCGACGGCAGCGGCAAAGGCCGGTTCGTCGGCCAGCAGTTGCCGGCCCATGCCGGCCCACTGCGAACCCTGCCCGGAGTAGACGAACACCGTGCCCGGCCCGCACGCTCCGGCGTGTGCGGCGACCAGTCCCGGGCGGGTGCCCGCCGGCCAGCGCCCGCAGACCCGCCACCGCCTGCGACGGTCCCGGGCGGTGACGGTGGCGAACCGGGGATAGCGGGCCCGGTGGTGGTTGAGGGTGTGCGCGACATCGGCCAGGGCGACATCCGCGCCGTCGGCCGTCCATCCAGTCGGCCAGCACCCCGGCCGTCGCGGCGATGCGCTGCGCGGCTTGCCGGACACCACCAGGGTGCTGACCGGCGGCCCGGGGCGTACGCGCGGCCGCAGTCACTTCCGGTGCCTGCTCGACGAGGACATGGGCGTTGGTGCCGCTGACCCCGAAGGACGACACCCCGGCCCGGCGCGGGCGCGGGCTGAGCTCGGCCACTGCGGTCTCGGCGGCGATACGTCAACTTCGACGCTCCCGGACGGCGTGCGGGGTGAGCTGCGTGAAGTGCAGGTGCCGGGGAATGTGCCCGTGCCGCACGCTCAGCACGGTCTTGATGAACCCGGCGACCCCGGCCGCCGACTCCAGGTGGCCCAGGTTGGTCTTCACCGAGCCCAGCACCAGCGGCGCGGAGTCATCGCGCTCGCCGAAGACCTGGCTCAGCGCGTCGAGTTCGATCGGATCGCCCAGGGGCGTGCCGGTGCCGTGCGCCTCGATGTAGTCGACCTCCGCGGGCGCCAGCCGAGCCGATGCCAGCGCCTGGCGCAGCAACGCCTGCTGGGCGGGGCCGTTGGGCACGGTCTGGCCGCTGCTGGGGCCGTCCTGGTTGACCGCCGAGCCGCGCACCACGGCCAGCACCCTGTCGCCGTCGCGCTGCGCGTCTTCGAGGCGCTTGAGCACCACGACCCCGCAGCCCTCGCTGCGCACATAGCCGTTGGCATCGGCGTCGAAGGTCTTGCACGGCCGTCCGGCGACAGCATCCCCCACCGCGACAGGCGATGCTGTTCTCGGGGCTGAGGAGCAGGTTGATCCCGCCGACCAGCGCGGCGTCGCTCTCCCGTGCGCCGCAGGCTCTGGCAGGCCAGGTGGATCGCGGTCAGCGACGACGAGCACGCCGTGTCGACGACCACCGCCGGGCCCCTGGCGCCGAGGAAGTAGGACAGCCGTCCGGCGGCGAAGTTCGGCGCGTTGCCGGTGGGGATGTAGGCGTCGAGTCTTCGGGCTGCAACTCGGCCGACAACCGAGCAGTAGTCGTAGGCGGTGACGCCGATGAACACGCCGGTCTGGGTGCTGCGGATCTGCCGCGCGGGAATCCCGGCGTCCTCCAACGCTTCACAGGCGACTTCGAGCAGCAGCCGCTGCTGGGGATCCATCGCTGCGGCCTCGCGTGGCGAGATGGCGAAGAATTCCGCGTCGAACTCGTCCGGCTGCCAGGAGGTGAGGAACCCGCCCTCCCGGTTGCAGATCGTGCCGGGCACGGTGTGGTCGTCGGTGTAGTACAGGTCGGCATCCCAGCGTTCGGACGGTACCCGGACGATGCCGCTGCGGCCCTCTTCGAGCAGTTCCCAGTACTGGTCGGGGTTGTTCACACCGCCGGGAAACCGGCAGCCCATGCCGATGACGGCGATCGGTTCGGTGCTGGACTTCTCGGCGATCTCCAGGCGCGCGGTCAGATCATCGATTTTGCGCAGCGCGTCGGTGATGATCGCGCGGGTGCGGTCCGGTGTTGCGGCAGTCAATTCGGTGAGCCAAGCCTCTCGGAAAGTTGTTGCAGCAGCTGGTCTTCCGTGAGGTCGGCGTACGCGTCGGCGACGCTGGGACCGGCGTCGCCCAGTTCGGGAAGAATCGTCGCCAGATGATCGGTGAGGGCGTCGACGGTCGGATAGTCGAATATCACCGCGGGTGGCAGGTCCTCGCCGAGGCTGGCTGAGAGACCGCGCGCAGCGCGACGCTCATCAGCGAGTCCATGCCGAACTGGAAGAACCCGCTGCCGGGTCGAGGATCTCGGTGGGCGGAAGTCCCATCACCGCCGACCGGCGGTACTGACGTGGTCGGCAAGCAGTTCGCGACGCCGGTCGGGTGCGCACTCGCGCAAAGCTTTGCGGAACTCGCTCTCCGGCCGGATCGGAGCCTCGGCGGCGTCACCTGCGAGCACGTCGTCGACGATGCGCAGCGCGCCGCGGGTGCGGTAGCCGCCGCCAGCAGTGGCCAGTCCGCGTCGGCGACGGTGGACTGCTGCGGCGCGCCGGAAGCCATCACCAGCGACAGCGCGCGGATGGCCACCTCGTCGGGCATCGGTTCCAGGCCGGATCCGGAGGTGACCTGCCGCGCGTCGGACTGCATGTCCGCCAGCGACTTCCACACTCCCCAGTTCACGACGGTGGCGGGCAGGCCCAGGTTTCGCCGGGCGTGGCCGAAGGTGTCCAGGAAGGTGCTGGTCGCCGTGTAGTGGGCGAGCCAGCGTGAGCCGAGCAGCCCGGAGATCGACGAGAACAGCACGAAATGCCGGACCGCCGTCCTCAGCGAGAGGGCGTGCAGCACCCCGAGCGCGTCGAGCTTCGGCCGGAACATCGCGCTGACGTCGTCGTCGGTCATGTCGCCCAGGGCCACCGGGCCGCCGGCGAACGCGGCCAGGTAGATGCCCTCCAGCGCGGGCAGTTCGGCGCCGAAACGGTCGAACAGCGCCGACATGGCGGTGTGGTCGGTGGCGTCGGCGGCCACCTCGACCAGGGTGGTGCCGGTCGACGCGAGCCGCTGCGTCAGCTCGTCGAGCCGCCCACCGGGGTTGCGGGACACCGCGACGATCGTGCCCGCGCCCATGTCGGCGAGTTGCTGGATCAGATGCGGGCCGATGTGGCCGGTAGCGCCGATGACGAGGTGGCTGGTGTCCGGACTCAGGATTCCGGCCGACTGGTTCGTCGCGGTCACCCGCTGCAGCCGTGGCACATGCCGGACGCCGGCGCGGTAGACGACCTGGTCCTCGCCGTCGCCGGCGGCCGCTTCGGCCAGCATGTAGCGCGCGGCCAACACGGCGGGCACCGAGTCGTCGACATCGATCAGGCCGCCCCAGATCTCGGGGTGCTCGAGGGCGATGGTGCGGCCGAGACCCCACAGCACGGCATGGGCCGGGTTGGCCCGGTCTCCTTCCGCAACGGGCTCGGCGTTGCGGGTGAGGATGAACAGCCGCGGCGGTGACGGCATCGCCATCAGCTCTTGGGCAAGCGTCTTCGCCTCGGTGAAGATCTCGTAGGCGGACCCGACATCCGTGGCGCTGTCCGGCGTGTCGGGCGCGTACACGACGTTGTCGGCCTCGGCCAGTGCGGTCCGCAGTGTCGCGCGGTCGGTCCCGCGGTCGAGGGTTCTGCCGACTTCGCTGCCGAGGTCGGCCTCCCCGATCACCAGCCAGCGCCCGTCGCCCGCGGCGTCGCCGGCCGGTAGCGGCCGGGCCGGCCAGGTGGGCTCGTACAGCCAGTCCGCAGGGATGACACCGTTCTCGCTCGGCACTCGGCGCAGAGCGTCCTGCACGTGAAATCCGTTGGTGGGCAGCACGGTGCGGCGTCGATCCAGTACCGGGTGTGGTGCCAGGGCGTGGTCGGTATGGGGACCTGCGGGCCGGGCGGGTGCTCGGTGTGGGGCGGGCGCACGGTGTGGGTGGCGTTGAGAGCCGTGTGGAACGCGACGGTGTCGTCGGTGTCGCGCTGCAGGGTGCCGAAGCTGTGGTGGTGCGTGCGGGAATCGCCGGCGCTCAGGGTGTCGGCGATCGCGTTGGTGAGCACCGGGTGCGGGCTGATCTCGATGAAGGTGGTGTGCGTCGCGGCCGCGGTGCCGACCGCCTGGCTGAATCGCACCGGGTTGCGCACGTTGGCGACCCAGTGATCGGCGTCGAACAACGATGCGGCACTGGCATTCTCCACAGTGCTGATGACCGGGATGCGTGGGGAATTCGGTGCCAGACCGGCCAGCGCCGCGCGTAGCTCGGGCAAGATGGGGTCCATCATCGCGGTGTGGGAGGCGACCTCCATGTTCACCCTGCGGGCGAAGGTGTTCTGCGCTCGCGCCGCGGCGATCACGGCCTCGACCGATTCGGTGGGCCCGGCGACCACGGTCTGGCGCGGCGAGGAGTAGACGCTGACCGTCACCCCGGGGAAGCCGGCGATCAAGGTCTCGGTGGCGGCGGCGTCCAGTTCGAGCAGGGCCACCGCGCCCTTGTCGGCGAGCTCGGACATCATCTGGGACCGGATGGCGATCACCCGCAGCCCCTCGGCCGGGGTCAGGGCACCGGCGACCACCGCGGCGGTGACCTCGCCCATCGAATGTCCGATCACCGCATCGGGTTCCACGCCGTAGGAGCGCCACAGCGCGGTCAGCGCCAGCTGCATCCCGACAATGACCGACTGGACTCGGACCGACCCCTCCACCGGCTCACTGTTGGCCAGCACATCGTGCAGCGAGAACCCCAGCTCGTCGACGAACACCGGTTCCAGCTCGTCGACCGCGGCGGCGAAAACCGGCTCGTCGGCCAGCAGCTGCCGGCCCATGCCCGCCCACTGCGAACCCTGACCGGAATAGACGAACACCGTGCCCGAGCCACACGGTCCCTCGTGCGGGCCGACCACGCCAGTCGCGGACTGCCCGGCGGCCAGCGCCCGAAGCCCCGCCACCGCCGACGCGTGGTCGGTCGCACACACCGTGGCGAAGACCTCGTGCTGGGTGCGGTGGTGATTGAGCGTGTGGGCGACGTCGGCCAGCGACACCTGTGCGCCGTCCTCGGCGATCCAGTCGGCCAGCTCCGCAGCCAGCGCGGCCACGCGCTCGGTGGTCTTGCCGGTCACCACCAGCGTGGTCAGCCTCGGAGTCGCTGCCGGCTCCGGCGGGCTCGGATCGGGGCCCTGTTCGAGGACGATGTGTGCGTTGGTGCCGCCGAAACCGAACGAGGACACCGCCGCCCGGCGGGGGCCCGCCGACGGCCAGGACACCGGCTCGGCCGGCACGAAGAATCGGGTCGGGGCCGCGTCGATGGCCGGGTTCCATTGGGCGAAGTGCAGGCTGGGTGGGATCTGCCCGCGCTGTACGGCCAGCGTCGCCTTGATGAAGCCGGCGATCCCGGCCGCGCCCTCGAGATGACCTAAGTTGGTCTTCGCCGACCCGAGCGCGCACGGCTGATCGCCTCGCCCGTAGGTCGCCGCGAGTGCCTCGAACTCGATCGGATCGCCCAGAATCGTTGCGGTTCCGTGCGCTTCGACGAGGTCGACGGAATCGGCCGCGATGTCACCCGATCGCAGCGCGTCCACGATCACGTCGCGCTGCGCCAACGCGTTCGGTGCCGTCACCCCGTTGGACCGGCCGTCGGAGTTGATCGCCGACCCGCGGACGACGGACAGCACCCGGTCTCCGTCGCGCACCGCATCCACCAGGCGCTTGAGTACCACCACCCCGCAGCCCTCGCCGCGGACGAAGCCGTCGGCGTCGGCGTCGAACGTCCTGCACTGGCCCTGCTTGGACATCAGTCCCCAAGCCGAGAGCGCGATCTGGCTCTCCGGGCGCAGCAGGACGTTCATCCCGCCGGCCAGTGCGATGTCGCTCTCCCGCTGTCGCAGGCTCTGGCAGGCCAGGTGCACGGCCACCAGCGAGGAGGAGCAAGCGGTGTCGACCGCAACCGCCGGGCCCCGCAGCCCGAGCAGGTAGGAGATGCGCCCAACCGTGACGGCGTGGGCGTTCCCGGTTGCGGTGTAAGCCGTCACCATCTCTGGCGACTGCGCCGACATGGCCTGGTACTCGTTGTAGTAGACGCCCATCATGACGCCGGTCCGGGTGCCGGCCAGCGATTCGGGCGGAATCCCTGCGTCTTCGAGCGCCTCCCAGGCGACTTCGAGGACCATCCGCTGCTGGGGGTCCATCGCCTCGGCCTCGCGGGGGGTGATGCCGAAGAACTCGGCGTCGAACCCGGCGATGTCGGAAAGGAAGCCGCCCCACTTCGTCGTCATCCGGCCCGGGATCATCGGGTCGGGGTCGTAGAATGCCTCGGCGTCCCAGCGGTCGGCCGGAACCTCGCTGATGCCCTCACGGCCGTCCATCAGCAGCTGCCAGTAGCTGTCCGGGCCGTCGACGTCCCCGGGGAATCGGCAACCGATCCCCACCACGGCTACCGGTTCCGCCCCGGCCAGGCGCGATGCCTTGGCGAACTGGTCCGACAGGGCGGTGCGCTGCTCACCGGTCATGGCCGAGATCCGGTCAAAAACCGTCTTGGTCACGGCTCGTCTCCCCAACCCTGCACGCCGGCCTCGACGCTGTCGAAAAGGTCGTCAAGAATCCCGATGCCGGAATCCGCGACGGTCAGCGGACCGTCGAGAAGGCTGTCGGAACCCCGCTGAGGAGCGATCTTGTCGGTGAGGAAAGCGGCCAGGGCCGAGACGGTCGGGTGGTTCCACAGCATGGTGACCGAGAGCTCCATCCCGACGAACTGTTCGGCTTCGCGGCGGATGGACATCGCCATCAGCGAGTTCAGGCCGAGTTCGGTGAACGGGCGGTCGACGGGCAGATCGTGCTCGGTGACCCGCAGTTCGCGGGCCAGGGCGGCGCGCAGGCCGTCGGATACCTCCCGGTACACCTCGTCGGCGGTCAGCCCGGACCAGTCCCGGCCGGGGCCGCTGTGCGGTTTCACGATGGGACCGTCATCGCCGGCCATCGGAACGACAACCGCCTGCGCGACGTCGAGGGTGGCGATGTGCGCCCACGCCGCGAACGCCTCATCAGACTCGACGGGTCGCGAGCCCAGCCGTTCCAGCTCGGCCAGCACCAGTGCTGCGTCGGCGCCGAATCCCAGTCCGCGCCAGGCCGCCCAGTCGATGCTCTGGGTCAGGCCGCCGGCGCGCTGCCGGGATCGCGCCAACGCGTCCAGGTATGCATTGCCGGCGGCGTAGCTGCCCTGGCCCGGAACGCCGAAAATCGTTGCCGCCGAGGCAGTCATGAAGAAGAAGTCGACGTCCTCGGGGGGGAACGCTTCGTGCAGCGCCGCTGCACCCGCGATCTTCGGCGCCATCACCGTCCGCAGCGACTGCTCGTCGACATCAGTGAGCAGCCGGTTGTCGGTGACGCCCGCGGCGTGCACCACACCGCGGATCGGCGACGCACCCGCAGCGTCGCGGTGCTCGAGGAACTCGGCGACCGCGCCGGGGGCGGCGACGTCGAGCACGGCCGGCTCCACCGCAACACCCCGGGCTTCTAGCGCACGTATTCCCGCGATGCGTTGGGCTGTCGCCGGATCAGTGACGCTGTCCCACAGCCGCCGGGCGGGGAGCATGGTTCGGCCGGCAAGCACGAGCCGCCGTGCGCCGAGGTCGGCCAGCCAGTTCGCGGTCGCTAGCCCGAGTGCACCCAGACCACCGGTTACCAGGTATGCCGCGTCCTGGCGGCACCGCAGAGCCGGGCGAACCTCCGGCCCGTCGAGCGCCACCAGTTCGGGTGCGAGGACCTCCCCGCTCCGCAGCACCAGAACCGACTTGCTGGACGTGTTCAGGTTCGCGGCGACGATCGGGACCCAGTGCTCGGGCCGGGCGTCGATCTCGAGGTCGACCAGGCTACCCCAGATCTGCGGCTGCTCGGCGGCGACGACGTTGGCCAGTCCCCACAGCGCGCTCTGCGGCAGTGCCGACGGGTCCGCCGACTCCAGCACACCGCGGGTGATGACCCACAGCGTGGCCGGACGCTGGTCGTGACGCTCGGTCAACCGCTTCACCACCGCAGTGACTTCGGCCGAAAGCTCGACTGCCGCATCGAGATCCGCACCGTGGCGCGAATCGGCCAGGTACAGAACAAAGCTCGCGTCATCGACGGTGGCGGACTGAAGACCGTGTTCGCCGAGCAGCCGGCGCACGTGTCCGTTGGCCTCGGCATCCGGACCGATGACCGCAACAGTGCCCGTAAGTGGTTGCTGACCAAGCGATTCCGCGCGCCGGGGCAGCCAGGCGATGCGGTGCGCAAGCCGGGTGGGATCGGTGTTCACCCGGGCGGGCGCGGCGTCCAGGACCGCGTAGCGCAGGCCGCGGATCAGCAGGTGCGGGGTCCCATCGGCGGCGGCGGCGACGATGTCGACGACAATCTCGCCGGGGTGGCCGGCCGCCCGCCGGACATCGAGCACCGCGCGGGCATCGGCAGGCTCTCCGACGACCTGGACCAGTTCGGCCGTCGCCGGGATCAGCAGGCCTTCGGCCGAGCCGGCCAGCGCCCCGAGGTGCAGCGCCGCGTCCAGCAGCGCCACCGCCGACGGTACGGCCAGTTCGACGTCGACCGCGACACCATCCGCCGTGGCAGTCCGCGACTGCACGGACCACTCGAACGGCGGGCCGTCCACGCCGCGTTCGATGAGGTAGTCGGCGACCGAGAACGGTTGTGCGGCAGCATGGTCCACGCCCCGAGGCGGTAGGTGTGCCGGCACCGGACCGGCCGGCGCTACGGTGGCGCTGACATGCCGGACCCACCGCTTCCCGGTGGCGTCGGCGCCGGAGCTGACCGTCACCGTGTCACCGTCGCTGAAGACCTGGACGAACCTCGGCTGGTCCATCGGCAGAGGCTGCAGGAAGGCGATGTCGTGGACCGCACCGGCACCGGTTTCCGCGGCCGCGGCCAGCACCGTCTGGCACAGCACCGATGCAGGGGCCAGTTCCACGCCGTGCAGGCGGTGCCGCCCCGGGTAGGGCTTCACCTCCGATGACAGCCGGGCCTGCCAGAGCTGTGCGGGCGGGCTCGAGGACACGACGATGTGCTCCCCGAGCAGCGTTCCCGGCTGCGGGGAGCCGCCGGATGCCAACGGCTTTGGATCGGTCGAGAACCAGTGGTCGGTGTGACGCCACGGCGGGCTCGGCAACTGCGGGTGGGCTCGGGCAGGTGCACGGTCTGCGGCGGGTGCTTGGTGTGCGCGGCGTTGAGGTTGGTGTGGAAGGTTACGGTGTCGTCGGCGTCGCGCTCCAGGGTGCCGATGCTGTGGTGATGCTGTTGCGCAACGATGTCGTCGATCGCGTGGGTGAGCACCGGGTGGGGGCTGACTTCGATGAAGACCGAATGCTGTTCGGCGGCTTCGACGATGGCCTGGGTGAAGCGCACCTGGTTGCGCAGATTGTCGCACCAGTGGTCGGCGTCGAAGGTCGGCATGTCCTCGCGGCCGGCGGTGGTGGGGATGATCGGGATGGTCGGGAACCCCGGCACCAGGTCGGCCAGCTGTGCCTGTAGCTCGGGCAGGATGGGGTCCATCATCGCGGTGTGGGAGGCGACCTCCATGTTCACCCTGCGGGCGAAGACGTCGCGGGCCTGCGCGGCGGCGATGACCGCCTCGACGGCGTCGGTGGGGCCGGCGACCACGGTCTGGCGCGGCGAGGAGTACACGCTGACCGTCACACCGGGGAAGGCGGCGATCAACGCCTCGGCGGCGGCCGCGTCGAGCTCGAGCAGGGCCACCGCACCCTTGTCGGCGAGCCCGGCCATCAGCCGCGAGCGGGCGGCGATGACGCGCAGGCCTTCGGCCGGGGTCAGGGCGCCGGCCACCACCGCGGCGGTGACCTCGCCCATCGAATGCCCCATCACCGCGTCGGGCTGGACTCCGTAGGAGCGCCACAGCGCGGTCAGCGCCAGCTGCATCCCGAAGATCACCGACTGGACCCGGACTGATCCCTCGACCGGCTCACCGTCGGCCAGCACATCGTGCAGGGAGAACCCCAGCTCGGCGACGAACTCCAGCTCCAGCTCGTCGACGGCGGCGGCGAAGGCCGGCTCGTCGGCAAGCAGCTGCCGGCCCATGCCGGCCCACTGCGAACCCTGCCCGGAGTAGACGAACACCGTGCCCGACCCGCACGGTCCCTGATGTGGGCCGACCACTCCGATGGCGGACTGCCCGGCCGCCAGCGCCCGCAGCCCGGCCACCGCCTCGTCCCGGGTGCGCGCCGCGACGGTGGCGAACACGCCGTGCCTGGCGCGGTGGTGGTTGACGGTGTGCGCGATGTCGGCCAGCGGCACGATGGCGCCCGGTCCGTCCATCCAGTCGGCGAGTGCTTCGGCCCAGTTCGCCACCCGCTGCGGGGTCTTGCCCGACACCACCAGCGTGGTCACTGGTGCATCGGCGACCCGCAACGGGGTGGCCGCCGGGGCGGGCGGACCTGCTCGAGCACCAGATGCGCGTTGGTGCCGCCGAAGCCGAACGAGGACACCCCGGCGCGGCGCGGCCGGCCGGTGGCCGGCCAGTTGGTGGCCTCGTCGACCACCTTCAGCCTCAGCTCGTCGAACGGGATGTGCGGGTTGGGCGCGTCGAAGTGCAGGTTGCCCGGGATCCGGCCGCGCTGGAGCGCCAGCGTCGCCTTGATGAAGCCGACCACGCCCGCTGCCGCCTCCAGGTGACCGACGTTGCTCTTGACCGAACCGATCAGCAGTGGCGCGTCCGGGGCACGACCCCTGCCGTACACCGAGCCGAGGCCCGGGCCTCGATCGGGTCGCCGAGCAGGGTGCCGGTGCCGTGCGCCTCGACGTAGTCCACCTCGAGCGGCTCGACGCCGGCGTCAGCGCACGCGGCCCTCAGCACAGCGGTCTGGGCGGCCGGGTTCGGTGCCATCAATCCGTTGGAACGGCCATCCTGATTCATCGCCGAGCCGCGCACCACGGCCAGGATCCGGTTCCCGTCGCTGGACCGCTTCGGACAGCCGCTTGAGCACGACCACACCGCAGCCCTCGCCGCGCACGAAGCCGTCGGCCCCGGCGTCGAAGGCGCGGCAGGCGCCGGAGCGCGACATCGCCTCGGCGGTGTCGAAGCTGCGGGTGATGGTCGGGGTCAGGACCAGGTTGACACCGGCTGCCAACGCCAGGTCACTTTCCCCGAGCCGCAGGCTCCGGGCAGGCCAGGTGGATGGCCACCAGGGAGGACGAACAGGCGGTGTCGACGGTGACCGACGGACCGCGTGCGTCGAGAAAATAGGACAGCCGGTTGGCGATGATGCTCGAGTGCGCCGCCGGTACCGGTCCAGGCGTCGATGCGCGGCAGGTCCTGGGAGGCCAGGAAGCCGTACTCGCTGACGCACGCCCCTGCGAAGACCCCGGTCTGCGTGCGTTGGAGGGTTTCGACCGGAATGCCGGCGTGATCGAGCGCCTCGACGGCGACCTCGAGCAGCAGTCGCTGCTGCGGGTCGATCCGGTCGGCCTCGCTGGGTGAGATGTCGAAGTACTCGCCATCGAACGCAGCCACCTCGTCGAGGAAGGAGCCCCACTTGGTGGTGCGTGCCAGCACGGCACGGGTCTCGGCGGTGCCGTCGTCGAACATCTGCCATCGGCCGGCTGGGACCTCCCCGACTGCCGAGCGACCGTCGGCCAGGAACTGCCAGAAGCCGTCGGGACCTCGGACGTCCTCATTGTCGCCGGGTAGCCGGCAGCCCAGGCCGATCACCGCGATCGGCTCGTGCAGCGAGCCGCCGGCCTGCGCGCCCCCCGAGATGAACTCGGCGTCCGGGTTGAGCAGCCCGTGCGCGAGGGCGTCGATGGTCGGGTTCTGCCAGAAGTCGACCGGCGAGACGGTCCGGTCGAGCAGCTCGCTGAGCTCACCGGCCAGAACCACCGCGTCGCGGGAGCCGACGCCGAGCTCGTTGAGCGGGGCGTCGAGTTCGATGTCCTCGGGACTGCAGCCGATGGTGGTGACGAGGTAGTCGACCAACCAGTTGCGTAGTTCGGCTTCGTCGTTCCCGAAGGACGTCATACCGCGATGTCCATGCGCTGGAACTCACCCTCGCGGTAGATCTCGGCGCACGACGAGCGGCGGATCTTGCCGCTGGTCGTGATCGGGATCGAGCCGGGCGACACCAGCACGAGGTCATCAACCCGCAGGTTGTGCGACTTCCACACCGCGTTGGCGACCTCGTGCTTCACCGAGTCCAGCTGCGGGCGCGGGCTTGACCTCGACGATGGCCACCAGATTCTCGGAGGCCTCGTCCTCGACGGCGATCGCCGCGACCCGGCCGCCGGTGATCTCGCGGATGGTGGCCTCGATGTCCTCGGGGTAGTGGTTACTGCCGTCGACGATCAGCAGGTCCTTGAGCCGGCCCATGATGAACAACTCGCCGTCGGACATCGCTCCGAGGTCGCCGGTGCGCAGCCACGGCCCGGCCGGGGTGCCCTCCGACGGGTTGTTGATCCGGGCGCGGAAGACGCGGGTGGTCTGCTCGGGCTTGTGCCAGTAGCCCAGGGCGACGTTGTCGCCGCGGGTCCAGATCTCGCCCACGCCGCCGGCGGGCTGCTCGAGCCCGGTCTCCGGGTCGACGATGCGGACCGGGTATGCCTGCGGCGGGCCGTAGCTGACCAGCTGGGTTCCGCTGTCCTGGCCGGCATCGCAGCGCTCGGCGACGCCGGCGGCAAGCTGCTGCAGGTCGAAGCGGGCGGTGCGGACGGTGTCCGAGATCGGCGGCGTGGCGACGTACAGGGTCGCCTCGGCAAGGCCGTAGGACGGCCGGATGACCTTCTCCGTGAGCCCGAACTTGCCGAAGCGGTCGATGAACCGCCGCACGGTGCTGTAGTGCACGCGCTCGGCGCCGCTGAGAATCGCCGTGCACACGGCTCAGGTCCAGCCCCTCCATGTCGGCATCGGAGGTCCGGCGCATCGCGAGCTCGAAGGCGAAGTTGGGTGCACCGGAGACGCACGTCGGGTTCTGGGCCATCAGCTGCATCCAGCTCGCGGGCTTGGACAGGAACGCCAGCGGGCTGGTCAGCACGGCGTTGCACCCGGTCACCAGGGGCGAGCAGACGCCCATGATCAGGCCCATGTCGTGGAAGAAGGGCAGCCACGACACCACCGTGGTGTCGTCGGTCACCACGCCGCCGTGCTCGGCGAAGTAATCGGTGACGACCTGCTCGATATTGCTGGTCACGTTCTTGTGCGAGACGATCACGCCGGCCGGGGTGCGAGTCGAGCCCGAGGTGTACTGCAGGTAGGCGGGACCGTGACGCGAGTCATCGGTCTCGTCGAGCGCGCGGGTGAAGTCGACATCGATGACGTCCACCTCGATGACGGTGGGGGCGGGCCGGCCACCATGCGGATTGGCGTACTTGTTGACGTCGGCCACCGCTGCCGAGGTGGTCAGCAGCACCGACGGCGTGGCTGTCCCCGAGCGCCGACTCCACCCGTTGGTCGTGCACGCCGAACATCGGCACCGACAGTGGCACCGCGATCATGCCGGCCTGCAGCGACGCGTAGAAGGCCACCACGTAGTCCAGGCCCTGCGGGGCCAGGATCGCTACCCGGTCACCCTTGGTGGCGGTGCGCCGAAGCTCCTCCGCCAGCGACAGCACCCGGCGATACAGCTGGTTCCACGTCAGGGTCTCAGGGTGACCCGTCCCGAGCACGGCGCCGTCCATGAAGGTGAAGGCCGGGGCGTCAGCCTGGGTGGTCGCCTGATGGCGCAAGAGGGCAGGAAGCGTCATGGTGGTGTTCGGCATGGGTGGATGACCTCTTCACATTCCTTTGCTTGGTCCAGCGGCACTCAGCCACCCGGATCACAGGGTTCGAAATCGAGCGGACGCGCGTGCCGGGTCTGCGGCGAAACGCTGACCGGACGTGCGGTGCTGCTCCCCCGACCCGAGCGCGTGGGCCTTGGCAAATTTATCAGCTGCGTCACTATAATGCCGAATCAGCGACGTTGAAAAGTCCCTTCAGGCGGTGCCGGGTGCCCGTCTGTGAGCTTGCTCGCATCGCGAGCAGTATCAATTAACTGCTCACGGTAAGTAGTGTAGCTGGCAAAACACCTACCCGAGTATCGGTCCTGCTTTCTCGGCGTTTGCTGAGCAGTGAAGCTGTGAGGATTATTAGCAAACGCGCAAAAAATTCTGGAATCAGTTCCAGGGGCGGTCTGACACGCGGTCAGGCAATGACCTACCGTGCCCGCCCCATCATGCGGAGCGGTTGACCCGCAGCAGTTCGTCCACCGACCACTGGTCGTCGGCGTGCCGGCCGTAGTGAACGCCGACGAGCGTGCCGTCCGGATTGACTAGGAAGTCGGCGGGTAGTCCGAGGTGGGTGGTGCCGTCGTTCTCGCCGACACCGGCCCAGTCCGGATCGCTGCGGTGCGCCATCCACCGCCGCCCGCTGCGGACGGCAGCCGCCAGTGCGCGCGGGTCGGCCAGCGACCGCACCCCCTGCTCGACGCCGAAGCGGCGGTAGTACACCCGGTCGGGGTCGGCGATCACCGCGAACGGCAGCTGCGCCTGATAGCCCCGCAGATGCTCGGCGGCGGAGTGGAAGAACACCACCTCGGTGATGCCGGCCGCCGCGATCTCGGCGTGCCGCTCAGCGAAGCCGTGCAGATGAGAGCTGCAGATCGGGCAGCCGGCGAAGCGGCGGAACTGAAGGTGCACGCGGCGCGGCCCGGGCACCGGCACCGGCGCGCCGTCGAGCGCGATCAGTTCGATCGGCTCGATGACCGCCCCGGTTGTCAGTCTGGTCATCGGCCTAGATCGGGATCAGGCCGTGCTTGCGCTGTACGCGCTGAATCTGCTTGTCGCGCAACAGCTTGAGCGACTTACGCAGCAGCAGGCGGGTCTGGTGCGGCTCGATGACGGCGTCGACGTAACCGCGTTCGGCCGCGATGTAGGGGGTCGCCAGGTTGAGGTTGTAACCCTCGATGAAGTCGGCCTTGATCTTCTGCACCTCGGGCGCAGTGGGGTCGGGGAACCGCTTCACCAGAAGCTGGGCGGCGCCGTCGGCGCCGATCACGGCGATGCGCGCGGTCGGCCACACGAAGTTCAGGTCGGCCGTCAGCTGCTTGGAGCCCATCACCGCATACGCGCCGCCGTAGGACTTGCGGACGGTGATGGTCACCTTCGGCACGTCCGCCTCGACCACGGCGTAGAGGAACCGGCCGCCGCGCTTGATGATTCCGTTCTTCTCCTGCTGAACGCCGGGCATGAACCCCGGGGTGTCGACGACGAACACCAGCGGGATATTGAACGAGTCGTTGAACCGCACGAAGCGGGCCGCCTTGTCGGACTCCTCGTTGTCGATCGCGCCCGCGTTGTACATCGGCTGGTTGGCGATCACGGCGACGGTGCGGCCGTCGACCCGCGCGTAGCCGGTGATGATGGCCTGGCCGGACTGCGCGGCGACGTCGAGGAAGTCGCCGTCGTCGAAGATGCGCAGCAGGATCTCGTGCATGTCGTAGGCCGCGTTGTCGTTGTCCGGCACGATCGAATCCAGTTCCAGGTCGTGCGGGGTGATCTCGGGCTCCAGCCCGGGATTGACCACGGGCGCGTCGTCAAAGGTGTTGGACGGCAGGAAGTCCAGGTAGTCGCGGACGTACTGGAACGCGGCCTTCTCGTCCTCGACGACCTGGTGGATGTTGCCGTATCTGGCCTGATAGTCGGCGCCACCGAGTTCGTCGAGGCTGACGTCCTCACCGGTGACGTCCTTGATGACGTCGGGTCCGGTGACGAACATGTAGCCCTGGTCCCGCACCGCCACCACAAGGTCGGTCTGGATCGGCGAGTACACCGCGCCGCCCGCGCACTTGCCGAGGATGATCGAGATCTGCGGGATCGTGCCGGACAGCAACTCGTGTCTGCGGCCCAGCTCGGCGTACCAGGCCAGCGAGGTCGCCGCGTCCTGGATGCGGGCGCCGCCGGAGTCGTTGATGCCGATGATCGGACAGCCCACCATGGCCACCCACTCCATCAGGCGGGCGACCTTGCGGCCGAACATCTCCCCGACAGTCCCCTGGAACACCGTCTGGTCGTGGCTGAACACCCCCACCGGGCGGCCGTTGATGGTGCCGTGCCCGGTGACCACGCCGTCGCCGAAGAGCGCGTTGGGATCGCCGGGGGTTTTGGCCAGCGCGCCGATCTCCAGGAAACTGCCTGGGTCGACCAGATCGTGGATGCGCGCGCGGGCGCTGGGGATGCCCTTCTTGTCGCGCTTGGCCGCGGCCTTCTCACCGCCGGGTTCCTTTGCCAGCTCCAGCTTTTCGCGCAGCTCGGCCAGCTTCTCAGCGGTGGTGACGGGGTCGATGTGTCACTTCCCCTGGTTCTCCTCAGCGTCAATTCGGTTGATCGCCTCGCTCATGTGAGCGCCCACCTTGGCAATGTACGGTTCGTCGATCGCCTGGATGTGCTCGCCCCCGATCGGCACGATCTCCAGGTCCGAGGCGAACTCACCCCAGCCGCCGTCGGGCTGGCGGATGGCGTAGCGCGGCTCGAACATGATCGCGTCGTCGTGGTAGCGATCGGCCATGTACAGCGCGACGTGGCCGTCGTAGGGCTCGATGTTGGCGGTGTCCAGGGCACGGTTGTCCAGATACGAGGTGCGCTGGTGCTCGATGATGCCGCCCGGGATGTCGACGCCGGCTTCCTTGACGGCGTCCAGCACGAAGCGCACCTGCCCCTCGTCGTCGAGCTGCTCGAGCTGCTCGTACGGGATCTCCGGGATCTCGACGTTGAAGGTGCGCTGCGCGAACAGGGCGTAGCGGTCCCAGCGGGCGCGGATCTCCTCCTTGGTCTGCGGCACCTCCTCGCCGGCGCGCACGGTGTCGATGAGCCCGACGAAGCGGACGTCGCAGCCGTTGCGCTTGAGGCCCACCGCGCAGGCGTAGGCCAGGGCTCCGCCCAGTGACCAGCCGGCCAGGATGTAGGGGCCCTTGCCGCCCATCTCCATCAGCTTGGGCACGTACTCGGCGGCGCGCTCCTCGATGGAGCCCTCGACCCGCTCCAGGCCGTACACCGGGGTGTCTGCGGGCAGGCGCTTGAGCAGCGGCTCGTAGACCACCGTCGATCCACCGGCCGGGTGGAAGACGAACACCGGAGTCTTCGGAGTGCCCTCCTTGGGCGCGCGCAGGGTCCGCACGAAGCCCTCGAGTTCGCCGGCCTCGAGGAACTCGCGGCACCGTGGTGGCCAGCTGCTCGATGGTCCTGGCGGCCCTGACGTCCTCGACGGTGATGGTGTCCCTCGGCACGCTCGGAGAGCCGTTCGGCGATCTTGGCGGCGGTGTCGTCGTCGACGGCGGGCAGCTCGTTGAAGATGCCGCCCGGCGACTTGCCGGTGACGATCGCCCACGTCGCGAAGGTGACGCGTTCGGCGGCTTCACGCGGGGGCACGTCGGCGCCGAGCGCCTCGGTGACGGCCTCCTGGGTGAGGACCTTGGCAGCCGCTGCGGCAGCAGCAGATTGGGCCGGAGCCGCGGCAGCGGCGGACTTGCCCGGTCCGGACGGATCGGTCGGCGGCGGCGGGATGTCGCGGCCCGCCGGGTTGGTGGCCGGCGGCGGGAGTTCGACGGCCTCGGCCGGAGCGGCCTGGCCCGCTTGGCCGCCAGCTCCGGCGGGACCTCACCCGACGCGATGCGCGGCCTGCTCGGCGGCGATCTCCTCGGGCGTCAGCGCCTTCTGGTGCTCGGCGTAGTCCTGCACCGCGTCGCGGTTCTCGATCGCGTACTCGATGAGCTTCTCGACGTTGTAGAGGTTGGCGTCGCGCACCGCGGTCAGCTGGATCGGCGGCAGGTCGAAGTCGTACTCGACGCGGTTCTTGATCCGCACGGCCATCAGCGAATCCAGGCCGAGCTCGATCAGCGGCACCTCCCACGGCAGATCCTCGGGCTCGTAACCCATGGCTCCGCCGACGATCGCGGCCAGCCGGTCGTGCACCGTCTCACCGGAATCCGGCGACCACTTGGCGAAGCCGGCGGCCAGATTGGCGCCGGCGGCCAGGTTGTCGCTCAGGATGCGACGCGTCGTCGTCTCGGGCTCGGCTTCCGGCGCGGCGGCCGACACCGTCTCGGTCACCGCCACACCGGTGGCCACCGCCGCCGGCAGTGCCGACACCGGCACCCGAGCGGGTGACGACGGCGTCGTAGACCAGCGTGAACGATTCGTCGATGCGGGCGTGCACCTGAACCGACGCGCCGCCGGGATGCCTGGTCAGCGTCGTCACCAGCCGGGCACCCTCACCGGCCACCGCGCGCTGCTCGGACGCGGTCAGCGTCGCATCCGGAAGCACCTGCAGCGCAGCGGCTTTCACCAGTGCGGCCAGGTCGGTCGGGCCCTGCGCGGCGTACTCCCAGACGTGCCTGCCGTCCGGCATCGCGACATGGGAGCCGGGGATCATCGACGAGCCGTCGGCGGAGAACTGCGCGTTGAGCCAGTGCTCCTTGCGCTTGAACCGCGTCGGCGGGATGTCGGCGTAATCGCCTGCGCCGAACAGGGTTCGGATGTCGAGGTCGTGGCCGTAGACGTACAGCTGCGCCATCGCGGCGACCATCGACTCGACCTCGTCCTGCTTCTTGGCCAGCGTCGGGATCAGCTGCCCGTCGTGCAGACCCGCGGCCGCGGTCGTCAGGCCGACCTGCATGAGCGCCACCGGGTTCGGGGCCAGCTCGAGGAACGTGGTGTGCCCGTTGTCGACGGCGTTGCGGATGCCCTGGGTGAAGTAGACGCTGTGCCGCAGGCCCTTCTTCCAGTAGTCGACGTCGTGGATCGGCTCGCCGCCCGGGCGGATGTAGCTGCCCTCGTGCACGGTGGAGAAGTAGCCGGTGTTCAGCGGATGAGGCTGGATGCCTTGCAGTTCCGCGGCCAGCTCGCCGAGCAGCGGATCCATCTGCGTGGTGTGGCTGGCGCCCTTGGTCTGGAACTTGCGGGCGAACTTGCCTTCGGACTCGGCACGTTCGATGATCGCGTCCACCTGCGCGGGGGGCCCGCCGATCACCGTCTGGGTCGGCGCCGCGTAGACGCACACCTCCAGGTCGGGGAAGTCGGAGAACACCGTCTTGATCTCCTCGGCGGAGTACTCCACCAGGGCCATCAACCGGATGTAGTCGCCGAAGAGCATGGCCTCGCCCTCGCCCATCAGCCGCGAGCGCGCGCAGATGGTGCGGGTGGCGTCGGCCAGCGACAGACCGCCGGAGAAGTACGCCGCAGCGGCCTCGCCCAGCGACTGGCCAACCAGCGCAGCCAGGTTTGGCGCCGTGATGCTTGAGCAGCTCACCGAGGGCCACCTGGATCGCGAAGATGGTGACCTGGGTCGGTCTCGATGCCGTCGGTGCAATGACGAGTCGTCGAGGATCAGCTCGACGATCGAGTAGCCGAGCTCGTCCTGGATCAGCGAGTCGACCTTGTTGATCCACTCGGCGAACACCTCGTCGCGCAGATAGAGGTTCTTGCCCATCTTGCGGTGCTGCGCACCGAATCCGGCCAGCACCCACACCGGGCCGTTGGTCACCGGCCCGTCGGCGCTGTGCACCAGCGGGCTCTGCTTGCCCTCGGCGATCGCGCGCAGACCCTTGACGGCCTCGTCGTGGTCGTGGGCCATCACGATCGCCCGCGAGCGGCCGTGGTTGCGCCGAGACAGCGAACGGCCGATCGACTCCAGCGACGCCGCCCGGCCCGCAGGGCTGTCGATCCAGTCCGCGAGCTCCGCGGCGGCGGCCCGCTTGCGGGAGGTCAGGAATCCCGAAACGGCCAGCGGCACAACGGGAACAGGCTGCTCGGCCGCTTCCCACTCGGCGCGGGCGACCTCGAGCAGCTCCAGCGCCTCGTCGGTGAGGCCGGGCAGTTCCGGCTCCCGCTCGTCGACGTCGTAGGCGTGCTGGCCGAGCTCCTCGGCCTCGGCGTCGTGTCGTCGTCGTCGTCGATGAACTCGCCGTACTCGTCCATCCGCACGCCGCCCACATAGACGGCATCGGCGTCGGAGTTCGCCGACCCGTCGTCGGTCGGCTCCGAATCTTGTTCGGGCTCAACGAGATCCGAGGGCAGCACCTCGCGCAGCACCAGGTGCGCGTTGGCGCCACCGAAGCCGAAGCCCGACACACCGGCGATCGCATGACCGCTGTAGCGCGGCCAGTCGGTTGCCGTGTCGGCCACCTTCAGCCGCACACCATCGAAGTCGATGTAGGGATTCGGGCCGGCGTAGTTGATCGACGCCGGAATCTTGTTGCGGCTCAACGACAATGCGACCTTGGCCAGGCTGGCCGCGCCGGCCGCCGACTCCAGGTGGCCCACATTGGACTTGACCGCACCGAGCAGGGCGGGCTGCTCGGCGGACCGGCCCCGGCCGATCACGCGGCCCAGCGCGTCGGCCTCGATCGGGTCGCCCAGAATCGTTCCGGTGCCGTGCGCCTCGATGTAGTCGACGGTGCGCGGGTTGATCCCGGCGTCGTGATAGGCCTTGCGCAGGACGTCGGCCTGGGCGTCGGGGTTCGGTGCGAGCAGGCCGTTGGACCGCCCGTCGTGGTTGACCGCGCCGCCGGCGATCACGGCCAGGATCTCGTCGCCGTCGCGGCGGGCGTCTTCCAGCCGTTTGAGCACCAGCATGCCGCCGCCCTCGGAACGGGCGTAGCCGTCGGCGTCGGACGAGAACGACTTGATCCGGCCGTCGGCGGCCAGCACGCCACCGACCTCGTCGAAGCCCAGCGTGACCGCCGGGCGTCACCAGCGCGTTGACACCACCGGCGACGACCACGTCGGCCTCACCGGCGCGCAGCGCCCGCACACCCTGGTGCACGGCGACCAGCGAGCTGGAGCAGGCGGTGTCGACGGCCATCGACGGGCCGCGGAAGTCGTAGAAGTAGGACACCCGGTTGGCGATGATCGAGCTGGCCGTGCCGGTGATGGCGTAGGGATGCGCGGTGCGCGGATCCATCATCGCCATCATGCTGTAGTCGTTGGTCGACGTGCCGACGAAGACGCCGACGCTCTCGCCGCGCAGGCTGGACGCCGGGATGCGGGCGAACTCCAGCGCCTCCCAGGTCAGCTCCAGCGCCATCCGCTGCTGCGGATCCATGTTGTCGGCTTCCATCTTCGACAGCGCGAAGAACTCGGCGTCGAAGCCCTTGATGTCCTTGATGTAGCCGCCGCGGGTGCGCGCCTTGGCGATCCGCTCGGCCAGCCGCGGCTCGTCCATGAACTCCGACCAGCGGCCCTCGGGCAGATCGGTGATCGCGTCGCGGCCCTCGAGCAGCGCCTGCCACATCTCGTCGGGGGTGTTCATGTCGCCGGGGAAGCGGGTGGCCAGGCCGACGATCGCGATGTTGAGGCGGCCCTCCTCGGCGGGGGTCGCATCGCGCGACCAGTCCTCGGACTCGTCGTAGGCCTCTTGCTCCGGCTCGCCCTCGATGATGACGGTGGCCAGCGACTCGATGGTCGGATGGCGGAAGGCCACGGTGGCGGTCAGTGTGACGCCGGTGAGGTCCTCGATGTCGCTGGCCATCGCGACGGCGTCGCGGGAGGACAGCCCCAGCTCGACCATCGCGGTGGACTCGTCGATCGAGTCGGGCGCCTGGCCGGTGGCGTTGGCCACCCAGTTGCGCAGCCACTCGCGCATCTCCGGCACCGTCATATCGGTGCGGGCCGGCGTCAGCTCCGCTTCGGGCGCGATGGTGAAATCGTCTGCGGCATATCGGGCGTTTCGGGCGTGTGTGATTCAGACATGAGGCCTCACCTCGTGCGAGGGAGCGCTCAGCCACGGTCTCGTGCCGAACACTCCGTCGTCCACCTAGGAACTTCTTTCGGTCGTCATTCCGTCTCGTCCGGGAAGGCGTTGGCCACCTTCCCGCTGCGCAGGCTGCCGTCCAGGTAGGCCGAGCGGCAGGCGCGCCGGCCGATCTTTCCGCTGGAGGTGCGGGGGATCGCGCCGGCCGGGGTCAGCAGCACGTCGCGCACCGTGACACCGTGGCGCACCGCGACCGCCGCGCGGATGTCGTCGGCGACCGGCCCCAGGTCCAGCTTGTGCGAGCCGGGGGCCCGCTCGGCGACGATCACCAACTGCTCGGAGGTGTCGTCGGGGTCGCGCTTGAGTCCGGCGTGGGCGTTCTCGAACACCTCGTCGGGCAACTGGTTGGCCGGCACCGAGAAGGCCGCGACGAATCCGGTGCGCACCGCCTTGGTCGACTCCTGGGCGGAGTACTCCAGGTCCTGCGGGTAGTGGTTGCGGCCGTCGATGATGACCAGGTCCTTGGTGCGGCCGGTGATGTAGAGCTCGCCCTCGTGGTAGGCGCCGAGGTCGCCGGTGCGCACCCACGTCGCGTCGTCGGCCGCGCCTTCGGCGTGCGACGGGTTGGTCCGCGACTTGAGGATGTTCTGGAACGTCGCGACGGTCTCCTCGGGCTTGTTCCAGTAGCCGGTGCCCATGTTCTGGCCGCTGATCCAGATCTCGCCGATCTGCCCGTCCGGCAGCTCGGTGGCGGTGTCGTTGTCGACGATCACCGCCCATTCGTCGACACCGATCTTGCCCGCGCCGGCCTGGGCCACCGCCGTCGGGGAGTCGTCCGGGACCTGGACGAACTTGCCGGCGTTGAGCTGGTCGCGGTCGACCGAGATGATCGTGGGCTCCTCGGCCGACGGGGTGGTCGACACGAACAGCGTGGCCTCGGCCAGGCCGTAGGACGGCTTGATGGCCTTGGGCTGGAAGCCGTACGGGCCGAACGCCTCGTTGAACCGCCGCACCGTGGCCGCCGAGATCGGCTCGCTGCCGTTGAGGATGGCCTTGACGTTGGACAGGTCCAGCGGCTCCTCGCCGTCCTTGGGAAGCCCGCGGGCGGCGGCGTGGTCGAACGCGAAGTTCGGGGCCGGCGAGATGGTGCCGCCGGTGTCGCCGGGCTTGCGGGCCAGCTCGCGGATCCAGCGACCGGGGCGGCGCACGAACGCGGCCGGCGTCATGAAGGTGAAGTAGTGGCCGATCATCGGCGACAGCAGCGCCGTGATCAGACCCATGTCGTGGAAGAACGGCAGCCAGGACACACCCCGGTCGCCTTCCTCACCCTCGAGCGCCTCGATCACCTGCACGACGTTGGTGGCCAGGTTCAGGTGGGTGATCTGCACACCGGTCGGGATCCGGGTCGAACCGGAGGTGTACTGCAGGTAGGCGATGGTGCCTTCGTCGACGTTGTCGTAGTGCTCCCAGGTGGCGCCGACCTCCTCGGGCACCGCGTCGACCGCGATGACGCGGGGACGCTCCTTGGCCGGGCGGGTGCGGAAGAACTTGCGCACCCCTTCGGCGGCCTCGGTGGTGGTCAGGATCGCCGCGGGCGCGCAGTCGTCGAGGACGGCGTGCAGGCGCCCGACGTGGCCGGGCTCGGACGGGTCGAACAGCGGCACCGCGATCCGGCCGGAGTACAGCGTGCCGAAGAAGGCGACCAGGTATTCCAGGTTCTGCGGGCACAGGATGGCCACCCGGTCGCCGGGCTGGGTCACCTGCTGCAGGCGCGCGGCCACCGCGCGGTTGCGGGTGCTGAACTCGGCCCAGTTCAGTTCGCGGACCAGGCCATCGCGTTCGGTGGAGAAATCGAGGAAGCGGTAGGCGAGCTTGTCGCCGCGGACCTTGGCCCAGCGCTCGACGTGCTTGACCACGCTGGCGCCTTCAGGGAAGGTGATCCGTCCGTCCTTGATGAACGGGTTATGGAACGGCATACCACTCTCCTGTCAGAACACATCTGTGTCGGGCTCTGCGGCGGCCGCGCATGACATCGCGCCACCGGTCACCCTGCGTCGCGGAACCCAAACCTCACAGATGCTACCGAGATCGTGGATCCCCGCCGGTTCGGACGTCCCAACACGTCCACGCCGACGATCGACGCCGCAGCTCTTATTTTCTTCTTAATGTTAGGCGCAGTAGCGGCGGTGACCAAATCGGATCGCCGTGCCGTTTCGGTGTCACCCGTGTTTTGGGTGCGGGGCGTTCTCGATTACGTCACGCGCCCAGTTCAGTGTCCATGACGTGGACGTTTGGCCGTCGAGGTTCCAGAACTGCGGCGTGTTGTACATCGCGTGGACCGGCTGCCCGGCCCCGCCGGCCAGCACGTCGAGTGTGCTCGGCAGATTCGTGATGTTGAACGCCTGGTCGGGGGCCGCGCAGATCAGGTCACCGGGCGCGCAGATCTGGTTGGTGCGGTTGTTCAGCGCCCCGAAACCGCCGGGCCGCTCGCCGCTCATCGTCAGACCCAGCGCCGACAGCGTCGGGACCTCGTGAAGGGTGATCTCGGCGCCCTGACCCGGCGGGTTGGGGCCGATGACCTGCCCGACGCCCTCCTGGCGGCGGCCGTCGGCGATCAACGTCACACCCAGGACCAGGTCCTCGTCGACCGGACCGCGCCCGTTGCCGATGTCGCTGGCGAGGTCGCCGGCGATCACCGCGCCCTGCGAGAAGCCGACCAGCACGTAGCTGGTCAGCGGGCAGCGGTCGTTCATCTCGGTCATGGCCTTCACCGCGGCGCGGGTGCCTTCGGCGCGGCTGTCGTTGTAGGACATCTGCTTGTCCGCCGACAGCGGATTGTGGAACTGCGCGGTGTAGGGGACGGTGTACACCTCGCAGCCGGTCGGGCCCGAACTGGTCCCTGATCGGCCCGGTGACGTTGCGCAGCAGCGCGATGGGGAACTGGGTGGGGTTCAGCGGATCGTCGGTGGGCGAGGACTCCCAGGTGCCCGGGATCGCGATCAGGTCGACGTCCGGGCAGCTGGCGTCCTGGAACTCCGGCCGCGGCTTCTTCTCGCCCGGCTGGCTGGTCGGCGGGACGGCGGTGGGCGGCACCGCGCTCGGCGGCGACTCCGGCCGGCGCACGACGATCACGATGATGGCGACGATCAGCGCGACGGCAACCGCCATCGCACCCGCGGCGACGAGGCCGAGGATGCGGTGGCGTCTGCGCCGGGCGTTAGTCCGGGAGGTTCGAGCCATGGAAAGCCATTGAAGAGGCGTTGTCTTCCTGCTAGCAGAGGCGTTGGGTCGCGATGCGGATGTAGTCCGCCGTCACCGACTGCAGATCGGATGTCGTCTGCGGTGCCGCCGACGGCTGCCCGTCGGCCACATCGCTGCGCACCATCGGGGCGATGTAGTCCCATACGGCCTGGTCGCTCTGGCCGGCGGCGTGCGCCTGGCAGACCGAGGAGCCGATGGACAGCGCCTGCAGCTCGCTGGAGGGGTGCACGCCGGCAGCCGACAGCGCGTCGAGGAAGGCGCGCTGGGTGGGCGTCACGTCGAGCTTGGCGGACTGCATCTCGTTGTCCGGCGAGAGCGGGGTGTCCGTCGGCGTGGACGGCCCGGCGGCTGCCCGGCCGGGGCGGCCGCCGTGGTCACCAGATCCTCGCCGGAGCCGCAGCCGATCAGCAGCCAGGCGGTGGGGCCGAGCAGTCCGGCCAACAGCAAGGCATGCCGGGGCACGCCGGAAACCGGCATCGCGTCACCGGCAGCTTTGCCGACGGTACGGCCATCCGAGCGCTGCACGCTTCCACGGTACCGGCTCACCGGAGGTGCTCCGGAGCTCCAACTGGTTGCGGATGGTTAACAGTTCAAGATCAGATGCGGACTATTTGATCGCCGCCGCAATGTCGTTCGCCATCGCACCCAGCTGAGCAGCCCAGTTGCCCCAGTCGTGCTCGCCGCTGGTCGGGAAGTCGAAGTGCCCGTTGCCGCCGCCCTGCGCCCGGTAGTGCGCGTAGAAGGTCCGGCTGCTGCCCGTGACCTGATCGCAGTAGCCGATCATCGCCGGCGGATCGCTGCACGTGTAGGTCTGCGGGCTTTCGACCCACAGCCGGGTGTTGTTGTGCGACCAGCAGGTTCACGTGGACGTCCGGGTCATGCCACTTCCACCGGCCCAGCTGGGCGGCGCCCCACATGGCCTGGGTGTTCACCCCGCCGAACTCGTTCATGCCGGCGGTGATCGCGCCGTTCTCGAACGTCCGCGACGGAGTCAGGAAGGCCGACAGCGACCCGGCGTAGCGGTAGCGGTCCGGGTGGAAGGTCGCCTCCATCATGGCGCCGGTACCGCCCTGAGCGGCGCCGACGATCGCGTGGCCGCTGGGCGCGAGGCCCTTGTTGGCCGCCAGCCAGTTCGGCAGCTCGTCGGACAGGAACGTCTCCCACTGGCGGGTGCCGTCCTGCTCCCAGTTGGTGTACAGCGTGAACGCGCCACTGGCCGGGGCCGCCACCGAGATGCCCTTGCCGGCCAGGGTGTTCATGGCGTTTCCGGCGGTGACCCAGTTGCTGACACCGTCTCCGGCGTTGTACGCGTCGAGCAGCACCACCGCGTGCGGGCCACCGGCCAGGAAGGCCACCGGGATGTCGCGGCCCATCGCGGGTGACGGCACCATCAGGTACTCGACGCCCGCGGCGCCGGCGCTGGGAGCGGTCGCTCCCCACAGACCCAGGGCCAGGACCGCGGCGCTCACCGCTCGGAACAGGTTCGACAGACCTCTCATATCCACCTCACGTCGATTTGTCGCGATGTTCGTGACTCCGCCCGCCCGCAACGTAGTGAATCACACCGGTCACGGGCTTGGCGCTGGTTCTTCAGACGCCAACGGCGACGACCCCGATGGTCGTCGCCGTTGGTCGGTTGTCGATAGCCGACGGATCAGGCGGTCGGGGTGGCCCCGAGCACGCGCTGGATGTCCGGCTTCATCTGCTGCAGCTGCTGTCCCCAGTAGCCCCAGCTGTGGGTCCCGTTGGCCGGGAAGTTGAACACGCCGTTGCTGCCGCCCTTGGCCAGGTAGGTGTCACGGAACGTCTTGTTCGTCCGCAGCGTGAAGCCCTCCAGGAACTTGGCGTTGAACAGGTTGAACGCGGTGGAGCCGGCGTCGAGGTCGGACTGCTTGCCGTCGCCGCAGTAGATCCAGATGCGGGTGTTGTTGTCGATCAGGGTCTGGATGTTGACCATCGGGTCGTTGCGCTTCCACGCACTGTTGGGGTCCCCGGTCTTGCCCCACATGTCGTCGGCCTTGAAGCCGCCGGCGTCGCCCATCGACATGTTGACCAGCATCGGCCACCAGCCCTCGGAGAGGTTCAGGAAGCCCGACAGCGAGGCTGCGTACGGGAACTGCTGGGGATGGTAGATCGCCAGGGTCAGCGAGGCCGAGCCGGCCATCGACAGACCGACGGCGGCACTACCGGTCGGCTTGACCTGACGGTTGGCGGCCAGCCACGCGGGCAGCTCCTGGGTCAGGAAGGTCTCCCACTTGTAGGTGGTGCAACCCGCCTTGCCACAGGCCGGGCTGTACCAGTCGCTGTAGAAGCTGGACTGGCCACCGACGGGCATGATCACCGACAGGCCCGAGCCGTTGTACCACTCGAACGCCGGGGTGTTGATGTCCCAGCCGTTGAAGTCGTCCTGCGCGCGCAGACCGTCCAGCAGGTAGACCGCGGGCGAGTTGGCTCCACCGCTTTGGAACTGGATGCGGATGTCATGTCCCATGCCGGCGGACGGCACGTCCAGGTACTCCACCGGCAGACCCGGCTTGGAGAACGCTCCCGCCGTTGCGGAGCCGCCGACGACGCCGATCAGGCCGGGCAGCACAGCGGCGGCCGCGGTGGCGACCGTCAGCCGGCGCAGCCATGCGCCACGCAACTTCTCAACGAACTTCATGCAACTATTCCCATCCTTTTTGTGTGAGCCGCACCGGCGATCCGCGCAGCAGTGCCCTGGTAGTCAACCACAGGTGATGTGATCGTTCCTCTTCTGAGATTTCCTCGTGATCGCCCCATCACCGGTTGATCGTGGCGATGAGGTCGGGTTTCAGTGCCGTCAACTGCGCTCCCCAGTACGGCCACGAATGGTTGCCGGACGGCGGAAAGTTGAAGGTCGCGTTGGCGCCACCGGCCTGCACATAGGCGGCCTGGAAGTCCTTGTTGCTCTTGATCGCCAACGACTCGAGGCTGTTGGCGGAGAACGCCACGCTCGGGTCGGCGCCCTGGTCGAGGTCGGTCTGGCCGCCCGGCGCGCAGTAGATCCACAACCGAGTGCCGTTGCGGGCGATGGTCGCCGCCTGTTTGACCGGGTCGTTGCGCTTCCAGGCCGCGTCCCACGGGGCGCCCCACATGTCGTCGACGTTGTATCCGCCGGCGTCGAGCATGGCGACCCGGATGGCCTGCTGCATCACCAGCGCCGACGGGTTGAGGAAGCCGGACAGCGACGCCGCGTAGATGAACTGCTGCGGGTGGAACGCCGACAGGATCAGCGCGGCGCCGCCGGACATCGAGAGCCCGACCACACCGTTGCCGGCGGTCGACACCGTCTTGTTGGCGGCCAGCCACAGCGGCAGCTCACTGGTGAGGAATGTCTCCCATTTATAGGTATAGGGCTGCTTGTTGAAGCTCGACGGCTTGTACCAGTCGCTGTAGAAGCTGGACTGGCCGCCGACGGGCATCACGACCGAGACGCCGGAGCCGTAGAACCACTCGAACGCCGGGGTGTTGATGTCCCAGCCGCTGTAGTCGTCCTGGGCGCGCAGGCCGTCGAGCAGGTAGACCGCTTTGGTCGGTGCGGCGGGCGCCGCGGGGTGCGTCCGGGCGCGGGGCTGCGGCGGCGCCGGGGCCAGATGTCGCCGCCCCTGCGGCTCCGGTCTGGAACTCCACGCGGATGTTGCGTCCCATCGCCGCCGAGTACACGTCGAGGTACTCCACCGGCAGGCCTTCGCGGGAGAACGCCGACGCTCTGGGCGTCCCGCCGGTCACGGCGGCGACTGTCGCGATCATCAGGACGGCGGCGGTCGCAGCTGCCAGGCGTTGGCAGACCGCGCGCACGGCCGACCCACTGAATGCACAAACCATCGGTTGCTCTACTCGTCCGTTCCGCGGCATGCGTGTGCCGTCATCAGCCGACATTGGTCGCGCCAAGCGCTCTCACACCTGACCTTGTATCGCCGCGATCTGACCGCAGCGTTACCGGGCGGCACCCACCTAGCTAACACTCCCCCGACGGCTAGGGTCCCGTGGCCGGTAAGCCAGTGTACGGGGTGCCCTCCAATTCGGGCTCGTCGAGCCCGCAGCGGCGCAGCTCGTACTGGGGCACCCGATCGATCCGATAGCGGGTGAACTCCAGCGAGTGCAGCACGTTCGACAGGAAGCTGCGGATGCCCAGCGGACCCCGGATCGACTCCAGCATGCGGTCGGTCTCGGGGCACTTCAGCGCCACCCCGGCTTCCTTGATCCACCCCTCGTCCAGATACGGCGGGACGTAGGGATGCTCCTTGAGCCACGGCCCCTCGGCGACCGCCCAGTCCGGGAAGAGGTTCTTGTCGTGGCCGATGCGGGCGTCCTCGAGTCGCGCCGTGTGCGCCGCGAGCGGATTCGCCAGACCGATCTGGTCGATCACCCGGGTGTTCAGACCCACGTTCATGCCGACCATGCCGAGGTTGGTGAAAAAGACTGTGTGGGGCGCGATCTGGCGCCGCCAGGTGTCCATCGACACCCCGGGTGGCGGCGGTGGCGGCGGAAGGGCCGGCACCACGTCCCAGACGTCGTAGTTGCCCGACGGCAGCAGCAGGGCGCCGTCGGGGGTGTTGTTGATCGCCACGATCACCGCGCGCATCCGCGGGTAGTCCAGATAGTCGGCGGCGGTCAGCGGGTGGGCGTGGCCGGTGGCTTGTGAGTAGAAGCGCCGCTCGTCGACGATGCCCGAATAGGTGACGCGGGTGGCGTCCGGACCCATCCCCGGCGAGTTCGCCGCCCACAGCGACCACCCCGCCAGCGCCAGCCACAGCGCGCTGGCCGCACCGGCGAGCAGGTAGCCCTTCTCCCGCGAGAACCGGGTCCCGTCGGGCATCACGATGGGAATCACCGATACCGGGGCCAGCAGGCAGAACACCGGCGTCAGCAAAACCCGGCCATGCATGAAATCGCCGCCCTGGCGGATCCAGTACAAGGCCTGCACGAGGCCGCTGAGGAGCATGAAGATGACGACCGCGGCCGGGCTGTGGATCCGGCGCGCCAGCCAGCTGTAGTTGCTGGGAGCGTCGGAGCGGCCGATCCACCACGGTCTGCTTCGCAGGGCCAGCAGGACCGCGCCCAGCGCGATCAGCAGCAGTGCGGGGATCCACAGCGCATAGGGCTTGTTGAAGTTGGCCAGATAGATCAGGCCCTGGCCCCACTTGTCGCCGGAGGCGTCCTTGGCCAGCGCGGTCTGCGGAACCAGCAGGCCGTAGTAGCCCATCCGGAAGATCTGGTAGCCCACCGGCAGAAGGCCGCCGGCGACCACGATCGAGCACGCGGGTCTTCCAGTCGCGCGCGGCGATCAGCATCATCAGCAGAGCCAGGCCGCCGATCAGGGCGAGCTCGGGGCGGACCAGCACGCTCAGTCCGGCGACGACGGCCAGCGCGGCGATGAACCAGGGCTTGTTCGGGCGCGTCCCTCGCAGGCTGTTGCGACCAGCAGACCATCATCCACCACAGCAGGCCGATCCAGGCGAGCACCAGACCGTTCTCCAGGCCGGAGGTGGCGAAATCCCGGGCCGGCGGAATCGCGATGTAGACCAGCACGCCGGCGGGCAGCAACAGCGCCCGGCGGCCGCGCAGGCTCGGCGCGTACAGCCGGGCGGTGCCGAGCATCACCATCACCACCCCGGCGACCGACAGGCTCAGCGCCAGCGCCAGCGCGACGTACTCCAGGCGCACCGGTCCGCCGACCACGGCGCCGAGGTAGTTCAGGTAGGTCCACAGCGGTCGAGGTGTTGGACTCCACCCGTTCGCCGGCGTTGAACACCGGGCCGTTGCCGGCCAGCAGGTTGCGCACCGTGCGCAGCACGATCAACCCGTCGTCGGCGATCCAGCGTCGTTGCCAGGCTCCCCACCCGAACAGTGCGGCGACCACCACGACGCTGACCCACAGGCTGATACGCGACAGCCGCCCGAGCGGGAACGCCGGCCAGTCGGGCCAGGCCGCACCCGGGGAAGCGGCGGTCGGGCTAGCCGAAAGCGACGGCAGCAATGATGGTTCCGATCCAGGCCAGGGCCAGCAGCTGCAGCACCCGGTCGCGCAGCGCAATCTCCTCGGGTTCACCGGCCAGTCCGCCGTCGACGTCGACCGCATACCGCAGGATCGCGATGGTGAACGGGATCATCGAGATCACGAACCACGACCCGTGGTCGCCGTCGCGCTCGAACGCCCACAGCCCGTAGCAGAGCACCACGGAGGTGGCCGACAGCGTCCAGACGAACCTCAGATAGGTGCTGGTGTAGCTCTCCAGCGACTTCCGGATCTTGGCCCCGGTGCGCTCGGCGAGTTGAAGTTCGGCGTAGCGCTTGCCGGCCGCCATGAACAACGAGCCGAACGCCATCACCAGCAGGAACCATCGCGACAGCGGGATACCCGCGGCCACACCTCCGGCGATCGCACGGAGCAGGAAGCCCGACGAGACGATGCAGATGTCCAGTACCGCTTGGTGTTTCAGGCCGAAGCAGTAGGCGAGCTGGATGCCGATGTAGATCGCCATCACCAACGGCCAGATGTGGGGTGAGCCACCACGAGATGCCCAGCGAGGCCAGCGCGAGCGCGATGGCGATGCCGTAGGCCAGCCCGACCGGCAGCACCCCGGCGGCGATCGGCCGGAACCGCTTGGTCGGGTGGGCGCGGTCGGCCTCGACGTCCCGGGCGTCGTTGATCAGGTAGATCGACGACGCCGCCAGGCAGAACACCACGAAGGCGATCGACGACCTTGAACAGGACGTCGCGGTAGTCGTAGCTGACGTTGCCGCCGAGCGCGGCCAGCGGTGCGGCCAGGACCAGCAGGTTCTTCGGCCACTGCCGCGGGCGGATGGCCTTGATGATCCCGCTGACCAGATTGCTCGGTGGTCCGGTGACCGGCGCGGCTTCCTCGCTCATGTCGCACTCACTTCTGCGTCTCCTTCTGCGGTGAGGCGAGGTGTGCGGCCGTTCGTGCAACCGCGGCGCCGACAGCGGCACCGGCGAGCACGTCGGTCGGGTAATGCACACCGAGCACCAGCCGCGACAGGGCCATCGCGGGCACCAGAACCAGGGGTAACGGCGAGCGGGTGGCCCGGCACAGCAGCATAGCCGCGGCGGTTGTGGACGTTGCGTGCGCGGAGGGGAAACTCAGTGCGCTCGGGGTGCCCACGTTGACGGCGATCGCCGGGTGGTGAGGCCGCTTGCGACGGACCACGAGCTTGATCGCGATCGCGGCCGCGTGCGCCGCAACGGCGCCGACACCGACCAGCAGCCAGTCGCGGCGCCGTTTCGGCGCGACCAGCGCACCCAGCGCCGACAGCGCCACCCAGCCCTGGGCGTGCTCGCCGAAGTGCGACATCGCGCGGGCGACCGCGATCACCTGCGGGGTGGCCAGGGCGGACTGGACGGCCACCAGTGCGGCGACCTCGCCGGTGGGCGGCGGCGCGACCGGCTCCGGGACGTCCGCTTCGTCAGGCATTGACCGCTGACGTGTCGAGCAGCACGGTCTCCCACTTCTCCTTGCTGGACAGCACCGGCAGCGCCTTGCGGTAGACCTTGCGCATCCGGTTGTACTTGCGGGCCAGCCGGATGTGCTGGCGCAGCGACGCGCGCAACAGTGCGAACATCTTGGCCCGGTCACGCTGGCGGAACACCACGCCGCGGCCGTCGGCGGTGGTCACCGTGACACCGTCGACCTTGCACAGCAGGAACCAGCGGGCGTCCTGGGTGGGCACGTTGAGCTGCGGGCGCTCATGGTGGTCCGGGTTCTCCTTGCGCATCTGGTGGAAAACGCCGCGGGCGAGCCGAAAACCGATGGCGGGCAAGCGACACCGGCGGCTTGTGCACCTTGGTGCGGCCGCTGGGCTTGGGCAGCGAAGTCGCGCCCGGCAGCACCACCGCGTCGGAGTACTGTTCGCGCATCTTGCGGACCTCGGGCAGCGCCGACTCCAGGATGGAGAAGATGTGCTCCGGGCCGGCGAGGAAGTCCGCGATCGCCCGGTTCTGGATCGCCACCGTCGAATACTCAAGGCACAGAAGGTGTTTGAACGTTGCTTTGAGCGAGCTCGCCAGCAGGCCGCCGATCGGGGCGTCCCAGTGCAGGGCCGAGACCACCAGCCGGTTGCGCAGGTGGAAGTAGGCCTGCCAGTCGATGGCGTCGTCCTTGTCGCTCCAGGCCATGTGCCAGATCGCGGTCCCCGGCATGGTGACCGTGCCGTAGCCGTGCTCGCCGGCGCGCAGACCGTAGTCGGCGTCGTCCCATTTGATGAACAACGGCAGCGGCTGGCCCAGCTCCTCGGCCACCTGCCGCGGGATCATGCACATCCACCAGCCGTTGTAGTCGACGTCGATGCGGCGGTGCAGCGCCAGGCTGCGCTCGTCGTCGTCGGCCAGCGGGTACTTGGCGAAGTTGTGGTCGTACTCGGTGTGCGGGCGCGTTGGTCCACATGAAGTTCGACCGGTCGACGATCTCGCCCATGACGTGCAGGTGCGACGGCTCCTGCAGATTGAGCATCTGCCCGCCGATCAGCGTCGGCGTCTTGGCGAACCGGTTGAGCGCCAGCGCCCGCAGGATCGAGTCCGGCTCGATGCGGATGTCGTCGTCCATGAACAGGATCTGTTCGCAGTCGGTGTGCTTGAGCGCCTCGTACATGACGCGGCTGTAGCCGCCGGAGCCGCCGAGGTTGGGCTGGTTGTGGATCGAGAGCCGGTCACCCAGCAGCGCCGCCGCGGCCGGGAAGTCAGGATGGGCGCTGGCCTTGTTCGCGCCCTGGTCGGCGACGATCACCGCGCCGATGACCTCGTCGACCAACGGGTCGGAGGTCAGCGCCCGCAACGCGTTGACGCAGTCGGCCGGCCGGTTGAAGGTCGGGATGCCGACGGCGATGTCGGCCCGGCCGGGTGCGGGCACCGGTGCGTACCAGGCGGCCTTGTGCAGGATGACCTTGGTGTCGGTGGTGATGTCGAACCAGATCCAGCCGCCGTCCTCGAAGGGATCCAGGCCGATCTCGAACTCCGCGGCGATCGGGGTGTTGGCGTCGACGCTGGCTACCTCGGTGCCGCCGACGGTGATCCGGGCGCCGGTCGCCTTGGACCGGTACACGTCGACGCGGGCCGAGCCGGTCAGCTCGACGCGCAGCACCACCGACTCCAGCGTCGACCAGCGGCGCCAGTAACTGGCCGGGAAGGCGTTGAAGTACGTCGCGAAGGAGACCTCGGACTCCGAGCCGATCTCCAAGGTGGTGCGGGTCGGGGCGTGCGCCCGGCGGGAGTTGGTCTCCGACTCCTCGATGTAGAGCTTGCGGACGTCGAGCGGCTCACCGGGGCGCGGCAGGATCACGCGGGCGAGCAGGCTCACCGCTCGGGATTCGCCGGGCGCGATGGGCCCGGACGGGATGTCGCTCATGCTGTGCTGCTTTCCGTAAGCGGAGTTCCGTCACGCAGATGCGGCGCCAGGACGTTGTCGTACATGTTCAGCGCGCTGGCGATGGCCATGTGCATGTCCAGGTACTGGTAGGTGCCAAGCCTGCCACCAAAGAGGACTTTCGCCGAGGCCGTCTCTGCCTTGGCCCGGGCTCGGTAGGCGGCCAGCAGCGCCCGGTCGGCTTCGGTGTTGATCGGGTAGTACGGTTCGTCGTCGTCATCGGCGAAGCGGGAGTACTCCCGCATGATGACGGTCTTGTCGGTCGGGTAGTCGCGCTCCGGGTGGAAGTGCCGGAACTCGTGGATTCGGGTGAACGGCACCTCGATGTCGTTGTAGTTCATCACCGGTGTGCCCTGGAAGTCGCCGGTCGGCAAGCACCTCGACCTCGAAGTCCAGGGTGCGCCAGCCGAGCCGGCCCTCGGCGTAGTCGAAGTAGCGGTCCAGCGGCCCGGTGTAGACCACCGGGCGCGTCCGGGCTGGCGGCCCGCAGCTCGTCACGGACGTCGAACCAGTCGGTGTCCAGGCGGACCTCGATGCGCTCGTCGGCGGCCATGTTCTCCAGCCACTTCGTGTAGCCGTCGACGGGCAGGCCCTCGTAGGTGTCGTTGAAGTAGCGGTTGTCGAAGGTGTAGCGCACCGGCAGGCGGGTGATGTTGGCCGCGGGCAGTTCCTTGGGGTCGGTCTGCCACTGCTTGGCGGTGTAGTCGCGGACGAACGCCTCGTAGAGCGGCCGGCCGATCAGCGAGATGGCCTTCTCCTCGAAATTCTCGGCGTCGATCGCTGAGATCTCAGAGGCCTGCTCGGCGATCAGGGCCCGCGCCTCCTCGGGGCTGTAGTACCGGCCGAAGAACTGGGCCACCAGGCCCAGGCCCATCGGGAACTGGTAGGCCTGCCCGTTGTGCATGGCGAAGACGCGATGTTGGTAGCCGGTGAAGTCGGTGAACTGGCGGACGTAGTCCCACACCCGCTTGTTGGAGGTGTGGAACAGGTGGGCGCCGTACTTGTGGATCTCGATCCCGGTCTGCGGCTCCGGCTCGGAGTAGGCGTTGCCGCCGATGTGGCCGCGCCGGTCGACCACCAGGACACGCTTGCCCAGTTGGGTCGCCACCCGCTCGGCGACGGTCAGGCCGAAGAAGCCGGAGCCGACGACGAAGAGGTCGAAGGGACCGGCGGGCTGGAGCGAAGCGACCGGGGAATCAGGTCCTGTGGGCTGGGGTGGGGCGACCCGGGAATGAGAGGTCATCGGCGCCTAGGGTATCCGACCGCGGGGGTGTGACCCGCATCGCGAGGCGGGGCGACACCCGGAAATCCGCTGCGGCCACTAACGATCCGGGTCGCAATTAGCTCACGATTCCGCATCGTCACTCTAGACACAGCAGTCACAGCCGTACCATCGATCACGTTGGCTTCGGTCTCGGCGCACGGCCGAATTTCGGGGCTTTCGAACAAGTTCAGACATGAACCGATGTAGTCCAGATTGAGGAGACTTCCGTGCCGAACCGTCGTCGACGCAAGCTCTCGACAGCCATGAGCGCAGTCGCCGCCCTGGCCGTCGCAAGTCCGTTTGCAGCTGTTGGTGTGATCGAGCTGACTTCCAACCAGAAGGCACCCGAGCACCGTGATTTCGTCCAAGCCGCTGTCGTCACCGACCTGCCCAATGAGCTGATGTCTGCCTTGCAGCAGGGTCTCTCGCAGTTCGGGATCAACCTGCCGCCGCTGCCGACGGGCCTCAGCCCGGCCGGCGCTCAGCCGGTGCAGGCCGGTCCGACGCTGACCACGCCCGGCTTGACCGCCCCTGGCTTGACCACGCCGAGCCTGACCACGCCCGGTCTGACCACGCCGAGCCTGACCACCCCCGGTCTGACCACGCCGAGCCTGACCACCCCCGGTCTGACCACGCCGAGCCTGACCACGCCCGGTCTGACCACGCCCAGGTCACCGCCCCCGGTCTCACGACGCCGAGCCTGACCACGCCGGGACTGACCACGCCTGCCGCCCCGGCGGCGGGCGCGACGCCGTCGCTGACCGATCCGTCGCTGACCAACCCGGCGTTGACCACCCCGCAGTTGGGCACCACTCCGTCGCTGACGAGCCCGTCGGCCACCGGGCTGGGCCTGCCCAACGAGCAGCCGATCACGGCCCCGCTGGGTCCGACTGCCGGCACCTATCCGATCCTCGGTGACCCCTCGCTGGCCGTGCCCGCCGCGCCGGCCAGCTCGGGCGGGATCATCAGCGATCTGAGCAGTGCGGCCAACCAACTCGGTGTCGGACAGGCGATCGACCTGCTGAAAGGCATGGTCGTGCCGTCGATCACCCAGGCGATTCAGGGCGCCTCGACGGCGGCGGCCGCGGCCCCCGCGGCTGCCCCGGCCGGGTAGCGCAAAGCCTGCGTCGAAACGGCACCGCAGGGTGGGGCCGACCGTTTGGTCAGACACCCGGAGAGGCCCCTGCGGTGCCGTTGCAGGCTCAATTATCACTTTATTCACACTGGCCCGTGTCGAAACACTTGCAACAGTGGGCTCATACGTAACATCGCCTTGTGCCGTCTCGCCGACCCACACCGACGATCCTGTTCACCGCGATCGCGGCGACTGTCGTCATCCTGCCGTGGGCGATCACCGGCGGGCCCGGCTCCGACCGCAAAGACGGACCCAGCGCGGCTGACACGCTGCTCAGCCAGCAGCCGCTGGCCGGCCTCGGCGGTGGCGAGACCATCCGCGAGATCAGCCAGCCCACCCCGTTCTCGATGGTGGCGTTGACCGGCTCCGACCTGACCGGCACGACCGCTCGGGTCCGGGCCAAGAAGCCCGACGGATCCTGGGGCCCCTGGTACGACACCGACACCCTGGAGTCGAACGCCGACGACAGCCAGGGCGGCGGCCCGCGCGGCACCGACCCGGTCTTCGTCGGCACCACCACGGACGTCCAGATCGCGGTCACCCGCCCCAAGGGCGCTCCGGTCACCACCGCGCCGCCCGAGACCGGCGTCGACGCCGGCAAGGAACTGGGCTACGTCCCCGCGAACGTCGAACAGCCCTTCTCCCAGAACATCTCGGCCGTGCTGATCACACCGCCGAAAGCGCCCGTCGACTCCCAGTGGACGCCGCCCACCGCCGCTCTGGGGCCGGGTCAGCCGCCCAACATCATCAGCCGCGCCCAGTGGGGGGCCGACGACGCGATGCGCTGCGGTGGGCCGGTGTACGGCAACGGGATTCGCGCCGCCGTGGTGCACCACACCGCAGGCAGTAACGACTACGCCCCGGAGGACTCCGCCGCGATCGTGCGCTCCATCTACGCCTACCACACCAGGACACTGGGCTGGTGCGACATCGCCTACAACGCGCTGGTCGACAAGTACGGCCAGGTCTTCGAGGGCCGGGCAGGCGGAATCACCAAGGACGTCCTGGGATCTCACACCGGCGGTTTCAACCGCGACGTGTGGGGTGTGTCGATGATCGGCGACTTCGAGACCGTGCCGCCGACCGACGTCCAGATCCGCACCGTCGGGCGGCTGCTCGGCTGGCGGATGGGCCTGGACCACGTGAACCCGCTCGGCACAGTGCAATTGACCTCCGCCGGCGGCAACTACACCTTCTACCCGGCCGGCGCGGTGCCGACGCTGCCGGAGATCTTCGCCCACCGCGACGTCGGCAACACCGAATGCCCGGGCAACGCCGGCTACGCGGCGCTGCCCCTGATCCGCGACATCGCCGCGCGCTTCAACCGGCCGCCCGACATCGTCGACTCGCTGCGCGGCGGAGCGATCTTCGCCCGGTGGGAACAGACTGGGCGGCAAGGACGGTCCGCTCGGCGCGCCGACGACGCCGGAGGCCGCGGGTGAAGGCGACGCCCGGTACGCGACGTTCGAGCACGGCGCCATCTACTGGTCACCGTCCACCGAGGCGCAGCCGCTGACCGGCGCCATCTACGAAGCCTGGGCGTCGCTCGGCTACGAGCGCGGCGCGCTCGGCCTGCCGACCAGCGGTGAGATCCAGGAACCCGAGTGGATCGTGCAGAACTTCCAGCACGGCACCTTGAACTTCGACCGCCAGACCCACAACGTGCTGCGGGTGGTCGACGGGCTGACCCTGGTCATGCCGCCGCCGCCGATCGACGGTCCCCCGGTGCAACTCGAACGCTTCAGCCGCGTCGAGAACCCGGTGCTCGAGCCGGCGAGCTAGCGCCAGAAGCCGGCGCACTTCCCCGCGAACGCGCCTAGAGCCACCAGCGTTCGAGCACCCGCGCCAAACCGTCGTCGGTGTTGGGGGCGGTCACCTCGTTGGCGGCGGCCATCGCCTCGGGGTGGGCGTTGCCCATCGCCACGCCGTGACCGGCCCACCGCAGCATCGGCACGTCGTTGGGCATGTCGCCGAAGGCGACGACGTCCTCGGCGGTGATCTCCAGCGGCCGGGCGATCTCCTCGACCCCGGTGGCCTTACTGGTCCCGATCGGGTTGATCTCGATCAGCCCGTTGTTCGTCGAGTAGGTGATATCGCCTTCCACGCCAATATGTTTGGCGAGCACCTCGGCCATGTCCGAACTGCGCGCGCCGGCCTTGCGGATCAACAGTTTGACCGCTGGGGCGCTGAGCAGATCCTCGATCGACACCTCGGTGTTGTCGGGGTTGAGCCAGGCATGCTCGTAGCCGGGCGAACTGACGAACTGCGGTGTGGCCGAGTCGTGCGCGGTGCGTCCGACCCGCTCGACGGCCAGACCGGCACCGGGAATCACCCTCGTCGCGATCTCGGCGAGCTCGCCGAGCACGTCGACCGGCAGAGTGCGCGCCGAGACGATGCGGTCGTGCTCGGAGTCGTAGATCACCGCACCGTTGGCGCACACCGCCATCGGGGCGAAGCCCAGCGCTTCGACGACCGGCGGGATCCAGCGCGGCGGACGTCCGGTCGCCAGCACGAACTGCGCTCCCGAGGCGACGGCGGCCTGTATGACGTTGCGGGTGCGCGGGGTGACGCGTTCGTCGTCGTCGAGCAGCGTTCCGTCGACATCGGTGGCGATCAGTGCCGGCAGCATCAGCGGCCCTCCGCAGCTCGGCGGGCCCGTTCGGCGAGCTCTTCCTCGTCGAGCTTCTTGGCCTGCTCCAGCGTCGGCGCACCGCCACCGAGACAATCCGGCACCCACCACTGCCCCGCCGGATGCGGATAGGCCAGCTGCACCTCCTGCAGGATGGCCGACATCCGCTCCCTCAGCGCGGCGTCCAACTCGGCCGGCGTGCCGACCGGCAGGCAACGGCAGTGCCGTACCGGACGGTGAACGGAAATTTGTTGCGGCCCAACTGCTTCGGATGGTCCTTCGTCCACACCCGGTGAGCGCCCCACACGATGCAGGGGATGATCGGCACCTGCGCCTCCAGCGCCATCCGCGCCGCTCCGCTCTTGAAGTCCTTCAACACGAACGCACGGCTGATCGTCGCCTCCGGGTAGACCCCGACCAGTTCGCCGGCCTTCAACTGGCGGACCGCCTCGAGGTAGGCGTCCGCGCCGGCCTGACGGTTCACCGGAATGGTGCCGGTGCGGGAGATCAGGAAGTTCACGATCCGCACGTCCTGCATCTCCGCCTTGATCATGAACCGGATCCGGCGGTTGCGCCGGCGGGTGCCGAGGGCGGCCGGCATGAAGTCGATGTAGCTGGTGTGGTTGATCGCGACGACGGCGCCACCATGCGACGGGATGTTCTCCAGGCCTTGATAGGTGATCTTGGTCCCAGCCGCCCGGACCGCCATCGAGGAAGCGATCTCCAGCGTGCGGAAGACGGGTTCCATGGCTGCTACCCCGGCGGCTCCCGGTCCGTCCCGCTGGGCGCGACGAGCGGCTTTCTCCGCGGCCTCGGCCGCCTCGAGTCCGGCCGCCTCCGCCAGCGTCGGTGCACCGCCGCCCAGTCGGTGGGGCACCCAGAACTCGCCCGGCGGATAGGGGCCGTAGCTGTCCTGGACCTGCTCGAGCAGGTGTTGCATGCGCGAGCGCAGCAGCGCGGTCAGCTCGGTGGGCGGCAGGGTCGGCTGGATCGGCTCACCGACCGCGATGAAGATCGGCACCTTCGGCCGCCACATCTTGCGCGGGTGGCCCTTGGTCCAGATGCGCTGAGCCCCCCACACGATGTGCGGGACGATCGGCACGTCGGCGGCGATCGCCATCCGCGCGGCACCGGACTTGAACTCCTTGAGCTCGAAGCTGCGGCTGATGGTGGCCTCGGGATAGACGCCGACCAGTTCACCGGCCTTGAGCGCCTGGCAGGCCGCGTCGAACGAGTGCCGCGCCGCTGTCCCGGTCGACGGGGATGTGGCGCAGACTGCGCATGATCGGGCCGGTGACCTTGTGGTCGAAGACCTCCTGCTTGGCCATGAACCGGACCTTGCGCCCGCGGCCCTGCAGGTAGGTCGGCAGGCCGGCGAAGGTGAAGTCGAAGTAGCTGGTGTGGTTGATCGCGACCACGGCGCCGCCGGTGACGGGCACGTTCTCGACGCCGGTGACGGTGAACTTCAGGCCCTGCGCACGCCAAAGCAGACGGGCGAGCTGGATGACAGTCCCGTATGCCGGTTCCACAGCGGCCAGCCTAGTCCGCTGGCGATGCGGGTCCGGCAGGCCGGCGGCTAAGCTCGTATCGGGTGCCAACACCACTGGAGAGGGAATTCGTGCAGGTCACATGCATCGGCCACGCCGGCTTTCGGATCGACACCCAGGCGGGAAGCATCCTGTGCGACCCATGGCTGCACCCGGCCTACTTCGGTTCGTGGTTCGTCTTCCCCGACAACAGCGGCCTGGACTGGGCCGCCCTCGGCGACTGCGACTACCTCTACGTCTCACATCTGCACAAGGACCACTTCGATCCGAAGCTGCTGGCCGAGCACGTCAACAAGGACGCCGTGGTGCTGCTGCCCGACTTCCCGGTTCCCGACCTGAAACGGGAGTTCGAGAAGTTGGGCTTCCACAAGTTCTACGAGACCACCGACGGCGTCAAGCATCGGATCAGCGGCCCCAAGGGCGATCTGGACGTGATGATCATCGCGCTGCGGGCACCGGCCGACGGGCCGATCGGTGACTCCGGCCTGGTGGTCTCCGACGGCACCACCACCGTGTTCAACATGAACGACTCGCGCCCGCTGGCCCTGGACATGCTGGCCGCGGAGTTCGGCCACATCGACGTCCACATGCTGCAGTACTCGGGCGCGATCTGGTATCCGATGGTCTACGACATGCCCGAGCGCGCCAAGGCGGCGTTCGGCAGTCAGAAGCGCCAGCGCGGGATGGACCGCTGCCGCCAGTACATCGCCGATGCCGGTGCGACGTGGGTGATCCCGTCGGCCGGGCCGCCCTGCTTCCTGGACCCGGCGCTGCGCGATCTCAACGACGACCACGGCGACCCGTCGAACATCTTCCCCGACGAGATGGTGTTCCTGGATCAGATGCGCCAGGCACGGTCACGACGGTGGACTGCTCATGATCCCCGGCTCGATCGCCGATTTCACCGGCTCGCAACTGAATTCGCTGACCCACCCGATTCCCACCGACGAGGTCGAAGCGATCTTCACCACCGGCAAGGCGGACTACATCGCCGCGTACGCCGAGCGGATGGCACCCGTGCTCGCCGAGGAGAAGGCCGGCTGGGCGCCCGCCACCGGCGAATCGCTGCTGGAGCCGCTGCGCGCGCTGTTCGAGCCGATCATGCTGCAGAGCGACCAGATCTGCGACGGCATCGGATACCCGGTCGAGCTGCGTCTCGGACCGGAGACCGTGGTGCTCGACTTCCCCAAACGCGCAGTGCGCGAACCCATTGCGGACGAGAAGTTCCGGTACGGCTTCGAGATCGCCCCCGAGTTGGTGCGAACCGTGCTGCGCGACAACGAGCCGGACTGGGTCAACACGATCTTCCTGTCCACCCGGTTCCGGGCCTGGCGCGTCGGCGGGTACAACGAGTACCTGTACACGTTCTTCAAGTGCCTGACCGACGAGCGGATCGCCTACGCCGACGGGTGGTTCGCCGAAACCCACGACGACACAGCCGATATCACCCTCGACGGGTGGGAGATCCAGCGCCGCTGCCCCCACCTGAAGGCCGACCTGTCGAAGTTCGGTGTGGTCGAGGGCTCGACGCTGACGTGCAACCTGCACGGCTGGCAGTGGAACCTGGAGAACGGACGATGCCTGACGACGAAGGGTCACGAAATTCGGTGTTCACGAAAGTGAGCGGCCCGCCGCGGCAGTACTACGACGACGGTCTGGTCCAGCTCGACCGCGAGGCATTGACGTTGCGGCGCTACCACTTTCCGTCGGGCACCTCGAAGATCATCCCGCTGCGCGCGATTCGCGGCTACAAGGCCGAGCCGCTCGGGCTGCTGATGCAGCGGTTCCGGCTCTGGGGGAGTTCGGATCTGCGGCGCTGGCTGCCGCTGGATGTGCGCAGGCCGCTGAAGAGCACCCTGGTCACCCTCGACGTCCCGGGCAGCTATCCGGCACCGGCGTTCACCCCCGAGGACCCGGAGACGTTTCTCGCCATGCTCGACGAGGTACTCGACAACTAGCGGTGGCGGCCGCAGAGATCGACGAAATGTCCTATCTACTTGCACTTCGCGCCCGTTTGTCGGTTTGGGTGCAGAGGTCAGGGCGCCCAGACCAGCTGGCGTAACTCCGACGCCGCGTCGCTGTCGGTGTCGTACACCCGAACGATGGCCTCGTCGCCGGTCTTCAGATAGGTCGTCTCACCGAGTTTGGTGTAGCGGGTGGCGCCGATGCCGATCAGCACGTTCTTCGGGCGTCCGCAGGCGACCATCAGGGCGCCGACATCCTCCAGCGGAGTATCCGGCGAGCCCTTCTGGTTGGCGAGCCGCTCGACGATCCAGTCCAGCAGCACCTCGCCGTAGTACGAGTAGCCCAGCAGCGGACTGTCCACGCCGTACTCGTGGTGCACACCGTCGGCGGTGCGCAGATGGCACAGCAACCGCAGGGTCGCCGTGGGTCCGTCCGGGGTCAGATCGTGTGCCTCGAAGAACTCGTGCGCAACGCCTTTCGACGCGGGCCCCCAGTTCTTCTTGTGGCTGATCTTGGGCGCGTTGGGCCGGCGGATCGAACAGTCGTTGAACGCACCCAGCGCGAACGGCCGCAGCGTGACGACGGTGTCGCCCTGCCACACCACATCGCAGGCCAGCCCGACCTCGGGCTCGATCTGCAGGTTGAGCGGACCGTCAGCCTCCGTCGTCTCCGGCACCATCAGCGCGTCGTGCGACAGCGGGAACTCACCCAGGAAGCTGTCGTAACCCGGTGCGTACCAAGGGAAAATGCCCTTCGGGGCGGCTTCCTCGCTCCACGTTCGCGAAATCGACTGCCTCGCCGGCCTGTTCGAGATGGCCGGCGAAATTGCCCGCCACACCGAAACCGAACCAGCCGCGCAGTTCCTCGAGGTCGAGTCTCGATCACGGTTCCAGGACCTCCGTCCCGACGTAGGGCACCAGGGCGGCAGGCACCTGCACGCTGCCGTCCGGCTGTTGATGGTTCTCCAGGATCGCGACCAGCCACCGGGTGGTGCCCAGGGTGCCGTTGAGCGTCGCCGCGATCTGCGGCTTGCCGTTCTCGTCGCGGTAGCGGGTGGCCAGCCGGCGCGCCTGGAACGTCGTGCAGTTCGACGTCGACGTCAGCTCGCGGTAGGTCTGCTGGGTGGGGACCCACGCCTCGCAGTCGAACTTGCGGGCGGCCGAGGAACCGAGGTCACCGGCGGCGACGTCGATCACCCGGTAGGGGACGTCGATGAGTTCGAGCATCTGGCGCTGCCAGCCCAGCAGCCGCTGGTGTTCGGCCTCGGCCTCCTCCGGGCGGCAGTAGACGAAGCCCTCGACCTTGTCGAACTGGTGCACCCGGATGATGCCGCGGGTGTCCTTGCCGTAGCTGCCCGCCTCGCGGCGGAAGCACGACGACCAGCCGGCGTAGCGCAGCGGGCCGCCCGACAGGTCCAGGATCTCGTCGGAGTGGTAGCCGGCCAGCGGCACCTCCGACGTGCCGACCAGGTAGAGGTCGTCGGCCTCGACCCGGTACACCTCGTCGGCGTGCGCGCCCAGGAAGCCGGTGCCGTTCATCACCTCGGGGCGCACCAGAACCGGTGGGATCATCAGCGTGAAGCCGTTGTCGACGGCCACCCGGACCGCAAGCTGAAGCAGCCCGAGCTGCAGCAGCGCCCCATGGCCGGTGAGGAAGTAGAACCGCGATCCCGACACCTTGGCGCCGCGTTCCATGTCGATCAGCCCCAGGCTCTCGCCGAGTTCCAGGTGGTCCTTGGGGTTCTCGAGCGCCCGCGGCTCGCCGACGACGTCCAGCACGGCGAAGTCGTCCTCGCCACCGGCCGGGACGCCGTCGATGACGACGTTGGGTATCGCCATGTGCGCGGCGGTGAACGCGGCCTCGGCCTGCGCCTGCTCCGCTTCGACCGACTTGACTTGGGCGGCAAGCTCTTTGGCGTGTTCCAGCAGGGCGGGGCGCTCGTCGGCCGAGGCGGAGCCGACCCGCTTGCTCGCCGCCTTCTGCTCGGCCCGCAGCGTGTCGGCGGTCGAGATCGCCGTGCGGCGAGCGGTGTCGGCTTCCAGCAGGGCGTCGACGAGGGCCGGGTCTTCGCCGCGGCTGAGCTGGGACCGCCGCACCGCATCGGGGTTTTCGCGGAGCAGTTTCAGGTCGATCACGACCTGAACCCTACTTTCGCCGCCGAGCCGTCCCGTCAGGCCCTCCGGCTGGCGCGACCCGACCCGCACAGCACAACCCCATAACATTACAACTGCATCACTTGTCACACCCCTCGGCGCGCCTGACACAATGGACGCGATGTTGCAGTTATCTGAGCGCCCGGAAGCGGCGCCCGAGCAGCCCGGACCGGTGGCGCCGCGCCGCACGTTCCTCGGAACGTTGCAGGCCACGTCGACCCGGCGCGCCTTGCTGCTCACGGCGCTCGGTGGCCTGCTGATCGCCGGCGTGATCACCGCTCTGCCGATCGGCCTCAACAACCGCCTCGCCGGCTACGCCGGCTCCGACCCGCTGTCGGGTATCGGCGCCAAGGGCAACGCCGCGTTCGCCAACGCCAAGGCCGGCTCGTGCCTGAACTGGCCCGACAAGAACCCCGACGCCGCGTCGATCGTCGACTGCAAGGACGACCACCGCTTCGAGGTCGCCGAGTCCGTCGACATGCGGACCTACCCGGGAACCGAGTACGGCCCCGACGCCGCCCCGCCCTCGGCCGCGCGCATCCAGCAGATCAGCCTCGAGCAGTGCCAGCCCGCCGTCGAGCGCTACCTCGGCGACAAGTTCGACCCCAACAGCCGGTTCACCATCAGCATGCTGTGGTCCGGCGACAAGGCGTGGAAGCAGTCCGGTGAGCGACGGATGCTGTGCGGTCTCCAGCTGCCGGGTGCGGACAACCAGCAGATCGCGTTCAAGGGCAAGGTCGCCGACCTCGACCAGTCCAAGGTGTGGCCGGCCGGCACCTGCCTGGGCATCGACCCGTCCACCAACCAGCCGACCGACGCCCCGGTGGACTGCGGTGCGCCGCACGCCATGGAGGTCACCGGCGCGGTGAACCTGGCCGAGAAGTTTCCCGGCGCCCTGCCGCCCGACGCCGACCAGGACGCGTTCATCAAGGACGCCTGCACCCGCATGACGGACGCCTACCTGGCGCCGATTCAGCTGCGCACCACCACGCTGACGCTGATCTACAGCACGATCTCGCTGCCCAGCTGGAATGCCGGCAGCCATCAGGTGTCCTGCAGCATCGGCGCCACCCTGGGCAACGGCGGCTGGGCCACGCTGATCAACCCGGCCAAGGGTCCGTTGCTGATCAACGGCATGCCCCCGGTGCCGCCGCCGGACATCCCCCAGGAGCGGCTGAACATGCCGCCCATCCCGCTGCTGCCCGACGCGCCGTCGACGACCAACTCGCCGTCGACGACGAACAACTCGCAGTACACCGGCACGCAGCAGCAGCAGACGCCGCAGACCCAGACGCCGCAGACGCAGACCCAGCACCTGCCGCAGCAGTCGACGGCGCCGACCACGCAGTCGCAGGCACCCTCGTCGACCGCGGCACCGGCGCCCGTGCCGCCGCCCGCGCCGGCGCCCGCACCCGACAACGAGGCACCGCCGATGGAAGGTGGCGACGCGACGCCGCCGCCGGCCGGAGCACCCCCCGGCCCCGTCGAGCCTGTGATCCCCCCGGCGGCTTAGTGCCCGTATCGATGAGCCCGCAGCGGTTCGAAGAACTGGTCTCCGACGCATTGGACCTGATTCCGCCCGAACTTGCCGCGGCCATCGACAACGTGGTGGTGCTGGTCGAAGGCAGCCACCCCGAGGAACCCGAACTGCTCGGCCTCTACGAGGGCATCGCGCTGACCGAGCGCGACTCGACGTACGCGGGCGCACTGCCCGACACCATCACGATCTACCGGGACAGCCTGCTGGAGATCTGTGACAACGAGGCCGACGTGGTCGAGGAGGTCGCCATCACCGTGATTCACGAGATCGCCCACCACTTCGGCATCGACGACGAGCGGCTACACGAACTAGGTTGGGCCTGAAGGCTTTTCAGCGTCCGCTCAGCGCGGCGGATCGCCCTGCCAAGTGAAGCTGTTGACGTACTTGCCCATGTCCTGGGCGAGTTGGAGGTTGACCCCGGACGGCAGGCCGGGGCCGAAGTCGGGGCCGAACGCGTGATAGGGCCCGACCGCGCCGGCGACCAGGGCCAGGTCGTTCTTGACCGCCACCAACAGCACCGTCCGGATGCGGATGTAGCTGTTGGACGTTCCCGAGGGCCAGCTGTCGGCGACCTCGCCGTAGCCGGGCTGGTAGCCGACCATCGCGTTGGGGATCTCGTAGGCGATCTTGGCGTCGGGGAACTTCTGCTTGATCAGATCCAATGCGATCTGACGGGGTTGCCGGCCACGGGCAGGCTCTGAGAACAGTTGCAGGACACCGGTGTCCCCCCCGGTGAACTTCGCGGTGACCCCGCGGCCGTCCTTGGAGACCTCGTAGGCGGCCTCGGGCGACGGGTAGGACACCGAGAACGATCCGTCGGGCGCGGTGTAGCGGGGCAGCGCCATCACGGGTTTCCCGGTCGGCGGACGCCCGCAGTCCGGCGGGCACATGAACCGCGGGGCCTTCTTGGTCACCATCAACGACACCCCCACCAGTGCCGCGGCGACGACGACGATGCCCGCCGTCCACACGCCGATAGTGCGGGTGAAACGCGGGCGCTTGATCTCCGGAGCCACGTAAGTCCCGGCCGGAACCGCATAACCGGGGTACTGCTCCTCGTCGGTGCCGACGGGTTCCTTGTCGGTCACGACCCCTCCGCAACGGCCTGACGAACGGGTCGCGAACCGCGCCGATCGTCTGCGTGACGACCGCGACGACGCCCGCGTCGCGACACCGCAGGCCGGGCAGAACGCCATGTCAGGGACGACCATCTCGCAGTGCACGCACAGCAGGGGCTCGTCTTCCTGGATCGGGTCGTGCGCCTCCTTCAACAGCGCCATCTGCAGCGCGATGCGCAGCAGGACCAGCACCACCGCCGTCATCACGACGTGGATCACCAGAATCCGCAGCTGCGGCATTCCCATGATGTCGGTCAATGCAACTCCGGTGTGGATGACGACCACCAGGATCGCCAGCAGCCACAGCGTCGCGCGGGTCCGCGCCGGATGCTCGTGCGGATTGGTGTCCTGGCCCTTGAACCACAGGGCGATACCGACCATGCCGCCCGCCACGGCGGCGGTCAGCGGGATCGTCACCCCGCAGATGCCTGCCTCGACCAGCAAGCCTTTGACCGGGCGGTTGTGTGCGAACAGTCCGGTGGCGAACTGGGGTGCCAGCCGGGTCAGGGTTGCGGCCGCGCTGAAGGTCAGTGCGGCCAGCGCGCCGATGACGAAGCCGTCCAACGACTCCCGCGACTTCGGCTGGGACAGCCGCAGCAGCACCGTCGGCACGAGCATGAGGATCATGCCGCCCGCCGGGATGCGAATCCCCTCGCGGAGCACGTGGTGGATGGCAAGGCCGGCGGCCATCGGGACCCCGTAGGCGCGGGCCACCATCTCGCCGGTCAGCAGCACCCACCCGACCCCCAGGGCGGCGCCCAGGACGCCGGCGACCGCCAGCGTCACCGCGGACATGTCGCGGAACACGTCGGACTCGCTCAGGTACAGCAGGAAAAGCAGCGGAAGCCCCAGTGCGGCAACGGTGATCAGCGCCGCGGGCAATTTCAGGAACGAGAAGGCGACGAGACCGAGGAACACCAGTGCCAGTCCCACCCGAAACGGCGTGCGGGACCGATCGGGCAGGTGCGGGAACAACGAACTGGCGATCGAGGGCCGCAACACGCTCTCGTTGGGCGCGGCGCCGAAGGTGTCCTGGCGCAGCCAGTGCGGTCCGGGGCCGGGCTTCGACGTCAGGTGCCCGCCGCACAGCCCGCAGAAGGCTCCGGCGGGGACGTCGGTCTCACACACGGGGCACTCGACCCGCGCTACCCCGTCGGGACCGGATTCGGTTGGGGTGCGTCACTCGATCACCTTCTGGGTCACAAGAATATTCTGGGCCAAGTTCTCGATGTCCGGCGTGCCCAGCCCAGTCACCAGGTCATACCCCGGACCGGCGGTCGCGACGGCATTGCCTCCCAGGGTGATGTCCCGGAACGCGGGAAGCGGCGCACCTTCGGCCACGTGGTAGAGCAGCGGGTTGAGATCACCGATGAGGTGGCCGCCGCGACCGAGCAGGAACTCGTTCATCAGCGCCGTCAGTCCGGCCCAGACCGGCGCCGACAGCGAGGTCCCCCCGCCGACGATCACCTGCTGGTTGAAGACGATCTTCACTCCGGTGAACGGGTCGGCGACCGCAGCGATGTCAGGCGTCAGCCGCTGACCGGCGCCGGTGGTCACCGTGACGTTCTGCTGCCACTCGGGGCGTTCGAACAGCGACGAGACTCCCCCGCCGGAGCCCTGCGACAGCGGCGGGTCGAACCACGCCTGCTCGGCCAGCCAGCCGCCGTTGGCGTCCGTCGACAGGGTGGTGCCGCCGACATCGGTCATCTCCGGCATGGACGCCACCGCATCCAGGCCGACGTCATTGCCGCTCGGCGGCGACGACCACTCCTGTCCGCCTTTGCATTCCAGGCCGGCGAGATCCCCGCTGGCGTTGAACGCCGTGGTGCCCTTCCTGTGCGCCTTGGCCAGTGCGGCACGCACCGGGGCCAAGTCGGCGGCGGTGATCAGCTTGTCGCAACCCCAACCGATCGAGAAGCTCCACACCGCGCCCGGATAGCGGCGCTCGGCGTCCTCCATCATCGTGGCGATCTTCTCGTAGGACCCGTCCCCCTCGACGGTGGGACGGGCGTTGATCAGAACCTTCTTGGCGTCCGGGGCGATCGCATGGATGGCCTCGAGATCCATCGTCGCCTCGCCACGGCGCTTGTCCGGTTGGCCACCGACCACGTCGGGGGTGAACTTGGGAAGGTTGAAGGTCGTCGCGAACATGTCGAGGTCGGCCTGGTCGAAGCCGTCGAAGGCGAAGACGACGACGGTTTGCCCCTTGCCGCTGAATCCCTTGTCGCGCAACGGGGTTGCGTTGTAGGTCCGCAACAGGGCGCCGGGGGTCAGGCCCTGGTCGGGGACTTCCAGGGGCGGCATCGCCGGTCTGGACTCGCGGTGCGGTGTGTAGCCGAGGATCCTGCCGAACTCGGAGACCTCCACCCGCAGCGGCCCCGGGACGACCGGCTGCTGCGGGGAGGCATAGAAGACCTGGCCGCGCTTACCGCGGTAGTCGTGAACTTCGACGCCGAAGGCGCCCGCCACCGCGGTGGCCGCACCCTCGAGGATCGCCCAGGTGTCGCCCGGGCGCCAGCGCACCGACAGTCCTTGGTGCTGTGCCCATCCCATGAGGAGAGCGGGACGCGCCCCGCCACGCAGGGCGGCGGTCAGCTGGACGTGGTCGGTCCGCGCCGGACCGAGGTCTATCGAACTTTCCAGCAGAGACGCGTACGGGCCGCTGATCATGCCGGCCTGGGCGGGAGCCGAGGGCCGGCGCAGATCAGCGACCAGTACAGCGGTGACGGCCAGCACCGTCAGCAGGCCCACTGTCAACAGTGCTCGAGAACGATGTGTCCTGATCACTGTCGGTCAGCGGACGCTGCGGACGGTTGCCGACCGCGCGGCTCAGTTGCCGCCGGTGATGACGTTGCCGGGCAGCGCGGTCGGCGCCGGCGGAGCCTTGACCGTGGGGGTGAAGGAGTTGGCGCCACCAGGCGACACGGCCTTCTCGGTCGGCGACGGGGCGGGAGCGCTGGTGCTGGTCGGCGACGTGGTCTCCGGAGCCTTCTCCTTCGACTTGCTGCACGCGGTCAACGAGCCCATACCGACGATCGCGAGCCCGCCAGCAAAAAGAGCGATCTGACGAGTCAAACGACTTGACGTCATGGTCAGTCCTAACTTTCGAAGCCGGGTTAACGGAGCTATCCCTGGCTGGCCCGGCAGTTAACCAGCCCACCCCCGTAGGGCTGAGAGCAATAAATCTAACGTACAGCGTCAGCAATTGCATCCTGCTTTCGCCTCCGGCGAAATATCCGCCTGCCGTCCAGCGCGGCACCAGCCTCTTGTCGGGCTGCGGTGTTATGAACGAACGGTGGGGATGAACTGCCGTGAATGCGCCGCCGGGCTGGCTCACTGCCATGGCACCCTGATTCGCCATTCCGGGCATCGGCCGGAGTGCACCGAGGGCGATTGCGAAAGCCCCGAGCTAATTTGTCACGCACTGGTGATCGACTGCGATTCGGTGGGCTGCGACTGCGCCCAGCAAACCGGCGAGCGGATCGCGGTCTGAGCCGAAGTCAGCCCATCGGGTCGGCGGACTCCAGTGCGTCCTCGACCGGATGCACGTCGGGTTCGGGATAGAACGGCGGACTCTTCGACCCCCAGTGCAGGCAACTCCAGCGGCCGTCGGTGATCGGAGCCAACACCACCGACTCGGTGTTGGCCAGGTGGTGGTCGAGCACGAAACTGGTCTCGACCCCGGCCAGGGTCGCCGCGGCCAGGCGGATGGCCGCGCCGTGGCTGACCACGACGACGTCCTCGGTCCACTCGTGGTCGTCGAGGTAGCGCAGCCGTAGGTCGGTGATCACCGGCAGATAGCGTTCGAGTACGTCGCGGGCGCTCTCGCCGCCAGGCATGGGCAGGTCGAGCTCACCCTGATGCCAGCGCTGGTAGATCTCGTTGAACTCCGCGATCGCCTCGTCGTCGTTGCGGTTCTCCAACTCGCCGGCCTGGACCTCGTGGATGCCCTCGAACTCCGCGGGCGCCACGCCCAGTTCGGCGCCGATCTCGGCGGCGGTCTGGGCGGCGCGACGGGCGATCGAGTGGATCAGCAGTCCCGGCGGGCTGCCGTGCTCCCGGGCGAAGGCGCGCGCTTGCTCGCGGCCGAGGTCGGTCAGGTCCGCTCCCGGCGGGCGGGTGTCGAGACGACGTTCGACGTTGCCGTGGGACTGCCCATGACGGACCAGGATCAGCCGTCCACTCATGAGCCGTCTCCGCGGCGCAGTCGTTGCAGCCAGCGGTCGGCCTCGTCGAGTTGCGGCGGTACCGCGCCGGTGGCCGATCCCGTCGGCCAGGATCCCAGGAACCGGACGTCGGTACAGCGCCGGTGCAGTGCCTTGAGGGCCTCGGCCACGGCGTTGTCGTCGATATGTCCCACGCAGTCCAGGAAGAAGATGTACGTGCCCAATTCGGTTCGGGTGGGCCGGGATTCGATGCGGGTGAGGTCGATGTCGCGGATGCCGAACTCGGTCATCGCCGACACCAGCGCACCGGGGGCGTTATCGATGCGCAGCACCACCGAGGTGCGATCGGCACCGGTCCGTGCCGGCGGCGGTCCCGGCGGCCCGACCAGGACGAACCGGGTTCGCGCGTTGGCTTCGTCGACGACACCGTCGGCCAGCGTCGAAAGACCGTAGCGCTGTGCGGCCAGCGCGGTGCTGACTCCGGCGTCGGCGCGACCGGCGGCCACGTCCTGGGCTGCGGCCGCATTGGAGTTGGACGGCACGACTTCGGCCGTCGGCAGGTTCTCGGCCAGCCACCCGCGCACCTGGGCGGCCGCAACCGGAAACGCCGCGACCGTGCGCACCGGATCGGCGCCTCGATCGGGCCGGGTGACGATGCTGAACGCCACGTCGAGGGTGAGTTCCCCGTAGATCTGCAGCGGGGTTCCGGTGGCCAGGCTGTCCAGCGTCGGCAGCACCGTGCCGTCGATGGAGTTCTCGATCGGCACACACGCGAACTCCGCCGAGCCGGCGCGGACCGCGGCCAGCGCGGCCGGGGTGCTGTCCGTCGGCTGCGGCGTGACGTCGTTGCCGCCCGGGATCACCCCCGCGGCGGCCATCTTCAGCAGCGCCGCTTCGGTGAAGGTCCCCTCGGGTCCGAGGTAGGCGATGCGGGCCACGGTCCAACCCTATCCGGTCATGCGGCGCGAAAGCCTTGCGTCGCCAACGCGTCGAAGTTAACTTAGGCTTACCTCACTAATGGGAAGGTGCGATGAACTCAGCGACGCTCTCAACGCCGACCACCGCCGAACGTGTCCGAAGCGCATGCGTGGGCGCCGCCGCGGCCATCCTGGCCGCCGACCCCGTGCCACCTGCCACCGCGCCGGTGCATCACCTCATGGCCGACGGTTCCTTCGCGCTGACCGTGCCCAGCGACTCGGCCATGGCCGACGCGGCCGCCGGCGCCGGCACCGCGGGCCTCGCGGCCGTCCTCGAGCTCACCGACTACGCACCCCTGCCGCTTCGCGAGCCGGTGCGCTCGCTGGTGTGGATTCGGGGGCGGATCCACGGCGTTCCGCCCCATGCGCTGCGCGAGCTGCTGGACCTGATCGCCACCACCCGTCCGGACCCTGCCCTGCTGGAAGTCGGCGCGGGGCAGACCCTGCTGCTCCTCGGCGCGGACTCCGTCGTCGTCGCCGATTCCACCGGCGCCGAGCCCGTCGGGCTCACCGAACTGCTGGCCGCGGCACCGGACCCGTTCTGCGAAATGGAGTCGGCGTGGCTGCGGCATCTCGACAGTGATCACCCCGAGGTGATGGCGCGGCTGGCAAGCAAGCTGCCTGCCAGGTTGCGGCGCGGCCGGGTCCGACCACTCGGGCTCGACCGCTACGGCATGCGACTGCGGATCGAGGGCGCCGACGGGGACCTCGACGTCCGGCTTCCGTTCCCCGCTCCGGTGCACGACATCGGCGGCCTGGGCCGGGCGATCCGGGTGCTGATGGGCTGCCCCTTCGTCAACGGGCTGCGGGCACGGCGTCTGTAGGGCCGTTACCGTGACGGGGTGAGCGCGCCCCGCGACGAGTCGGTCGACAGCCACCGGCGGGGGCTGCGGATCGAGGTCGGCGTGATGCTGGCCGTGAGCTTCGGGGTCAGCGCCGCGATCGCGGTCCTGCAGCTGATCGATGCCGTGCTGTCCGGGTTGTCGGGGCACCGGGTGCGGCTCAACGAGAATCTCTCCCGGTACGACCTGATCAACCTGGGCCTGAATCTGGCGACCATCGCCCAACTCGTCGCCTGGGGTGCCCTCGCGCTGTACCTGTTGTGGCGCAGCGGATTCAGCCCGGCCCGCATCGGCCTTGGCCGGCTGCGCTGGCGGGCCGATGTGCTGGGCGGGCTGGGGCTGGCCGCGCTGATCGGGATCCCGGGCCTGCTGTTCTACCTCGCGGCGCGGTGGCTGGGCATGAACGCCGAGGTGGAACCGTCGGCGCTGCACAACAGTTGGTGGCGGATCCCGGTATTGATCATCGCGGCCTTCGCCAACGGGTTCGCCGAAGAAGTCGTCGTGGTCGGCTACCTGATCACCCGGTTGCGCCAACTGGGCCTGAGTGAGAACCGGTCGATCCTCGCCTCCAGCGTGCTGCGCGGGCTCTATCACCTCTATCAGGGATTCGGCGCGGGGCTGGGCAACCTGGTGATGGGCCTGATCTTCGGATACGCATGGTGTCGCACTGGGCGACTGTGGCCGCTGGTCATCGCCCACGGAATCATCGATACCGTGGCCTTCGTCGGCTACGTCCTGCTGGCCGGCCACGTTGGCTGGCTCAAGTGAGCTGGGCGCGTAAATTGACGTGGTGAGCGACGACTGGCCCAAGCGGCCCGCGCCGGATCCGCCCACCGAGCGGATTCCGCGTCCCGCGCCGCCGCCACCGCCCTCATTGCCGCCGCTGCGTGAGCCCCCGCAGGTGATCCGTCGCGACCCGGCATACCGGCCGCCGCCGCCGCGCCCGGCTCCACCGCCACCGCCCCCGCGCCGGCCTTTACCGCGCGCCGCTCCCCCACCCCGCCAACCACCGCGACCTCCGCCGCCCCCGCCGATGGCGGTCCGCCCGGTCGCGCCACCACCGCCGCCGGCTAAACCTCCCAAGCCGAAAAAGAAAATCCGTTGGGTACGAAGGATTTTCGTGACCTTCGTGGTTCTCGCGCTGTTCGCGGTGACCGCCCTGGTCGGCACCGCGGTGTGGATCGACTCGACACTGCGTCGCGTCGCGGTCTTCAGTGACTACACCGACCGGCCGGCGCCGGGGGCCGGTACCACCTGGCTGTTGGTCGGTTCGGACAGCAGGGAGGGCCTCACCCCCGAGGAGCAGGCCCAGCTGACCACCGGCGGTGACATGGGCAACGGCCGCACCGACACGATCATGGTGGTCCACATCCCGGGGCTGGGATCCGGAGCGCCCACCACGATGGTCTCGATCCCCCGCGACTCGTACGTGAGCATCCCCGGCTACGGCCAGGACAAGATCAACGCGGCGTTCGCCGAGGGCGGCGCGCCGCTGCTCGCCCAGACCGTCGAGGAGGCCACCGGGGTGCACCTCGACCACTACGTGGAGGTCGGCTTCGGCGGCTTCGCCGGGCTGGTCGACGCGCTCGGCGGCGTCGACGTCTGTCCCGCAGACCCGATCAACGATCCACTGGCCGGCATCGATCTTCCGGCGGGCTGCCAGACCCTCGACGGGCGCAACGCGCTGGGGTACGTCCGCAGCCGCGCGACACCGCGCGCCGACCTCGACCGGATGGTCCACCAGCGGGAGTTCATGGCCGCGGTGTTGCATCGTGCGAGCAGCCCGCTGGTCTGGCTCAACCCGTGGCGGTGGTACTCGGTGCCCCACGCCGCGGTCGCGTCGCTCACTGTCGACAAGGACGACCACGTCTGGGATCTGGCCCAGCTCGGGTGGGCGCTGCACGGGTCGACGACCGCCATCACCGTGCCGATCGGGGAGTTCACCAGCAGCGACTCGGGCTCAGTGGTGGTGTGGGACTCCGACGCCGCCAAGCAGTTGTTCGATGCGCTGCGCACCGATTCGGCCATCCCGCAGCAGGTGCTCGACGCGCAGCCCTGAGCGGTCAGTCGCTACCGGGGACGGTCAGCCCGTTCTGAAGCCAGGCCTTGGTGCGGCCGGGATGGTTGGTGGCGATCCAGCCGACACCGATGTCGCGGCAGAACCCGACGTCCTCGTAGTGGTCGACGGTCCAGCAGTACATGGCGCGGCCCTGGGCGGCGGCACGGTCGACGAGTTCGGGGTGTTCGCGCAGGGTGGCGATCGACGGGCCGACGGCGGTGGCGCCGACCGTCGTGGCGGCACTTCCGCCCAGGAACCGCGAGGTCTCGCCGAGCAGGACGGTCGGAAGCAGCGGCGCGGCGCGGCGGATCCGCCAGACCGCGGCGGCCGAGAACGACATCACCACGGCGCGGGACAGGTCCGCCGAGGCCGGTGCGGCGATGCCGTAGCGGTGCAGCAGGGCCAGCACCTTGCTCTCCACCAACGCGCCGTAGCGCACCGGGTGCTTGGTCTCGATGAACAACTTCACCGGCCGGTTCCAGTCGAGTACCAGGCGAACCAGGTCGTCGAGGGTCAGCAGGCCGGTGTCGCCCAGCGTGCCGTCGGCGCGCCAACTGCCGTGCCAGGCACCCCAGTCCAGGCGTTTGAGTTCGGCCAGCGTCATCTCGCTGACCAGCCCCGTGCCGGTCGACGTGCGGTCGACGCGCCGGTCGTGCACGCACACGAGATGTCCGTCGCGGGTGAGCCGCACGTCGCACTCGACGCCGTCGGCACCTTCCTGCAACGCGAGTTCGTAGGCGGTCAGCGTGTGCTCGGGCCGGTGGGCCGACGCGCCGCGGTGGGCGACCACGAAGGGGTGCCCGCTGCCGTGCCCTGCGCCGGCCGACGTCATGGGCCTATGCTGCCGGTTCCCGTTGGTCCGACTCAACCGCAGCCGTCGATTCGGCCTCGCCCGGTTCGTCGTCGGCCGGTTCTGGCTCTTGCGGTTTCTCGGCGGGTTGGTCCTCGGCGACGATCACCCACCGGTGCAGCGGCCGCTCAACCGGCTTGCGCACGAACGCGTCGAACATCCGCCACAGCAGCAGCACCGTCGCCAGGCCGACCAGGTAGGCGATGATCACGGCCACCGTGTTGTCGGCGATCCCCTGCGGTTCGGTGGTGAAGCTCGTGGCGATACCGAAGATCGAGATGCCGGTGGAGAACACCCAGGCGATCCACCAGGCGGTGATCGGACCGCGCAGCCGCGCCTGCGACTCCTCGGCGTGCGCCAGTTCGATGACGAACACCGGCGCCCACACCAGGTTGAGGACCGGCACCAGGCAGCCGACCCACAGCGCCCATACCGGACGCGGGTCCTCGTGCCCACGGAAGCGGAACACCGCCGAACGGCGCCCGATCAGCCATGACGTGAGAACCACGGCGGTCAGGATCACCGAGACGATCGCCGCGAGGCTCAACAGGACGCCCAGCCACAGCGCCGCGCCGGCGACCAGTGGCGGCAGCAGCGACGTGCGGTTGATCAACAACAACACGTAGCGAACGACGTGGATTGCGGCCGCGAGTCCGAAGACCGTCGCCGCCGACAGCAGCGCCGCGCGAACGGTGACGGGCGAGGCGCCTCTCTTGGTCGCCGAATCCTCGAGACGCTGCCGGCGCGATCTGGTCGACCAGCCCCCACCGCGGGATCGACAGGTACCGCGGAGTCGGCCCGAGTGGACGGCGACGGCGCCGCGGTGGCGGCGGCGGTCCCGGCCGTACTGCAATCCAGCGGAATCCCCGCGGCAGCCGCGGCGTGTTGCCGGGCGGCGTGGGCGGGCGTGTCGGGGGGTGGCTCGTGGCCTGTGGAGTCCAGCGCGGATCCGGCGCGTTGACCGGCGCCATCAATGCGCCGTTGCAGCGCGGGCACCAGACGCGCTGGCGGTCCCGCACATTCCACCGCGTTCCGCACTGCGAGCACACCTGAATCACCGGACCAGCCTAGCGAGCAGGGCAACGTCGGGGAGAGAAGCGAATTGCTCCGATACCCGCCGGCGATGTCGGCGGTGGTGAACGGCGGCCGAAGTGGCGAAATAGCCGGGCCGGAAAATTCATTTCGCTTCGCTTTTCGCGAACGTCAATGTCGAAACCGGCCCGAACCGAAATCCCGACGACGTTCGGCGGCGCTGCGCTGCGCATGTTCACCGGCTTCACCGGGGGCGCGATTGTGGCACGCAGTGCCTCTTCGCGTCCCCGAGCACAGCAATGCCTCGGCTATCCACAGTTTCCACAGGTTTATCCACAGCACCGAATGGGCCAAAAGTCCATTAGACGCACCATGCGGGCCCGCGGCGGCACCGCTGCTGTGGATAACCGGACCGCCCGACTACGCAGGCATCAACAACTTGATCTTGGTTGAGCGAAATCGCTTGGCGCACTAACCGTCAGACAGCGCCAAACGACGCGCCGCGCGACACGCCGACGGGGACCGGACCGTGAAGGTTACTCGACGGGTACCCCGCTGGCCTCAGTTCAATCCTCCGACTTTTGCGATCACGCCCGATCGCACGGTTTGCCGAATGCTGACAGTTGGTCGGATTTTCATCCGGGTACAAGAGGGGTTATGATCGCGCTCACAATTCCAGCTGTGACTAATTTCACGGGGTGCGGTAGTTGAACACACAGGTCAGGACGGTTTGATGGCGTCGCAATCACTCGGGCCACGGTCCGCGTCGCAGTCATCGAGCTGGTACACGTCCTCTGCCACGTGCAACCGGTCGTACATGATGGCCGCCATGCGGGCCGGCGTCATTGCGCTGATCCTGCTCGGCGTCCTCGCGCTGCTGGTCTGGTTCTAGCGCCGGCGCCCCGGCGCCCAACTTCCCGACCGTTCGTCGCAAACATCGTCGTTAGCACTCGTGTCCTCTTGCGTGCCAACGAGGACGTAGCCCATGCTGTCCGAACCGACCCGCTGTCGTGTCGCACGAAGTTTCGCGAGTGTCGCGGAGGCGAGATGGAAACTGGTTCTGGGCGTGCGATTGAAGTCGCCCCCTTTCACTCTCGTGGTGCCCTGAAGGGGTTCGTCGTCTCGGGTCGCTGGCCCAACTCCACCAAGGAATGGGCGCAGCTGCTCATGGTCGCGGTCCGCGTGGCATCCCTGCCCGGATTGCTCTCGACGACAACGATTTTCGGCGTTCGCGAGGAGCTACCGGACAAGCCGCAGCCGGGCACGGTGGGACTGGTCCTCGCCGAAGGCACGGTGGTCGGCGAATCGGCCGTGCCGCCAGGGCATTTCGCCGACAGGCAGCCCCCTGCGCTGCTGATGCTGCACCCTCCGTCGGAAACCACACCGTCATTGCCCGAATGTTCCGGCGCCGCATCGGGATGCGTACTGCTGCCCGGGCTTCCACACCTCGGGCTCGAACACCGGGCGGCGTGGGTCGAGGCCGAGTCAGACGGCACCATCACCAGCATGGTCAGCCGCGTCGGTGTCGACCCGATCAGCCACCCCGACACCGCCATCCTGGCGATGTTGCTTGCCGCATAGCGGCCGCCGCGAAGCAGTTTGCGGGTACCCGAACTTTTTCCGTCGTCAGCCCAAATTCATTGGCGTGAACGAAGGTTTCGGCTGTCTGCTGTTGCGGCGACAGTCCGACTGCACGTAGAGTCACTGGCAACGAAGGGGAGTAGCCCCCAATCGGACAATCGACATACTGGCCTGGCATCAATCCGCAGGGCCCGGTTGTCCGGCCGGTGACATCACCGGTGGGCGAGACTTTCGGCCGCAAGACCGTAACTGGTTGTCGGCCGGAGGCATCTGTTCAGCCCCTGACGACAGCCACAGACCGAGGAGTGCTGGGTGCTGTCAGCCGTGTTCCTGAGTTTCGCCGTCATCTTCGTCGCGGAGTTGGGCGACAAGTCGCAGCTGATGGCGATGACGTTCGCGCTGCGCTACCGCTGGTGGGTCGTGCTCGGCGGCATCTGCGTCGCGACCACGGCCGTGCACCTGATCTCCGTCGCGGTGGGCCACTATCTGGGGGCCGCACTGCCAACCCATCTGCTCGGCATCCTTGCCGGCGTCGCGTTCGTCGGGTTCGGGCTGTGGACGCTGCGAGGTGACCGCCTCTCCGAAGACGAGGCGACCCGCGCCCAGCGGACGAGCGCCCCGGCATTCTTCGCGGTGACCTCGGCGTTTCTCCTGGCCGAGCTGGGCGACAAGACAATGCTCGCCACCATCACCCTTGCCGCCGACCACGACTGGGTCGGGGTGTGGATCGGGTCCACCATCGGCATGGTCGCCGCCGACGCGCTGGCCATCCTGGTCGGGGCCGTGGCCGGTAAGCACCTTCCCGAGCGGGTCATCCAGCTCGGCGCTGCCGCGCTGTTCCTGGTCTTCGGGGTGTACATGCTCGTCGAGGGCGCCTTCCCCACCGCGCCCAGCGCCGCGGCCGCCGGGATTTCGGTCGCCGTCGTTCTGCTCCTCGCCGCGGCGCTGCGGGCACTACCGCCTCGGCTGCGTCCGGCGGCGTTTCGAACCCCGGGCTCACCGCCGGGTGGCCAGGACCAGCAGGATCGCACGCCGAGCCGGTTACGGCGCGGTCGTCTCCGCACCATCACCGCCAGAATCCGGCAACTGCCGGGGCCCGCCGTCAGGTGCCGGCGCCGTCGGGGCTGCAGCAAATCCAATCCGGGCAGCTTGCCGGTTATCGGCGTGGTTGCCCGACGGTACCGCCGGTATCTGTTGGACGGATCTCGGCGCGGAAGCTGCGCCAGACCGCCCCCGACCACTGCATTCTTTGCCTGCAACCACGTTGCAGGGGGTGCGCGGCGGGCCGTGCCGGGCAGCTGAAGAGTTTGCCGACCCCCCAAAAATGTCCGCGGACGTTAATTATGCGATAGTTTGCACTTGGTTGTCGGGACAAGTGTCGCTACGATGATCAGCAAATAAGCCAACGGAAACGATCGCTCTTCATGCATGTGGAGGTCAAAACGATGAGCACGACGTTCGCCGCGCGTCTGAATCGCCTGTTCGACACGGTGTATCCCCCAGGCCGCGGTCCCCATACCTCCGCCGAAGTGATCGGCGCTCTCAAGGCCGAGGGTGTCACGATGTCGGCTCCGTACCTGTCGCAGCTGCGCTCGGGCAACCGGACCAACCCGTCGTCGACGACCATGACCGCGCTTGCCAACTTCTTCCGGATCAAGCCCGCGTACTTCACCGACGACGAGTACTACGAGAAGCTCGACAAGGAGCTCACCTGGCTCGCGAACATGCGGGACGAGGGTGTGCGCCGGATTGCCGCACGCACCGTGGGACTGTCCCCGGAGGCTCAGCAGGACATCGTCGAGAAGGTGGACGAGCTGCGCCGCAGGGAGCACCTCACGGATTAGCCCGACACTCCCCTCGCGGGAGTCTCGGCAACATCGAACCGCTGTTCAGGACCCGTCTTCGGGCGGGTTAGCGGTCGTGTCCTTCATCAGCGCCTGGTATTCGCGCGCTATCTCCAGGATCCATTCCCGGTCGGAGTAGTCCTCCGGCTGCCGCAACCAGCCCAGGCCCGGGGAACCGGCCTTTCCCGGCCGGTCTGGCCACTCGCGGGGTGTCGCGCCCCGCATGAATCCACCGTGCGATCGCGAGCGCCTGGTCGGTCGGGCTGACCGCGGGCCGGTCGCCGTCGTCGGAAGGCTCGGCGCCGGCACCGTCCGACGTGCCGGCATGCACGTGCTGGGCGACGGTGGCCTCCAGGTACAGCGCATCGGAGATCAGCGATAGTCGCTCGGCGACACGGAAGACCAGCGGCCCGCGCGGGCGCTCACCGATGCCGACGTCGGGCTGACGACGCTCGAGTTCCTGCAGCAGCGGTTCGATCAGCCTCAGCTCGCGCCGCCCGCCGAACCAGTCCTCCACAGCGGGAAGCAGCGACCCGGCGGCGACGATCGCCATCGCCGCACCCAGCAGCGTGGCGGCCGTTCCGACGCCGACCAGATGCGTGGTGCCCGCGGCGCGGATCAGGAAGAACGCACTCGCGGCCACGATCAGCGCGATCCCGAGGGTGAAGACGAACAACGCCCGGCCGCGCCGGGTGCGGTTGGAGTGCCGCATCCCGACCCAGAGCACCAGGGTCAGCGCCAGCAGGATGTAGAGCAGCGGGAGCAGCCACGGCAGCGAGGTCGTCGACGAGCCGAGGTTGCGGCGCAGGTACTCCTGAGGCGCCATCTCGGGCTGCTGGCCGGCGCCGAAGAACAGCACCAGCGTGACCACCGCGATCACCGCCGCGACCAGGTACTGGACCATCGCGATCCGGCGGGTGACGGCGGGACTGCGGGCGGAGGCCGCGCTGGTGATCATCACGCAGCTGCCCGCGGCGCAGCCGATCAGCGCGACCTGGCTCAGGCCGATCGAGATGTTCGGCCAGTGCAGGGCGGTGTCGAGCAGCAGCGTCAGCGGGGGCCAGTTGAGGGCCGCGACCACGGCAAGGCTGCCGAGCGCGACGATCATCGCGGTGCTGACCACCGACTGCTTGTTGACCAACGCCCAACCGATACGCAGGCCGGTGGCCATCCCCAGCAGACCTGCGATCACCCAGACGATCAACCAAACGCCTCTCCGAGGCGGACTTGAACGATCGACGAACGGTCTGACGGCAGCCGGCCGAGCCGGTAGAGCAGCAGGGCGGCGAAGTCCTCGGCCTCCTGCTCGGCGTCCTCCCCGCTGGGCCCCATGCAGCCGGTGCGCTGGTTGAGCATGTAACCGATGAGGTCGTCGCTGGCGGCCTCGGTGACCTCCCGAGCGGCCTCGGTGACGGGGATTCCGTAGTGTCCGAGGACGAGGTGGCCGAGTTCGTGCGCCAGCGTGCGGTCACCCGTCGGCAGGCCCTGCTGGATCAGGAAGACGTCATGGTCGCCGTACTGACGCCACTGGCCGGTGACGCCGGTCGGCAGCTCGGCCATGGTGATCTCGATGGGACGGGCCCGGTGCTCACCGACGGCGGCCACCAGCCGGCTCAGGGACACCTCTCCGTGCCGGGGAGCCAGGTCCAGCACGTCGTTGACCGCTTTGGTGACCTGACGACTGGCCGACATCTCATCCCCTTCCCCGGCGCGGTTCCGGTGTCTTTACTGCAGGAACCGCGCGGTCCCGGCAGCACGCACGAGGTGGCCGGCCCGTGCCTGGCGGTACCCGACGACGCCTCCGAAGGCGGTCAGGGCGAGCAGTCCGACGACTCCCGGCACAGCCAGCGCGGCGACCTCGCCCGTTTTGGCCTCCCGGAGGTACTCGGGATAGCCCACCCTAAACGAAGCGGGTGCTTCTGTGGCGTTTCCGACGCTGGCCGGTGGCCGCTCCCGGACCGGGTTCGGCTCCTGCGGCTGGGGCGGGGCGTCCACCCGCGCCGGTTTCGGCCGCCGGACCGTTTTCGCCCGGGGTGCCGACCGGGCGCAGCGGCGCCTCGACCGGCGCAAGCCCGATGACCGGCGGCATGTCGACCGTCGCCGGCTCGCCGGTCGCGGGCGACTGGTGGCCTCCGCCACCGACCTGGACCGGCGTCGGTTCGCCCGGCTGTCCCGGCACTGTCGGCGACGGGATCGTCACCGCGATGCCACCGCCGTTGCCGCCGCCACCGCCACCACCGGCGTCTGCGGCGCCGGTATGCCGCGCACGTTCGTACGGGGTGTGCCGACCCCGCCGCCGGACCAGCACGGCGGCCAAGGCCACGGCCACGGCCAGATCGGATCGACGGAGCCGTCGCGGATGTTCTCGTTCAGCCGCCCCGGCAGGCGCAGGGAACCGGGGCGGCCGCCGGGCACGCACTTGCCGCCGCTTTCGTCGCCGTCGGTCTGGTCGCCGACCCGGAAGCCGCGACGGTGGTAGCCACCGTGGTGATGGGCCCCGGAGCCGTTGCTGTCCGCGCTGGGCGGCGGCGTCGGGTCGGCCCGGACTGTTGTCAACCGTGCCGGAATCAGCGCCGGCCTGCACCGTCCCGATCCCGCCCGCAACGCCGCAGAACAGGCCGCAGGCGATCATCCAGCTAATCGCTGCGACGCCCAAACGCGACCGGTCCACGGGGTTCCTCGAGTTAGCGGCGCACGGCGGCGCCGATGTCGGAAGGTTTCCGATCATTGTGGCATATCCGCAGGTCGTGATCGTCCGCCTTCGGCCCGGGCGATAGGGTTAGCTCACCCGGTCGCGAGCCCGACTCGCCGATCGCCGACGACTACTCGGGAGGCAACAGGGATGGGCCTGTTCACCAAGCGCAAAAGCCGTGCGACCCGTCGGGCCGAGGCCCGCGCGATCAAGGCCCGGGCCAAGCTCGAGGCCCGGTTGGCGGCCAAGAACGAGGCCAAGCGGATCAAGGCCACCGAGCGCGCGGAGAACAAGGCGATCAGGGCTCAACTCAAAGCCGCCCGCGACGCCGACCGCACCGCGGTGAAGGTTGCCGAGACCGAGCTGAAGGCGGCCCGCGAGGGCAAACTTCTGTCTCCCACGCGAATCCGCCGGGCACTGACCGTCTCGCGGCTCCTGGCCCCGGTGGTGGTCCCGGTCGCCTACCGGGCGGCGATCGCCGCCCGGGGTGCGATCGACGAGCGCCGCGCCGACCGGCTCGGTGTGCCGCTGAGCCAGCTCGGCCAGTTCTCCGGGGTGGGCGGCCAGCTCTCGGCCCGCATCGCCGGGGCGGAGAACTCACTGCGGCTGGTGGCCGAGAAGAAGGCGAAAGACGCCGAGACCAAGCAGTTCGTCGCCGCGATGACCGAGCGGCTCACCGCGCTGTCGGCAGCCGTGGCGGCCGCGGAGAACATGCCCGGGCCGCGGCGGCGCGCCGCGCACACCGCGATCGCCGAACAACTCGACGGCATCGACGCCGACCTGATGGCACGCCTGGGCGTGCTCTGACCCATGTCGCACCGGCTGTCCGACCCCTCCACCCTGCGCGGGCTGGCGGTCGGATCCCTCACCGCGGCGCTGGCATTGGCCGCGCACGGTGCCGCCGGTGCCGCGCTGGGGTCGGGCGCGGCGGCGATTCTGCTGGCGCTGCTGGCGGCCGGGTTCGGTGCGCTGGCCAGCGCGCTCGAGCGTGCCGGCGAGCCTGCGGTCCTGGTCGCTCTGCTCGCGGCCGGACAGGCGGTCGGCCACCTGATGCTGGCGGCGGCCGGACACTCCCACGGGCCGGCCCCCGGCGGTGCGATGCTGGCCGCCCATCTGCTCGCGGTGGTGGTCGGCGCACTGCTGATCGCCGGGGCCGAACGGTTGTGCCGTGCGCTGTCGACCGTGCTGGGCGAGCGCGCCACCCGGCGCACTGCCCCCGCCGGTGGTCCGGCCGATGTGGGCATCGACCCGACCGGACCACCCACTGCAGTCCAGACTTCTTGTCGCCGTGTCGATTTCGCATCGGGGACCGCCGCCGGGCGTGTGCTGACCCGACCTCTGCGAAACTTCGACCACAGAAAGCACAAATTCATGACGAACAACCATCGGTTGGTGCCGCGCGTCTTGACGACGGCAGCGGTGACCGCCACCTTGACCCTCGGGTCTCTGATCGGCGCGGCAGCCGCCGGCGCGCACGTCCACGTCGACGCCGACCACCCCGTCCGCGGGCAAGACGACGCGTTGGTCACCTTCGAGGTGCCGAACGAGTCCGAAAAGGGCTCTCCCACAACAGAAATCGCCATCACCCTGCCCGATGTCGCGTCGGCCAGCACCGACGTCATGCCGGGTTGGACGGCCAAGCTGGACCGCGACTCCAACGGGGCCTACCGCTCGGTCACGTTCACCGCGGCACCCAACGCCGGCATCCCATCCGGCCAGTTCGAGCTGTTCCCCATCTCGATTCAGTTGCCCGACACCGATTCGGTGAGCTTCCCGGTGGTCCAGACCTACGCCGACGGCACCGTCGTGCGCTGGGACCAGCCGCCACTGCCCAACGGTGACGAGCCCGAGTTCCCAGCTCCGACACTGGCGCTCGCGGCCGGCTCTCCTCAGCCCGCCGAACACCACACAGCGCCGACCGCCCCGCCCGGGTCGACGGCGCCGTCGGTGAGCGCAGCGCCGGCGGCCCAGGCGCAGCCCGCCGCCAAGGCGTCGCCGGACAACACGGCGCGCGCGCTCGCCGGAGGGGCTCTGCTGGTCGGGGCGATCGGTGTCGGCGTGGCGCTGGCGAGGCGCCGGGCATGAGGCGAGTTGCCGCAACGGTCCTGCTGATCGTCGCCATGGCGATCAGCGGGACCCCGGCGGCGTGGGCCCACGCGGTGCGGGTAGCCGCCGACCCTTCCCCCGACGCCACGGTGAGTACCGGCCCGGGCCGGGTCACCGCGACGTTCAACGAGCAGTTGCAGACGACGTTCGCCGCGATGACGGTCGTCGGGCCGGACGGCAACCTCTGGTCGGACGGTTCACCGCAGGTGCAGGGCGCAACGGTGAGCGTCGCCGTGCGGCCACTCGGGCCGGCCGGCAGCTACACGGTCAACTACCGGGTGACGTCGGCGGACGGTCACGTGGTGTCCGGGTCGTGGTCGTTCACGCTGACCGTGGCAGGTAAGGGGACCCCGGGTGCGTCGGCGTCGGCCGGTGTTGCCGACCGCGGTCTGCCGGTGTGGCCGTTCCTGGCCGGGGCTGCCGTGCTCATCGCGGGCGGGGCGGTCTTGGCGCTGCGGCGCCGGTCGTGACCCTGGCCGCGCGCCGGCTATCGGCAGGTGTCCTGCTGGTCGGCGCGCTGGCCTGGGCGCTGGCATGGCTGCTGGCGGGTAGGCAGGCCGCTCCGGCGGGGTCCGCTGTTCGCGCTGTCGCGGACGTCGCTGCGGCGGCGGTGCTCGGCCTTGCCGTGCTGCCGGCGCTCGACGAACCCCGCCACCGGGGCGAGCTGATTCGCTCGGCGGCCGGCCCGGTGGCGGTGGCGGCGGTGGTCTGGCTGCTGGCCGAGGCGGTGCGGCTGACGCTGTCCGCCGCGCAGGCCGCCGATGTCGCGCTGGCGCGGCTGCGACTGCACACGGTGGCGGAGTTCAGCACCACCGTCGGCGGGCGGGCAGCGCTGCTCAGCCTGACCGCCGCGGCGCTGGTGTGCCTGCTCGCGCTGGTGCCGGCGCGCACCGCGGGCCATCGGATCACACTGGCCGCAAGTGCCGCGATCGGCCTCTGCGCGCGTGCGGTCACGGGCCACGCCGGTGAAAGTGTGGTGGCGGCGGCGGCGATCGTGGTGCACATCCTCGCCGCAGCGCTGTGGTGCGGCCTACTGATGGCGATCGCGATGACGGTGTCGCACCGCGGGCAGTGGGCACGGGTGCTGCCCCGGTTCTCCGGACTGGCCCTGGTCTGCGTGGCGGTGTTGTTGGCGGCTGGGAGCACCGGTGCGCTGGTGACGGTGCCGAGCGTGGGCGCGCTGCTGGTCACCGGATACGGCAGGCTGCTGCTGGCCAAGATCGTGGTGGCGGCCGCGCTGGTGGTGCTGGGGTGGTTCAACCGCACCCGCTGGCTTCCCGCGGCACGTGGTCACCGGATGGACGCCGGGCAGTCCCGCCGCCGCGCGCAACGCGAGGTGGTCCTGATGCTCGTTGCACTGACCTTGGCCGCCGCCCTCGCCGTTGCGGGCTGAGCCGCCGGTCGGCCCTGGCATGATGGGACCGACTGCGGGTGTTCTCGACTAGACACTGCAAAGGAGCAGCCTGATGGCAGAAGCGCAGGACCCGCCCAACGAGGGCGAGGCCACGCCGCCCACGCCGCAGCCGCCCGAGAAGGCGGCCGCGAAGAAGACGCCGGCCAAGAAGGCCCCTTCGAAGAAGGCGGCCCCGGCCAAGAAGGCGCCGGCCAAGGCGGCGGACGCCGCCAAGAAGGTCCCGCCGAAGAAGGCACCGGCCAAGAGGGCCCAGCCCGCGATCGAGCCGGCCGTGGAGCCGCCCGCGTTGGAACCGCCCGCGCCGCATGCCGCGCTGGTCGCCGGGAACGGCTCGCCGCCGCTGGCCGAGGCGGCCCGAGAGGCCGCCGCCAACGCCAAGTCCTCGGTCGAGCAGGCCACCGACCCGGTGTCTCGCCCGCCTGTGCCGGCGGTTGCGGAGGCCGGGCGCTCGCCGCTGCCGTTCGCGGTGGCCTTCGCCCTGACCGTACTGCTCGCTCTGCTCGTGCACCGGCTGCGGCATCGCCAGGAAGACTGAGCGGCCGGGAATGGCTGTCACATTCCGCCCGACCGCCGACCTCGTCGACGACATCGGGCCAGAGGTTCGCAGCTGCGACGTCCAGTTCCGCCAGTTCGGCGGTCACACCGAGTTCGCCGGGCCGATCAGCACGGTGCGCTGTTTCGAAGACAACGCGCTGTTGAAGTCTGTGCTCTCCGAGCCGGGTGACGGGCGGATCCTGGTGATCGACGGCGACGCGTCGGTACACGCCGCCCTCGTGGGTGACGTCATCGCCGAACTCGGCCGTTCCAACGGGTGGGCCGGGCTGATCGTTCACGGCGCGGTTCGGGATGCCGCGACGCTGCGTACCCTCGCGATCGGAATCAAGGCGCTGGGCACCAACCCGCGCAAAAGCTCGAAGACCGGCGCCGGGGAGCGGGACGTTCCGGTGAGTTTCGGCGGGGTCAGCTTCGCACCCGGCGACGTCGCCTACAGCGACGACGACGGGATCGTCGTCACCTCCGCTGGCTAAACCCCGACCGCCGCAAGGTGTTTCGAGAACCAGCAGGTAGTTCTGCTTGAGCCGCCACGGTGCTCGTGAGCCGGCTTTGGGCAGGCGGTCCAGCGCCCGCAACACGTAGCCGGGGGTGAAGTCCATCAGCGGCTGCTCGTCGACACTCGAATCCGGATGCTTGGGTTCGACGTGGTCGTAGCCACCTGCGTCCATGAAATTGATGACGCGGCAGACGAATTCGGACACCAGGTCGGCCTTCAGGGTCCACGACGCGTTGGTGTAGCCGATTTGCGGCCGCATCGGGCGGTGGCCCTCGCTGGGCTCGCGGCGATGGCCAACAACGACGAACTGCGGCAGCTGTGGTCGGCGTTCATGACGGCATGGGTGGACTACACCGCCGACCTGATCACCGCCGAGCGGGCCCGCGGCGCGGCACCGGACACCATTCCGGCACGCGAACTGGCGACGGCCCTGAATCTGATGAACGAACGGGTGGTGTTCGCCTCGCAGGACACCCGGAACCCGACATTGCCGGAGGACGCCGCGCTGGAGGCGCTGGCCCATGTGTGGGTCGCCAGCATCTACGGACCGTCGACCCCGCGGACCTAAGTCCTGAGTTCGTGAACGGACGTCCCCGAATTTTGCTTACGCGTTCGTAAACGGGATAGATCACTCATCCGCTGCCCCTAGTCTGGCGGTCATGTCGGAGGAGGAGCAGGAGGGGAAGCAGCCGCTGACCCGTGGGCAGACCGTCGCACGGATGGGCCTGTTCTGCCTCCTGGCCGGGGTGCTGATGGCCGCGTTGCTGTTCCCGGTCGCCGGGGGCGCCGCCATCGTGGTCAACCACGCCTCGGACGTCGCCGCCCAGGACTCCACCCAGATGATGGCGGGCGAGGTGCCCACCGTCTCGACGATGGTGGATGCGGCCGGTAATCCGATCGCCTGGATCTACACCCAGCGCCGCTTCCTGGTCCCCAGCGACCGCATCGCCGACACCATGAAGCTGGCCATCGTCTCCATCGAGGACAAGCGCTTCGCCGACCACAACGGCGTGGACGTCCAGGGCACGCTGACCGGCCTGGCCGGCTTCCTCAAGGGCGACGCCGACACCCGCGGCGGGTCGACCATCGAGCAGCAGTACGTCAAGAACTACAACCTGCTGGTCAACGCGCAGACCGACGCCGAGAAGCGGGCCGCGGTGGAGACCACGCCCGCCCGCAAGCTGCGCGAGATCCGGATGGCCCTGGCACTGGACAAGGTGCTCTCCAAGCCGGAGATCCTCACCCGCTACCTGAACCTGGTGGCCTTCGGCAACGGCGCATACGGCGTGCAGGACGCGGCCAAGACCTACTTCGGGGTCAACGCCGCCGACCTCAACTGGCAGCAGGCCGCGCTGCTGGCCGGAATGGTCCAGTCGACCAGTTCGCTCAACCCGTACACCAACCCGGCGGCCGCGCTGGCCCGACGCAACCTGGTGCTGGACACCATGATCGAGAACCTGCCGGATAAGGCCGACGAGCTGCGGCTGGCACGTGAGCAGCCGCTGGGCATCCTGCCGCAGCCGGCGTCGCTGCCGGAGGGCTGCATCGCCGCCGGCGACCGCGGGTTCTACTGCGACTACGTCCTGCAGTACCTGGCCCGGGCCGGGATCAGCAAGGACGACGTGGCCCGCAACGGCTATCTGATCAAGACCAACCTCGACCCGAAGGTGCAGAACAGCGTCAAGAAGGCCATCGACACCGTCGCCAGCCCCACCCTGGACGGGGTCGCCAGCGTGATGAGCGTCATCCGCCCCGGCACCGACAGCCACAAGGTGCTCGCGATGGGCGACAACCGCGGCTACGGACTGCAACTCGCCGCGGGGCAAACCGTTCAGCCGCAACCGTTCTCGTTGGTCGGCGACGGCGCCGGCTCGATCTTCAAGATCTTCACCACCGCGGCCGCCCTCGACATGGGGATGGGCATCAACGCCCAGCTCGAGGTGCCGCCGACGTTCCAGGGCAAGGGCCTGGGCACCAGCGATCTGCCGGGCTGCCCGCCGGACACCTGGTGTGTGAAGAACGCCGGCGGTTACCGCTCACCGATGAGCGTCACCGACGCCCTGGCGCAGTCCCCCAACACCGCGTTCGCCCGGCTGATCCAGCAGGTCGGCGTGCAGCGCGCGGTCGACATGGCGGTCAAGCTCGGCCTGCGTTCCTACGCCGAGCCGGGAACCGCCCGCGCCTACGACCCGAAGAACAACGAGAGCCTGGCCGACTACATCAAGCGGCAGAACCTCGGCTCGTTCACGCTCGGGCCGTTCGAGCTCAACGCGCTCGAGCTGTCCAACGTGGCCGCGACGCTGGCCTCCGGCGGAATGTGGTGCCCGCCAAGCCCGATCGACAAGGTCTTCGACCGCAACGGCCGCGAGGTGGCCGTCGAGACGGCCAAGTGTGAGCAGGTGGTTCCCGCCGGGTCTGGCCAACACGTTGGCCAACGCGCTGAGCAAGGACGCCACCGGCAGGCACCGCCGCCGGCTCGGCCGGTTCGGTGGGCTGGAGTCTGCCGATGTCGGGCAAGACGGGAACCACCGAGTCGCACCGGTCGTCGGGATTCCTCGGCTTCACCAACCAGTACGCCGCGGCGAACTACGTCTTCGACGACTCGCCCAAGCCGGGTGGTCTGTGCTCCTTCCCGCTGCGCAAGTGCGGCTACGGCAACCTCTACGGCGGCAAGGAGCCGGCCCGGACCTGGTTCCTCGCGATGAACCCGATCGCCACCGACTTCGGCCCGATTGCGCTGCCCCCCACCGATCCGCGCTACGTCGACGGCGGCCCGGGCAGCGAGGTGCCCAGCGTCACCGGCATGAGCCTGGACGCGGCCAAGAAGCGGGTGCGCGACGCCGGTTTCCAGGTGTCCGACCAACCGACCCCGATCAACAGCTATCTGTCGAAGGGCACGATCGTCGGCACCACGCCGAAGGGCAAGACCATCCCGGGGTCGATCATCACGATCAACACCAGCAACGGGATCGCCCCGGCCCCGCCGCCACCGGTGTACCGGCCGTCGCCGGACGGTCCCCCGCCCCCGCCGCCACCACCGGATGCCCCGCCGCCTCCGGACTTCCAGATCATCGAGATTCCCGGCCTGCCGCCGATCACGATCCCGATGATGGCCCCGCCGCCCCACCGCCTCCCGGAGGCGCCACCGCCACCACCGCCGGTCGAGGCGCCACCGCCGCCTCCGCCACCACCCCCGCCGCCGAGGCGCCGCCGCCACCGCCCTAGCGATCTGTCGGACCGCCATGCGAACATATGTTCGTGTCCGGCGGTCAGGCGACCATCCTGCACGCTGATCTCGACTCGTTCTACGCATCGGTGGAGCAGCGTGACGACCCCACCCTGCGCGGGCGGCCGGTGATCGTCGGCGGCGGCGTGGTGCTGGCCGCGAGCTACGAGGCCAAGGCGTACGGCGTGCGCACCGCGATGGGCGGGCATCAGGCCCGCCGGTTGTGTCCGGCCGCGGTCGTCGTCCCGCCCCGGATGTCGGCGTACAGCCGGGCCAGCGAGGCGGTGTTCGAGGTGTTCCGCGACATCAGCCCGCTGGTCGAGCCCATCTCGATCGACGAGGCGTTCCTCGACGTCTCGGGGCTGCGCCGGGTGTCGGGCGAGCCGGTGCAGATCGCTGCGCGGCTGCGCGCCGAGGTGCGCGACCGCGTCGGCCTGCCCATCACGGTGGGTGTCGCGCGGACCAAGTTCCTCGCGAAAGTGGCCAGCCAGCACGCCAAACCGGACGGTCTGCTGCTGGTGCCGCCCGACGGCGAGCTGGATTTCCTGCACCCGCTTCCGGTCCGGCGACTGTGGGGGGTCGGCGCCAAGACGTCGGAAAAGCTTCAGGCCCATGGCATTTACACGGTCGCGCAGGTGGCCGAGCTCAGCGAGTCCATGCTGGGGTCACTCGTCGGTGCCGCGATGGGCCGTCAGCTCTACGCGCTGTCCCGCAACATCGACCGCCGCCGGGTGCACACCGGCGTTCAGCGGCGCTCGGTGGGCGCGCAGCGGGCGCTGGGCCGCCGGCGGGTGACGCCCGCCGAGCTGGACGCGGTGGTCATCGGCCTGGTCGACCGGATCACCCGGCGGATGCGCGCGGCCGAACGGACGGGCCGAACTGTGGTGCTGCGGTTACGTTTCGACGACTTCACCCGCATCACCCGGTCGCACACCATGCCGCGGGCGACGGCCTCGACGGCGCCGATCCTCGGCGCGGCCCGCGATCTCGTCGGTGCGGCGCACTCGCTGATCGCCGAGCGCGGGATCACGTTGATCGGGTTCGCGGTCTCCAACATCGACCGGGGCGGGGCCCAGCAACTGGAGCTGCCGCTGGACGGCAGCGGGCCGGAGCTGCTGGACCTCGACGCGGCCGTCGACCGGGTGCGCCGCCGCTACGGCAACGCCGCGGTGACCCGTGGCGTGCTGGTCGGACGCGATCCCGGCCTGGAGATGCCTCAGCTTCCGGACTGAGCCCAGCCGACGAGCTTGTCGGCCGACCAGGTGTTGATGATCCGGTCGACGGGGACGTCGGCGTCCAGCGCCCGCTGCGCGCCGTAGCCGAGGAAGTCCAGCTGCCCCGGTGCGTGCGCGTCGGTGTCGATGGAGAAGTCGCACCCGATGTCCAGGGCGAGGTTCAGCAGCCGGGTCGGCGGGTCGCGTCGCTCCGGGCGGGAGTTGATCTCGACGGCGGTGCGGTGTTCGCGGCAGGCGGTGAAGACCTTCTCGGCGTCGAACTTCGACTCCGCGCGGATGCCCCGGTTGCCGCTGACCAGCCGGCCGGTGCAGTGGCCCAGGACGTTGACGCGCGAGTTCGTCACCGCGCGCACCATCCGCCGCGTCATCGCCGGAGCGTCCATCGCCAGCTTCGAGTGCACGCTCGCGACGACGACGTCCAGCCGGTCCAGCAGCTCGGGGTCCTGGTCGAGGGTGCCGTCCTCGAGGATGTCGACCTCGATGCCGGTGAGAATCCGAAACGGTGCGAGCTTCTCGCGCAGCTCATCGATGATGTCGAGCTGCCGGCGCAGCCGGTCGGCCGACAGACCGTTGGCGATCGTCAGCCGCGGCGAGTGGTCGGTCAGCGCGCAGTACTCGTGGCCCAACGCCGCGGCGGTGCTCATCATCTCCTCGATGGGGGCCGAGCCGTCGGACCAGTCGGAGTGGCAGTGCAGATCACCGCGCAGCGCCCCGCGGATGTGGCCGCCTCCGAGATCTGCTGCACTGCTGCGTAGTTCGGCGAGCGCATCGGGGACCTGGCCGGCCCAGGCCTGAGCGATCACCTTCGCGGTCTTGGGCCCGATGCCGGGCAGCGACTGCCAGCTGCCTGCCCGGCCGTGCCGGTCGCGGGCGGTCTCGTCGAGCGCCTCGACGATGTCGGCGGCCTTGCGGTAAGCCATCACCCGGCGGGAGTCCTCCCGCGCGCGGTCCTTGTAGTACGCGATCTCGCGCAGCGCGGCCACCGGGTCCATGACTCCAGTCTGCCCTCGGTGGCGGGGCTAGAGGTCGTTGCCCGCGTAGGACTGGTTGAAGCTCTTGTTGGCCAGTGGGAAGTCCGGAACGATCGTGTCGGCCATCGCGACCGGCAGGGCCGGCCAGTTGAACCAGGACGGATCGACGATCTTGGCCCGGGTGAATCGCCCGTCATCGTCGATCTCGACGCGGTGCACGACGGTTCCGCGCCAGCCCTCGACGATGCCGACGCCGCTGCGCGCGGCACCCCGTGATCGGCACCGGCGCGGCGAATCGCAGCGGCCCGGTGTGTGATTCGACGAGGTGGGCCACCAGGTCCACCGATGCGGCGAACTCGTCGCGTCGCACCGTGTAGCGGGCCAGCACGTCGCCGTCGGTGCTGCTCGACCTCGGCGACGGGCAGGCTCGTCGTGGGGTGATCCAGTCGAGCGTCGGTCCGCACGCCGCTGGCGCGGGCGACGTACCCGAGGCAGCCGAGGGCGAGGGCGTCGTCGCCGGAGAGCACGGCCGTGCCGGTGAACCGGTCGCGAATGACGCTGTTGCCCAGCGTCAGCTCTGCCACCTCGGCGAGGTCTGCTGCGATGGACTTCAGCGCCGTGACGTTCGGCAGCTCCTGCAGGGTGACCGCGCCCGGCCGGATGGCCCCACGCATCAGACGATGGCCGGTCACCGCGGCGTTGAGTCGCAGCAGTTGTTCACGAATGCGCTGCGCGTGGGCGTTGGCGAGGGAGAACCCCACGTCGTTGGCGAGCGCGCCGATGTCGGTGGCGTGGTTGTAGAGGCGTTCCAGTTCGACGAGCAGCGCGCGCAGCCGGTGCACCTCGTCCGGCACGTCGACACCGAGGGCGTCCTCGACGGCCAGGCTGTGCGCGAGTGCATGCGCGACGGTCGAGTCACCGCTGACCCGCTCGGCGAGGCCGACACCCTCGGTCACCGGCCGGGTTTCGAACAGCTTCTCCACGCCGCGGTGGACGAACCACAGCCTGGCCTTGAGCCGCAGCACCGTCTCGCCGACCACGGAGAACCGGAAGTGGCCCGGTTCGATCAACCCGGCGTGGACAGGGCCGACCGGAATCTCGTACACCCCGGTTCCACCGACGGTGACGAACGGGAACCGACCGGCCGGCTCGAACTGCGGCGCGGGTCCGGCGTCGGCCCGCATCGGATACCAGCCCTTCGGCCAGTGCGCGTGCCGAACCAGCCGGCGCGGACGCGGATGGCCGACCGGACGGATGCCGTAGAGGTCGCGCATCTCGCGCTCGAAGCGGCTCAACGGAAAGGACAGGTAAGCCAGCGAATCGATGGCCGGATCAGCTCTGCGGGACAACGCATTCCAGTTCTACCCGACGATCCGGCCGACCGGCGAGGAACAGATAGACGATCCGCAACCCGCCCCCGGTGGCGGTGTCGTCGTGGGCTGCGGCCAAACCGATCCGGTACCCCTTGGTCAGCAGGTCCTCGGTCCGGTCGGCCAGCTCGCCGGTCGAGATCCGGTCCCGCTCCCAGTTGTGCGTCACCGCACACCCGCAACGTAGGCGGCGGCCCTGGTGAACAGCTCGGCCAACGGACCGGCGGTGATTCCCAGTGCCAGGGAGGCGGCCAGCCCGGCCAACAATGCGGTGGCGACACTCGCGGGCACCGTGATCGCGACTGCATCGGGTCGGGCACCGCCCAGCAGCATGCGACCGGACTTGCGGGCCAGCGCCGCGAACGCGATGGCGATCAGCAGCATCGCCGCGGCCAGCACCCAGGCCAGACCCGCCTGGGTCAACGATCGCGCGATGGCCAACTCACTGGCGAACAGCGCGAACGGGGGCAGTCCGAGCAGCACGACCACACCCACCGCGAACGAGACACCGATCAGCCGGGATCGCTTCAACACCCCGGTGATGCCGACGATCGCGGTCGAACCGTGCGCCGCCTGCAACTGTCCACCGGCGAGGAACAGGATCGTCTTGCCGATGCCGTGTGCGAGCACATGCAGCAGCAGCGCCGCGATCGCCAGCGTCGTCCCGGCCGCGGCCGCGATCGCGATCAGGCCCATGTTCTCCATCGACGAGTACGCCAGCATGCGCTTGACGTCGGGGGTCACGGTCAGCATCAGCGCCGCGATCAGCAGCGTCGCCAGCCCGATCACCAGCAGTCCGATGCGCAGGAACTCCGGGCCGGTCGCCACGTCGATGATCGGCTTGATCCGGATCAGCACCGAGAAGGCGACCGACAGCAGCACACCGCTCATCAGCGCGGAGACCGGCGCGGGTGCCTGACTGTGCGCGTCCGCCAGCCAGGTATGGAAGGGGAACAGGCCTGCCTTGGCGCCGTAGCCGATCAGCAGCAGGCCGCCGGCAAGCCGGGTCACCGCCGGGTCGAGCCGGTTCGCATAGGCGGCGAGGACGTCGAAGTCCAGCGCCTGCCCGGCGGGTGCGCCGGCATGCTGGGCGGCGAAGTACAGCAGCACGGTGCCCAGGAATGCGACCGCGATCCCGACGGAGCACACGATCACGTACTTCCAGGTCGCCTCCAGCGCGGTCCGGGTGTGGCGGTGGCCCACAAGGAACGCGGTGATCACCGTGGTGGCCTCGATGGCTACCCACACGACACCGATGTTGTTGGCGCACACCGCCACAACCATGGCGGCCAGGAACGCCGGGGTGAGGGTCCCGTACAAGCGGGCCCCACTGCTGTCGGTGTGGCCGTGAGCCAGCTCGGCATCGATGTAGCCGATACTGGCCCAGGTGGCCAGCGTGCCGACGACTCCGATGACGATGAGCATCGTCGCGGCGAGTGCGTCCGTTCGCAGCAGTCCGTCCAAGGCGAGATGCCGGCCGGACCCGACACCGACGCCCAACGCGATGCCACACGCCAGCACCGTCATCGCCGAGAGGACCGTCAGGCACGCGGTCAGCCGTCGCCACCCGACGGACAAGGTGACCATCGATGCCGTCACGGGGCCGAGGATGGCGAGCAGTAGCAGTGTCGTCATCAGTCCCGCAATTCCTGGAGACGGTCGAGGTCCGCACCGCCGAAGGCCCGGCGCAGCCGCCCGGTGAGGACTCCGATCACGATCACGGCGAACAACACGTCCAGGGACGCCCCCAGCTCGACGATCAACGGCACCCCGGCGGTGAGCAGGAAGGCGGTCGCCGCAATCCCGTTGTCCAGCATGAGGAATCCGGCGGCCTGCGAAATGGCGTGCCGGCGGGTCACCATCACGAACAATGCGATGAGCACCACCGCGATGGCCGCAGGAACCGCAGCCGTGGTCGGTCCGGGTTCCAGGTTCGCCACCGGCCTGGCGACTGCGAACGCGGTGACTGTGAGCACCGCGGAGATCAGCAACGAGCTGGTGGTGTTCACCAACGGCGTCGCCTCCCGGCGCTCGTCCCGCTCGGCGGCCACCGCCCGCGCCAGCAGCCACGGCAGCACCAGCGCCCGCAGCGCCAGGATCGCGCAAGCCGATTGCCGACGAGTTCGGCTGAGCCCTCGTGGATTCCGCGCACGATCGGTATCGCGGCCAGGGCGAGGCCCTGCCATGCCAGCAGTTTGATGATGGCGCGCAGTTCACGGCGCCAGACGATCAGGACCGCCGCGAGCAGCAGTCCGCCCGCGGCGAAGTCAACCGCGCTGGCGAAAGTGGTGTCGGTCATCGGCTGTCCTATCCAGCCTGCGCGCTGAAGAAGTTCGCGGCGGTGACCGCCAGCAGGGCAAGCAGGAACGATCCGGCCAGCAGCTCGGGCACCCGGAAGAGGCGCAGCTTGGCGAGGAACACCTCGACGACGGCCAGCACCGCCGCCAGCACACCGACTTTCACCGCGATCGCCACCACACCGATCACCACATCCACCGGCTGAGGGTGGTCGCCGGCAATTCCCCACGGCACGAACAGGTTCGCCAGCAACGCCAGCAGAACCGTCAGCCGCATCCCGGCGGCCCACTCGACGAGCGCCAGACGGGGGCCGGCGTACTCGAGGACCATCGCCTCGTGCACCATCGTCAGCTCCAGATGGGTGGCGGGGTTGTCCACGGGCAGGCGCCCGGTCTCGGCGATGATCACGATCGCCAGGGCGACGAAGGCCAACACACCGGCCAGCGACGCCACCAGTCCGGGGTGATGCATCGTATTGACCACCAGGGCACCGAGATTCGCGGATCCGGCCGGGATCGAGAGGGCGAAGACAGCCAGCAGGATCGTCGGTTCGACCAGCGCGGCGATGGTGATCTCCCGGCTGGCGCCCATGCCGCCGAACGATGTGCCGGTGTCGATCCCCGCCAGCACCAGCGCGACGGTTCCGAGGAACAGCAGACCGACGACCGCGAACAGATCGGCGGCCGCGTCGAGCGGTGACCCGGTCGCCGCGATGGGGATGGTGGCCGCGATCAGCAGAGCGCTTCCGGCGACGACGGCCGGCGCCGCGGTGAACACGACCGTGGTGCCGTGCGGGCGGATCGACTGCTTGCCAAGTTGCTTGCGCAGGTCGCGCCAGGGCTGGAGCACGCCGCCACCGGCGCGACCCTCCGCGCGGGCCCGAACCTGTCTCATCAGGCCGATGACGAGTGGGGCTCCGAGCATGACGATGCCGACCTGGGCGACGCCGGCGACGTAGGACATGACGTTCACCGCGCCACCACCAGCATGATCAGGACTCCGAGCGCGCCGTAGGCCAGGTACAGGTGAACGCTGCCGGTGTGCGCCCGGCGGACGAGCTGGGCGGCGGCCCAGACGGCGTGGATGACCGGGCCGTAGAGGCGCCGCTCGATCGCGTCGCCGATCCGCGCGCGGTAGGTGACCGCCTCCACCATGTACCGCGACTCGGCGAACGGGGTGATCTCGACGTCGGTATCCGGTTGCAGCACATCATCGAAGACGCGCTGCAGCGGCTCGGCGAACGACGTCGCGGTGTACTGCATCCGGGGTGTGAGGTTCTTCGGCCCCGCAGGACCACAGCGGCAACGCAACCTCTTGCGGGCGTCGCCCGGCGCGCCAGAAGGAGAGCGCGACCGCGACGAGTACCGCTGCGATCAGCGCTGCGGCCAGGATGCCCGGAGCGATGGACCCGGACACCCCCGGCAACCGGATGAACGCGCCGAAGTCGGTGAACGCGACCGCCCGTGCGGCGGGCAGCCCGTCGAGTACTCGTCGTAGCACGGGCGCGAGGAACCCCGGCGTGACCGCCAAGTGCGACGCAGGCGCCCGCGGCCACCGCCATTCCCACCAGCATGCTGGGCGGCGACTCGTGCGCGTCGGCCGCCGATTCCGAGCGAGGGCGCGCCAGGAAGCCGATACCGAACGCCTTCACCATCGCCGCGACCCCGAGTCCGGTGGTCAGTGCGACCGCTCCGACCGCCAACGGTGTCGTCAATGCGACGACCGCGTTGTGGTCGGAGGCGGCATGGATCAGCGATTGCAGCAGCAGCCACTCACTGACGAACCCCGCGCCCAGCGGCAGTCCCGATGCGCCGAGCGCGGCCAACCCGAACAGCACCGTGGTGGCCGGCATCCGCCGGGCCAGCCCGCCAAGCCGGTCGAGATCGCGAAGGCCGGTCGCCACCAGTACCGACCCCGCGCCGAGGAAGCCGAGGCTCTTGAAGGCGGCGTGTGCGATCAGGTGGACGCATCGCTGCCGCCATCGCGATGGTGGCCGGAGCATGCGTCCCGGCGTCGGCGAAGAGCGTCGCGGCGCCCAGCGCGAGGGTGATCAGCCCCATGTTCTCGGTTGTCGAATAGGCAAGCAGCCGTTTGAGATCCGTGGCGACCGATGCCTCCAAGCACGCCGTACAGCGCGGAGATCGCACCGACGGCCAGCAGGGTCAGGCCCCACCAGCGTGGCCCGGGACCCAGCAGTTGCAGATCGATCCGCACGATCCCGTAGATGCCGAGGTTCACCATCGCCGCGCTCATCAACGCCGACACCGCACTCGGCGCTTCGGGATGGGCGCGCGGCAGCCAGGCGTGCAGGGGCACGAGACCGGCCTTCGAGCCGAACCCAGCCAGGGTCAGCAGGAATACGGCAGTGCGGGTGCCGTCCGGCACGGTGCCCAGGTCGGTGAATCGATCGGCGCCGCCGGCCGCGGACAACACCATCAGCCCGATCAGGATGGCGCCGAAGCCGAGTTGGGTCATCACGGCGTAGAACAGTCCGGCGGCGCGCACCTCTCTGCGGGTGTGGTCGGTGAGCACCAGGATCAGCGACGCCAGCGCCATCAGCTCCCAGGCGAGCAGAAAGGTCGTCACCGATCCCGCCGCGGGCACCAGCAACATCGCGGCCACGAACAGCGGGAGCACCGTCAGCGGGACGGCGCCCAGGTGCTCGCGGCGCGCATAACCGATGGAGTAGATCCCGACGGGGATCGCGACCGCGGCGGTCAACGCCATGAAGAACCCGCCCAGCGCATTCATCTCGAGCTGGATGCCGGACAGTGGGAGCAGCCAGCCGATGCGTACCGGCCGTAGCGTTCCGAAGACCGCCGTGCAGTCCGATCCATACCCCGCAAACGCCGAGCGCGATCGTCGCGGCTCCCGCAAGCACCGGCCCGAATCCATTGCGGGACAACGGGGGTGCTGCGGCCGTTGATGCCGCCAAGGTGGCGGTCATCTGCCGGTCACCGTCCGCAGTGCGGCGACGATATCTGCGGGTGTCGGCGGGCAGCCCGGGATCTCGAGGTCGACGGGCACGACATCCTCGACGGCGCCGACGACACCATAGGCCCCGGCGAACACGCCGCGATTGAGGGCGCAGTCGCCGCAGGCGATGACCACCCGCGGTTGCGGTGTCGCCGCCACGGTGTTGCGCAGCGGTTCGGCCATGTTGCGCGTCACCACCCCGGTGACCAGCAGCGCATCGGCATGCCGCGGCGAGGCCACCAGCCGGGCCCCGAACTGCTCGGCGTCGTAGACCGGTCCGAACGCACCGGAGATCTCCACCTCGCAGCCGTTGCACGACCCGGCGTCGACATGGCGGATCTGCACCGACCCCCGCACGCCCGCGATGGCGTTGACCACCGGTGTGGGCGCCGCTTCCGCCGGCTCGACGACCCGGCCGGTGCGAAGGATCTTGTCAGCCAGCCCATCGCTATCGAGCGTCCGGACCGGTCGCGCGCAGATCCTCGAGAACAGCCACCCGATCGGCGAGCACGCTGGTCAGATACCTTGCGGGCCACCGCTAGGAGTTCGGCGATGTCCGGCGACGCGATGGAGTAGATGACGGCACTGCCGTCCTTTCGCGCGACGACGACGCCCGCCCGCCGCAACACACCCAACTGCTGGGAAAGGTTCGAGGCCTCCAGGCCGACTTCGGGCAGCAGTTCACCGACTGATCGGTCCTGGGTCGCGAGAAGCTCCAAGATCCGGACCCGTGCCGGGTGGCCGAGGGTCTTGAAGAACTCGCCTTTGAGCTTGTAGAGCGGCTCCGAATCCACATCGCTCCTGAAGACTTTGCCAGTTTAACGTAACAACAATTGAAGAATTCATCATACATGCGGTGCGGCGTCTTGGGCCACAACGACTCTCGTGGGTGCCGGGTTGCGTTGATAGCGCGATCTCGCTCGCACTGGGTAGGGTCGGGCTAGTGCGATTCGCTTTCAAGACCTCACCGCAGAACACCACCTGGGCTGACATGCTCGCGGTCTGGCAGGCCGCCGACGACATCGACGTCTTCGAATCCGGCTGGACCTTCGACCACTTCTATCCGATCTTCTCCGACCCCGCCGGCCCGTGCCTGGAGGGGTGGACCACGCTGACCGCGCTCGCGCAGGCCACCACCCGGCTTCGCCTGGGCACCCTGGTCACCGGAATCCACTACCGCCATCCCGCGGTGCTGGCCAACATGGCCGCCGCGCTGGACATCATCTCGGGCGGGCGCCTGGAACTCGGCATCGGTGCCGGGTGGAACGAGGAGGAGTCCGGCGCCTACGGCATCGAGCTGGGCAGCATCAAGGAGCGGTTCGACCGCTTCGAAGAAGCGTGCCAGGTGCTCATCGGCCTGCTCAGCCAGGACACCACCGACTTCGATTTCCACGGCAGCGTACTACCAACTCAAGGCCGCCCGCAATGAGCCGAAGGGACCGCAGCGCCCGCACCCGCCGATCTGCATCGGCGGCAGCGGCGAGAAGCGCACGCTGCGCATCACGGCCAAGTATGCCGATCACTGGAACTTCGTCGGCGGGCCGCCCGAGGAGTTCGCCCGCAAGCGTGACGTGCTGGCCGCGCACTGCGCCGACGTCGGCCGCGATCCCAAGGAGATCATGCTGTCGGCGCACGTCCGGTTCGACCCCGACCGCGGCCACCGCGCCGTCATCGAAGACGCCATCGCACTGGGCGCCGAGGGCCTGGACCTGGCCATCGTCTACCTGCCGACACCGCACGATCCCGCGGTGCTCGAACCGCTGGCCGAGGCGATCCGCGACTCCGGGCTGTGGCGCGCGTCCGACTGAGCCAGATACCGGCCCGATAACCACCGGCAAAATAGCGGCGGCGTCAACTGGGTCGGAAACCGTTGCTAGAAACCGAAACGCAGGAGTTCGTCGGCGGTCACCAGGCGCTCGTGCTTGGCGGGAAACTCCCGACCCCGCACGGGGTGCCGGAACAACGACCAGGCCATACGTGCGACCCGCGAACGCGATATCGGGTTGAGGTACACGAGGATCACTCCTGTGGTCGGCTAACCATTGGCCGGAGCACTACTTCACCGCAGCGACCGCTCCAGCAATTAGACATAGATCACACTGCAAACTGGAGAAGGCGCGCCGATGAATGATCGGATGATTCTGGTGTGACTGAAGTGGCGGATGTGGCTTAGCGGGTCAGGTCGTCAACCTGTTGAGCAGGGTCCGACTGAGTTGTTCGATTGACGGGCCGCTGGCCAGCTCGACGGCCGAGATCCGGAGTCCCAAGGTCCTCTCGATGCCTGTAGCGATCTCCATACCCACGATGGAGTCCATGCCGATCTCGTTCAGGGGTTGCGAATAGGGGTGGTTGAACCCGTCCATCTGCAGCACGCCCGCCACGATGTTGGCCACCGCCTCTTGGACATGGTTGCGGCGGACGTTGTCATCAAGGTCCAGCAGAAGCCCGATGAGCGCAGCGCCCGCGGCATCCGCGTCGCCATCGTCGGTCAGCAACTGTAGGCGCCGATCACCAGTCATCGGCACCGCCGCCATGGTGAGCCGCGACCAGTCGGCATCGACGATGGCCACTCGCTCGACCTTGTTGCAGATCACCTGACGCAGAGTCGCCAGGGCGTCTGCGGTCGACAACGGGTTCAAGCCCAGCGACTCGAGATGGGCGGCAATGTTCGTGTCGCGGGCCACCAGACCGGTGTCACCCAGCACCCCCCACTGGATGACCGAGGCGGGCTGGCCACGGAATCGGCGGTAGGCCGCCAACGAGTCGAGCACGGCGTTCGCCGCCACATAATTGGCTTGGCCGGCGTTGCCGATCAGTGACGAGATCGACGAGTACAACACGAAGAAGTCCAGGTCGCGGGTCAGCGAATGGAGGTTCCATGCACCGGCTGCCTTCGGCGACAGCACTCGATCCAGCGCCGCACGGTCCATCTGGGTGATCGGGCGATCATCGAGCACGGCTGCACTGTGGATCACTCCCCGCAGCGGCGGCATCGTTGACCCGATGTCGTCGATGACCGCCGCCAGATCATCACTTCGGCCCACGTCCACCGCGAACACTCGGACGTCGGCGCCGGCCGCCGCCAGGTCATGTACTGCCGCCTGCGCGGCCTCGGTTGCGGCGCCGCTCCTGCTCAGCAGCGCCAGGTGCGCGGCGCCCATCCGCACAAGCTCTTTGGCGGACTCCAATCCGAGTCCGCCAGCCCGCCGGTCACAAGATAGGTGGCATCGGCACGAACCGGCGGCTCGGGCCTGACCTGCACCTGCAGCCCCGGGTCACGAACAGCGATCGCGACCTTGCCCATGTGCCGCGAGCGGCCCATCAGGCGGAACGCGTCGCCCACTTGGCTGGCCGGGAACACCGTCACCGGGATGCTGTGCAACTCTCCCCTGTCGATGAGCGACACCACCTCTTCGTAGAGGTGGGCGACGATCTCAGGGCGGCTGACCATCAGGCGGTCCATATCGATAGATGCGTAAGCGAGGTTTTCGTTGAACGGCCTCAGGCGTAGGGCCTCGTCCCGGTCGAAGCTCAGTTTTCCGATCTCGACGAACCGGCCGAAGGGCGCCAGGCAGGCCACGCCCTTGCGCATCAGCTCACCCGGAGAAAAGTTCAGGACGAGATCGACGCCGCGGTCTTGCGTCCAAGCCATGACGTCGTCGTAGAAGGAGACGTCCCGCGACTCGGAAACACGACCTATTCCGATGGAGCGCAGGTAATCTCGCTTCTCCTCGCTCCCCGCCGTCGCGATCACTTCGGCCCCGGCCCATTGCGCGACGTCGATCGCAGCCATACCGACGCCACCAGTGGCGCCGTGGATCAGGACAGTCTCGCCGCGCTTCAGTTGGCCAATCGTGACCAGGCTGTAGTAGGCGGTGATCGAGGCGAACAACCCGGCGCTCTCCTCGAGGGAAAGCGACGGCGGCAGCCTCACCAGTTGGTCGTACGGCACGACCAGGTGCGAGCGCAACGCGTCCGGATTGAACGTGTAGACGCACTCGCCGACAGCGAAGTCGGTGACACGACGGCCCACCCTCGAGATCCGCCCGGCCACCTCCATGCCGATCGCGTACTCCGTGTAAGTGCCCTGCGAGGTCTGCGTGGAGAGCCTACCCAGCGCCTTGAGGACGTCCTTGAAGTTCAGTGGAGCGAACTCCACCTCGATCTCCACCTCGGCGTCACCGACCGGTGGGCGGTCGCACTCCATGAAGCCGATACTGGCCAGTGAGCCGACTTCGCCGACCTTGACTTCGAAGGCGGTGTCGCCCCGCACCGGGATGGTGGTCGGGACCTCATGCGTGGGCGCCAACGCAGCAGCGTGATCGAGTCTGGCGCACAACAGATCTCCGTCTCGCACCGCGATCTCCTGCTCTGCGCCGACCCGTCCGAGCACGTCCAGTAGCGCGTCGACGTCCCCAGGGGGGCAGTCGAAATCGACGACGGTGAACGCCAGATCCGGTCGCTCCGACATGACCGTCCGCGCGACGCCAATCAGCGGAGCCAGGTGCAACACCGGGCTGTGTTGATCGCCTTGCACCGACTCGCCCCGACAGGTCACCAGGAAATAGCGGAGATCTGCACCGGCGGGCAACACCCGCACGGTGCCCAGGAGCGCTTCGGCCGCGTCGGCCCCGTCCACGACCGGGAGTGCCGACTCCTCCTCCGCCGCCGCCCACCGCACGTCTATTACGGTCACCGGACCGGCCGACGCCGCCACGTCATCAACAACGTCGTCGACGGTGTCGGTACTCAGCATGAAATGCGGCCCCACGGGGTGGTAGGCCTCCGCCAGAGGAACCCAGTTCCGTTGGTATGCCAACTGATCGAGGCGGCTGTTGAGTTGGAGAGCTGGGACCGCACGACACCGGAACCCGGTGATCGCGGCGATGACGGTGCCGTCGCCGGCAATCAGTTCGATATCACCCGAGACTCCTCCTGGGTCGGATTGGGTGATCGTCCCGTGGCTGAACGCCGCCTGCTCGGGTGAACCGAAGAACTGAATACGCTCGATTCCGACGGGAATAAGGTTGTGGTGCAGCTCAACAGGTTCCGCAGCCGCCAGAAGACTGTGGAATGCGGCGTCCAGCAACACAGGGTGAAGGTGGTAACCCGCGCTGTCCACCTCGCCGGGCAGGGCGAGTCCCGCCACGACCTTGTCCTTCCCGCGATGCACGGAGGTCACGCCGCGGAACTGCGCCCCGTAGCGCAGACCACGCTCGGCGAGTGAGTCGTACAGCGTCTCGACGTCGACCACCTGGTCGCAACTGGCGATCAGACCTTCCAGGTCAACGGGGTCGGCGGGGCGCCCGACCGAGTAGATCTTCGCGCGAGCACAAACCAACGGATCGGCGTCGTCGCGGTTCACCTGGACGGTGAACTCCGGAGAGTCGGCAGAGACGAAAGCGCGCGCCCGGGTGTTCACCTCGGCCGCAAGCGGCATCGGAGCCGTGAACTCCAACTCCTCGATCGAGCAGGCCGGACTTCCGGTCAGTATGCGGCGGGCCTCGAGTGCGAGTTCGATGTGGCCGGCGCCCGGGAACAAGACCGTCCCGGCAATGTGGTGGTCCCCTAGATACGGCAGCGCGGCCAGAGATGCGTTGACATCCAATCGCTTCGGGCTGCCGTCCGCCACCCCGAACACCATCGGGTGACGGTCATGGGCTACCCGACGGCGCAGCGATTGGGGACTTTCGTCCCAGAGTCGCTCTCGCTGCCACGGGTACTTCGGGACGGGCGTGTAGTTGCCGGGGCCGAAGTATCTGGCCCAGTCGACGTCGGCTCCGGCCAGGTATACCGAACGAAGGGCTGCGCTCATCGACTCCGGTTCGTCGAATCCGCGGCGCAACGAGGCGACGGACACACCCCGCACACCGAGGTCTGCGAGCGTGTCGCCGATGGAGGCGGCCAAGACGGGATGGGGGCCGACCTCGACGAAGATCCGATGGCCATCGGCCACAGCGGCGGTCAAAGCATCGGCGAAATGCACGCAACCCCTGGCGTTGAGCCACCAGTACGCAGCATCGTGGATCTCATCACGCAACGCAGTGCCCGTGGCAGTGGAGTACACGTCGATGCTCGGCGCAGCCGGAACCAGATCGGCAAGCGACCCGAGTAGTTCCGTGCGGATCTCGTCCATGACCGGGCTGTGGTAGGGAACCTCGACCTGGAGGAACTTGTTGAACCGCCCTGCCGCAGTCAGCCGCGCCGCGATCGCATCGAGCGCGTCGCGATCGCCGGCCAGCGTGGCTGAGCTGCTGCCGTTGACGGCTGCCACCGACACCCTGCCCTCCGACTCATCGGCGAACTCGGCCGCCTCTGCGGCGTCGAGGCCGACGGCGAGCATCGCGCCGCGACCCGACAGCCGCTTCTGCAGCCGGCTGCGATGGTGGGCGACGCGGAGGGTTTGCTCAAGGGTCAGCGAACGGGCCGCGTATGCCGCCGCCAGTTCACCGACGCTGTGGCCGAGGACAGCATCGGGAATCAGTCCCCACGACTGCCATAGCTTGGTCAATGCGATCTGCAACGCCGCATTCGCCGGCTGCGCAACGTCGGTGGACGCCATTTGCGATTCCGACTCCGTGGCAAGCATTTCGGCGAGGATCGAGCGGCCGCTGATCTGGTGGAATGTGTTGTCGCACTGCTCCAGCGCTGATCGAAACGTCGAGTTCGACCGGTACAGCTGTCGGCCCATGGCCCACCATTGCGGCCCCATACCCGTGTAGACGAACAGCACCTTCGGTCGTTCCAGTGAAGGTTCTGCATTCGCGGCATTGGATCCGAAGTCCCTCAGCGACTCGACGAGAGTGCTCGAGTTCGACGCCGACAGCGCGGCCCGGTATCGATGGTGACTGCGGTGTACCGCCGCGCTGCGGCAATATGCCTCGACATCGACATCTGGTGCTGAGAGCGTCTCGGCGTGCCGAGTTGCGAATTGAACCAGGGCATCCGGGCTGCGAGCGCTGAAAGTGAGCACCGGTTCGATTGCCGTCACGGCGTCATCCCTGCGCGGTCCGGGAGGGACGTTGCGCTCCTGCGTGGGCTCCGCGAGAACCGCGTGCGCGTTGGAACCCCCGTAACCGAAGGAGTTCACGCCGACGACGAGGCGCTGGCCGATCCGGGTCAGGGCTGTCGGCCTCGTCGGTATGTCGAGATTCAATGCGGCGGTGTCGATCGCCGGATTCACCGCGCTCAGGTGGAGATGGGGAGGAACCATGCGGTTCTTGACGCACAGGGCGGCCTTCAACAGTCCGGCGGCACCGGCCGCCGCCTCCAGATGACCTACGTTGGTCTTGACCGAGCCGATCAAGCATGGACCATCGGTGCGCTCAGCCCCGACGACCCTGCCGATTGCGTGGGCTTCGATCGGGTCACCAACCGGTGTGCCGGTTCCGTGCGCTTCCACGTAGCTGACTTCCCCGGGCGAAACACCGGCCTGGGCATACGCTTCTCGCATCACCGCGACTTGCGCGTCACCGTTGGGAACGCTGATGCCGTTGGTGCGACCGTCCTGGTTCGATGCGGTCCCGAGAATCGTCGCGTACACGTTGTTGCCGTCTCGGCGGGCGACCGAGAGCGGTTTCAGCAGCAGCACCACCGCCCCCTCGGCTCGGACATAGCCGTCAGCGTTCTCGCTGAATGCCTGGCACTTACCGGTTTTGGACAGAAACCTGCCCTTGGCCATGGTTACCTGTGTCACGGGAGACATCAGCACGTTCACGCCGCCGGCCAACGCCGCATCGCTTTCGCCGTTCCAAATACTCTGGCATGCAAGATGTATCGCGACCAACGAGGAGGAGCAGGCGGTGTCGAGAGCTATGCACGGACCCCTCAGATCGAACAGGTAGGACAGCCGACTCGACAACATGGTGAGCGTGGCGGCCGTAGCCGAGTGGGTACTGAGCCTGTCGATGTTCAGCGGATCGCCGTGCACGAGCCAGTTGTCCATCATGAAGCCGCCGACGAAGACACCGGTTCGCATGCCGGCATGACGGTTCGGCGGGTCGCCGGCGTCTTCGAAGGATTCCCAGGCACATTCGAGGAGGAGTCTCTGCTGGGGGTCCATGGAGGCTGCTTCCCGTGGCGGTATGCCGAAGAATGCCGCGTCGAATGCGGTGGGATCGTCGCGCAGAATTCCGGCCTTGTGCACATAGCTGCGCCCCGGTGAGCGACCAGTCGGATCGAAGAATCGTCCTGGATCCCAACGGCTGTTCGGGATGTCGCCGACGCAGTCGGCACCGTCGAGCAATGCACTCCAAAAGCGATCGGGGTCGTCGATCCCGCCGGGCAGCCGGCACCCGGCACCAACGATGGCGATCGGTTCGCGCGAGCGCGTGTCCGCCACGCCCGATCGGCGAGCTGCATCGAGGGTGACCCCGAACGCTCGCCTGTCTTCGTCGCTCAACTGGTGCGGGGGCAGCGCGTCACCGGTGATCAGCCCGATGACGGCTTCGGGATCGACGGGTCCTTGGCGGCCGAGAAAGACTGCTTTGACATGACCCGCAGCCACCGTCCCGGCGGATTCTCCAACGGTGCGGAACGTCTGACCGATGTAGAACCAGCGTTCGTCGTAGGTGATCAGCCGGGTGCCGATCTCGAACTCTTCGAAGGGTTTCAGAGCGCGATGGAAGTTCATCCCGGCCGAGACAACCGGAACGGTCCACTTGTTCTTCAGGACCGCCGGCATGAGGCCTACGCGAATCAGGTAGTCGATGCGCGCATAGTCCATCAACTGGAGGTAACGACTGTTGTTCATATGACCGAAGAGGTCGAGATCGCTTGGCATCACACGCCATTGCGTCACAGTCTCGCCGAGGGGGTCGCTCCGATTCTTGAAGGGAGCAGTGGCAAGTACTTTCAGCAACCGCAGAGAAGGTCTCATCAGAACCTGCCGTCTTCTCGGGAGCCCCGGTGGAGATCGTTCAAGGTCGGCATGGCTGGCTCAGCGACGTGCAGCCGGGCCGGGACCTCGGCGAGGCCGAACCTCCGATGCAACCGAGTCAATGGTGCTGGTGCCCACCAGTTGAGCCGGCCCATCACCTTCATGAATGCGGGGACCAGCAACATCCGCACCAACGTGGCGTCGACCAGCACGGCCACCGTGAGCCCGAATCCGAAGAGGCGCATGAAGGACACCTGTGCCGCCATCAACGCCGCGAACGCGATCGACATCAGAAGGGCCGCCGCGGTGATCACCCGGCCAGTTCGGGCCACCCCCAGCGCCACGCTTTCCTCGTTGTCGGCGGTGGTACGCCCGGACAGAAGCCAGTACTCGCGGATGCGGGAGATCAGGAACACCTCGTAGTCCATCGACAGACCGAAGGCAACACAGAACAGCAGCACGGGGAGATTGACCTCCAGCGTGCCGGTGACTGCCGAGCCGAGGGCACCGAAATGCCCCTCCTGGAAGACCCATACCACCGCTCCGAAGGCAGCTGTCAACGACAGGACGTTCATCACGACTGCCTTCACCGGCAGTACGACGCTGCCGGTCAGCAGGAACAACAGGATCAGCGTGATCACTGCGATGATCGCCAGCACCATCGGCGTCCGACCGGTGACCGCGTGCACGCTGTCCTGGTTCGCCGGGGCGACGCCGGCCAGTTGGATCGCCGTTGCGGCCGGCGGAGCGACGGCGCGCAGCCGGTTGACCTGTTGCGCTGACTCCACAGAGAACAGTGCGGCCCTGCTGGAGACGGTGAGGAAGGCAGCGCCGGACCCGAAGCCGGTCGGCGCACTGGGCGGCCCTGCCGGCTTGCCCTCGACGAACGTACCGACGGGCGACGACACCGCGATCGTGTCGGGGACCTCCGAAAGGGCGGCAGCGTAAGGGCCGAGTTGTGCGGGCTCGACGCCGGTGGTGTCGGGCAGGACGACGGTGATGTTGGTCGTCGGATCGACCGCGAAGTCGTTGCGCAGCGCGTCGCCCACTTCCCGCGAAGACGCCGACGGGGGCAGCATCCGGTCGTCGGGGAATCCCCAACGCACACCCATGAATGGCGTCCCCAACAGAAGCAGAACCGTCACGACCACCAGACCCACCGGAACCGCGTACCGCATCGCGAATTTCGCGCAGCGATACCAGAATGTCTGCTCGACAGGCTTCGGCCTGGGCTCGGGTCGCCTGGTCAGGCGGCGCAGCAGTCGCCTGACGTTCAGGGACTCCAGGCGATCGCCCAGGATCACGATGACCGCCGGCGTCACCACGATCGCCGCGAGCGCGGCGAAGGCGACCACCGCCACCCCGGCGTAGGCAAATGATCGCAAGAAATACTGCGGGAAGATCACCATGGTCGCCATCGACAGCACGACCGTCATGGCCGAGAACAACACGGTCCGGCCCGCCGTGACCATGGTGCGGACCAGAGCGATCTCGCGGGTGGCGCCGGCGGCCTGCTCGTCGCGGTAGCGGGTCAGGATCAGCAGTGTGTAGTCGATCGCGAGGGCGAGGCCCAGTGCGACGCTGAGATTCAGCGAGAAGATCGACACGTCGGTGAAGACCGAGAGCGCCCGCAGTGCCGCCATCGAGCCGACGACGGCGATGACGCCGACGATCAACGGCAGGGCCGCGGCGAACAGTCCGCCGAACACCCAGAGCAGTGCCACGAAGCTCAGCGGCATCGCCAGGGCTTCCATCAGCAGCAGATCCTTTCGGGTCTGCTCATTGATCTGCCAGTAGATCGTGGCCTCGCCGCCCGCCCTGACGGTGACGCCGTCCCGGTCGTGCACATACTGTTCGGCCAACTGCTTGGCCCGCTTCTGAACGTCGTTGTCGGTACCGGTGATCCCGACGACGATCAAGCCGGTCTTACCGTCCTCGCTGACCAGGGACCGCGGCCGGGCTCCGGTCCACGGGGACAGCACCTGCCCGACATTCGCTGCGTGCGCGAGTTGGTCCACGATCTGGCTGCCGGTTGCGCGAGCGCCCGGGCTGTCCACGCCTTCGGGCGACGTCACCGTCACCATCATCGACATGTCGCCCTGGCCGAACCTGTCGGCCAGCAGTGCTGCGGCCTTGGATGACTCCGCGGCCGGATCGCGCATTCCGCCGGCCGACAGACTGGTCGTCACCGGCACACCGAAGAGCGCCGCTGCAAGCGTCAGCAGCAACGCACCGACGAGAATCCGTCGGGGCGCTGTGAGCGCCGATCGAGCAACTCTGTCGAGCACATTCACCCTTCCGCTCCGGATTGCGTAAGGAAGTGAACACCGTGCGCCCCATGCGACACTTGCACCGCGCGAAGATGGCGTCGCGCGGTGTCGTGCACAGGCCGCCCTAAGGAAACTACCAGCTTTGCGGTTCTGGCAAATATGCTTGACATAGCTGTAAGGCGGATTTCACGGGGGTGAAACGGGCGTCGCAGATTCTCGCCGGAACTGCTTTGCGACGTGCGCCCTGCTGGAGGGAGTCGAATGTGCCGGACCAACCGTTGAGTGTCGAGCTATCCGGGGTTGCGGAGACGTTGTTGTGGCCGCTGTACGCCCGCGCGGCGGAGTCGCGGCGGTCCGATGCGATGCTGCACGACGCAGCGGCCGTCGACCTTGTAAGCCGGATCGACTACCCCTTCATCGAACGCTTCGGCCAACCGCAACAGGTCCTCGCCCTGCGTGAGTGGTCTTTCGACAATCGGGTCAGCCGATTCCTCGCCGCGCACCCGCACGGCACCGTCGTCGCACTCGCCGACGGGCTCAATACGCAATATTGGCGTCTGGACAACGGCACAGCCCGGTGGCTCTCGGTCGACCTTCCGGAGGTCATCGACATCCGCAGGAAGCTGCTGCCCGAACCGGAGCGTGCGCGCTACGTCGCATGCTCGGCACTCGACGACAGCTGGATCGACTTGGTGGACACCGCCGACGGTGTCTTCATCACCGCCCAGGGCCTTTTCATGTACCTGCGCGGCGAGCAGGCGTACTCGATTGTAAACCGCTGCGCCGCAGTGTTTCCCGGCGGCACTTTGATTTTCGATGCGATGCCCTGGGCCTTCACCGCGTCAGTGCGCGGACACACGGTGCTCGACACCGTCTTCATGCGGGGCAAACGTTCCGGCCAGGACGGCTACCGGCTTCCGCCGATGCCGTGGCACTCGAGCTTCGAGAAGGCCCGCCGCGAGCTACAGCGGAATCCGTCGGTTGCCGGGGTCCGCTATGTCCCGCTCCCACGCGGGCGGGGTCCCGTCTTCGGCTTTCTCTCGCCAATGCTGGACCGGCTCCCGGTGCTCCGCAGCACCTCGCCGTGGAGCGCGTTGGTGCACTTCCAGAATTGAAGCCGGCAGCGCTTACCGCTGCGGTGCGGCGGTCGGCTTGATGGGTGCCGGCAGCGCCGAGTGGCCCATCAGGTAGCGGTCCACCGCGGCGGCGGCGGCCCGGCCCTCGGCGATCGCCCAGACGATCAGCGACTGGCCGCGGCCCATGTCCCCGGCCACGTACACGCCCTTCACCGAGGTGTCGAAGTCCGTGCCGCGGGCGACGTTGCCGCGCCCGTCGAGCTCCACGCCCAGGTCGGTCAGCAGCCCCGGCCGCTCCGGGCCGACGAAGCCCATCGCCAGCAGCACCAGGTCGGCCTCGAGCTCGAAGTCGGTGCCGTCGACCTTCTCGAACTTGCCGTCCTTCATCACCACTTCGTGGGCGCGCAGGCCGGTGACCTTGCCTTCATGGCCGAGGAACTTCTCGGTGTTGACCGAGAACACCCGCTCGCCGCCCTCTTCGTGCGCCGAGGACACCCGGAACATCAGCGGGATAGGTCGGCCACGGGGTCGAGTCGGCGCGGTCGTCCGGCGGCCGCGGCATGATCTCGAACTGGTGCACGCTGGCCGCGCCCTGACGGTGCGCGGTGCCCAGGCAGTCCGCGCCGGTGTCGCCGCCGCCGATGATGATGACGTTCTTGCCCTTGGCGGTGATCGGCGGCTGGCCGTCCTCGTCGAGCACCGGATCGCCCTGCTGAACCTTGTTGGCCCACGGCAGGTACTCCATGGCCTGGTAGATGCCCTCGAACTGGCGGCCGGGGATCGGCAGGTCCCGCGCCGCGGTGGCACCACCGGCGAGCACCACCGCGTCGTACTCGTCGCGCAGCTGCTCGGCGGTGATGTCGACGCCGACGTTGACGCCCGCGCGGAACGTGGTGCCCTCGGCCTCCATCTGCGCCAGCCGGCGGTCGATGTGGCGCTTCTCCATCTTGAACTCGGGGATGCCGTAGCGCAGCAGCCCGCCGATGCGGTCGGCCCGTTCGAAGACGGTGACGTCGTGGCCGGCGCGGGTCAGCTGCTGGGCGGCGGCAAGCCCCGCCGGGCCGGAGCCGACGACGGCGACCTTCTTGCCGGTGATGACGTGCGGCGGCATCGGGACGACCCAGCCCTCGTCGAAGGCGTTGTCGATGATCTCGACCTCGACCTGCTTGATGGTGACCGGGTCCTGGTTGATGCCGAGCACGCACGAGGCCTCACACGGCGCGGGGCACAGCCGGCCGGTGAACTCCGGGAAGTTGTTGGTGGCGTGCAGCCGGTCGATCGCGTCGCGCCAGCGGTCCCGGTACACCAGGTCGTTCCACTCCGGGATCAGGTTGCCCAGCGGACAGCCGTTGTGGCAGAACGGGATTCCGCAGTCCATGCAGCGCGACGCCTGATGCTCCAGGGCTTCGTGGGAGAAGTCCTCGTAGACCTCTTTCCAGTCCTTCAGGCGCAGATCCACCGGACGCCGGGTGGGCGTCTCGCGGTGGGTGTACTTGAGAAAGCCGGTCGGGTCAGCCATGAGCGGCCGCCATGATCGCCTTGTCGACATCCTCGCCGGCGGCCTCGGCCGCCGCGATCGCCTGCAGCACGGCCTTGTAGTCGCGCGGCATCACTTTCACGAAATTACCTGCCTGTCCCGGCCAGTCAGCCAAGATCTGCTGGCCCACAGCCGAATCGGTGGCGTCGACGTGCGCGACGATCATGTCGCGCAGCCACTCGATGTCGGCGTCGTCGAAGTCGTCGAGCTCCACCATCTCGGTGTTGAGGTTGGTGGGCAGCTTGCCGTCGGGGTCGTAGACGTAGGCGACGCCACCGGACATGCCGGCCGCGAAGTTGCGTCCCGTCTCGCCGAGGATGACCACCCGGCCGCCCGTCATGTATTCGCAGCCGTGGTCGCCGACACCCTCGACCACCGCGTGGGCGCCGGAGTTACGCACCGCGAACCGCTCGCCCACCGTGCCGCGGATGAACGCGGTCCCGCTGGTGGCGCCGAACAGGATCACGTTGCCGCCGATGATGTTGTCCTCGGCGACGTAGCCGTCCGGTGCGCGGTCCGAGGGGCGCAGCACGATCCGCCCGCCCGACAGACCCTTGCCGACGTAGTCGTTGGCGTCGCCGTAGACCCGCAGCGTGATACCCCTGGGCACGAACGCGCCGAAGCTGTTGCCTGCCGAGCCCTCGAACGTGATGTCGATGGTGCCGTCCGGAAGACCATTGGCGCCATAGGCTTTCGTCAGCTCGTGGCCGAGCATGGTGCCGACGGTGCGGTTGGTGTTGGCGATCGTGGTGGAGAAGCGGACCGGGGTGCCGGAATCCAGCGCCTCCCGGCTCATCACGATCAGCTGCTGGTCCAGCGCCTTGTCCAGGCCGTGGTCCTGACGCGAGCTGCAGTACAGGTCCTGGTTCATGAACGCCGACTCCGGCTCGTGCAGAACCGGGGCGAGGTCCAGCTTGTGGGCCTTCCAATGCGCGGCGGCCTGCACGGTGTCCAGCACGCTGACCTGGCCGACCATCTCGTTGACCGTGCGGAAGCCCAACTGGGCCATCAGCTCGCGGACCTCTTCGGCGATGAACATGAAGAAGTTCTCCACGAACTCCGGCTTGCCGTTGAACCGCTCCCGCAGCAGCGGGTTCTGGGTGGCCACGCCCACCGGGCAGGTGTCGAGGTGGCAGACCCGCATCATGATGCAGCCCGACACCACCAGCGGCGCGGTGGCGAAACCGAACTCCTCGGCGCCCAGCAGCGCGGCGACGACGACGTCGCGGCCGGTCTTGAGCTGCCCGTCGACCTGGACCACGATGCGGTCGCGAAGACCGTTGAGCAGCAAGGTCTGCTGGGTCTCGGCCAGGCCCAGCTCCCACGGCGCGCCGGCATGCTTCATCGACGTCAGCGGGGTGGCGCCCGGTGCCGCCGTCGTGACCGGAGATCAGCACCACGTCGGCGTGCGCCTTGGACACACCGGCCGCGACCGTGCCGACCCCGTTCTCCGAGACCAGCTTCACGTGCACCCGGGCCTGCGGGTTGGCGTTCTTCAGGTCGTGGATCAGCTGCGCCAGATCCTCGATCGAGTAGATGTCGTGGTGCGGCGGCGGCGAGATCAGGCCCGACACCCGGTGTCGAGTGCCGGACCTCGGCCACCCACGGGTACACCTTGTGGCCCGGAAGCTGACCGCCCTCACCGGGTTTCGCGCCCTGGGCCATCTTGATCTGGATGTCGGTGCAGTTGCTCAGGTAGTGCGACGTCACGCCGAACCGGCCGGAGGCGACCTGCTTGATCGCGCTGCGGCGCCAGTCGCCGTTGGGATCGCGCTCGAAGCGGCTGGATGGCTTCGCCGCCCTCACCCGAGTTCGACCGCGCGCCAAGGCGGTTCATCGCGATCGCCAGGGTCTCGTGGGCCTCGGCCGAGATCGAGCCGTAGCTCATCGCGCCGGTGGAGAACCGCTTGACGATCTCGCTGGCCGGCTCGACCTCCTCGATGGAAATCGGTTGGCGCCCGGTGTCTTCTGCGTCTTTGAACTTCAGCAGACCACGCAGCGAGGCCATCCGCTCGCTCTGGTCGTCGACCAGCTTGGTGTACTCCTTGAAGATCGAGTACTGCCCGGTGCGGGTGGAGTGCTGCAGCTTGAACACCGTGTCCGGGTTGAACAGGTGGTACTCGCCCTCGCGGCGCCACTGGTACTCACCGCCGACCTCGAGCTCGCGGTGCGCGCGCTCGTCGGGGCGGTCCAGGTAGGCCAGCTGGTGGCGGGTGGCGACGTCGGCGGCGATGTCGTCGAGGTCGATGCCGCCGACCGGGCAGCTCAGCCCGGTGAAGTACTCGTCGAGCACGGACTGCGAGATGCCGATCGCCTGGTACAGCTGGGCGCCGGTGTAGGAGGCCAGCGTGGAGATGCCCATCTTGGACATCACCTTCAGCACGCCCTTGCCGGCGGCCTTGACGTAGTTGGACAGCGCCTTTTCGCGGTCGATGGCTGGGCTGCTCCCCGGCGGCGAGCCGCCAATTATGCCTCGGTCGATCATGTCGCTGATCGACTCGAACGCCATGTAGGGGTTGATCGCCGCGGCGCCGAAGCTCACCAGAGCGGCCATGTGGTGCACCTCGCGGGCGTCACCGGACTCCGCCACCAGGCCGACCTGGGTGCGGGTGCGTTCGCGGACCAGGTGGTGGTGGATGGCCGAGACCGCCAGCAGCGACGGGATCGGCGCGAGGTTCTCGTTGGACTCGCGGTCGGAGATGATCAGGATCTGCGCGCCGTCGGCGATCGCCTTCGACGCCGCGTCGCGGATGTCGTCGAGGGCCCGGCGCAGGCCCTCGCCGCCCTTGGCGACCGGGTACAGACAGCGGATGATCGGCCGAACGCATCCCGTGCTGGTGGCCGCGGACCTCGTCGTCGGGGTCGAGGTTGATCAGCTTGGCCAGCTCGTGGTTGCGCAGGATCGGCTGCGGCAACACGATCTGGTGACACGACTCGCGCGGTCGGGTTGAGCAGGTCGCCCTCCGGGCCGACGGTGCTCTGCAGGCTGGTCACCACCTCTTCGCGGATGGCGTCCAGCGGCGGGTTGGTCACCTGGGCGAACAGCTGCTGGAAGTAGTCGAACAGCATCCGCGGGCGTGCGGAGAGCACCGCGATCGGGGTGTCGGTGCCCATCGAGCCCAGCGCCTCGGCGCCGGTGCGCGCCATCGGCGCCACCAGCAGGTTGAGCTCCTCGTAGGTGTAGCCGAAGGCCTGCTGGCGCAGCACCACCCGGTGGTGCGGCATCCGGATGTAGGGGCCCTGCGGCAGTTCGTCGAGGTGGAACAGCTGCTCGTCGAGCCATTCCTGGTACGGCTTCTCGGCGGCCAGCTCGGCCTTGATCTCCTCGTCGGAGACGATGCGGCCCTGGGCGGTGTCGACCAGGAACATCCGGCCCGGCTGCAGGCGCATCCGCTTGACCACCGTGGCGGGGTCGAGGTCCAGCACGCCGGCCTCCGACGCCATGACCACCAGGCCGTCCTCGGTGACCCAGATGCGCGAGGGGCGCAGGCCGTTGCGGTCGAGCACCGCGCCGACGACGGTGCCGTCGGAGAAGCACACCGAGGCCGGGCCGTCCCACGGCTCCATCAGCGAGGCGTGGTACTCGTAGAACGCGCGTCGCGCCGGGTCCATGGACTCGTTGCGCTCCCAGGCCTCCGGGATCATCATCAGCACCGAGTGCGCCAGGCTGCGCCCGCCGAGGTGCAGCAGTTCGAGGGCTTCGTCGAAGCGGGCGGTGTCCGAGGCGCCCGGCGTGCAGACCGGGAAGATCTTCTCGACGTCGGTGCCGAAGATGTCGGTCTTGATCAGCGCCTCGCGGGCGCGCATCCAGTTCTCGTTGCCGGTGACGGTGTTGATCTCGCCGTTGTGGGCGATCCGGCGGAACGGGTGGGCCAGCGGCCACGACGGGAAGGTGTTGGTGGAGAAGCGCGAATGCACCACGCCGAGCGCGCTTTCCAGCCGCTCGTCTTGCAGGTCGAGGTAGAACGCCTTGAGCTGCGGGGTGGTCAGCATGCCCTTGTAGACGAACGTCTGCCCGGAAAGGCTTGGGAAATAGACGGTTTCGCGACCGGGGCCGTCCTGGCCGGGGCCCTTGGAGCCCAGCTCGTGCTCGGCTCGCTTGCGGATCACGTAGGCCTTGCGCTCCAGGTCCATGCCCGGAGGCCCCGCCGATGAACACCTGGCGGAAGGTCGGCATGGCGTCGCGGGACAGCGCGCCCAGCGAGGAGTCGTCGGTGGGCACGTCGCGCCAGCCGAGCACCTCGAGGCCCTCGGCCTCGACGATCTTCTCGACGGCCTCGCAGGCGGTGGCGGCGTCGCGCGCGGACTGCGGCAGGAAGGCGATGCCGGTGGCATACGAACCCTCGGCGGGCAGGTCGAAGCCTCGACTTCGACGGCGCGCAGGAAGGTGTCGGGAACCTGCAGCAGGATGCCCGCGCCGTCACCGCTGTGCGGCTCGGCGCCGGCGGCACCGCGGTGTTCGAGGTTCAGCAGGGCGGTGATCGCCTTGTCCACGATGTCGCGGCTGCGCCGCCCATGGATGTCCACCACCATGGCGACGCCACACGCATCGTGTTCGTAGGCGGGGTTGTACAGCCCGACGCTCCTGGGCATCTGCACCTGACCCTTCACAAGCTTTTTCGCGCGGCGGTTTGATCGACGTCGCCGCGCTCCGTCAGGGATACCTCCGTGCGTCGCTGAACGGCGGTCCTTCTGTGGTGTCAACAAGTCGTAAAACGATATGACAAACACCGCCTGACATGCCAACTTAGTCCAGGCTAACTTGACTGCCGGCCCAGGTCGGCGGTCCTCGGCCGCAAACCGGCCCGGACCTGCGGAATTCGTCGTCTACGTCGCCTTTTGGTGCCGACATCCGCCGAGGCCGGCCGATCGCCCCGACGAGGTGCTCCGCGGGCCGGCTCCGACCGCTGTTTGCTGTAGGCACGCCGCGGCGGCAGCGCGCGGTGCGCAACGCCACACGTCGGGCACCCGGCTGCCACCGGAAACGCGCCGCGGACCCGCCCTGAGATTTTGCGCAAAGTCTGCGCGGATTCTTAGGAATCGGTTCGCTCGCGGAGCGGCCCTCGACCTGCAGCGATTGCCGCGCCCGGCGATACTGATGCCATGACCGACCGCGACGACGTCCCGCGTGACCGGTTCCGGCCGGCCCGCGCCGCGCCCGCCCGTTCCGCCGGGGCCGCCGACGGTACAGATCCCGCGGATTGCGCCGGCTCCGCCGCCGTATCCCCCGCTGCCCCCTCCCCCGGTGCGCAGGCCGGCCAAGCCCAGGCCCGCCCGCGGTTGGCGCCGCGCGGTCCACACCGCGACGTTCGGGTTGGTGAACCCGGGACCGTCGCGCACCGAGTTGCGCCAGGCCGCGATGGAGGCCATGGTCGGCGCCCCGCTGCGCGGGCACTACAAGATCGGTGTGCTGGGCAAGGGCGGTGTCGGCAAGACGACGGTGGCCGCCAGCGTCGGATCGGTGCTGGCCGAACTGCGCCGCGGTGACCGGGTCGTCGCCGTGGACGCCGACACCGCGTTCGGCCGGCTGGGCAGCCGGATCGACCCGCGGGCCGACGGCTCCTACTGGGAGCTGGCGAAGAACAAGAACCTGCAGTCGTTCGCCGAGGTGCTCACCCGGATGGGCAGCAACTCGGCGGGCTTGTTCGTCCTCGCCGGTGAAAGTGGCAGCCGCCGAGGGATTCTCGATCCGGCGATCTACCGGGAGGCCACCATGCGCCTCGACCGGCACTTCACCATCGCGATCGTCGACTGCGGATCGACCATGGATGCCCCGGTCACCCAGGAGGCGCTGCGCGACATGGACGCCCTGATCGTGGTGTCCTCGCCGTGGCCGGATGGTGCGTCAGCCGCCGCGCAGACGATGGAATGGCTTGCCCACCATGGCAAGACCGGTCTGATGCAGCGTTCGGTGGTGGTGCTCAACGACTCCGACGGCCACTCCGACAAGCGCACCCGCGGTGTCCTCGCCCAGCAGTTCCGCTCGCGACGGCAGGCGGTGGTGGAGGTGCCCTTCGATCCCGGGTTGCGTCCCGGCGGGGTCATCAACAGCACCCGGGAGATGTCCGCGCCGACGCGGGCCGCCTTCGTCGAAGTGGCCGCGGTGCTGGCACAGTTCTTCGCGACGCTGCCCAGCCGTGGACACGACGCCCGCTAGCGTGGTCGCGCCCGGTGCGGTCGTGGACGGCTACCTGATCGAGGCGGTCCTGGGTTCCGGCGGTGTGGGCACGGTCTGCGTTGCGCGGCAAGCGGATTCGGGTCACCGGGTGGCGCTGAAGGTCCTCAACGCCGCCGTGTCCGGCGATCCGGCGTATCGCCGGCGGTTCGTCGAGGAGGTGCGGGCGGCCCGGTCGCTGCACCACCCCAACGTCGTTCGGGTGTACGGCCACGGCGAGACGCCGGACGGAATCCTCTGGATGGCAATGCAGTACGTCCACGGCACCGATGCCGACCGAGAGCTACGGGCCGGCCGCATGCCGCCGCAGCGGGTCGCTCACATCATTGCCGAGGTGGCTGCGGCCCTGGACTACGCCCACGCCCACGAGCGTGGTGCACGGCGACGTCAAGCCGCCCAATTTTCTTCTGGGACAGGACGGCACCGTCGTGCTCGCCGACTTCGGGCTGGCCCGCGGCACCAAGGAGCAGACGCCTCTCCGGCGAGGGCGGCTTCGTACTCACCTCGGCCGCCTATGCGTCGCCGGAGATGTTGCGCGGGCACGCGGTGGACGCCCGCGCCGACGTCTACTCGTTGGGCTGCTCGCTGTTTCGGCTCTTGACCGGCAAGCCCCCGTTCTTCGACGCCGCCTCCAAGGCCGAGGTGGTGGACAGCCAGTTGCATCGCCCCGCGCCGCCGGCCACCCGCTATGCGCCGTGGCTGCCCGGGCCAGGTCGACGACGTCATCGCGACCGCGATGGCCAAGGAGCCCGCCGCCCGCTACCCGAGCGCCGGGCGAGCTGGCCCGCGCCGCCGTCGCCGCGCTGGACCGCGAACGCCGCTGCTAGCTCACGGCTTCGATGCGTACCGCCACGCCGTTGAGCACGGCCATCCCGGCCAGCTGCTCGAGATCCTCGGGGCGGTTCGAGGTGAGCTCGTTGACGTTGGCCCCCGGCTCCTTGTTGGCCAGTTGCCAGCCGCCGCGATGTCCCCAGCCGTGCGGGACGGCGATGGTGCCGGCCAGCACCTCGTCGGTGACCAGCACGTCGGTTTCGATCTGCCCCTGCTTGGAGGTGATCCGCACCCGGCCGCCCTCGACCATTCCGGCCACCCCGGCGTCTCGCGGGTTGATCCGGGTCCGCTGGCGGCGGTCGCCCTTCATCAGGGTGGGGCTGTTGTGCATCCACGAATTCTGCGACCGCACTTCGCGGATGCCGATCGCCAGCAGCGGGAACTCGGGGTCGGCGTGCCCGCGCGTGCCGAGCCTGCCGACCTCGGTGACGATCTCCGGCGGATCCAGGCACACCTTGCCGCCGGGGTGGCGGACGACCTTCTCCAGCACCCCGGTCGGCGCATGCTCGGCCAGCACCAGGCCGTGCGGATTGGCCCGCAGCTTCTTCAGGTTCAGCCCGGCGCGCCGCAGACCGAACCGGTCCCCGTAGGGGCCGGTGCGCAGCAGGATTCCCATCAGCCGCTTCGGTGTCATCTTCATCAGACCCTTCCGGTCGAGAAGGGCCAGAATCGGATTCAGTCGCTCGCAGCGGTCCGGTGGCGAACAGGGACAGCTTCATCCGCTTGGCGATGTCGGCGTAGATCTCCCACTCCTGGCGGGCCTGACCGTACGGGGTCAGCACCGCCTCCGTGGACTGGACGAACACCGTCGGGCAGCACGCCGCGAAGACGATCGGCAGGTCGTCACGCTCGAGCATCGTCGTGCTGGGCAGGATGTAGTCGGCGTGCCGGTTGGTCTCGTTGACGTAGAAGTCCAGGGAGACAAGCAGATCCAGCTCGCGCAGTGCGGATTCCAGCGCCCCGCCGTTGGGCACCGAGAGCACCGGGTTGCCGGCCAGGATGAACAGCGCCCGTAGCTGACCCTCGCCGGGTGTGGTGATCTCCTCGGCCATCACGGCGGCGGGGAACGTGCCGTTGACGTCGGGCAGATCGCCGATGCGCGAATGGGTCTGGGCGTAGGTGAAGTTGCCGGACCGCTCACCGAGGTCCTCGAGCGGGATCACCGCGTGCGACATCAGGGTGCCGCCGGGGCGGTCGAGATTGCCGGTGACCAGCGTCAGGGCATCGAGCAGGAAGCTGACCAGTGTGCCGTGGTGGCCCAGGCAGGCGCCGGTGCGGCCGTAGGCGGTGGCGGTGGGTGCGGTCGCGAAGTCGCGGGCCAGCGTTCGGACCACGTCGGCGGGCAGGCCGGTGCGGGCGGCGGTGAGCTCCGGAGTGAAGGGAGCGCTGAGGTTTCGCAAGACCTCGGCGCCGGTGGACTGGCGCTCGATCGCCGCCGAGTCCTGCAGGCCGTCGGCGAAGATCACCTGCAGCATGGACAGCAGCAGCCAGGCGTCGGCGTCGGGTTTGATGGCGACGTGTTCGTGGGCGCGTGCGGTTTCGGTGCGGCGCGGATCGATCACCACGACCCGCCCGCCGCGGCGCACGATGGCGGTCAGGTCGTCTTTGATGCGGGGTGCCCGCACGGCGCTGCCCCGGGACACCAGCGGGTTGGCGCCGAGCATCAGCAGGAAGTCGGTGCGCGGCAGGTCCGGGAACGGCAGCTGACTGTTGGCGCCGTAGAGCAGGTTGCTGGCGACGAAGCGGCTGTTGATGTCCTGCGATCCCGCGGAGTAGAGATGCCGGGATCCGATGCGCGCCATGAACAGTCCCGGCCACAGCGCCGTCGAGTAGCCGAACGCCGCCGGGTTGCCGATGTACTGCCCCACCGCGGCGCCGCCGTGGCGGGCGAGGATCGTCGACAGCCGCTTGGCGATGTCGTCGAGGGCGTCGTCCCAGCTGACTTCCTCGAACTCGCCGTCGGGACGGCGCCGCAACGGCGTCAGCACCCGATCGGGGTCGTTCTGGATGTCGGTGAAGGCGATGCCTTTCGGGCACGCGCGGCCCTGGGACAGCGGGTGGTCGGGGTCGGGTCGCAGCGACACCAGCCGCTCGTTCTCGACTGCGGCGATCAGGCCGCACATCGGTTCGCAGATCCGGCAGTAGGTAACCCGATTCTCCACCGACATCGGGCCAGTATCACACGGTGACACCGATGGTGTTCCAGCCCCACTGGAAGCTGGACGGCGGGCGGCGGGCTGCCGCTTCGTCGATGCGGTAGTCCGGTACCCGGCGAAGCCACTCCTGTAGCAGCACCGCGATTTCCACCCGCGCCAGGTGGTACCCCAGGCAGAAGTGCTGGCCGCGGCCGAAGGCCAGCGACCGCTCGATGCGCCGGTCCCAGACGAACGCCTCCGGGTCGGGGTACTCGCGCTCGTCGCGGTTGGCCGAGGCGAGCAGGCTGATGATGCGCTGCCCGGGCTGGATCGTGGTGTCGTGAATGGTGAAGGGACGCCGGACGGTTCGGGCGAACCACTGCGCGGGTGCGCAGTACCGGATGATCTCCTCGCGGGCGACGGGGATGTTGGCGGTCGGGTCGTCGCGGACGGCCGCCAGCTGGTCGGGGTGCCGGTGCAGTTCCCACAGCCCATGGGCGACGATCTTGGGCACCGTCTCGGTGCCGCCGATGAAGACGCCGAGCATCTGGACCGCCACCTCGGTGTCGGTCAGCGGTGACCCGTCGGGCAGCCGGTAGGCCAGCAGGTTCTCGACGATGGGCAGCGGGCCGTCGTGCTCGCCGGCGCGGACCCGGGCGACCACCGGGATCAGGTAGTCGAGATAGCCGGGCCGGGCGTTGGCCACCTCGACGCCGCTGCCGGGCTCGGCCAGACTTCCCGCGTTGACCGCTCGCCAGCACGTCAGCGGCGAGATCGGTTGGCAGTCCGACCAGTTCGCACACGATCGAGGCGGCGACGATTCCCCCGTACTCCTGGGTGAGGTCGAAGCTGCCGCGCGGCAGCAGCTCGTCGAGGCGCTGGTTGGCCAGTTCGCGGATGCGTTCCTGCAGTGTCGCCGCTGATTTCGGCCGGAACTGGCCTGCGGTGCAGCGGCGGACGTCGTCGTAGAGCGGAGCGTCGAAGTTGGCGTGAAACGGCAGCGGATGCAGCGGCGGGTCGGGGACGGGACCGTCGTTGCGCTGGGCCAGCACGGCGGCCGACGGCAGCGTTCCCTCGGAGGCGACGAACGTGCCGTCGTTGATCGCCAGCACATCCCAGATGTCGTCGAACCGGGACAGCGCGAACGTGTCCAGGTCCTCGATGTAGTACACCGGGTGGTGCGTCACGCAGTGTGCGGTAGAAGGGCCTCGGGTCGGCCATCACCGCGGGGTCGAACGGGTGGTACGAGAAGCTCTGCATCACAACCAGTTATCGCAGTGGTGACGGGGGTAGCGCCTGCAGGATGGAGTCCTCCCAGCCGTCGCGCAGTGCGGGGGCGACGCTCATCCAGGTGACGATCTCGGCGGGCGGGCTGTCCTTCCAGGACGGGTAGTGGTTCTCGAAGCAGTCCCAGTCGCCGTCCAGGGCCCAGTAGTGAATCACCTCGTTGAACCGGAAGGTGGTGATGAACGAGCCCAGCCACCGTTTCCCGGTGCGTTCCGACCAGGGCACGTACAGCCGCTCCAGTTCCCGGATGTAGTCGTCCTGCTTGCCCGGCTTGGTCTGCATGATCTCCTGGATCACCAGTCCGGCACCGAACTTCGCCTCCTGCAGCTCGGCCAGCGTGCGGTTGCTTCGCCCGGCGTACATGATTCGTCCCTCCCCGGCGGCTCCGACTCCGGCCAGGTAGTCCGACCATGCGGCGGCCGCCTCCCGGTGGCTGCCGCCGGGGGCCTGGGCGCGGCCGATGCGGGCATAGTCGGCGAAGGCGTCGATCTCCCAGATGATCGTGACCTGCGGCCAGTGGCCGTTGTAGGGGGTGGTCTCCCAGATCGAGAACAGCCGCGCCCCAAGGTGATTCCATCATCGGCTGGTAGATGCTCGGTGAACCTTCTCGGTGAACGTCTCGGTCGGCCGCGCTCGGACCCGAGCGCGATCGTCTCGTGCAGGTAGAGCAACGTGTGACTGAAGTACTTCTTCACCGGATGAACGCCGGGAGCCGCTTGATGCCGTGCACGAAGTTGCTCATCAGGTATTCGGGTTCGCCGAACTCGACGTCCAGGCGGGCCAGCAACTCGCGGAACAGGTTTCGCAGCTCGGTGCGGGCGAGCTGGTTGCCCAGGCAGAAGTGCGGGCCGCCGCCGCCGAAGCCCAGGTGCGGGTTGGGCGAGCGCTGCAGGTTGAACACCTGCGGTTGGTCGAAGGCGTCGGCGTCGCGGTTGGCCGAGCAGTAGAACAGCCCCACCTTGTCGCCGGCCGTCAGCTGCTGGCCGGCGAGCTCGGTGTCCTCGGTGACGGTGCGCGCGAACTGCAGCACCGGCGTGGCCCAGCGGATGAACTCCTCGACGGCCGGGCCGATCCGGTTCTCGAAGTCGGCCGCCAGCCAGTCCCGCTGCTCGGGGTTGGCGGCCAGGGCGAGCATGGCGTGCGAGGTGGTCTGCTTGGTGGTGTCGTTGCCTGCCGAGGCCAGCAGGATCAGGAAGGCGCCGATCTCCTCGTCGGTGAGCCGGTGGCCGTCCACCTCGGCGTCGACGATGGCGGTCATCAGGTCGTCGGCCGGGTGGCGGCGCCGGAACTTGGCCAGTTCGATCCCGGTGTTGGCCAGCAGGAACATCTCGCTGATGGTCGCCTCGGCGCGCTCCTCCAGCGTGCTGTACTCGTCGTCGCTCATGCTGAACAGCTTCTCGGCGGCCTTGGCCACCGCTTCTCGCTGATCCGTCGGGACGCCGAGCATCTCCGAGATCGTCATCATCGGCAGCCTCGACGAGCAGGCGGCGACGAAGTCGACCCGGCCGGCGCCCACCAGTTCGTCGACGACGGCGGCGGCGTTCTTGCGGACCTGCTCCTCGATCTGGGCCACGTGACGCGGGGTGAACGCCGAGCTGATCAGCCGGCGGTACAGGGTGTGCTGCGGCGGGTCCATCATCAGGAAGAAGGTCGCGATGCGCTGCAGCTCGGCCGGCATCGGATCCAGCGCGATGCCGTGTGCCGAGCTGAACAGCTCCGGATGCAGGCTGGCATGCACGATGTCGGCGCGACGGGTCAGCGCCCAGAATCCGGGCTCGGTGTTGTCGAACACCGACGGCACCGGCGGATGCCAGCTGAGCCCGTCGGCGGCCCGGAGTTCGGCGAAGGTCTGGTCGCGCACGTCGAACGTCTGACCCCAGAACTGCCGGGACGTGATGTCGTGCGGGCTGAACTCACGGTGGTCCTCGGACACGTGCCCAGCGTGACACTTTGCCCGATCTTTGTAAAGACGCCGTTTGGGTCTCGGATGTGTGAACGCCGCGTGACACATTGGCCGCGACCTGTAATCCTGTACGAGTGAGCCAAGCGCCCGCCGAGAGCGACGCGGTACCCGACGAGGACGAGACCTCGTCGCGTAACCGCATCCTGAAGGCCACCGCCGAGGTGCTCGCCCGCAACGGCCAGACCAAGCTCAGCCTGTCCGAGGTCGCCCTGCAGGCGGGGGTGTCCCGCCCGACGCTGTACCGCTGGTTCGCCTCCAAAGAGGAGCTTCTGCGCGCGTTCAGCGTGTACGAGCGGCACATGTTCGACAGCGGGATCAGCCGCGCGACCGCCGGGCTGCGCGGTGCCGACAAGCTCGACGCCGCGCTGCAGTTCATCGTGTCCTACCAGCAGTCCTACTCGGGCGTGCGGGTGATCGACATCGAACCCGAGGTCGTGATCGCCCAGCTCGGCACCATCCTGCCGACCATGCGGGCCAGGCTGGAGCGGCTGTTGACCGGCCCCAACGCGGCGGTCAAGGCGGCCACCGCGATCCGGGTTGCCGTGTCGCACTATGTGGTTCGCAGCGACGACGCCGACCAGTTCCTGTCACAGCTGCGCCACGCCGTCGGCATCAAGCAGTGAGCCGTTGAGCGCACTCGACATCGGGGTGTACGTCCCGCAGATGGGATTCACCTTCGCCGACGTCCTGCACCGCGCGCAGCGCTGCGAGGAACTCGGCATCGGCTCGCTGTGGCTGTACGACCACATGTACGGGCCGGGCGTTCCGGACATCTCCTCGCTGGAGGCCTGGACGCTGGCCACCGCGCTGTTGAGCCGAACCGAGCGGCTGCGCGTCGGGCACCTGGTGCTGTGCAACCAGTTTCGGCATCCGGCCGTGCTGGCCAAGATGGCCACCACCCTCGACCAGATCTCGGGCGGCCGGCTGGAACTCGGCATCGGCAGCGGCTCCATCGAGGACGAACACCACCGGCTGGGACTGGACTGGGGTTCGTTCGCTCAGCGCTCGGAGCGGCTGCGCGAGACGCTGGAGATCCTTCACCAGGCCTTCGCCGACGAGCGGATCGACTACCGCGGAACGCATTACACCGTTCTGCGACATGCCGATCAAACCGGGCCCCGTGCAACGGCCGCGCCCGCCGATCATCGTCGGCGGCGCCGGCGAGAAGTACACCCTGCCGCTCGTGGCGCGCTACGCCGACGTGTGGAACGTCCCGACCTACGCGCTGGGCGAGATGGCGCACAAGCTGTCGGTACTGCGCTCACTGTGCGACGACATCGGCCGCGACCCGTCGACCATCGTGATGTCGGTGGAGGCGGTGCTGGCCCTGGCTCCCGATGACGCGTCCCTGGACTCCGTGCGCCAGGTTGCCGAAAAGCGCTTCGGCGGGCCGGGATTCGGGCTGCACGACGGCGGGCTGATCGGCACGCCGTCAGCCGTCGTCGACCGGCTCGGCGAACTTCACGAGATGGGCTTCGGTCAGGTGGTGCTGTTCACCCACGACCGGGCATCGGATGCCACGCTGGAGTTGCTGGCCGCCGAAGGTCCTTCCCCGGCTCTGAGGAGTCAGTCGAAGGTGACGACGACCTTGTCGGCCGCCCCCGGTGTCGTCGCCGTCCGCAGCGCGTCCTGGACGTCGTCGAACCCGAAGGTGTGGCTGACGATCACCGCGTACTTCTCCCAGTTGGCGGCCAGATCCTTGGTCACCTCGAAGATCTCGGTGGGGTAGCCCATGGAGCCGACGATGGTGATCTCGTTGGCCATCAGGTTGACGAAGTCCACCGCCACCGGCTCCTTGTGGACGGCGACGACGCCGAGAGTGGCGCCGTTCTTGGCGGCGGTGAGCGCGGTGTTGATCACCGAGGGCGCCCCTGCGGCGTCGAGATAGATATCGGTGCCCGCCTTGCCCGGCCACATCGCCTTGCCGGTGCCGTGCAGTTCGATCAACTTCGCGGCGACGTCCTCGTCGGCGGCGTTGACCACCGCGTCCGCACCCACCTCGAGGGCCTTCTGCAGCCGGGACCCGATCAGGTCGACCACGACGATGTTGTCGACACCGACGGACTTGTACGCGATGGTGGCGCCCAGCCCGATCGGTCCGGCTCCGAAGATGACGACCTTGTCCGACGGCTTGGGGCGGGTCTGGTTGACCCCGTGGCGGGCGACGGCCATCGGCTCGTTGAGGGCGGCAACCTGGAACGGGATGTCGGCCGGGATCACCTCCAGACTGGTGCCCCGCACCGCGTTCTCGATGAGGAGGTACTCAGCCAGTGCGCCGGTCGCCCCACCGTTGCCGATGAGCCCGCTCGGCGCAGCCAGCGGGTTGATGACGACGTGGTCGCCGACCTTGATGCCGGTGACGTCGCGGCCGACCTCGACGACCTCGCCGGCCGGTTCGTGTCCAAGCGGCATCCGGCCGTGGTGCGGCGGCAAGCCGCCCATCGCGATGTACAACGCATCCGAACCGCAGATGCCGCACGCCTTCATCTTCACCAGCACGTCGGCCGGGCCTGGTGTCGGGTCGGGAACCTCGAGGACGTCGGTCTTACCCGGCCCGGTCACCATGGACACCCGCATCGCAGCACTCCTCGCATAGTCGCACTGGCGCAAAGTAATTCGCGCACAGACTGTCATTGACAGCCGACACGGACAGCCTTACCGTGACCGTCATGGTAAGCCACGCGGCCGCCAGGTCGCCCACGATCGCCGCATCTCGATGAGCCGTCCGTCGACGGCGGGCTGATCATGCTGGGCGGCTGAAGCATTCGAGTGTGCACGCCGATACGCCAGATTCGGCGTGTTGCGTACGAAACCGCACACTCGCGGCGCCCAAGCTAGCGGCGCGCGAAGGCAGGCGCGCGCTCCGGCCGCACGCCCACTCCCACGAAATA
>CAVXWQ010000032.1:0-19027 GCA_963765445.1 uncultured Actinomycetota bacterium
TGTCCGGCGCACGGGTGGGGTTGGCGGCGTCCACGTTCGTCCCGGTCTCGCTGGATCCGCCGCTGGTGTCGTTCTGTGTCCAGAACACCTCGGAGACCTGGCCCAAGCTCCAGGGCGCGCCGGTTCTCGGTATCAGCGTGCTCGGCGAGAGCCACGACACCGCTGCCCGCACACTGGCGGCCAAGACGGGTGATCGGTTCGCCGGGCTGGAGACGGTGTCCTCAGACGGCGGGGCCGTCTTCGTGAAGGGCACCTGTGTGTGGCTGGAGAGCGCCATCGAGCAGTTGGTCCCGGCCGGCGACCACACGATCGTGATCCTGCGGATCAACGACATCACGGTGCACGACGACGTGCCGCCGATCGTCTTTCACCGCAGCACCTTCCGCAGGCTGGGCGGCTAGCCCAGTCTGGGTGTGCCGGCTCGGCTTCAGGGCCGCGCGGCGAGTTCGTCGCGGTAGCCGGCGATGCGCTCCTCGAGTTCGGCGGCGTCATCGGGCCGGCCCTCCTTGCGGGCCAACTCGGCGCGGGCCGACAGCTCGCGGATCGCGGTGCGAATCTCGTTGATGCTGGGGGTAGTTCCCATACTCGCGAGGCTACCCAGATGCCCACGAGCGTGAACCCAATGCGAGAAATCAACGAGAATTCGCAGCAGATTCACGCTCGTGAAATAGGGCCTTACTTGTCCCTGCGGCTCTGCTCGACGGTTCGCTCACTTGTCCCGCCGGAACAACTTGTTGCCGAGCCACACCACCGGGTCGTACTTGCGGTCGACCACGCGCTCCTTCATCGGGATCAGCGCGTTGTCGGTGATCTGGATGTGCTCGGGGCACACCTCGGTGCAGCACTTGGTGATGTTGCAGTAGCCCAGGCCGAAGTCGTCCTGCGGCCGACGTCGCGGCGGTCGAGGGTGTCCAGCGGGTGCATGTCGAGCTCGGCGATCCGCATGAGGAAGCGCGGGCCGGCGAACGTCCTTCTTGTTCTCCTCGTGGTCACGCACCACGTGGCAGACGTTCTGGCACAGGAAGCACTCGATGCACTTGCGGAACTCCTGCGAGCGCTCGACGTCGATCTGCGCCATCCGGTACTCGCCGGGCTGCAGATCCTTCGGCGGCGCGAACGCCGGGATCTCGCGGGCCTTCTCGTAGTTGAACGACACGTCGGTGACGAGGTCGCGGATCACCGGGAAGGTGCGCATCGGGGTGATCGTGATGGTCTCGGCCTCACCGAAGGTCGACATCCGGGTCATGCACATCAGGCGCGGGCGGCCGTTGATCTCGGCCAGCACGATCCGCACTTGCCGGCCTTGCAGTTCCACCGCACCGCGAGGTCGGGGGCCTGCTGTGGCCTGCAGCCGGTGGATGATGTCGAGGACGACCTCGCCCTCGTTGACCTCGACGGTGTAGTCGTGCAGGCCGCCGCCCTCGTCGTCGCCGCGCCAAACCTTCAGCTTCGCCTGATAGCTCACTGGGTCCTCCGTCCCGGATGCTGGGCCAGCTCCTCGTCGGTGAAGTACTTGCCGAGTTCCTCGACGTCGAAGACCTCCAGCAGATCCTCGCGCATCGGCGGCTGAACTTCCTTGGTGACCGACACCTCGGGCACCACGTCGTCGTCCGTCGCGCGGCACACCAGCAGCGTGCGCCGCCACTCGGGGTCCATCGCCGGGTAGTCGTCGCGGGTGTGGCCGCCACGGCTCTCGGTGCGCGCCAGCGCGGCTTTGGCGACGCACTCGCTGACCAGCAGCATGTTGCGCATGTCGATGGCCAGGTGCCAGCCCGGGTTGAACTCGCGCCGGCCGTCGGACTCGATGTTCGAGTAGCGGACCTTGAACTCGTCGATCTTGGCCAGCGCCTGCCTGATCTCCTCGTCCGTGCGGATGATGCCGACCAGGTCGTTCATCGTCTGCTGCAGATCGGCGTGCAGGGTGTACGGGTTCTCCGGCTTGGCCTGGCCCTGCGGACCCTTGAACGGCTGCAGCGCCAGCTCGGCAGCGGACTCGACGGACTCCTCGGAGACCTTCGGCCGGCTGGCCAGCGCGCGACGTAGTCGGCGGCGCCGAGGCCGGCGCGACGGCCGAACACCAGCAGGTCCGACAGCGAGTTGCCGCCCAGCCGGTTCGAACCGTGCATGCCGCCGGAGCACTCGCCGGCGGCGAACAGGCCGGGGGTCGCCGCGGCACCGGTGTCCGGGTCGACCTCGATACCGCCCATGACGTAGTGGCAGGTCGGACCGACCTCCATCTCGTCCTTGGTGATGTCGACCTCGGCCAGCTCCATGAACTGGTGGTACATCGACGGCAGCCGGCGCTTGATCTCCTCGGGCGTCATGCGCGTCGCGATGTCGAGGTAGACGCCGCCGTGCGGGGTGCCGCGGCCGGCCTTGACCTCGGAGTTGATGGCGCGGGCGACCTCGTCGCGGGGCAGCAGGTCAGGGGTGCGGCGAGCGGAGTCGTTGTCCTTGAGCCACTGGTCGGCTTCCTCTTCGGTCTCGGCGTACTGGCCCTTGAACACCGCCGGGATGTAGTCGAACATGAAGCGCTTGCCCTCGGAGTTCTTCAGAACACCGCCGTCACCGCGCACCCCCTCGGTCACGAGGATGCCCTTGACCGACAGCGGCCAGACCATCCCGGTCGGGTGGAACTGGATGAACTCCATGTTGATCAGCGCCGAGCCGGCCCGCAGCGCCAGGGCATGCCCGTCGCCGGTGTACTCCCAGGAGTTCGACGTCACCTTGAACGACTTGCCGATGCCGCCGGTGGCCAGCACCACGGCCGGCGCCTCGAACAGGATGAACTTGCCGGTCTCGCGCCAGTAGCCGAACGCGCCGGCGACCCTCTTTTCGCCCCCGGCCCCGTCTAGTACCAGCTCGGTGATCGCACACTCGTGGAAGACCTTGATCCGGGCCTCGTAGTCGCCGAGCTCGGCCTTGTCCTCCTGCTGCAGCGAGACGATCTTCTGCTGCAGGGTGCGGATGATCTCCAGGCCGGTGCGGTCACCGACGTGGGCCAGCCGCGGGTAGGTGTGGCCGCCGAAGTTGCGCTGGCTGATCCGGCCGTCCTTGGTGCGGTCGAACAGCGCGCCGTAGGTCTCCAGCTCCCACACCCGGTCGGGGGCCTCCTGCGCGTGCAGCTCGGCCATCCGCCAGTTGTTGAGGAACTTGCCGCCGCGCATGGTGTCGCCGAAGTGGACCTGCCAGCTGTCCTTGGTGTTGACGTTGCCCATCGCGGCGGCGCAGCCGCCCTCGGCCATGACGGTGTGGGCCTTGCCGAACAGCGACTTGCTCACTACCGCGACCTTCAGGCCACGCTCCCGGGCTTCGATGACCGCGCGTAGACCCGAGCCGCCGGCACCGATCACGACGACGTCGTAGGAATGCCGCTCGACCTCAACCGTCATGTGTCCTCGCTCAAACTATTTGTGTGGAACTGCTTGTCAGCCAACGAATCTCAGGTCAGAGATGGTCCCACTGGCCACGAGCATGACGTAGAAGTCGGTGAACATCAGGGTGCCCAGCGTGATCCACGCGAACATCTTGTGGCGCGTGTTGATCTTGCTGACCTGGGTCCAGATCCAGTAGCGCACCGGGTGCTTGGAGAAGTGCTTGAGGCGTCCGCCGGTGACGTGGCGGCAGGAGTGGCAGGACAGCGTGTAGATCCACAGCAGGACGACGTTGGTCACCAGGATCACGTTGCCCAGGCCGAAACCGAATCCGCCGGGTCCCTTGTCGGAGTGGAAGGCGACGATCGCGTCGTAGGTGTTGATCACCGAGATGACGCCCGCGATGTAGAAGAAGTAGCGGTGGCTGTTCTGGATGATCAGCGGAAGCCGGGTTTCCCCGGTGTATTTCGCGTGCGGCTCGGCCACGGCGCAGGCGGTGGGCGCCTGCCACACCGAGCGGTAGTAGGCGCCGCGGTAGTAGTAGCAGGTCAGCCGGAACAGCAGCAGGAACGGCAGCGACAGCAGGGCGAACGGCAGCAGCGACAGCGGGCCGGTGGCGGGCAGGATCTGCGGCCAGAAGTCACTGGCCTCGCCGCACGCCTTACTCAGGCATGGCGAGTAGAACGGCGTGAGGTAGTGGTACTGCGGCACGAAGAAGTTGGTCACGCTGGAACGCCCGCACGGTCGCGTAGATGATGAACGCGGCGAAACCGAGGTCGACCACGATGGGCGACTTCAGCCAGTTGTCGGTGCGCAGCGTGCGCTGCGGAATCTCGGCACGACCCGGCGAGAAGACGCCGGTCTTAGGGCGGTTAGCCGCAGGTGCGCTCATCTACTGTGATCCCCTTCGCATGAACTGATCGGAGGGTACCTAGATCACGGCACCCGGTGTTAAGCGGGTCAGTGACGGTTGTGCCCGCCGACGCCCTCGTCATCGACGTCGCGCCAGAAGGCGGTGTCGTACGGCGTGTCCGGAATCGGGATCTTCTCGCCGGAGAACACGATCGTTTGCTGTGCCAACTCGAGCTCATGGGCGTCGATGTCGAGAAGCTCGACGTCATTGAGGATTCGCTCGGCATCGTTGACAATTCGGCGCATTGCCGGGGAGTCGCCGTACTTGGCCTTCAGAGCCGTCACGCACCGCTGCAGCCCGCCGATGAGGTGATGAAGTTCGGTCAGTTCGGTTGTGCTGGACAACAGACCTCCTCGAGGCTGAAGGTGTTACGGATCACAGTACGACACCCGATGCTAGCCACGTCCGGGACCGAACGTGAGAGAAGTCACGTCCGGTAAGAGTCTCGGGACTGCTGTGTTGCACCACCGAAAGCCCAGTCCGCAGACAAGGAGTGATGCCGTGCCCAGCCAGAACATCCTCGCCCAGCGCGCCCAGTCGTTGTTGGCGCTTCATCAGCCCGGAAATCCGGTGGTCCTGCCGACGGTGTGGGACGCGTGGTCGGCCAAGCTCGCGGTCGAGGCCGGCTTCGCCGCGCTGACCGTCGGCAGCCACCCGGTCGCCGACTCGATCGGAAAGCCCGACAACGAGGGCATGTCCTTCGACGACCTGCTGACCCGGGTCGCCCAGATCACCGCGGCGGTCGACGTCCCGATCTCCGTCGACATCGAGTCGGGCTACGGACTGCCCGGCTCGCGGCTGATCGACGGGCTGCTCGACGTCGGAGCGGTGGGCCTCAACATCGAGGACACCGTGCACAGCGAGGGCCGCCGGCTGCGGTCGTCGACCGAGCATGCCGAACTGGTCGGCGCGCTGCGCGCGGCGGCCGACGCCGCGGGTGTGCACGTGGTGGTCAATGCGCGCACCGATCTGTTCCTCCGTAACGACGGTGACGAGGCCGACCGGGTGGATCGCGCCGTCGCGCGGCTCACCGAAGCCGCCGCAGGCGGGGGCCGACGTCCTCTATCCCGTCGGCCGCCACGATCCGCAGACGCTGCGCCGGCTGGCCACCGAACTGCCGCTGCCGATCAACGCGATCGCGGTGCCCGAGTCCGACGACCCGGCCTCGTTCGGACCGCTGGGGGTGGCGCGGATCAGCTTCGGCCCGTTCTGGCAGGCCGCGCTGTCGGCGCGCTCGCGCGAGATCCTCGGCCGCTGGCGCTGAGCTAACGAAGATCGGCGCAGAGCAGGACGACGGAATGGGCGTCGGCGCGGTAGGTCAGCCCCTGCAGCGGCGGTCCGTTCTCCAGGTCTGAGATGTCGTCGGGCGGATCGAGTGCGGTGTCCACGATGCGGCGCCAGGGCATGCGTCGGACTGGACAGCGGTGGCAGTTCGAAGTCCAGGGGACGGGTCCAGCTGTTGAGGATCGCGTGCACCATGCGGGTGCCGATCACGCTGCGCACGGTCAGCGCCAGCGCGTGCGAGTCCGCCGACCAGTCGGGCTGGTGCAGATGGACGCCGTGGAACTCCACCACCGAACGGGTGAGGAACTCCCGCAGCGTCAGACCGTGCATGACCCTCGTCATGTCCAGTTCGAGCCGGACGTCGATCAGCCCGCGCACGAATCGGCGGATGTCGGCGTACCTCTCGGGCAGCGTCCAGTCGAACCAGCTGATCTCGTTGTCCTGGCAGTAGGGATTGTTGTTGCCCAACTGGGTTCGCCGCACTTCGTCGCCCATGCCGATCATCGGCACGCCCATGGCGATCAGCGTGATGCCGAGCATGTTCTTCACCAGCCGGGTGCGCATGGCCTCGACCGCCGGGTCGGTCGACGGCCCTTCCACGCCGCAGTTGGTGGAGAAGTTGTCGTTGCTGCCGTCCCGGTTGTCCTCGCCGTTGACCCAGTTGTGCTTGTGCGTGTAGGACACCAGGTCGTTGAGGGTGAACCCGTCGTGGCAGGCGACGAAGTTGATGCTGTGCTCGACTTCGGCCGGCCGGCCGCCGAACAGGTCCGGACTGGCCAGCAGCCGGTTGGGGAGTAGTTCGACGGTGTGGCGGTCGCCCCGGACGAAGCGGCGGATGTCGTCGCGGAACTTGCCGTTCCACTCCCGCCAGCGATCGCCGGCGAAGGTGCCGAGCTGGTAGAGCCCCGCGGCGTCCCAGGCTTCGGCGATCAGCTTGGTGCCGGCCAGCACCGGGTCGGTCTCGATCTGGAAGAGCACGGGTGGTTCGGCCGTGGGCGTCCCGGCGGTGTCGCGGGCCATCGCCGAGGCCAGGTCGAAGCGGAAGCCGTCGACGTGCATCTGCTGCACCCAGTGGTGCAGCGCGTCGACGGCCATCCGGCGGAACACCGCGTTGTTGGCGTTGGTGGTGTTGCCGCAGCCGGTGTAGTCGAGATAGCGCGCCGGGTCCGCCGGGTCCAGCAGGTAGTAGGCGCGGTTGTCGAATCCCCGCCAGCAGAACGTCGGTCCGTCCGCGTCGCCTTCGGCGGTGTGGTTGAAGACGACGTCGAGGATCACCTCGATGCCGGCCCGGTGCAGTTCTTTGACCATGGTGCGGAACTCGTCGAGGGCGTCCAGCGGGTCGCCGGTGGAGGCGTAGGCGGCGTGCGGGGCGAAGAACGACACCGGGCTGTAGCCCCAGTAGTTGGGCAGCCCGTGCGGCGCGGACTGCGGGTCGAACGCCTGCACCGGCATCAGCTCCACCGCGGTGACGCCCAGCGACTGCAGGTACGGGATCTTGTCGATCAGTCCGGCGTAGGTGCCGGCGAGCCGGCGGTCCACGCCGGAGTTGGGATGTGCGGTGAAGCCCCGGACATGCAGCTCGTAGATGACGGTGCGCCCGAACGAGAGGCGCAGGGGTTTGTCGCCTTCCCAGTCGTAGCCGGACAGGTCGGCGACGACGCTCTTCATCGCGGTGCGCGGGTCACGGTCCGGGCCGGGTGCCGGCCATCCGGTCGTAGCGACTTGGGAACCGCCACCGCGAGGCCGTACGGGTCGAGCAGCACCGCCGACGGGTCGTGCCTGCAGTCCGGCGGCGGGGTCGAAGGCGCCGTGCACCCGCCAGGTGTAGACCTGCCCGCGGCCCACCCCGGGCACGAACACATGCCAGAAGCAGGAGGTGCGGTTCTGCGCCGGATCGAGCGTGATGGTGCGGGCCGGCGCCGCGTCGTCGACGTCGTCGAACAGCAACAGGTCGACCTCGGTGGCGGTGCGCGACCAGACCGAGAAGTTCGTGCCGCTCTCGCCTGCGTGGGCGCCGAGCGGGCTCGAGCTGCCCGCGCACGGGGCTACCAGACATCGCCGTCGCGCCAGTCGCAGACCAGCTCGGCTTTCGGGTCCATGGTGCACGCCCACCGGCAGCACGAAGATGGAGCCGTCGTCGTCGGGGGTGCGAATCGGCCCCGAGGGGGCGAGCACCGAGGTCGGGCCTTGCCAGTGCAGCCAGCCGCGGGGCCGGTAGATCCGTTCCCCGGCCGGGCTGGCGCTCAGCGCCCCGACTTGGTAGGCGCCGCGGATCACCTGTTCGATCGCGTCCATCACGGCGTGAGCCAGGCCCTGGCCGCGCCAGTCCTCCCGCACGGCGACCCCCTCGACGTAGCCGCACCGCAGTGCCGTGCCCTGGTAGAGCAGCCGCCGCTGCACCACGGATGCGTGGGCGATCAGCGCGCCGCGGTACTGGATGATCGCGTGCATCCCGCCGAGCGCGTGCTCCCAGTCGGAGTCGGTGTACTCGGCGAATCCGGTGAACGCCTCGGTGACCATCTGATGGGCGTGCTGCCGGGTCTCGTTGTCCAGGTCGCTGGTGTGGATCAGCCGGGCGGTGTGGACCTGCGCTTGCACACCGTCAGCTCTACCAGCCCGCGGGCCGCCCCGCGGCAATACGCGGCCGCGTCCAGTGCAGCCGCACGGTCTGGCCGGGCCGGATCTGGGCGACCTTGTCGGCGTCGGCGTCGGTGACGACCCCGATGACGGGATAGCCGCCGGTGACCGGGTGATCGGGTCCCAGGATCACGGGCTGGCCGTTGGGCGGCACCTGGATCGCGCCGCGGGTGGCGCCCTCGCTGGGCAGTTGCCGATCCGGCCAGCGATGCGTCATGGTCTGCCCTCCAGCCGCATGCCGACGCGGTCACTGCGATCGCTGGCCACCCAGTCGGTGTGGACGAGCGCGTCGGGGTCGGTGAACCAGTCGTCGCGCGGACCGGGCACCACCTGCAGTTCGATCAGGTTCTCCGCGATCGCCGACACCGGCGCCTGGTCGAGCTCGGGGTAGCCGCCGGCGTTGGGGCCGACGGGCAGGATGTCGCCGGCCTGCAGGGGCCGCGGCCCGATCGCCGACATGACGTCGTAGCTGCGCGATCCCAGGACCGCGTCCACGGCGATACCGCCGCGCACGGCGAGATAGCTGCGCAGGCCGGTGTGCGGTGCGCCCAGCGACAGCACCTCGCCGTCGCGGATGCGGTGAATGCTGTTGATGCCGAACGGAATTCCGCTCACCGACGGGTCGACGTCGGCTCCGGTCACGGCGACGTCGACGTTGCCGCCGTGGACTCGCGCGGTGAACCCGCCGAAGGTGACCTCGACGGTGGCGCGGTCGTCGGGGTTGGCCACCAGGCGGTTGGCCAGCCGGTGTGACCAGCGGTCGGCCGCCCCGGACCGGGTCACGCCGACGTGCGCCAGGCCCGGCCGGCCAAGGTCTTCGACAAGGGCCAGCGGCCCGGTGCGCAGGACTTCCAGCGTGATCACGTCGCCCCCTCAGACGGCCCGGAACTGCACGCGCATACCGGGCATCAGCAGCGCCGGCTGGGGGCGGTCGACGTCCCACAGCACGGCGTCGGTGCGCCCGATCAGCTGCCAGCCGCCGGGTGACTGACGCGGGTAGACGCCGCTGAACTCCCCGGCCAGTCCCACCGACCCGGCCGGCACCTTGGTGCGCGGCTCGCTGCGCCTCGGCACGGCCAGTCGCGGGTCGCCGCCCACCAGGTAGGCGAAACCCGGTGCGAATCCGCCGAATCCACACCGCCACGGCGTGGCGGTGTGCGCCTCGATGACACCGGGCACGTCCAGCCCGGTGAGCTCGGCGACGTCAGCCAGGTCAGCGCCGTCGTAGACGACGTCGATCACCACGTCGATGTGCCCGTCGTCGTTGGCGGCCATGGCGGCCGGGTCGACCTGAAGCCGGGCCAGCATCTGCCGGGTCGGCGCCTGATCGCGCGGGCCTGCGAGCTCGAGCAGGACCGTCCGCGAGGCCGGCACGATGTCGAGCACGCCGGGAATCCGGGCCTCGTTCAGCGCCGCGGTGAGCGCGAGCACCTCGTCGGTCGACTCGCATTCCAGCAGCAGTGCCCGGTCGCCGTAGTCACGGATCACGTTGGACACCAACATGTCTCTCCTGTGCGCCCAGTGTGGACTTGTTCCACGCGTAGTGCGGTCAAGCCGTGCCGGTAATCCACGTTCGCCGCACTCACACCATGGCCGTGTAGGTCGGCTCGTGTCGCTTGATGTAGGCGATCACGCGGTAGGTGATGGGCAGCATCACCACTTCGACGCCGGTCTTGTAGACCCAGCCCAGGACGGTGTAGGTGGCGAAATCGCCGAAGCTCGTGATGCCGATCGCGCCCGCGGCGATGCTGCAGAACACCAGGGTGTCACCGAGCTGGCCGGCGAAGGTGGAGCCGACCAGCCGCGCCCACAGATGCTTTTCCTTCGTGCGTTCCTTGATCTTGACGACGGTCCAGGCGTTGATGGTCTGGCCGACGATGAAGCCGGCGAGACCGGCGACGATCAACTGGGTGTAGGCGTGGACGATGTTCTCGAAATGTTCCTGGTTGGTGTAGAAGTCGGCGGACGGCAGATAGATCGTCACCCAGAACGCCAGCGCCGCCAGGATGTTCATCGCGAAGCCCAGCACGATGGCGCGCCGGGCGGCCTTGAAACCGTAGACCTCGGAGAGCACGTCACCGATGACGTAGGTCAGCGGGAAGACGATGAATCCGCCGTCGGTGATGATCGACCAGTTGCCGATGATCGGTCCGAACGCCACGCCCTTGGTCGCGGTGACGTTGGAGATGATCACCAGTGCGGTGAACACGGAGACGAGGATCGGATAGTAGAGCGAGCCGACTTGCGCGAAGCCCGGCGTCGGGGCGTCCTGTCGTGCGAGCGTCGGTTCGGCTGCTGGTCACGGTGTCATCCAAACACGCCCGGTCAGGCCAGCGCGCGCGTGAGCAGCGGTGGCAGCTGCTCGGCCACCACCGGATAGGACAGCGGCGAGGAGAACGCGATGGCTCCGGCGAGGTCCTTGCCGGTGAACACGTTGCGGTTCTGTTTGGTCGCGGTCAGTGCGGCGACGGCGGGATCGGCGAGCAGCGCAGCCTGATCGGCGTCGCTTTCGGTGGACCAGATCAACACGTCGGCGCCGTCGAGAGCGTCGCCGAGCTTGTCGTGCGGGATGGCGGCGCGGTGGTCGTCGACGGCGAAGGCGGAGATGCTGTCCGGGATCTGGAAGCCCATCTCGGTCAGGAAATCGGTGCGCCAGCCACGCAGGGTGGCGGTGAGGGTGTCGGCGTAGAAGCTTCCGGCCAGCAGGATCGCCTTCTTGTCTTTGAATCCGGCGTTGTTCTTGGCCACGTCGGCGAACTTGTTGTCCACGTCGGTGATCAGTTGCTTCATCTTGTCGGCCTGGAAGACCGCGGTGGCCACCGCTGCGGCCTGGTCCTTCCACGGTTCGAAGAAGGCGTCGCCGCCGGACTGGGCGATGGTGGGCGCGATCGCGGTGAGCTTCTGATAGGTGTCGGCGTCCAGTCCGGCGTTGACCGCGACGATGAGGTCCGGTTTGAGCTTGGCGATCTGGTCGACCTGAATTCCGTTGTCCAGATTGAGGAGTGCGGGCCGCGCACCGCCGAGTTTGGGCGTCGCCCACGGCCACACCCCGAAGGGTTGGTCACCGAACCAGTTCGTCACGGCGATGGGGACGACGCCGACGGCCAGGAGATCGTCCTGTTCGGTGAAGCCGGCGCTGACGACCCGCTTGGGCGGCGCGGGGATGGTGGTCTCACCGAAGATGTGCTTGACGGTGACCGATTTCGGGGTCGAGCCACCGGAATCGTTCGACGAGCAGGCCGCGGCGAGCAGCAGTCCTGCCGCGCCGGCGACTCCGAGGAACTCACGCCTGCTCCTGTGCGTGCCCACGGCGCGACATTAGCTCAATCCAGGGTCAGACCAGACTCCAATACGTCCATGGCCTGATCGACGTTGTCGAGCGAGAACGGCCCGCGATTGCCCAGGGCCATGACCGCACCGATCACGGCGCCGGCGAACGCGCGGATCTCCAACTCGTGCGGTCCGCGCTGCAGCCGCCGGGCCATCGCCTCGGCGACTCCGGCAACCAGCGAGTTGTATTCCTCGCGCAGCGCGGGCTGCAGCTCGGGCAGGGAGTAGATGAGCCGCTGGCGGGTCTTCTCGATGTCCCACTGTCGGCGGTCATGTGTTCGTAGGCGTCGTGGACCGCTTGGCGGAAGGCGGCGATCGGTGTCATCTCGACCGGTTGGCCGGCGAGGGTCTCGAGCATGACCATGCTGAGGTCGTCAGCCAGCAGCACGGACTCTTTGCTGGGGAAGTACCGGAAGAACGTGCTGGGCGAGATGTCGGCGGCATAGGCGATGTGTTCGATGGTCGTCTCGTCGTAGCCGCGCTCATCGAACAGCCGGAAGGCCTCCCGGCGGATGGTCTCCCGGGTCCTGACCTTCTTGCGTTCCCGCAAGCTCGGCGACACGTGCGGGCTCCGACATGCACCGATTGTCGCCCATGAACCTATTGACGCGCCCGTTGACACCGATATTCGTTTTCAGGATATGACCAGCGAGGCGCCCAGGCCGATCATGGTCGCCGCGATCAGCCCGTCGAGGATCCGCCACGTCAGCGGCGTGGCGAACAGCCCGGCCAGGCGTCGCGCCCCGAATCCGAGGCCGAAGAACCACACCACGCTGGCCGTCGCCGCGCCGACGCCGAACAGCCACCGGCCGTCGGCGTGCTGGTTGGCCAGCGTGCCGAGGAGCACCACCGTGTCCAGATAGACGTGCGGGTTGAGGAAGGTCAGTGCCAGGCAGGTCAGGATCACCGAGATCAGCCGGGCCGGGCCGTCCTGGGTGGGAGCCATGCTCGACGGCCGCAACGCCCGGCGCGCCGCGAGGGCTCCGTAGCCGAACAGGAACACCGCGCCGCCGATCTTGGCGACGGTGACGGTCTGCGGGTGGGCGGTGATGAGCGCCCCGATGCCGGCGATGCCGGCGGTGATGAGCAGCAGATCCGAGACCGCGCACACGCTGACCACCGCGAGCACGTGCTCTCGTCGGATGCCCTGGCGCAGCACGAACGCGTTCTGCGCACCGATCGCCGCGATCAGCGTGAACGAGGTCAGGAATCCGACCAGCAGCGGCGAGGACATGCCTTGACGGTAGGGACGCGACGCACTCATCAGTCCAGCTAATGCTTTTTCAGTAGCATTAGAATCGCTAATGTGACGATGGATGGGGAGCAGCTGGCGGCCTTTGCCGCGGTGATCGAGCTGGGCAGTTTCGACGCCGCCGCGCAGCGCCTGCACGTCACGCCGTCCGCGGTCAGCCAGCGGATCAAGGCGCTGGAGCAGCGGGTGGGGCAGGTACTGGTGGTGCGGCAGAAGCCGTGCGCCGCGACGCCGGCCGGGGTTCCGCTGCTGCGCCTGGCCGCCCAGACCGCGCTGCTGGAGGCCGAAGCGCTGGCCGAGATGGCCGGTGGCGGCGCTCAGGGTGTCCGGGTCGCGATCGCGGTCAACGCCGACTCGATGGCGACGTGGTTCGGCGCCGTGTTCGAGCATTCCGCGGAGGTGTTGTTCGACGTCCGGATCGAGGACCAGGACCACTCCGCGCGGCTGCTGCGCGAAGGAACCGTGATGGGCGCGGTCACCACCGAGCGCACACCCGTTCCGGGTTGCCGGGTAACCCCGCTTGGGGGTGATGCGCTACGTGCCGGTCGCCAGCCGGTCCTACATCGAGCGGCATCTGCCCGACGGGTTCACCCCACGCGCTGCGGCGGCCGCGCCGTCGCTGGCGTGGAATCGTGACGATGCACTGCAGGACATGTTGATGCGCAAAGTCTTTCGCCGTGACGTTCCCAGGCCGACGCCATTATGTACCGACAGCGGAAGGCTTCGGTGCCGCGGTTCGGGCCGGTCTGGGGTGGGGTATGTTTCCCCAGTCACTGGCCGCGGCCGGACATCGCCGACGGGGTGTTTGCGCGGATTTGCGATGTGCACCTTGATGTTCCGCTGTTCTGGCAGTGCTGGAAGCTGGACAGCCCGCTGGTCCACACCATCACCGACGCGGTCAGGTCGGCAGCCCACGGCTGGTCAGCGGGGGATCACGCTAGCTCCGCTGACCGCACGGTCCTGCGAGACTGTACGCGGTGGCATCGAAACCTATTGTCGCTGAACGTAACTCATCGAAGGACGAGAGTATGCGCTGGGTGTAGAGCTCGGCATCGGGTAGCGTGCGCGAGCATCCGTACACGGTGAAGTTGAGCAGCTTGTCGTAGCTCCAGATGGTGGTGTTGACACCGGCGGCGTATTTCAAGTGGCCACACGACAGGAAGTTCTCGATGCCGATCCCGCCGATGTAGCGCTTCTCGCGAGGGCCTTTGACATTGGAGATGATCACCGCCCCGTTGACCCGCTGGGCGGCCAGCCGGGTCAGCCGCAGCGCCGGCCGCAAGATGGCCGGGGGCGAGAAGTCGAACCAGTCCTCCATGTGCACCGGCCGGGTGGCCACCTCGGCCTTGACCATCGCGGTCTGCGCATGTGCGGCGTGCAGACGCGCCAGCGGGTCGGACAGATGCGTCGGCAGCTCGAAGGGCAGTGCGGTGACCGCCGTGCCCCACAGCCGGGTATCGCTGTCCTTCCGCGTCCGAACCGCGGTGTTGGCTACCACCGGACGATCCGTCAGCATGTCCTCCTCGACCAGGTACTGCCGCACCGCACCGGCGACGATCGCGAGTACGACGTCGTTGACGGTTCCGGGAATCATCCGGGCGATCTGCTTGACCTCGTCGAGTGGCACCGAGACCCAGGAGAAGGAACGCTGCGGGCGTGAGCGGGCCCCGCCACGGCACTGCGGGGCGCGCCGAACCGCGATGGTGGCCGCTGGGCGATCTTCTGCTTGTCGCGGGTGTAGGCGCGCAGCACGGCCCGCGTCCGTCGCGGCAACTCGTGTCGAACCGCCTGCCAGAGATCGAGGGCGCCCTCCTCCAAGGCCGCGCGACGGCTCGCCGGTGTGGCGGCTCGCGGTATCGGCGGAGGCTCCGGCGGCGCGTCGGGTACGGGACGGGTCACCAGGTCGAGCAGGTCGGCGAAGGTGCCACCGTCGGCCAGCGCATGGTTCATCTTGAGCACCGCGACCACCCGGTCGCCCTCGAAGCCCTCCACGAACCACAACTCCCACGGCGGCCGGTCCGGCCGGCACCGGTTGGCTGGCCACTTCGGCGATCTTCTTGCACAGCTCCGGTTTTCCGCCGGGTTCGGGCAGTCGGGCGCGCCGGAGGTGGTTGCGCACGTGGTAGCCGGGATCGGGGATCCACACCGGGTGGCCGAGACCGAGCGGCACGAAATGTGCCCGCCACTGCATCTGCGGAAGCAACGCGACGGCTCTACCGAGCGCCTCGGCGACCCGCTCGAAGTCGAACGCGCGGCTCGACTGTTCGTCGAACACCGCGATCTTGAGGGTGTGTTGCGGTTCGACCGCCTCGTCGAGGACGAACGTCGCGTCACTTCCGGACAACCGGATCGTCGTTTCCGACGCTCGATCGACCATGTGTATCGCGTCCTCTCCGGCTGGGTGACGGGGCTCACAACCAAGCTAATCGAAGGGCGAGGGCCGGCACATCAAATTCATTGACGCCCGCGAAAATTATGGCGAGGCTCGATACCCTTGCCCTCATAAGAGGCGGAGGTCCGGTTGTGACAGGCGACGACGCTGCTCCCGCTCGGCCCGGGGAGTTCACCGGTGACTGGGATGCGTCCGTGATGCGCTGGCTGGTGACGCTTGCCCGTCCGGTCTACAAGCTGTGGTTTCGCTCCGAAGTGCGCGGCCTCGACCAGTTTCCGGACGGCGGAGCGCTGGTGGTGTCCAACCACTCCGGCGGCGTCAATCCGCCCGACGTGCCGATCTTCTGGATCGACTTCTTCGCCAAGTTCGGCTTCGACCGCCCGATCTACACGCTCGCCCACGACATCATCTTCCGCGGGCCGGCCAACGGACAGCTGGCGCGGCTCGGCATGATCCGCGCCTCCCGAGACAACGCGGTGAAGGCGTTGCGTTCGGGTGCCTCGGTGATCGTCTTCCCGGGCGGGGACTACGACTCTCTGCGGCCGACGTCGAAACAGAGCACGATCGACTTCGCCGGCCGGACCGGCTATGTCGCCACCGCGATCGAGGCCGGAGTGCCGATCGTCCCCGTGGTGTCGATCGGCGCGCAGGAGACCCAACTGTTCCTGTCCCGCGGACAGTGGCTTGGGAAGCGGATCGGGCTCAAACGACTGCTGCGGGCCGACGAGGTTGCCCTGGCCATCGGCTTCCCGTTCGGTCTGAGCGTGGGGGCGTACAACCTGCCGCTGCCGTCCAAGATCGTCACCCAGGTGCTGCCGCCCATCGATCTGAGAGCCACGTTCGGTGAGCACCCCGATGTCGCCGAGGTAGACGAGCATGTTCGCGCCGTGATGCAGACGGCGTTGAGCGGATTGGCCGCCCAGCGCCGACTGCCGATCCTCGGGTGAGTGCCGTGCCAGCGTCGAGGTCGGCTTTCTCGCAACGTCTGCGCGACGCCCGGAACTCCGTGCGCACGCTGCGGACGGCCCGGATGATCGTGGGGCTTCGGCCGGACAAGTACCTGCGGATGGTGGCCGCCGCGCGGCAGGAGGGCTTCACCAACACCGTCGGCATCGCGTTGTCGGCCCGCCGGTGCCCGGATCGGCCGGCTCTGATCGACGAGCTGGGGATGTTGACCTATCGGGAAATCGACCTGCGCGCCAATGCATTTGCCGCCGCGTTGCGGCAGTTGCCGTCCGGCGTACCGCAGATGGTCGCCGTCATGTGCCGCAACCATCGCGGCTTCGTCGACGCGGTCGCCGCCGCTGACCGAGTCGGTGCGGATGTGCTCCTGCTCAACACGTCGTTCGCCGGGCCCGCCCTCGGGGACGTGGTGGTTCGCGAACGTCCCGACGTGATCGTCTACGACCAGGAGTTCCGTGCCGCTGTCGAGCACGCGCTCGCGAAGCGGCCGGAAACCCTTGGCATCACGGCCTGGACCGAGGATCCCGCCGATCCGGCGCTCACCGTCGAGACGCTGATCGCGCGCACAGAGGTGCCGTCATGTGCGCAACGTCGCGGTTTCGTCGATGGGTCGCCGCCGCCGATCGGATCGGTGCGATGTGCTCCTGCTCAACACGTCGTTCGCCGGGCCCGCCCTCGGAGACGTGGTGGTTCGGGAACGTCCCGACGTGATCGTCTACGACAGGAGTTCAGTGCCGTCGTCGGGCACGCGCTGGCGCAGCGGCCGGAGACCTGGGCATCGCGGCCTGGACCGACGATCCCGCGACCGACGCTGACGGTCGCCCGGCCCGGCGCGACGCAACGGCAGGTGGTGCTGTTGACTCGGGCACACCGGTACCCCGAAGGGTGCGCGGCGAGCACCCGGCGGCGGGGGCGGCCAGGGCGTCGCGCTGCTGTGCCGTGGCGGGCCGAGGAGACGGTGGTCGTCGCCGCACCGATGTTCCACGCCTGGGGGTTGGCAACTCACGCGCAGCACGCCGGAGCGCGCCCGGCCGGGCGCGAGCGCAAGGGCAAGGTGGTCCTGTTGACCTCGGGCACCACCGGTACCCCGAAGGGAGCGCGGCGGGCGCCCGGCGGCGGGGGTGGCCAGGGTGTCGCGCTGTTGTCGAGGCTGCCGTGGCGAGCCGAGGAGACGGTCGTCGTCGCCGCACCGATGTTTCACGCGTGGGGGTTCGGCCAACTGATCATGGGCTCGATGTTCGCCTGCACGCTGGTGGTGCGCCGGATGTTCGACGCCGCTGCGACGATGGAGCTGGTCGACCGGTACCGGGCCACCGGACTCAGCGTCGTGCCCGCGATGCTGGACCGGATCATGGAGCTGCCCGACGATGTCCGCAACGAATTCAGTGGGCGCTCATTGCGTTTCGTCAGCGCGGCCGGGTCGCGGATGCGTCCCGACGTGGTGATCCGATTCATGGACCAGTTCGGTGACGTCGTCTACAACAACTACAACGCCACCGAGGTCGGGGTGATCGCGCTGGCCGGACCCGCGGATCTGCGCGCCGCCCCCGACACCGCCGGGTTACCGATGCCCGGCACCGAGATTCGTATCCTCGGCGAGCGACCTTCGCGAGCTGCCGCGCGGACAGATCGGGCAGATCTTCGCCCGCACCGGAACCGAATTCGACGGCTACACCTCCGGGCAGACCAAGATGATCTTGGACGGCTTCATGGCGTCGGGGGACCTGGGTTACCTCGACGCCGAGGGGCGCCTGTTCGTGGTGGGCCGCGACGACGAGATGATCGTGTCCGGCGGGGAGAACGTCTATCCGATCGAGGTCGAAAAGGCGTTGGCCACCCACCCCGCCGTGGCCGAGGCCTCCGCGCTGGGCGTCGATGACGAGAGGTTCGGGCAGCGGCTCGCCGCGTTCGTGGTGCTGCGGCCAGGCGCGTCTGCCACACCCGAGATGCTCAAAGAACATGTCCGGGCGAACCTGGCGAACTACAAGGTGCCGCGGGAGATCGTCTTTCTCGACGAGCTGCCGCGCAACGCCGTCGGCAAGATCATCCGTGGCGACCTGCGGGCGCGTCTCGCCGAAACGGTGACTAGCCCGCCAGATTGAATCCGCCGCCCCTGCCATAGATCGACAGCGAGACGAGCAGGGTCACCGAGACGACAACGACCAGTGATGTTCGGACCGCGTCACCGGTGGCGATACCGACACCCGAGGGTCCGCCGGAGGCGAAGAACCCGAAATAGGTGTGGATCAACAAGATCGCCAACGCCATCAGGATGGCTTGCACGAACGACCACAACAGGTCGACCGGGTTCAAGAACGTCGAGAAGTAGTGGTCGTAGAGCCCCGGCGACTGCCCAAGCAGAGCCACCGTCGTATAGCGGCTGGCCACGAAGGACAGGATGACCGCGACCGCGTACAGCGGTGTGATCGCCACCATCCCGGCAACAAGCCGCGTGCTGATCAGGTAGGAGACCGGCCGGATGGCCATCGATTCCAGGGCGTCGATCTCCTCGTTGACCCGCATCGCGCCCAGTTGGGCGGTGACACCGGCACCGAAGGTGGCCGCCAGACCGATCCCGGCGACGACCGGCGCCGAGATGCGCACGTTGATGAACGCCGCGAGGAAGCCGGTGAGGGCCTCGATGCCGATGTTGCCCAGTGAGCTGTAACCCTGGACGGCCAGGGTGCCGCCGGTGGCGATGGTGAGGAACCCGACGATCACCAGCGTTCCGCCGATCATCGCCAAAACACCTGCGCCCATGCTGATCTCGGCGATGAGGCGGATGATCTCGGTCTTGTAGTTGCGAAGCGCGTAGGGAACGCCGGCTATCGCCCTCGTGTAGAACAGCGCCTGATCCCCGATGCGGCCCAGGATGCGCCATG
>CAVXWQ010000033.1:0-151504 GCA_963765445.1 uncultured Actinomycetota bacterium
GATTACTCGACAACCGCGACGACAACGACGCGGCCTAGAAGACGCGGCCGCGCAGGATCACCCGGTCGGGGTTGGCCAGGATGTGCGCCCCGTCGCGCGGATCCTGTTGGAAACACAGCAGATCCGCGGGCGCACCGTCGTCGAGAACCGGCCTGCGCAGCCAACGCCGCGCGTCCCAGCACGCCGCACCCAGTGCGTCCGTCGCGCGTCATCCCGATGCCCTTGAGCGCGTCGACCTCGTCGGCGATGCGGCCGTGCTCGATGTTGCTGCCCGCGTCGGTGCCGGCGTAGATCGGCACGCCGGCCTCCCGGGCGGCGGCGATCCGCTGCGGGCAGCGGGCGTACAGCTCACGCATGTGCGTCGCGTAGGCCGGGAATTTGCTTGCGGCGTCGGCGAATCCGGGAAAGTTCTCGACGTTGATCAGGGTCGGCACCAGGGACGTGCCGTGCTCGACCATCATCGCGATGGTGTCGTCGGTCAGCCCGGTGCCGTGTTCGATGCAGTCGATATCCGCGGCGATCAGACCCGGCAGCGCGTCCTCGCTGAACACGTGCGCGGTGACGCGCACACCTTCGTCGTGCACCGCGGCGATCGCGGCGCGCAACACGTCGTCGGACCACAGCGGCGCCAGATCGCCCACCGACCGGTCGATCCAGTCGCCGACGAGTTTCACCCAGCCGTCACCGCGGCGGGCCTGCTCGACCAGCGCCTCGGGCAGCTGCCACTCGTCTTCGAGTTCGATGGCGAACCCGCGCCCGTAGCGCTTGGGGCGGGCCAGGTGCTTGCCCGCCCGGATGATGCGCGGCAGGTCGTGATGGTCGTCGAGGCTGCGGGTGTCGGTGGGCGATCCGCAGTCGCGCAGCAGCAGTGCGCCGGCGCCGCGTTCGGCTTCGGCCTGGGTGATCGCCTCGTCGATGGGGATCTCACCGTGCGGCCCCAGCCCGACGTGGCAGTGTGCGTCGACCAGGCCGGGAATGATCCAGCCGCCGTCCCAGACGGTGTCGGCGCCGGCGACGGGCTCGCGGTGCAGGACGCCGTCGGCGATCCACCACTCGACGGGCTCGCCGTCGGGCAGTCCGCGGCCACGGACGTGCAGCACTACTTCTGGCCGGGGAACTTCAGCTTGGACAGGTCGAAGTCGGCCAGCCCGGGGGGCAGTTCGTTGAGGCCCTCGGGCATCTGCGACAGGTCGGGGAACCCGCCGGGCAGCCCGCCGGCGAGCAGCGGATTGCGTGCCTTCGGCGGCGTCGGCCCGCGGCCGCCCTTCTTGCCCTTCTTCTTGGCGTTCTTGGCGTTCTTCTTCGACGAGCGCCTGCCGAACGGCATGCCCATCGCACCGGCCATCTGCGACATCATCTTTCGGGCCTCGAAGAACCGGTCGACGAGCTGGTTGACCTCCGAGACCGCCACACCCGAGCCGTTGGCGATCCGCAGCCGCCGCGAGGCGTTGATGATCTTCGGGTCGGCCCGCTCCTCGGGGGTCATGCCGCGGATGATCGCCTGCAGCCGGTCGAGCTGCCTGTCGTCGACGGCGGCCAGCGCGTCCTTCATCTGGCCCGCACCGGGCAGCATGCCCAGCAGGTTTCCGATCGGGCCCATCTTGCGGATCATCAGCATCTGCTCGAGGAAGTCCTCCAGCGTCAGCTCGCCGGAGCCGATCTTGGCGGCGGCCTCCTCGGCCTTCTGCTGATCGAAGACCTGCTCGGCCTGCTCGATGAGGCTGAGCACGTCGCCCATGCCCAGGATGCGGCTGGCCATCCGGTCGGGGTGGAAGACGTCGAAGTCCTCGAGCTTCTCACCCGTCGACGCGAACAGGATCGGCACGCCGGTGACCTCACGCACCGACAGCGCCGCACCACCGCGGGCGTCGCCGTCGAGCTTGGTGAGCACCACGCCGGTGAAGCCGACGCCGCGTGCCGAAGGCCTCGGCGGTGGCGACGGCGTCCTGGCCGATCATCGCGTCGAGGACGAACAGGGTCTCGTCGGGGTTGGTCGCATCGCGGATCGCGGCGGCCTGGGCCATCAGCTCTTCGTCGATGCCCAGTCGGCCGGCGGTGTCGACGATGACGACGTCGAAGTGCTTGGCCTTCGCCTCGGCGAGGCCGGCGGCGGCCACCGCGACGGGGTCTCCCGGCGGCGAGTCGTGGGAGCCCTCGGCGGTGCCGGGGTGCGGCGCGAACACGCTGACGCCGGCGCGCTCGCCGACGATCTGCAGCTGGCTGACCGCGCCGGGGCGCTGCAGGTCGCAGGCCACCAGCAGCGGGGTGTGCCCCTGGCCCTTGAGCCACTTGGCGAGCTTGCCCGCCAGGGTGGTCTTACCGGCGCCCTGCAGGCCGGCGAGCATGATGACCGTCGGCGGGTTCTTGGCGAAGCGCCAGCTGGCGGGTCTCGCCGCCGAGGATGCCGATGAGCTCGTCGTTGACGATCTTGACGACCTGCTGGGCGGGGTTGAGCGCGCCGGAGACCTCGGCGCCCTTGGCCCGCTCCTTGATGCGGTTGACGAACTCGCGGACCACCGGCAGCGAGACGTCGGCCTCGAGCAGGGCGAGGCGGATCTCGCGGGTGGTGGCGTCGATGTCGGCGTCGGTGAGCCGGCCCTTGCCACGCAGGCCAGCGAGCGCACCGGTCAACCGGTCGGACAGGGATTCAAACACGACGTAAGCCTATCTGGCGCTGGTGTGGGTCGTGCCCGGGCGCGAAGCGCCGCCAAGAGTGCCGATCTCGCGAACCGCGAAATCGTGCTCTGACCTTGGGCGCTTGTGGTATTTCTTCGGTGGGTGCCGCAACTGTGCGCCGCGGTCGGGTCTGGGGAGGTCGGGGTGGCTGGTTCTCCTTCACTGCGGGCGCGGTCCGCTGTGCGACGCGGTGACCGGACGTTGCCGGTGGTGCGGTGGCTGCAAGTGGGCGCGGCCGCCGCGGGCATCGGCGTGGCGTTGCTGGCGGCCCCTGGCAGTGCCGCAGCCGATGCCGGCGGCGGTTCGTCCGCGACAAATTCCTCACACGGTGCGGTCGCCCGGCACGCAGGCCCACCCGCCGCGGGCAGGACGGCGGCCCCGGCCGCGGCTGGTGCCCCGTCGCGGAGCGCCCAGGCCGCGATAAGGGCTGCGGCAGCGCGCAGCGCAACCATCGGCCGCGCGGCGGTGTCGCCGGACGGCGGCAGCGGGCGCAGCGCGCCGGGCCGTTTCGGGAGCACGGCGACGGTGGCGGATTCGATCGCGGCGACGACCGGCGCGGCGCGGTTGGGTTCGGGTCAGCCCCTGCAGTCGATTTCCGATGCGGTCCAACAGTTTCTGGCCGGCGCCGCCAATCGGCTTGCCGAAATTCCGTCCGGCCCGGTCACCAAGTTGTTGGAAGGGTCGCTGTACCTGGTTCGGCGCGCCTTGTTCCCGGCCAGCGTCGGTGTGATCACCAGGCCGATCGAAGTGCCGCTCTACTTCGAGACCGTAGACACCGACGGCAAGCAGAAACTGGGTATCTCTGTCTCGTTGGGCTACGGCGCGCCACCTCAGCTGTTCGAGTTCGACACCGGCGCAGGCGGCTTCTACGCGGCCTACGCCTCGGCCAACCCGGCTGCGTCGCCCTGGTGGGGAAGCAACGTCACGACGACCACAACTCCGGTGCACGACGGATTCGACAGCGGCCTGACCTACTCCGGTTTCGCGGCGACGGCCGCGGTGTCGCTGTACTCAGTGGGTAGTTCCACTCCGTTGGTCACGAGCGGCCGGCTCACCGTGGGGCAGATGAACCTCATCACGAACAAAGCCGGTGAACCGCTGTGGACTCCGGCAGGCAGTTCGGCACCCCCGATCGACAACGCCTTCTATGGCGATTTCGGCATGGCGCCCACATACGGGGCGAACGGAATCGACCAGGTGATTGCCCAGCTGACCTTCGCTCGGGGCGTGAAACCCGGTTACCTCGTCCACGTGGATCCTGTCACCGGCCAGGCGTGGATGCAGATCGGGTTGACCTCCAACGACATTCACAACTCACAAGGCATGTACTTTCCCATGCTGCCCGACGCCAATGCCGGCAGTTCAACCTTCCCCAACAGTGGCCTTCATTTCTATGGGGAGCAGTTGTTCGACGCGACGATCAACATCATCGACCGCAACGGCACCTTGTTGATCAACGATCCAAATGTGGGTATCACTCCGGACACGGGAGCGAGCACCACACTGCACAACACCGACCTCAGTCCCGATCCGGGCAAGTACAACTCGATCATCGACTGGAAAGACGACTCCCAGACGGTGGGCAAACTGAAAACCAAGATGTCGTTCTTCCTCACCGGCACCACAACCGCCCAGACCCCGGTTCGCTACTTCCAGTTCGTCACGACCGACGATACGGATGCGGGCCTGGTGAAGGTACAGAACGCGGCCCCCTCTGCCGGTCCCGACCGATCCGGCCGAGCTGTACTACCTGAACACCGGAATCTCGCTGTTCTACACCTACGACGTCGTGTATTACCTTGGCACACGGGCAGGTAACGGCACGCTCGGTTTGATCCCGCAGGGTATTCAGTCGTCCTAACTGGCCTGTTCGGCCGGCTTGGCTTGCGGCGGCGCGGGCAGCACCGCGTAGAGCTCACGCTCGAGCTGCCCACGGACCTCGTCGACCGACTCTGCTGCCGGCACGGTCAGGCCGAACACGTCGACCACCGAGGAGCCCAGCGTGGTGATCTTGGCCCAGGCGATGTCGACAGCAGAGCGTTCGAAGACGTTGGTGAGCATCGCCAGCAGCCCGGTGCGGTCGGTGGTGCGGATCTCCACCATCAACTGGCCGGGGCCGCTGCCGTCGCGCCACAGGATGCGCGGCGGTGCGGGCGCGGAGTTGACGGGTACCGCCGGCTTGGACTCCCCGACCCTGCCGGTGCCGTACTGGGCGGCCTCGCGGTCGCGTTTCTCCAGCGACGCGATGACGTCGAGTTCACCCTCGAGAGCCAGGATGAACTGCTGGCGCAGAAGTTCGGCGGCCGGCGGCGAGCCGAAGTGCGGCGACACGACGAAGGTGTTGATCGCCGCACCGCTGGCACTGTTGATCGCCGCGGAATGGACCCGCAGCGAGTTCAGCGCCAGCACGCCGGCGGCCTTGGACAACAGCCCCCGCCTGTCCGGGGCGATCATCGTGACGTTGTAGTTGTGCGCACTCTCCCCCGGCGTCATATCGACGTGCACTCCGCGGTCGGCGGCCAGCGAAAGATGATGGGGGTCAATGGGATCCGCTTGTGGCAGTGACTCGCCGGCCATCACCATCCGGCAGCGCCGCACCAGGTCGCCGATCAGCGAGGCCTTCCAGTCACCCCACACCCCCGGCCCGGTGGCCAGTGAATCGGCCTCGGCCAGCGCGTCGAGCAACTCCAGCAGCACCGGATCGCCGTTGAGTGCGGTGATCACGTCGGCGATGGTCTGCGGATCCTGCAGGTCGCGGCGGGTGGCGGTGTCGGGCAGCAGCAGGTGGTAGCGCACGATCGCCGAGAGCATGTCGATGTCGGAGGGCCACAGGCCCAGCCGCGTGCCGACCTGCACGGCCAGCTCGGCGCCGATGACGCTGTGGTCTCCCCCGCGGCCCTTGCCGATGTCGTGCAGCAGCGCTCCCAGCACCAACAGGTCGGGCCGTGAGACCCGGGTGGTGAAAGCGCTTGCCCGGGAGACGGTTTCGACGAGGTGGCGGTCGACGGTCCAGATGTGGATGACGTCGCGGGGCGGCAGGTCGCGCACCGCGCCCCATTCCGGGAACAGCCGTCCCCACAGACCGGTGCGGTCCAGGGCCTCGACGGTGGCCACCGTCGTGGGGCCTGCGGCCAGCAACACCAGCAGGTCCTTGAGCGCGTCGCGGGGCCACGGGGTACGCAGCTCCGGCGCCGAGTCGGCCAGCCTGCTCAGCGTCGACCCCGAGATCGGCAGCCCGGTGGTCGCCGAGGCGGCGGCCACCCGCAGGATCAGGCCGGGATCGCGCTCGGGACGGGCATCGCGGGCCAGGATCACCTCGCCGGCGAACTCGATGACGCCCTCGTCCAGCGGCCGGCGAACCGGGCGGCGCAGCGCCGAAAGTCCGCGCCGCGGAAGCGCGTTGCCCGCGGTCCTGATCCCGGCGTCGACGTAGTAGCTGATGGTGCGGGCCGCGTCGGAGAGCACCCGCGCCAGATCGAAGCGGTCACCGATGTGCAGCGCGGCGCCGATCTCGTCGGCGAACTGGGCCAGCAGATGATCACGGCCGCGCTTGGAGATCCGGTGCAGTTCGGTGCGCACGTTGAGCAGCGCCAGATGCGCCTCGCCGAGCGAGCCGGTCGGCGAGGCCAGCGAGTGACTCGGGTACACGTCGGCAAGCTGCGCGATGGCCAGGGCATTGAGCAGTTGGACGTCGCGCAGTCCGCCGCGGCCGCACTTGAGGTCGGGCTCGGCCCGGTGCGCGATCTGCCCGCTGCGCTGCCAGCGCGCCTGGGTGTGCTCGACGAGTTCGTCGAAGCGCGAGGCGATTCCGGTGCGCCACTGCCTGCGGGCACCGCCGATCAGCAGTGACGACAGCTCGGAGTCCCCGGCGATGTGCCGGACCTCCAGCATCGCCAGGCCCGCGGAGATGTCCTCGCCGGCGACCTGCAGCGCCTCGGGAACGGTTCGCACGCTGTGATCGAGCCGAATGTTGGCGTCCCACAGCGGGTACCAGAGCAGCTCGGCCACCTGCGTCACCACATCGGCCGGCATGTTGTCGTGCAACAGCATCAGATCCAGATCGGAGTACGGCACGAACTCGCGGCGGCCGAGCCCGCCGGTGGCCACCAGGGCGAAGCCGCTGGTGGGCGTGATCCCGATCTCGGTGGCCTTGGTGGTCAGCCAGAACTCGTGGAGATCCAGCAGCGCGTCGCGCAACTCAACCGAATCAAGCTGGCGCTGACCGCCTTCCAGCAGTTGCTTACATGCCGCGGCCAGATCCTTGGCGGGCTTGGACGAGCCCGCCGCCGGCGCCTCCCATTGGGGCGCGCCGGCGGCGGAATCTCTTGTCTTCTTTGTCATCTCAGTCCTCCCGCGGCCGTCGCCGACTAACTCCTACTCGGTGTGGCCGCAAGAAGACTCACATCGTGCGCGTCAGAGGGCGTCCGACCCTCGCTCGCCCGTACGAACCCGAACAACGGTTTCCACCGGGCTGACCCACACCTTGCCGTCACCGATCTTGCCGGTCCGTGCGGCCTGCACGATGACGTCCACCACCTTGTCGACAGCGGAGTCATCGACCAGGACCTCGACGCGAACCTTGGGCACGAAGTCGACGGAGTACTCAGCACCGCGGTAGACCTCGGTGTGACCCTTCTGGCGTCCATACCCCTGGACCTCGCTGACGGTCATTCCGAGAATACCCGCCTGCTCCAGGCCGGTCTTGACGTCTTCGAGCGTGAACGGCTTGACGATCGCAGTGATCAGCTTCATTTCCCTCATTCCTCCGCGCCGTGACGACCGAGAACCGAGCCGGTGCCGGCGATCGCGAAGTCGTACGCGGTTTCGGCGTGTTCGGCTTCATCGATACCGTTGGCCTCATCCTCAGCGTCTAGGCCGAAGTCCGATGGTGTACTTCAGGATCAAGGCCAAGATAGTCGTCACGATGAACGAGTACCCCAGAACCGCGAACGCACCAACTGCCTGGCGCCACAGCTGATCGAACCCGCCGCCGTAGAACAGACCCTTGACGGCGGCAGGCGCCTCCGGGGCGGCGAAGAAGCCGATGAGCAGGGTGCCGATCAGTCCGCCGACCAGGTGGACGCCGACCACGTCGAGCGAGTCGTCGAAGCCGAACTTGAACTTCAGTCCGACTGCCAGGGCGCAGAGGACAACCGCCGATCGACGCCGATGGCCAACGCGCCCACGACGTTCACCGACGAACAGGACGGCGTGATGACGACCAGGCCGGCCACGATGCCCGACGCGGCGCCCAGTGTGGTGGCGTGGCCGTCCCGGATCTTCTCCGTGAGCAGCCAGCCGAGCATCGCGGCGGCGGTCGCGACGGTCGTGGTGATGAACGTCGATGCCGCGATGCCGTTCGAGCTCAGCGCCGAACCGGCGTTGAATCCGTACCAGCCGAACCACAGCAGACCGGCACCCAGCATCACGAACGGCAGGTTGTGCGGCCGCATCGGCGAGTGCCCGGCCAGCCTTTGCGCTTGCCGAGGATGAGCGCCAGCGCCAGGCCGGCGACGCCGGCGTTGATATGCACCGCAGTACCACCTGCGAAGTCGATTGCCTTGAGCTTGTTGGCAATCCAGCCGCCGTGCTCACCGGTGAATCCGTCGAACGCGAACACCCAGTGCGCGACCGGGAAGTAGACGAACGTCGCCCACAGACCCGCGAAGACCAGCCAGCCACCGAACTTCAGCCGGTCGGCGATGGCACCCGAGATCAGCGCGACGGTGATGATCGCGAACATCAGCTGGAAGGCCACGAACACCAGTCTGCGGAATCGTGCCTGCGAGCGGGATTTCCACCGCGGCCTTCGCCACGATTCCGGCGGACGGATCCGCGGCCACCGCAGCGGCAGCGTTACCGCCGATGAGTCCCTTCAGGCCGAAGTACTGACCGGGGTCACCGATCACGCTCCACTTGTCGTTGCCGAAGGCCATCGAGTAGCCGTAGAGCACCCACAGCACCGTGACCACACCCATGGCGCTGATGCTCATCATGATCATGTTGAGCACGCCCCTGGCGCGCACCATGCCGCCGTAGAAGAAGGCCAGGCCTGGCGTCATCAGCAGCACGAGCGCGGCAGCTCGCAAGCATCCACGCCGTGTCACCGGTGTCCGGCACACCCATTATCGGGAATTGGTCCACTCGCAGTTTCCTCCTTCACCCATGCCACGGTTTAGGCACCGTCGACCTAGGCCAAGACAATGCTGAGTGGTTGTTTCCGCTAGGCCGCCTGGGTGTTTCGCGCATGTGAACGGATTGGCCGTCTGCGTTTCGCAGGTGTTACATCCCGCAATTCGGGCCGTGCGTAATGGATTTGCGGCTATCCGAGGAGCGCGTCGACGAAGGCGCCGGGCTCGAACGGCGCCAGATCGTCGGGGCCTTCGCCGAGTCCGACGAGCTTGACCGGGACGCCGAGTTCCTGCTGGACGCGGAACACGATGCCGCCCTTGGCGGTGCCGTCGAGCTTGGTCAGCGCCACCCCGGTGATGTCGACGACGTCGGCGAACACCCTCGCCTGCGCCAGGCCGTTCTGGCCGATGGTGGCGTCCAGGACGAGCAACACCTCGTCGACGGCGGCGCGCTTGCTCGACCACCCGCTTGACCTTGCCGAGCTCGTCCATCAGACCGGTCTTGGTGTGCAGCCGGCCGGCGGTGTCGATGACGACGACGTCGGCGCCCGCGGCGATGCCCTTGTCCACGGCGTCGAAGGCCACCGAGGCCGGGTCGGCGCCCTCGGCGCCGCGCACCACCTCGGCGCCCACCCGCGACGCCCAGCTCTGCAATTGGTCGGCCGCGGCCGCGCGGAAGGTGTCGGCGGCGCCGAGCACGACCCGGCGGCCGTCGGCCACCAGCACCCGGGCCAGCTTGCCCACCGTCGTGGTCTTGCCGGTGCCGTTGACTCCGACGACCAGCAGCACCGAGGGCTTGTTGGCGTGCGGCAGCGCCTTGATCGAGCGGTCCAGGCCGGGGTTGAGCTCCGCGATGAGCACCTCCCGCAGAACCGCGCGGGCGTCGGCCTCGCTGCGGACGTTGCTGCTGGCCAGCTTGCTGCGCAGCTGCTCGACCACCGAGGTGGTCACCACCGGGCCCAGGTCGGCGATCAGCAGGGTGTCCTCGACCTCCTCCCAGGAGGCTTCGTCGAGATCGCCGCCGCCGAGCAGGCCGAGCATGCTGCGGCCGAGCGCGTTCTGGGACTTGGCCAGGCGGCCGCGCAGCCGCTCCAGGCGGCCTTCCGTCGGCGCAATGGCGTCGACATCGGGCGCGGCAGGCGGTTCTGGCGCGGCAGGCGGGGCTTCTGGGAGTCGGGGGTCTTCTCGACCACCGGCGGCTCGGGCAGCCGCACCTCGGAGATCGGCCGCTTGATCGAGTCGCGGGGAATCGCCGCGTCGTCGCCCACCCCCGGCCGGCCCACGCCGGTGTCCGTGGCAGTTGCTGACGATTGTGTGAACGTTATGCCCGACGAGGCGGTGTAGCCGCCCGACCTGTCGATTGGTGTGGCACCCTCTGAGCTGCGGCGCAAGCTGATCTGGCGCCGCCGATACCGCACCAGACCGATGACGATTGCAGCGACGACCAGGACGGCGATGACCGCGATAGCGATCCAGAGACCCTGTGACACCGTGCCATTCTTTCAGGGCGCGGCGCGGGGCGGCGTCGCGCCTGACCAATGGGGTACGCCGTGACGATGGACCGCGCCGGACTGGCGACCCGCAAACTGCGCCACATCGACGCCTGCCTGACCGGGCCGGTCGAGTACGTCGGCGTCACCACCGGCTTCGAGCGCTACCGGCTGCCCTACAACGCGCTGACCCAGACCAGCCTGAGCACCATCGAGCTGGGCACCCGGTTCCTGGGCGCCGAGTTGCGGGCTCCGGTCCTGGTCGGGGCGATGACCGGCGGTGCGGAGCTGTCCCGCACGATCAACCGCAACCTGGCCGAGGCGGCCCAGAAGCTGGGCATCGGCATGATGCTCGGTTCGCAGCGCATCATGCTCGACAACGACGCGGCCGCCCGCAGCTTCGAGGTCCGCGAGCTGGCGCCCGACGTGCTGCTGATCGGCAACATCGGGCTGGCTCAGCTGTCCGACGCCGCGATCCCCAAGCTGGCCGCCGCACTCGAGCGGGTCGGCGCCGACGCGCTGGCCGTGCACACCAACCCCCTGCAGGAGGCCATGCAGGACAACGGCGACACCGACTTCTCCGGCTCGCTGGACCGGCTGCGCCGCGTCGCCGAGGAACTGCCCTGCCCGGTCCTGGTCAAGGAGGTCGGCCACGGCATCGGCGCCGAGGCCGCCGAGAAGCTGCGCGGACTGCCGATCGCGGCGGTCGACGTCGCCGGCGCCGGCGGCACCTCGTGGGCCCGGGTGGAGCAGCTGGTGCGCTACGGGGAGGTGCGCTACCCCGCGATCGCCGAATGGGGCGTGCCGACCGCGCAGGCCCTGCAGGAGGTGCGTGCGACGCTGCCGGGCATGCCGCTGGTGGCCTCGGGCGGCATCCGGACCGGGATGGACGCCGCCAAGGCGCTCGCGATGGGTGCCGACGTGGTGGCGCTGGCCCGCCCGCTGCTGGCACCGGCGATCGAGTCCCCGGCCGCGGCGCTCGACGCGCTGGAGGGCTTCGTCGAGGAACTGCGGGTGTGTCTGCACGGCTGCGGGGTGGCCGACCTGGCCGGATTGCGCAGCCTCGACCTCAGCCCTGCGGAGTAGCCCCGACCAGCTCCTGGCCCCGCATCCGCTGCGAGATCACCGCGGAGATGCCGTCGCCCTGCATGCTGACGCCGTAGAGCGCGTCGGCGATCTCCATGGTCGGCTTCTGGTGGGTGATCACGATCAGCTGCGACTGGGTCCGCAGCTGCTCGAACAGGCCGATCAGCCGGCGCAGGTTCACGTCGTCGAGCGCGGCCTCGACCTCGTCCATCACGTAGAACGGCGACGGGCGGGCCCGGAAGATGGCGACCAGCATCGCCACCGCGGTCAGCGACTTCTCGCCACCGGAGAGCAGCGAGAGCCGCTTGACCTTCTTGCCCGGCGGGCGGGCCTCGACCTCGACGCCGGTGGTCAGCATGTCGTTGGGGTCGGTGAGCAGCAGCCGTCCCTCGCCACCCGGGAACAGCGTGGCGAACACCTGCTCGAACTCGCGCTCGACGTCGGCGTAGGCCTCGGAGAACACCTGCAGGATGCGGTTGTCGACGTCGGCGATCACGTCCAGCAGGTCCTTGCGGGCGGCCTTGACGTCCTCGAGCTGGGTGGCCAGGAAGTTGTAGCGCTCCTCCAGCGCGGCGAACTCCTCGAGCGCCAGCGGGTTGACCCGGCCCAGCTCGGCCAGCTCGCGTTCGGCCCGCTTGGCCCGCCGCTCCTGGGTCGGGCGGTCGAACGGCATCGGCGCCGGCGCGGTGACCTGCTCGCCGCGCTCCTTGGCCTGCTCGTACTCGGCCATCTCCAGCTCCGACGGCGGCAGCGCGACGTCGGGCCCGTACTCGGCGACCAGGTCGTCGGCGGCCATGCCGAACTGCTCGAGCACCATCTGCTCGAGCTGCTCGATGCGCAGCGCGGCCTGCGCCTTGGCCACCTCGTCGCGGTGCAGGGAGTCGGTGAGCGCGGTGATGCGGGTGTTCAGCGCGGCGACCTCCTCGCGCGCCGCGGCCATCGCGGTGGCCCGCTGCTGGCGCTCGGCGGCCAGCGCGTCGCGGCGCCGCGAGGCGGCGGCGACCACTCCGCTCAGCCGCTCGGCGAGCCGGCGCCCGGACTCCGAGACCGCGGCCGCGACCGTCGCGGCGTGCGCGCGGGCGGCGCGGGCCCGCTGCGCGCGCAACCGGGCCTCACGTTCGGCGGCGGCGGCACGGCGCAGCGAATCCGCCTGCCCCCGAACGGCATTCGCGCGTTCCTCGGCGGTGCGCACGGTCAGCCGGGCCTCCACCTCGACGGAGCGGGCGGCCTCGGCGGCGGACTGCATCTGCTGGCGGTCGACCGGCGCGTCGTCGACGACGGTCTGGCCCTCCTGGGCGGCGTTCAGCCGGGCTTCGAGTGCGGTCAGCTCCTCGACGGTCTGGGTCCGGCTGGCCTCGAGCTCGTTGCGTTGGGCGAGCTGGCGGCGGTAGTCCCCCTCGGCGGCGCGGGCGTCCTGGCCCAGCCGGCCCAGTTGCTCGTAGATGGCCGAGATCGCGGCGTCGGATTCGTTGAGGGCGGCCAGCGCCTCCTCGGCGGCGTCCTGCCGGTTGGCCTGCTCGCCGAGCGCGCCGGCCAGCGCGGCCGACAACTCCTCGACCTGGGTCTCGGCGGTGACGAGTTCGCTTCTGGCCTTGTCGATTTCGGAGGCGATCTCCAGGGTGCTCGGCTTGCGGTCGGAGCCGCCGCTGACCCACCCGGGGCCGACGAGGTCGCCGTCGAGGGTGACCGCGCGCAGGGTGGGCCGCGCCGCGACGACGTCCAGGGCGGCGGCCAGATCCTCGACGACGGCGACGTCGGCGAGCATCGCGGTCATCGCGCCCTGCAGTCGCGAGGGCGCGTCGATCAGGTCGAGTGCCCAGCGGGCGCCCTCGGGCAGCGGCCCGGTCTGCGGGCGCGACCCGGCGGGCCAGTCGCCGAGCACGATCGCGGCCCGGCCGCCGTCGGCTTCCTTGAGAGCCCGTACCGCCGACCGGGCGGCGGTGAAGTCGTCGGCGGCCACGGCGTCGGCGGCCGCGCCCAGCACCGCGGCCAGCGCCACCTCGTAGCCGACGCGCACCTTGACCAGTTTGGCGATCGTGCCGAAAAGCCCTGCGCCGCTGCGGTTCTGCACCAGCCAGGCCGCGCCGTCCTTGCGTTCCAGGCCGACGGAGAGCGCGTCGATGCGGGCCCGCAGCGAGGCGACCTGACGCTCGGCGGCCCGCTCGGCGGTCTGCAGCTCGGCCACCCGCTCGTCGGCCAGGCGCAGCGCGGCGATCGAGCGGTCGTGCTGCTCGTCGAGGCCGACCTCGCCCTGGTCGAGCTCGCCGACCCGGCTCTGCACGGTCTCGAACTCGGCCTTGGCCTGCTGGGCGCGGGCGGCGGCCTCCTCGATGGCGTCGGTCAGCCGCGCCACCCCGTCGTCGATCGACTCGACCCGGGCCCGCATGGTCTCGACCTGGCCGGCCAGGCGCGCCAGGCCTTCGCGGCGGTCGGCCTCGGCGCGCACGGCGGCCATGTGGGCGCGTTCGGCCTCGGCCGCCGCGCGTTCCTTGTCGGCCAGATCGGCGCGGGCCGCTTCGAGGCGGGAGCTCGCCTGGGCGAGCTCGGCCAGCAGCTGCTGTTCGCGAGCGGCGACCTCCTCGGCCTCGGCCTCCAGCGCGTCGGGGTCAGGGCCGGTGCTCGCGGTGGGCTCGGTGTCCAGGTACTGCGCGCGCTCACTGGCGATGCGCACGGTCGCGCTGACCCGTTCGGCCAGCGCCGAGAGCCGGAACCAGGTCTGCTGAGCGGCGTCGGTGCGCTCGGACAGCGTGGCCACCGCGGCCTCGTGGGCGGCCAGCGCCTCGGTGGCCACGGCCAGCCGTGCGGCGGCCTCGTCGTGCTCGCGGCGCAGCGTGGTCTCGGTGTTGTCGGCGCCCTCGAACTCGCCGCGGCGCACCACCAGATCGTCGGCGGCCAGCCGCAGCCGCGCGTCGCGCAGGTCGGCCTGGATGGTCTGCGCCCGGCGGGCCATCTCGGCCTGGCGGCCCAGCGGCTTGAGCTGGCGGCGCAGCTCGGTGGTCAGGTCGGTGAGCCGGGCCAGGTTGGCCGACATCGACTCGAGCTTGCGGAGCGCCTTTTCCTTGCGTTTGCGGTGCTTGAGCACCCCGGCGGCTTCCTCGATGAAGGCGCGGCGGTCCTCCGGGCGCGACTCCAGGATCTGCGACAGCCGGCCCTGGCCGACGATGACGTGCATCTCCCGGCCGATGCCGGAGTCACTGAGCAGCTCCTGGACGTCCATCAGCCGGCAGCTGCTGCCGTTGATCTCGTACTCGCCGGCGCCGTCGCGGAACATCCGCCGGGTGATCGAGACCTCGGAGTACTCGATGGGCAGCGCGTTGTCGGAGTTGTCGATGGTCAGCGTCACCTCGGCGCGGCCCGAGCGGCGCCCGCGAGGAGGTGCCGGCGAAGATGACGTCCTCCATCTTGCCGCCGCGCAGCGTCTTGGCCCCCTGCTCGCCCATCACCCAGGCCAGCGCATCGACGACGTTGGACTTCCCCGACCCGTTGGGGCCGACCACGCAGGTGATGCCCGGTTCGAAGCGCAGAGTCGTCGGCGACGCGAAGGACTTGAAGCCCTTCAGCGTCAGACTCTTGAGGTACACGTCGAGTGAGCGTACCGGCGGGCGGATCAGCGCTCGCGGAACCCGCTCATCGGCTCGCCGGATTCGGTGAACTCGGCAACCACTTTGTCCACCGAACCGGGCGTCGATCCGCCCCGCAACAGCTCCAGAAGACGCTCGCAATCGGCCCGCGGACCCTGTGCGACCACCAGCACCCGGCCGTCGGGCTGGTTGCTGGCGTAGCCGGCCAGCCCCAGTTCGAGCGCCCGCGACCGCGTCCACCAGCGGAAACCCACACCCTGGACGTAGCCGTGCACCCAGGCGGTCAGGCGGACGTCATCGCTCATGAGGTCGTGTTGGTGACGTCGAAGGTCACCTCGGCACCGGCCTTCAGCGTGCGTCCCACGGTGCAGACCTGGTCGATGGCCCGGTTGACGACGAGCACGAGTCGTTCGATCTCGGCCTCGGACAGCCCGGACAGGTCGATCTCGAGGTTCTCCTCGAGCAGCGGGTAGCGCTCCTGCTCCCGGTCGGCCGGGCCGGAGACCCGGATCACCGCCGGGTAGTCGTCGCCGAGACGGCGGCGCAGCGGCTCGTCGCTGCTCAGGCCGCTGCAGCCGGCGAGCGCGATCTTGAGCAGCTCACCGGGGGTGAAGACGCCGTCGTCGGTCTCCGAGCCGATGAGGACCTCCGCGCCGCGGCTGCTGTGCCCCGTGAAGCGGCGGATGCCGGTGCGCTCCACCCACAGTTCAGTCATGCTCCCTTCCTTTGCGCCCAAACCGACGATAGGGCGCGAAAGTGCGAGTAAATCACGCCAAAACGTCGATCTCGATGGAGTCAACGCCGCGGCCGCGGCTGGCATTTCGGGCAGTAGAACGACGAGCGGTTCATGAACTTCTCCCGCCGGATCACCGCGCCGCAGCGGCGGCAGTTGCGGTCCTCTCGGCCGTAGACATTCAGCGACCGGTCGAAGTACCCGGACTGCCCGTTGACGTTGACGTACAGCGAGTCGAACGAGGTGCCGCCCTGCCCCAGCGCCTCGCGCATCACCTCGGTGGCGGCGTCGAGCAGCTCGCCGAGCTGACGGCGGGTCAGCTTCTCGGCCAGCCGGGCGCCGTTGATCTTGGCCCGCCACAACGCCTCGTCGGCGTAGATGTTGCCGATTCCGGACACCACGGTCTGGTCGAGCAACTGCCGCTTGATCTCGGAGTGCTTGCGGCGCAACACCGTAACGACGGCCTCGCGGTCGAACATCGGGTCCAGTGGGTCGCGGGCGATGTGCGCGACGGGGGCCGGCACCCGGCTGCCGTCGACGGTGACCAGATCGGCCAGCTGCCAACCGCCGAAGGTGCGCTGGTCGACGAAGCTGAGCGCGGTGCCGTCGTCGAGCAGCGTCGCGATGCGCAGGTGGTCGGTGTTCGGGACGGGCCCGAGCAGCATCTGCCCGCTCATCCCCAGGTGCACCACCAGCGCGCGTCTCGATGCGCTCATCGCCAGGTTGAGCCACAGGTACTTTCCGCGCCGGCCGGTGCCGGTGATCCGCGCGCCGAGCAGCCGCGCGGTCAGATCGCCGGCGCCGGCCTCGTGCCGGCGCACGGCGCGCGGATGGTTCACCCGGACCGCACTGATGGACTTGCCGGCCACGTGGGCCTGCAGGCCGCGGCGGACCACCTCGACTTCGGGAAGCTCAGGCATGTGGACAGCGAACGGGACTGCGGCTCAAGCGGATTCCAGCGCGTTCCAGGCCGCTGCCGCGGCCTTCTGCTCGGCCTCTTTCTTGGAACGGCCGATGCCGGTGCCGTACTCGGTCTCCATGACGATCACCACGGCGGTGAACTCCTTGTCGTGGTCGGGACCGGTCGAGCTGACGACGTAGGACGGCGAGCCGAGATTGCGTGCGGCCGTGAGCTCTTGGAGGCTGGTCTTCCAGTCCAGGCCGGCGCCCAACGTCGGCGCGGTGTCGAGGAGGTCGCCGAACAGCCGCAGGATCACCGTCGCGGGCGACCCCGATCCCGTGGTGCAGGTAGACCGCGCCGAGCAGTGACTCCATGCCGTCGGCCAGGATGCTGGACTTGTCGGCCCCGCCGGTGTTCACCTCGCCGCGGCCCAGCAGCAGGTGAGCGCCGAGGCCCTCGTCGGTCAGGTGGCGTCCGACGTCGGCCAGGGCGTGGGTGTTGACCACGCTCGCCCGAAGCTTGGCCAGGTCACCTTCGGAGCGGTCGGGGTGGCGATGGAACAGCTCGTCGGTGATCGTCAGACCGAGCACCGCGTCGCCGAGGAACTCCAGCCGCTCGTTGGTGGGCAGGCCGCCGTGCTCGTAGGCATAGCTGCGGTGGGTGAGCGCCAGTGTCAGCAGGTCTTCGGGTAACTCGACGCCCAGGGCGTCCAACAGGTTCTGGCGCGGCGGGGTCACAAGCGGCCGCCACCCTGCTCGGGGTCGTCTCCCCCGATCGAGTCGCCGAGCATGCTGGTCAGCTTGGCCCAACGCGGGTCGATCTTGTCATGATGGTGGCCGGGTTCGGCGGTGGCCAGCGCGACACCGCAGTCCGGGCACAGGCCCGGGCAGTCCTCGGAGCACAGCGGCGCGAACGGCAGGGCCAGGCCGACGGCGTCGACGATGGCCTGCTCGATGTCGACGGTGTCGTCGACGACGTGGCCCACCTCGTCCTCCTCGGTGGTGGACTCGGTCGCGCTGTCGGGGTAGGCGAACAACTCGGTCAGCTCGATCTCGATGTCACCGCTGAGCGGGCCCAGGCAGCGGGTGCACTCACCGCGGGTCGGGCCGTACACCGTCCCGGTGACCAGCACGCCCTCGGACACCGACTCGAGGCGAAGATCGAGCGTCAGGTCGGCGCCGCGTTCGATGGCGATGAAGTCCAGCCCGATCCGCGACGGACTGGGCAGCGTCTCGTGGATCTCCATCATCGAGCCGGGCCGGCGGCCCAGCCGCGAGATGTCGAGGGCAAGCGGCGACCGCGGATGGTGCCTTGCTCGCACGGTGTGCCGTCGCCATAACCCCGATCTTAGGACGCCGGCCCGACCCTGTTCGGTCGGGTACGGTGGGCTCGCGGCTCAGTGCTGCGCGTAGTCGTGGGTACCGGCGGCGGTGCGCAGCTGGTGACGGCCGCGGCTCACCGAGCGCAGCGTGCCGTTGAGGTAGTCCTCGAACTGGGCGAGCTTGTTGTCGACGTAGATGTCGCACTCGCCGCGCAGCCGGTCGGCCTCGGCGTGGGCGGTGTCGATGAGCCGGGTGGACTCGGCGTTGGCGGCCTGGACGACCTCGGTCTGCGAGACCAGCCGCTGCTGCTCCTTGATGCCTTCCTGCACGGCCTTCTCGTAGGACATGTTGCCGCTCTCGACCAGGCGGTCGGCCTCGGCCTTGGCCCGGCTGGTGGCGGCCTCGTACTCGCGCTTGGACGTCGCGGCCAGTCGGGACGCCTCCTCGCGAGCCTCGTGGACCATCCGCTCGCTGTGCTGGCGGGCCTCGGCGACCATCCGGTCGGCCTGCGACTTGGCGTCGGCCAGCAGCCGGTCGGCCTCGGCACGGGAGTGGCTGAGCAGCGAGTCGGCCTCCGCCGTCGCGTTGGACACCATGGAGTCGGCGTGCTCCTTGGCCTCCCGCAGCAGGTTGTCGCGGGCGTCCAGCACGTCCTGGGCGTCGTCGAGCTCGCCCGGGATGGCGTCCTTGATGTCGTCGACCAGTTCCAGCACGTCGCCGCGTGGAACGACGCATCCGGCTGTCATCGGCACGCCGCGGGCCTCTTCGACAATCGCACTCAGTTCATCGAGCGCTTCAAAAACTCGGTACACGGCGCCACCCTCCTGGCTAAGTTGGTAGTGACCAGTGTGCCTGGTGTTACGCCTGTGACTGCGGTGCCTGGTCGGTGTGTCGGAAAGACAAATCTGACAGGCCCGCTGGCCAGCGGGCCGCCGGCACCAGCACTCGAGCCCCATTATGTGCCATCCCCGGCGCCCTCGCAGTAGTGGCGATCGCGAGTGGGCCGCCGGTGACACCGCGTCAGCCGCGCCGCTGGGCCAGCTTGGCCTGCAGCCGGCGGTTGACCGAGTCCGGCAACAGCTTCGAGACGTCACCGCCGAAGGTGGCGACCTCTTTGGCGAGCGAGGACGACACGAACGAGTAGGCGGGGGTGGTGGCGACGAAGAACGTGTCGACGCCGGCGATGTGCTTGTTCATCTGCGCCATCTGCAGCTCGTACTCGAAATCGGTTCCGGTGCGCAGGCCTTTGACGATCGCGGTCATACCGCGCTCGCGAACGAAGTCGACCACCAGCCCCTGACCGGATTCCGCGTGCAGGTTCGGCAGGTGCGCGGTGGCTTCGTCGATCATCGCGATCCGCTCGTCGATGTCGAACATCCCGGACTTCTTCGGATTGATCAGGACGGCGACGATCACCTCGTCGAACTGGGCGGCGGCGCGCTCGAAGATGTCGATGTGCCCCAACGTCACCGGATCGAAGGACCCCGGGCAGACCGCGCCACTCATGGCGCTGACGCTAGCAGCAGGTCAGTCCACCTCGGCGGACTCGACCCGGGTGTCGCCGTAGCGGCGCACCGGCCACGCCGTCCAGCCCGCCGGCCAGCTCACCTCCGGCGAGGACACCGAGCGCTCGACCACCACCACGCTGCCCGAGGCGACCCAGCCGTTGCGGTCCAGGCTGGCCAGCACGGCGTCGACGTCGGCGGCAGGCACGTCGTAGGGCGGGTCGGCCAGGACCAGGTCCACCGGCGTGTCGGTACCGGCGGCCAGCACCGTGGCCACCGCGCCGCGCCGCACCGTCGCACCCGCCAGCCCCAGCGCGGCGATGTTGCGTTCGATGACTGCCGTTGTGCGCGAATCGTTTTCGACGAACACCGCCGAGGTCGCACCCCGCGACAGCGCTTCCAGTCCCAGCGCACCGGAACCGGCGTAGAGGTCGAGCACCCGCAGCCCGTCGAAGTCGCGGCGAGCGGCCAGCATGTTGAACAGCGCCTCACGCACCCGGTCGGTGGTCGGCCGCGTCCCGCGCGCCGGCACCTCGAGGCGACGCCCGCCCGCCGCGCCGGCGACGATGCGGGTCAGGTTGCTCCCCCGTCGGCTGCCCCGGCCTTCGCTCCTGCCCGCCGGACCTGCTCCCCCGATCACCACCAGCAGGTCACCGCCCTCGACCTGGGCGGTGCTCCCGACGGCCACCCGGTTGACGGTGCCCGCCTTGGGCGCGGTGATCGCCGCCTCCATCTTCATCGCCTCGATGGTGGCGATGGTCTGCCCGGCGGTGACCTCGTCACCGACGGCCACACCGACGGTGACGACACCGGCGAACGGCGCCGCGACGTGGTCGTGGTTGGTGCGGTCGGCCTTCTCGGCGGTGGGAACGGTGTCGGCGATGCTGCGGTCGCGCACCACCACCGGGCGCAGCTGGCCGTTGATGATGCACATCACGGTGCGCATGCCCGCGCTCGTCGGGCTCGGAGATCGCTTCGAGCCCGATGAGCAGTTCCACTCCCCGCTCGAGCTGGACGCGGTGCTCGTCCCCGGAGCGCAATCCGTAGAAGAACTGGTTGGCCGTCAGCCGCGAGGTGTCGCCGTACTCGTCGCGGTGGGCCTCCAATTCCCTTGTGGGACCGGGGAACAGCAGACGGTTGAGGGTGGCCTGCCGCTTCGGCCCGGCCACGTGCAGGCTGGCCTCGTCCTCGGCCGACAGCTCCTCGGTGGGTTTGGCCGGCGGCCGGCCGGCCAGCGCCTTGGTGCGCAGCGGCTCGGGCCAGCCGCCCGGCGGGTCACCCAGTTCACCGCGCAGGAAGCCGATCACCGACTCCGGGATGTCGTAGCGGGCCGGGTCGGCGGCGAACTCGTCGGCGCTCACCCCGGCGCCCAGCAGGGCCAGCGCCAGATCGCCGACCACCTTGCTCGACGGGGTCACCTTCACCAGCCGGCCGAGGATCCGGTCGGCGGCGGCGTAGTTCTCCTCGATCTCCTCGAACCGGTCACCGAAGCCCAGCGCGATCGCCTGCTGGCGCAGGTTGGACAACTGGCCGCCGGGAATCTCGTGGCTGTACACCCGACCGGTAGGAGAAGGCGGACCAGACGCCGCAACATCGAAGGGCGCGTACACCTTTCGCAGCGCCTCCCAGTACGGCTCGAGCTCGCACACCGCCGACAGCGACAGCCCGGAGTCGTAGTCGGTGTGCGCCGCCGCGGCGACGATCGAACTCAGCGCGGGCTGGCTGGTGGTGCCCGCCATCGGGGCGGCCGCCCCGTCGACCGCGTCCGCGCCGGACATCCACGCCGCGACGTAGGTGGCCAGCTGGCCACCCGGGGTGTCGTGGGTGTGCACGTGCACCGGCAGGTCGAACCGGCTGCGCAATGCGCCGACCAGACGCTGGGCGGCGGGCACCCGCAGCAGCCCGGCCATGTCCTTGATGGCCAGCACGTGCGCGCCGGCGTCGACGATCTGCTCGGCCAGCTTGAGGTAGTAGTCCAGGGTGTAGAGGTTCTCCGCCGGGTCGGCCAGGTCCCCGGTGTAGCTCATCGCGACTTCGGCTATCGCCGTTCCGGTTTCGCGTACCGCGTCGATCGCGGGGCGCATCGACTCGACGTTGTTCAGCGCGTCGAATATCCGGAAGATGTCGATCCCGGTGGCCGTCGCCTCCTCCACGAACGCGGAGGTGACCACCTCGGGGTAGGGCGTGTACCCGACGGTGTTGCGGCCGCGCAGCAGCATCTGCAGGCAGATGTTGGGCATCGCCTCCCGCAGCGCGGCCAGCCGCTCCCACGGGTCTTCCTTCAGGAACCGAAGCGCCACATCGTAAGTCGCGCCGCCCCAGCATTCCATCGACAGCAGCTGCGGCGTCATCCGGGCGATGTAGGGCGCGATCTCCAGCAGACCGGTGCTGCGCAGCCGGGTGGCCAGCAGCGACTGGTGCGCGTCGCGGAACGTCGTCTCGGTGACGGCCAGCGCCGGCGACTCCCGCAGCCAGCGGGCGAACCCGTCCGGACCGAGTGCGGTGAGCCGCTGTTTGGAGCCCGGCGGCGGCGGAAGCGTCAGATCGACGTCGGGCAGCTTGTCGCGCGGGTACACCGTCGACGGGCGCGGGCCGTGCGGCTGGTTGACGGTGACGTCGGCGAGGTAGTTGAGGATCTTGGTGCCGCGGTCGGCCGAGGACCGCGCCGTCAGCAACTGCGGGCGCTCGTCGATGAACGACGTGGTGACCCGCCCGGCCTGGAAGTCCGGATCGTCGAGAACCGCTTGCAGGAACGGGATGTTGGTCGACACGCCGCGGATGCGGAACTCCGCGACCGCGCGCCGGGCCCGGTTGACCGCGGTCGGGAAGTCCCGGCCGCGGCAGGTCAGCTTCACCAGCATCGAGTCGAAGTGGGCGCTGATCTCCGCACCCAGGTGCGTGCCGCCGTCCAGCCGGATTCCCGCGCCGCCCGGTGAGCGGTACGCGGTGATGCGGCCGGTGTCCGGACGGAACCCGTTGGCGGGGTCCTCGGTGGTGATGCGGCATTGCAGCGCCGCGCCGTGCGGGCGGATCGCGTCCTGGTTCAGACCGAGGTCGGCCAGCGTCTCCCCCGAGGCGATGCGCAGCTGAGCCGAGACCAGATCCACATCGGTGATCTCCTCGGTGACGGTGTGCTCGACCTGGATTCGCGGGTTCATCTCGATGAAGACGTGCCGGCCGCGCTCGTCGAGCAGGAACTCCACGGTGCCCGCGCAGCTGTAGTCGATGTGGCGGGCGAACGCGACGGCGTCGGCGCAGATCTGTTCGCGCAGAGCCGCGTCCAGGTTGGGGGCCGGCGCCAGCTCGATCACCTTCTGGTGGCGGCGCTGCACGCTGCAGTCGCGCTCGTAGAGGTGGATGACGTTGCCGTGGGTGTCGGCCAGGATCTGCACCTCGATGTGGCGCGGGTTGACCACGGCCTGTTCCAGGAACACCGTCGGGTCGCCGAACGCCGACTCGGCCTCGCGGCTGGCGGCTTCGATGGCCTCGGGCAGCGCGGCGAGGTCGGTCACCCGGCGCATCCCGCGTCCGCCGCCGCCGGCGACGGCCTTGACGAACAGCGGGAAGTCCATGGTCTGGGCGGCCGCCACCAGTTCGTCGACCGACGACGACGGCGCCGAGGAGGCCAGCACCGGCAGACCGGCCTCACGGGCGGCGGCGATGGCGCGGGACTTGTTGCCGGTCAGTTCGAGGATGCCCGCGTCGGGCCCGATGAACGTGATGCCCGCGGCGGCGCACGCCGCGGCGAGTTCGGGGTTCTCCGAGAGGAATCCGTAGCCGGGATAGATCGCGTCGGCGCCGCACGCCAGCGCGGTGTCGACGATCTCGCCGACCGACAGGTACGCGCGCACCGGGTGGCCGATGTCGCCGATCTGGTAGGACTCGTCGGCCTTGAGGCGGTGCAGGGAATTGCGATCCTCGTAGGGATAGATCGCCACCGTGCCGATGCCCATCTCGTAGGCGGCGCGGAAAGCGCGGATCGCGATCTCACCGCGGTTTGCGACCAGAACTTTGGAGATCACACGCGGACACTACCGCCCGAAAATGAGCGGCGCTGCTAGATGAGGGTTGACCAGTAGTTCCAGAACCGCACGAGGATCATCAGGATCACCGCGGTGAACCACAGCGCCACGATCGACCACCGCCACGTGTAGAGCACTCTGGCCACCGGGTTGCCGGCCAGTGGACGCAGCGCGATCGAGGCCACCACCACGAACAGCGGGATGGTCACCGACCACACCACCATGCAGTACGGGCACAGCGCACCGATGACGTAGAGCGTCTGAAAGATCAGCCAGTGCACGAACACCACGCCGAGCACCGGTGCCGATCAGCAGCCCGACCCAATACCAGTGCGGCAGGCGGACTTTCGTCACGGCCAGCACGCCGGTCACGATGACGACCGCGAAGCCGGCGATGCCCATCAGCGGGTTGGGGAAACCGAACACCGACGCCTGGTGGGTCACCATCACCGACCCGCAGGACAGGACCGGGTTGATGCTGCAGGTCGGCACGTAGGCCGGGTTCTTCAGCATCTCGATCTTCTCGATCGTCAGCGTTGCCGACGCCACGAAGCCGATGACACCGGCGATCAGCACCCACCACGCGCTGGCCGGCCGCACCGAAACACCAGTGGCGCGCGGTGACTCGGCGGATCCGGTGGGCTCCACCGGCGCCGGTGTCGCGACGCTCACGGCGCCGCGGGGGCCGGGGCCGGTGGCGCCGGCGGTGCGGGCTGCAGGGCGGCGACGGGCCCGACGATGGCGGTCACCTTGGCGATCAGATCATCCGGGGTCGAGGGGCTGATCTCCTCGCCGTTGAGCTTGATGGTCGGGGTCGCCGTGATCTTGGCAGCCGCGGCGAGCCCGTCGACCATCTTGTTGTACTTGCCGGAGTTGATGCACCCCGGGACGCTGCCGGCCGCGCCGGCCTGCCGGGCGGTCTCGATGAGCTTGGCGTTGTCGGGCGCGCCGCCGGCGCCTTCCTCGGGCTGCATGGCGAACAGCGCCGAGTGGAACCGGGTGAAGGCTTCCTTCGACTCGTCGGCCACGCAGTAGGCGGCATTGGCCGCGCGGGTCGAGTAGTTGTCGTTGGCCCGGGAGTTCAGGATCGAGACCATGTAGTAGTCGGCGGCCACCGCGCCGCTGTCGATCAGCTTGGAGATGGTCGGGCCGAAGGCCTTCTCGAAGTCACGGCAGTGCGGGCACTGGAAGTCCTCGTACATCGCCAGAACGGCCTTGGGCTCGTCGCTGCCGTCCTTCTTGATCAGCGAGTTCGACGTGATCCGGACGGCTTGCGCCTCCCCGGAGCCGGTCTTCTTGTCGTGGCCCATCACGATGTAGAGCACCAGGGCGACAGCGAAGATGACGACGATGGCCGTCAGGCCCAGCTGGATGGCCAGGTTGCGCTTGCGGTCCTGAGCCTTCAGGTCGTAGCGGGGCGTACTTTTTTTGTTGTTGGCCACTGGTCGGCAGATCCTCGCTGAGTCATGACTGGCGTGTTTGCGCCTCCAGAGTACCGGCGCGGTGTCGCGGCCCCGTCAGGCGCGGGCCAGGTGGGCGCGAAACGCCGAGATCATCTCGGCATTGGCGCGCGCAACCTCACCGCCCAGCACGTTGAAGTTGAGGAATCCGTGGATCATCGAGCCCATCCGCCTGACGTCGACGGCGCACCCCCGCCGCCCGCAGTCTTGGCCGCGTACTGCTCGCCCTCGTCACGCAGCGGGTCGAAGCCCGGCGGTGATCACCAGTGCCGGCGGCAGCCCGGCCAGGTTCTCGGCCAGCAGCGGCGACAACCCGGGCATCGGTGACGTCCAGCCCGGAACCGGTGACGAATGCTTCGGCGAACAGGTCCAAGTCGCGCTTGGTGAGCAGGAACCCTTCGGCGAACAGGGTGCGTGACCTGGTCTGGCCGCGCCAGTCGGTGACCGGGTAGATGAGCCATTGCAGAGCGGGCGGCGGGTCACCGGCATCGCGGGCCCGCATGCGGCGACCACTGCCGCGAGGTTCCCGCCGGCGCTGTCTCCCCCGACTGCGATGCGGCTCGGGATCGGCACCGAGTTCCTCGGCGTGCTCGCACGCCCACAGGTAGGCGGCGTAGCCGTCGTCGAAGGCGGCGGGGGCCTTGTGTTCCGGTGCGAGCCGGTAGTCGACCGACAACACATGGACCCCGGCGTCCCGGCAGATCAGCCGGCACGGGGCGTCGAAGACGTCCAGATCGCCGAAGACGAAGCCACCGCCGTGGTAGAAGACCAGCAGCGGTGCGGGGGCGTCGCCGAGCGGGCGGTAGTGGCGGGCCGGGATGACTCCGGCCGGTCCGGGGATCGACACCGGACTGGTCTGCGGCGACGTGCACGTCCGGCTCGTCGATAGCGGCGGAAGTGGCCCGGGTCTGTAGCCGGGTGGCGATCGGGTCGTCCGCGACCGTCAGGCCCTGCAAGCCGGTCGCACGCTGCGCGGCCAGCATCATCTGAAGCGACGGGTCGAGGGTGTTGCCGTCGATCGTGATGGCCCGGCCACCCGAGAGCAGGCGCTTGAGCACGGCGGGCAGATGCGGGATCACCTTGACCCCGACGCGGTTGCCCGCCACGAGCGCCTTCTCCATCAGCGGACCGCGCTTCGGTGCGCTGTTCACCGTCGCTGTCATGGCCGCAGCGTACGACAACACGTCTCCGACGGAGCATCGGGCGTCCGGAGCGACGGCCGCCGAACTTCGTTGACTATGGCGACAATTTTCTCCGGCCCCCCGACACCGGCGCCGCCCTGCTCAGAAGGCATGTGCCGCTGGGTACTATCGTCATCCGGGGTCGGCGACCCCCGAACCGGACAGCGAGCAGTACCGACGGAGTCCCGACCCGGACGAACTTCAACCTCACAGGCAGGTGACATGACACCGGCGGCCGCGATCCCCACCGTCACGCTCAACGACGACCACACCATCCCCGTGCTCGGCCTCGGCGTCGCCGAGTTGTCGCCGGAGGAGACCGAGAGCGCGGTCGCCACGGCGCTGAAAGCCGGCTACCGGCTGATCGACACCGCCGCGGCCTACGGCAACGAGGAGGCGGTCGGCCGTGCCGTGGCCGCCTCGGGCATCCCGCGCGAGGACCTGTTCATCACCACCAAGCTGGCCACCGAGGACCAGGGCTTCCAGTCCGCGCAGGACGCCATCAAGGGCAGCCTGGAACGGCTCGGCCTGGACTACGTGGACCTGTACCTCATCCACTGGCCGGCGGAGCAGAACGGCAAGTACATCGACGCCTGGGGCGGCATCATGCGGTCGCAGGCCGACGGCTTCGCCAAGTCGATCGGTGTCTCGAACTTCACGCCCGAGCACCTGTCGAACATCATCGACCTGTCGTTCTTCACCCCCGCGGTCAACCAGATCGAGCTGCATCCGCTGCTGAACCAGGCCGAGCTGCGGGCCGTGCACGCAGAGCATGCGATCCGCACCGAGGCCTACAGCCCGCTCGGCGTGGGCAAGCTGCTGGAGAACCCGGCGGTCACGACGGTGGCGGCGGCGCACGGCAAGTCCCCGGCGCAGGTGCTGATCCGCTGGAGCCTGCAGCTGGGCAACGTGGTGATCCCCCGCTCGTCGAACCCGGCGCGCATCGCCGAGAACGCCGCGGTCTTCGACTTCGAGTTGACCCCGGAGCAGATGGACAGCCTCAACGGCCTGGACGACGGCACCCGGTTCCGGCCGAACCCGGAGACCTACACCGGCACCTAGCCCGCCGGACAGGTCGACGCCGCATCGCGCAGCTCGGCCGCGGAGGGCTCGTCGACCGGCAGCCCGTACCCGCGGAGCACCGCGATGAACTGGATCGCGTACTGGCACCAGAAGGCGTGGTTGGGCGGCATCCACGCGGCCGGCGGCTGATCGCCCTTGTCCTGGTTCGCCTGCCCGGCCACCGCCAGCAGGTTGGCCGGGTCGTTGGCGAACCGGACCCGCATCGCGTCGTTCCAGTCGCGCGCACCCATGTCCCACGCGTAGGCCAGCGGCACGATGTGGTCGATCTGCACCGAGGCACCGACCTGGGCGCCGCGCACGAACGCGATGGTCTGGTTGGTGTAGGGGTCGTGCAGGACGCCGGTGGCCACCGCGTCGCGGGCAGCGTTTGATCGCCACGTAGGTCTTGTCGACCAGGTCGCGGCCGAGGATGTCGTTGCGGGTGTCGCAGCCGTTGTGCCCGCCCGGCGCGTCGTTGTCGTCGTCCCACGCCTCGCCGAACGCCGCGCGACGGTAGTCGTAGCCCCGAATCCGCTGCGGCACAACGATGATTCCGGCCAGCACATCGGCACCCGGCGCAACCGTCGGCACGTCGGCACGCGCCACCAGCGGCTGGGTGTCTCCTGCCGACGACAACACCTGCGCGGCGACGATCACCGCCAGCGCGGCCATCGCGGACAGCCAGATCAGCGAGCGGCGCCTCATGCCTTGTCCAGATAGTCGATTCGGTCGGTGCCGGTGAACTGTCCGGCCAGGACGGCCATTCCGCGGTCGTCGGGGTCTTGCGCGTACATCGACCGCGCCAGTTCACGCGCGTCGAGGATGAGGTCCTCGGTGCTCGAGCAAGCGAGAGGAATCGCAGCTTGGTCGGACGCCCGGACTGGTTGCGTCCCAGCACATCTCCTTCGCGGCGCTCCTGCAGATCCAGTTCGGCCAAGAGCGAATCCGTCCAGCGTGGCCGGCCACCGCCTTCAGCCGCTCGCCCGGCTCTGGATCCTTCCGGCAGCCGCGTCGCCAGCAGGCACAGGCTCGGATGTTCGCGCCACGGCCGATCCGGCCGCGCAGCTGGTGCAGCTGGCTGACGCCGAACCGGTCGGCGTCCATCACCACCATCACGGTCGCGTTCGGCACGTCGACGCCGACCTCGATGACGGTGGTGCACACCAGCACGTCGATCTCCCCGGCGCGGAACGCGCCCATCACCGCGTCCTTCTCGTCGGCGGGGAGCCGACCGTGCATCAAGCCAAGCCGCAGCCCGGCCAGCGGCCCGTGCTTGAGGTGTTCGTGGAGCTGGACGACAGTCGTTGCGGGCGGACCGTTCTGCTCCGCACCGGTCTTGTCGTCCTCGTCGATGCGGGAGGCCACCACGTAGGCCTGCCGCCCGGCGGCGACCTCCTCGGCGATCCGCTGCCACGCCCGGGTCAACCACTGCGGCTTGTCCTTGATGAAGATGGTGTTGGTGGTGATCGGCTGGCGGCCGCGCGGAAGTTCGCGCAGCGTCGAGGTTTCCAGGTCGCCGTACACCGTCAGCGCCACGGTGCGCGGGATCGGCGTCGCCGTCATCACCAACAGATGCGGGGTCAGCCCGTCAGGGGCCTTGGCGCGCAGGCGATCTCGCTGCTCGACTCCGAACCTGTGCTGCTCGTCGACCACCACGAAGCCCAGGTTCGAGAACTCGACGGCCTCCTGAAGCAGCGCGTGGGTGCCGATGACGATGCCGGCCTCCCCCGCCGCCACCTCGTCGCGGACCTGACGCTTCTGGGCCGCCGACATCGACCCGGTGAGCAGCGCGACCCGAGTCGCGCCCTCCTCGCCGCCGAGCTGACCGGCCATCGCCAGCGGGCCGAGGACATCACGGATCGACTGGGCATGTTGGGCGGCAAGCACTTCCGTCGGTGCCAGCAGCGCGCACTGGTAGCCGGCATCGACCATCTGCAGCATCGCCAGAGCCGACACGATGGTCTTGCCGGAGCCGACCTCGCCCTGCAGCAGCCGGTGCATCGGCCTGGCTGGCCGCAAGTTCAGCCGGAGATCACCTCGAGCACCTCGCGCTGATCCGCCGGTCAGCTCGAAGGGCAGCCGGTCCATCAGCGCGGCCACCAACCCGTCGTCGCGACGCGGCGCGGCCGGCCCGGACTCCGCCAGCTCGCTGTGGCGGCGCTGCGCAAGTGCCCACTGCAGCCCGACGGCCTCGTCGAACATCAGCCGGTGGCTGGCCTCCTCGCGCTCCACCTCGTTCTCGGCCAGGTGAATGGCTCGCAGCGCGGCGTCCTCAGACATCAAACCACGTTGGCGCACAACGCTTTCCGGCAGTGGGTCGACGATCGGATCGAGCACGTCGAGCACCTGGCGGACGCAGGCATAGATGTCCCAGCTCTGCAGTTTGGAGCTGGCCGCGTAGATCGGGAAGAACTCGCGCTCGAAGGCCGACCTCGACAGTTCGCCGCCGTGGTCGGCTGACGCGTCCGCGATCGTCTTCAGCGACTTCGATACCGAAGATGCGGCCCGTCAGGCGAGTTGCGCGCCAGGAACTCCGGATGGGTCAGCTGCATGGCCCCGCGGAAGTAGCCGACCTCACCGGACAGCATCAGCTGGGTGCCCTTCACCAACTCCTTCTTGAGGTATTTGGCGTTGAAGAAGGTGGCGGTGACCTTGGGCCGCCGATTCTTCAGCGTGATCACGAGATACTCCCGTTTGGGCTGGCGGTTGGTCCAGCGGACCTCGGCCTTCTCGATCTCGTCGACGAACGTCACGTGCTCGCCCTCCTCGGGCGGTGCCTCGTCCTCGCTCCCACACGGTCATGCCGTGGCTGTACTTGCGCGGATAGTGCCGCAGCAGGTCATCGACGGTGCGGATGCCGAAGACCTCGTCGAGCAGTGCGGCGGCCTTTCCGCCCACGACGGCGTCGAGCCGGTCGGTGAGACTGACCACGGCTACTCCACCCCGATCAGCAGCGCGTCGCCGCGGTGACCGGTGGGATAGGCGGTGAGCTCGATGCCGGGGTGGTGGCGGTGGACGTGCTCGGCGAGCGCCTCGGCGATCCCGGCGTCCACGCCGCTCGCCGATCAGCACGGTGACCAGTTCACCGCCGGCGACCAGGAGCAGGTCGATCAGCCCGGCGGCCGCGGTGCCGACGTCGTCACCCACCACCAGCACCTCGTCACCGGCGATTCCCAGTCCGTCGCCGGGTTCGCAGGTGCCCGCCCAGGTCAGTGCCTGCTCGGTGGCCACGCGCACCGATCCGTGCCGGGCTCCGGCCGCCGCGCGGGCCATCGTGTAGCCGTCGTCGACGGCCTGGCGACCCGGGTCGTGGACGGCCAGCGCCGCCAGGCCCTGGACCATCGAGCCCGCCGGCAGCGCGACGACGTCGATTCCCCAGCCGATCCCGGCCGTGCAGCCCGCCACCAGCTCCTCGGCGGCCACATAGCCGTTGGGCAGCACCATCACCTGCGCCGCGCCGGTGTCGACGAAGGCCCGCAGCAGCTGCCGGGCGCTGACCCCGTTGGCGGGATCGGTCGAGGTCGCGTCGGGACGCACCACGAACGCGCCCTCCTGCCGGAACAGCTCTTCGGCGCCGTCGCCGTCGACGACGGCGAGCACGGCGCGTTCCCGGCTCCAGCCGCCCGGCGCGAGCCGGCCCGGGCGGGTGGTCAGCACCGAGATCTGGATGCGGCTCACAGCGCCTGCGGCCAGGCCGGCCTCCACGGCCGCGCCCGCGTCGTCGGTGTGCACGTGCACCGAGTGGCGGTCGGCGTCCGCGCGGGCCCGTCCGGCCGGCGACCGCAGACCGGCGCCGGAGGCAGCGATGGCCACCGAGTCCCCCAACTCGTCCAAGCGTGTGCGCAGCCGCTCCAGCCCGGCCGCGTCGCAGTCGCCGAGCAGGTACATGACCTCGAACCGCGGCGGCGCGGGTTCGGCGGTGTCGATGTCGACGGGCCGCGGCGCCGGCTCGTAGGCGCGGCGTTGCGGACCGTGACCGCAGACGGTGGCGGTCAGCGCATCGAGCAGGACCAGCAGCCCCCGTCCGCCCGCGTCGACCACGCCGGCTTCGGCCAGGACGGCGAGCTGTTCCGGGGTGTGCTCGAGGGCCGCGGCCGCGGCGTCCCCGCCTGCGGCCAGGACCTCGCCCAGACCGGCCCCTTCGCCGGCCCAGTCCTCGACGGCCTCGGCGGCGGCGTGCAGCACCGAGACGATGGTCCCGTCGACCCGCTCCCCGCCCATCGACGACACCACCAGCCCGACTGCGTGCCGAAGCGCCGCCCCGAGCAGGACCGGGTCGATGTCGGCCAGCGCCCCGTCGGTGTCGGCGGCGGCCGACGCGGTCACATCGGCCAGACCGCGCAGGATCTGCGACAGGATGACCCCGGAGTTGCCCCGCGCGCCGTGCAGGGCTCCTTCCGAGAGCGCGGCGGCCACCGCGGTGACGTCGCCGGACCCGGCGGCCGACTTGGCCTCTGCCAGCGCCGACCGCATGGTGAACAGCATGTTGGTCCCGGTGTCGGAGTCGGCGACCGGAAACACGTTCAGGCGGTTGATCTCGTCGGTGTGGGTGATCAGGTCGCCGACGGCGGTGTGCGCCCAGTCGCGTAAGGCCGATGCGTCAAGCCGTCGGTCGGCCATCGGCACCTCCTCGCGATCCCTGGGCACACCACACGGCTCTCGTGGGCGCCAGCCTAGCCAGTCCACCCGACAGTTGGACGTCACCGAAGCCTCGCGCGCCCGGTGCCGCCGCATCCGGATACCGTGCCACCCCGTCCGCTGCGATAGGCCCAGCTCAGCGCCCCCGAGCAGGCCATTTTGGCGTTCGGTTCGCCGGACGGTTATCCTGTTCAGGTTGTCGGGTCACCCGTCGCACGGTTGCTGACCCCAATAGACATTGACTAGGGATTTGAGGAGTTCTACATGGCTGCCGTGTGCGAGATCTGCGGAAAGGGCCCCGGCTTCGGTAAGTCGGTGTCGCATTCCCATCGCCGGACCAGCCGTCGGTGGAACCCGAACATCCAGACCGTCCATGCGGTGACCCGCCCCGGCGGCAACAAGCACCGCGTCAACGTCTGCACCTCCTGCCTGAAGGCAGGCAAGGTCACCCGCGGCTGACGTTCTCGGCTCGCCCTGCTAGGGCAGCCGCCAGTCGACCGGTTCGGCACCCATCTCCGCCAGCAGTTCGTTGGCGCGACTGAACGGCCGCGACCCGAAGAAACCCCGAGACGCCGACAGCGGCGACGGATGTGGCGACTCGATCGCGACGCACCTGCTGCTGTCCAATCCCCGAGTCGCTTCGCTCCTGCCCGCCGTGTCCAATCCCCGAGTCGCTTCGCTCCTGCCCGCCGGAACCGTCCAGCATCGGCTTGAGAGTCGACGCGTCGCGTCCCCACAGAATCGCCACCATCGGCTCGTCCCGCGCGGCCAGCGCGCGGATGGCGCATTCGGTGACCGCCTCCCACCCCTTGCCGCGATGCGAGGCCGGCGTTCCCGGCCGCACGGTCAGCACCCTGTTGAGCAGCATGACGCCACGCTGGGCCCACGGTGTCAGGTCGCCGTTGGCCGGCGTCGGGTAGCCGAGATCGGCGGTGTACTCGGTGAAGATGTTGGCCAGGCTGCGCGGCAGCGGTCGCACCTCGGGAGCTACCGAGAAGCTCAGGCCCACCGCGTGGCCCGGGGTCGGATACGGATCCTGACCGACGATGAGCACCCGCACGGCGGTGAACGGATAGGTGAACGCGCGAAGCACATTCGGGCCCGCTGGCAGATAGCGCCGCCCCTCGGCGATCTCCTCGCGCAGGAACTGACCCATTCTGGTGACCTGGTCGGCGACCGGCGCCAGCGCCTGCGCCCAGCCGTCCTCGACGAGTTCGGTCAGCGGTCGGGCGGTCGTCGTCACGCTCGACAACCTACTCGATGGCGCTCAGTCGAAGGACTGCCAACCCGCCGGGCCGGTCCACTGCCTGCCGTCCACCACGACGCCCGGCGGGCCTTCCCGCACCGCGCCGATCACCCGCCAGCCGTCTGGCACCGGGCCCGGGAAACATGCCGCCAGAGCATGGTCCTCGCCGCCGGAGAGCACCAGCGACCACGGGTCGGCACCGGCCGCGGCGGCTGCGGCCTGCACCGCATCGACGTCGGCCTGCAATGCCGCCCCGGACAGGTCGATCGTCACGTTCGACGCCGTCGCGATGTGGCCGAGGTCGGCGAGCAGGCCGTCGGAGACGTCCGTCATCGCCTGCGCGCCGGCCTGCGCGGCGGCGATACCCTGGCCGTACGGCGGTTGCGGCACCAGATGGCGGCGCCTGAGATCCTCGAATTCATCAATTCCCTTGTGCCACAACAGATATCCAGCCGCAGAGTGGCCCAGCGAGCCCGCGACGGCGACCACCGAGCCGGGTCGTGCGCCACTGCGCAGCACCGGGCTGCGCCCGGCCAGATCGCCCAGCGCGGTGACCGAGATGACCCACTGCGGGCTCGCGACCAGATCACCGCCGACGATGCCGGCGCCGAATTGACCGGCCTCCAGCCACATTCCGTCGGCCAGCTCCTGCACCTGCGCCACCGGGGTGTCCTGCGGGGCGCCGAACGCGACGACGAACGCCGTGGTCGCTGGCCCCCATGGATTCGACGTCGGCGGCGTTCTGCGCGATCGCCTTGCGGCCGACGTCGCGTGGCGTCGACCAGTCCAGGCGGAAGTGCCTGCCCTCCACGAGCATGTCGGTGGTGACGACCACCCGTCCGTCCGGCATCGCCACCACCGCGGCGTCGTCGCCGGGGCCGACCGTCACGCCGTCCGGCTGACGGCGACCCGCCACCAGCCGGTCGATCATCGGAAACTCCCCGAGTTGGCGCAGCGTGGGCTCCCGGCCGTCGGCCACCGCCTCACCCCTTCCGCATCGCACGCCCTCGTCGGGCAACCTGCGGTACGTTTGGTCCCTGTCGGCGCGCCCTGCGCGCCGCCCGTCCCGGCCGTTCATCGGCGCCGGCCAGGACGCCTGGACACGTCAGTGTAGGCGGGGCGGCACCGCTCACGTGATCGAGACGAGGAGACGACGGGTGGCTGAGGCCTACATGCTGATCCAGACCGAGGTGGGCCGCGCCGAGGTCGTCGCCAAGCAGGTCGCCACGCTGCCCGGCGTGCTGTCCTCGGAGTACGTCACCGGCCCCTACGACGTGGTGGTCCGGATCGGCGGCAACAACGCCGAGGATCTGACCACCAACATCGTTCCCAGCGTTCAGCAGGTCGCCGGCATCACCCGCACATTGACGTGCCCTATCGCCGATGCCGACTGAACCCGCTTCTGCCACAACCGAGCACTCACCGTCGGACGGCCCGCCGCGGGCCGTCTTGATCGCCGCGGTGGTGCTGGCCGTCGTCGCCGTCGGCGTGGTGCTGGGCATCGCCGCCACGCGGCGCACGCCCGCCCAACCGGTGGCCATCGCCTCGGTCCCCGCCCCGCAGGCCGACTCGCCGGAGTGCCATCGCCTGCTCGACGACCTGCCTGCCGCGCTCGGTGACTTCCAGCGTGCGACGGCCCTCGACCCGGTACCGGCGGGCACCGCGGCCTACCGCGCCGGGACCGAGGGTGACGCGGTCATCCTGCGCTGTGGCCTGGACCGCCCGGCCGAGTTCGTGGTCGGCAGGCCCATCCAGATGGTCAACCAGGTGCAGTGGTTCCGGTTGGACGACCCCGACACCGACCGCAGCACCTGGGTCAGCGTCGACCGTCCGGTCTACGTTGCGCTGACCCTGCCGACGGGTTCCGGGCCGACGCCGATCCAGACGATGTCGGACCTGATCGCGCAGACCATGCCCGCCGTTCCGGTCAAGCCCGGACCGGCTCGCTAGCGCAGCCCGGTCCCCCGGGCCAGCGCCGTCTCGACCATGGTGCCCACCAGCGTCGGGTAGTCGATACCGCTGGCGGCCCACATCCGCGGATACATCGAGATCGTGGTGAACCCCGGCATGGTGTTGATCTCGTTGACCACCGGCCCGTCGTCGGTGAGGAAGAAGTCCACCCGCGCCAGCCCCTGGCAGTCCAGTGCGTTGAACGCGCGAATTGCCAAGCGTCGCAACTCGTCTGCGATCTCGTCGTCGATCTTCGCCGGAACGTCCAGTTCGGCCGCGTCGTCGAGGTACTTGGTGGCGAAGTCGTAGAAGCCGTCCTCGCGGCCGCGGACACCGGCCACCCGGATCTCGCCGATCGTGCTGGCATCGATTGTGCCGTCCGGGAATTCGAGGACACCGCACTCGAGTTCCCGGCCGACGACGGCCGCCTCGATGATCACCTTCGGGTCGTGAAGGCGCGCCTCCGCGATCGCGGCAGGCAGCTCGTCGGCGTTCATCACCCGGCTCACCCCGATCGACGAGCCGCCGCGCGACGGCTTGACGAACATCGGGAAGCCCAGGCGCTCAATGTCATCCAACGTCGGAGCGGCCTGGCGGGGCCGCAGCACCACGTGGTCGCCGATCGGCAGTCCGTCGGCGGCGAGCAGCTTCTTGGTGAACTCCTTGTCCATCCCCGCCGCGCTGGCGAACACGCCCGCCCCGACGTAGGGCACCCCGGCCAGCTCCAGCAGACCCTGGATGGTTCCGTCCTCGCCGTAGGGCCCGTGCAGGATCGGGAAGACGACGTCGACGGACGTCAGGATCTCCCCGGCACCCTGACCCAGCGACACCAGCTCGCCGCGGCGCAGCGGGTCGGCGGTCATGGCCAGTGCGGTCCCCGATGCGCCGCTGACCTCGGGCAGCTGCCGGTCGGTGATGGCCAGCGTCTCCGGCCTGGCGTCGGTGAGCACCCATGAACCCTCCGGCGTGATGCCGATCGGCGACGACCTCGAACCGCTCCGGATCGAGGTTGCGCAGGATGCTGCCGGCGGACACACAGGAGATGGCGTGCTCGGAGCTGCGGCCGCCGTAGACGACGGCGACGCGGATGCGTGTCACAACCTAGAGAGGCTACAGCCCGGGCGATTGCCGCACGATCCGGCGGCGTGAACAGCGGTTTTGCGGTTCAGCCGCGGTCAAGGGCGCCCAGGACGTCGGCCACCAGGTCGTCGGTGTCCTCGATGCCGGCCGAGATCCGGGCGAAGCCGGCCGGGACCGCGTCGCCCCAGCGGGCGCGGCGGTCGACCGAGGTGTGCAGGCCACCGAAGCTCGTCGAGGCCACCAGCAGCTCGCTGCGCTGCACCAGCTCGTGGACGGCCGCGGCGTCGGCGAGCTCGATGCCGACCAGGCCGCCGAACTTGCGCATCTGGGCGGTCGCGGCCGGGTACGACGGGTCCTCCGGCAGACCCGGGTAGCGCACCGAGCGGACCACCGGGTGGCTGCGCAGCGCGGTGGCCAGGGCCAGCGCGTTCTGGCACTGCCGCGCAAAACGCAGGCCCACGCTGCCGATGCTGCGCAACACCAGCCACGCCTCGAACGGGCCCAGGATCGCACCGGTCAGCAACCGCTCGCGCTCCAGCGCCGCCATCAGCTCGGGGTGGCTGCCCGCCACATAGCCGGCCAGCAGGTCGCTGTGCCCCGACAGCGCTTTGGTGGCGCTGGCCACCACCAGGTCGGCGCCCAGCGACAGCGGCTGTTGGCCCAGCGGGGTGGCGGTGGTGTTGTCGACGAGCAGCCGCGCGCCGCCGCGCCGGCAGATCCCGGCCAGCCGGTGCAGATCGACCACGTCGAGTCCCGGATTGGTCGGCGTCTCGGCCAGCACCGCGTCCGCACCCTCGGCGGCGTCGTAGATCTGCGCCGCGGTCGCTTCTCTCACGGTGATGCCAAGCGGCACAAGAGTTTCCGCTGCGAAACGACGGACCTGATAGTAGCCGTCGACAGGCACCACCAGCACCGAACCGGGCCGCACCACGGCGCGCAGTGCCGCGGTGATCGCAGCCATGCCCGAGCCGAAGCTCAGCGCGGCGGTCGCGCCTTCCAGCTGAGCCAGGGCCGACTCGAGTTGGCGCCAACTGGGATTGGAGCCGCGGCCATAGGTGTCGCGCTCGCTGCCTTCGTCGGCCGACAGGTGGAACGCCGACGCGGGAACCGGGGGCGGACCGACGGGTTGGCCCGGAACCGCCTCGGAACTCACCGCTTTGACAGCGCGGGTGGAGTCGCCGTAACCGTCGAACATCTCCTTACTCCGGTTTGGTGCTGCGACCCAGCAGCAGAACCACGGCCTGATCCACCGACAACCCCCGGTGGCAGACCTGCTGGACGGCGTCGGTGAGCGGCATCTCGACGTCGTAGCTCGACGCCAGCGCCAGGATCGATGTGCACGAGGTGACGCCCTCGGCGACGTGGCCGTGGGCGGCGCGCAGTGCGGCGTCCAGCGAGTCGCCGCGGCCCAGTCGTTCGCCGAAGGTGCGGTTGCGCGAGTGCGCCGAGGTGCAGGTGGCGACCAGGTCACCGACGCCGGCCAGGCCGGCCAGCGTTGCGGGCTTGGCGCCCAGCGCGATTCCCAGCCGCATGATCTCGGCAAGACCGCGGGTGATGATGGCCGCCGCGGTGTTCTCCCCGAGTCCCACCCCGGCCGCCATGCCGCACGCCAGCGCGATGACGTTCTTGCACGCGCCGCCGACCTCGGTGCCGATGACGTCGGCGTTGGTGTAGGGCCGCAGATACCCGGTGCTCAGGGCCCGCTGCAGGGCGACCGCACGGCCGGAGTCGGTGCAGGCCACGACGGTGGCCGCGGGCTGTTCGTCGGCGATCTCGGCGGCGAGGTTGGGGCCGGAGACCACCGCGACCTGACCGGGGTCCACGCCGGTGACCTGGATGATGACCTGGCTCATCCGCATCAGGGTGTCGAGTTCGATGCCCTTGGCCAGACTGACCAACGTGGCGCCGTCGGCGAGCATGCCGCGCCAGCCCTCGAGGTTGGTCCGCAGGGTCTGCGACGGGACGCCGAGCAGCACGGTGGTCAGGCCGTCGAGCGCGTCGGCGGCATCGGTGGTGGCCCGCACCGCGTCGGGAAGCTTCACTCCGGGCAGATAGTTGGTGTTGGTGTGCGCGGTGTTGATCTCCTCGGCCACCTCGGGACTGCGGGCCCAGAGCCGAACCTGCGAACCGGCGTCGGCCAGCACCTTGGCCAGGGCGGTTCCCCAAGCACCGGCGCCCATCACCGCCGCGGTCCCCACCGTGCTCGTCATGCTCTCAACGTAGTGCACGACCATCTCCCCGCGAGCAGACGCAAAGTCGCACAAATCCCGCTCGGCGGGTGCGATTCTGCGTCTGCTCGCGGGCGGCTGGCAGGATGTCGCCCATGAGCGGCGCCCCCGATGTCGGACTGATCATCGCGGTCAAACGTCTCGCCGCCGCCAAGAGCCGGCTTGCGCCGATGTTCTCCGCCGGGGTCCGCGAACAGGTGGTGCTCGCGATGCTCGTCGACACCGTCACCGCGGCGCGCGCGGTCGATTCCGTGCGGTCGATCACCGTCGTCACGCCCGACGAGACCGCCGCCTCTGCCGTTCGGGAGTTGGGTGCCGTCGTGGTCCGGGACGACACCGCGCCGGATCACCCCGATCCGCTGAACACCGCCCTGCTCACCGCGTGGACCGCCGTCACTCAACACACGGCGAATACCGTTGTGCTGCAAGGCGATCTGCCCGCCCTGCAGGCCAGTGAGCTCAGCGAGGCGCTGTCACAGGCGCGCTCGCACCGGCGCAGCTTCGTCGCCGACCACCACGCCAGCGGCACCTCGGCGCTGTTCGCCTTCGGCGTTCCCCTCGATCCCCGCTTCGGCGCCGACTCGGCACAGCGCCACCGCGAGTCCGGTGCCGTCGAGCTGACCGGGGCCTGGCCGGGCCTGCGTTGCGACATCGACACCCCCGACGACCTGCTGGCGGCAACCGCTCTCGGGATGGGCGCCGCCACCACCCGGGCGATCTCCGCAGCGGGGTAGCTTCGCCTGCGGTGCTCAGCGTGATCGTCCGGGGTGAGGCCTCGGCTTTTGACGCTGTGAGCGGTGTTGTGGTGAAGGGAGTAGGCATGTGGGGCTAGATGTCGAGGACCAGCGGCGCTTCGGACTGGCTCTGGAGACGCACGCAGCATCTGCCCGAGTGTTGCGACTGGTGAGGGTGTGTCGTGATGGTCGACCTCGCCGCTGAGCACTGTTCTGCGGGTGCCCAGAATCCCGCTGGCAGGAGTAACTCAGTCGGCCGCATCGCCAGCAAGGCCGCGAGCGCGCTCTGGTCACCGGTCACCGGTACCACCTCACGCCGCGGGCGAGTACCAGCTCGACGGCGATCCGTAGACGGCGGCAGCGAGGAAGACAGTTCGACGTGGACCTCGGTGCGAACCGGCTGCGATACGCGACGTTCGCCTCGACATCGCAGGCGGGCCGCGCACTACACGGCGGTGCGCCGTCGACGCCGTCGAGCAGTCGAGGGCTTGAGCAGTCCGTGTTCGGCGTCGGTGCGTACCCGGACCCGGTCGCCGAAGCCGACAGTTCATCCACGAACGGCAGGCTGTCGCGATGCCTGCCGGCATAGACCGACGACCACGGCACACGGAGTCGATCGGCGAGCCGGACCATCGGCAGGATCGGGGTGATGCCGATGCCGCCAGCCAGGAAGCGGAGCTTGTCGGCTCCCGATCCGGAGCCGGGTACCGGCATCATGAAAGCGTTTCGCGGCTCGCTGATCTCGAGATCTGCCCCACGGACAGTTCGTGGACCTCGATGGAACAGCCGCCTCCATCGGCGATGTGCCGCACCGCAATTCGGTACTCGAGCTCCGTTCCGGATCCCCGCAGAGCGAGTACTGTCTCGTGCGCCCGGACGGGAGGTGAAGATCGATGTGCGCTCCCGGGTGCCAGCGCGGCAGGGGCGCACCGTCCGGGTCGACGAGGGTAACGCAACGACGTCGGCGTCCTCGCCACGATTGCCGGTCAGCGATACGCACCGCAGAGCGATTGCGGACCAACGGAAGCTCGGGCAACTCCTTATCGCCGCCGAGACGCATGACCACCGACACGAAGTGGGGTACCGCGATACCCGCCAAGCGGGTGAACAGGTCGGGGCGACCGAGCCGGAAAGGCGCGGCGGTGGTTGTCCCGAGTACGGCTTGATGAATCCAGCGAGCTGGCGTCGGAGGCTGTCAGCCATAGGCGCGGCGGCCGGGGATGCGGCGAGGTAAGCGACAGCCTGCGCGGTGCTGCCCTCGTCCACCGGATTGTAGTCACGACGCAGCATCCGGGACGCGGAGCGCAGGAGATAGCCGACTCCGGGAAGGCTGCCGCGCGCGACCGAAGCGCGCAACTTCAACACCAACCGGACGTAGCCAGGCTTGGTAGCGCCGGATCCTCGTGGACAAGGAACTTCGTGCCGCGCAACACCTGAGAGAACACGACCACGGTGACCAACATCCCCGAAACGGCCTGGGCGAAATAGTCATCCCGAAATACTTGGCGACGTTGTAGGAGACGTGGCGGTGCTCCACCTCCTCGGCCCCGTGCCAGCGGTAGAAATCCGCCATGGTCGGGTCGACGTGCATATCGTCCCACGAGTTATTCAGCGCCCAGTGGCCGAGTCACACGTGAAATGTTCTGCAGCACAGAGCATATGGGTGCCCGAGGCGAGGGCTTTGCGCCGGCTGTGGGCGTCCGCGGCGGCGACCCGCTGGTCATAGAGAGACACGATCCAGTCGAGTTGGCGAACGTAGGGCCCGGGATCGATCCCACGTCGCTGGAGATATTCGACCAGTACCTCTTCGTGTGTGCTGGCGTGCACAGCCTCCTGGCCGAGGAACCCGATGATCTCCCGCCGGATGAAATCGTCTCGCACATACTCCATGGCGTCGGAAAGGACTCTGCTGAACCAGCGCTCCGCCTGTGGCACGAAGAGGTTCAGCGCTGTCACGGCATGCGAACCATATGGATCGCCCGGAATCCAGCGCAGCGGCGCATCGTCCCAGCGAAAGTGGACGTTCCTCGGCTGCAGAGCCACCTCGTCAGGCGTGAACGCGTCCGCCACAACCCTGGCCGCGTTAGTTTCCGTCGCCACGTTCATCTCCTCCGCCTGAAGCCTGCCACAGGGCGTTCGACCCCGTAAAGGTCCCATCCATCCGTATCAAGAAATCGGAAGGACCGCCTCCCACCCCACTGAACTGGGCAGATCCTGAACGTCTCGCCGAAGTCGGGGCGGCAAGGTGCTTCAAGGAAACGTCAAGAACCTTGAGACGACGATCACCGTCGCTGGATCGAGCGCAACCCCCTAGACATCAGCAGTCCGCTGAACCGGACCGACCACGTCAGTCACCACTCAGGCGTTAGCTGAACAGAACCTGAACGACAGTCGACTTTCCGCGGCGCGCATCCGCCGGTGCCGCTGATGAGGGATGATCGCAACTGTGACCGATACGGATATCGAAGCGCGATCCACGGACGACGACTGGCAGCCGGGTGACCCGGCGCCGGAGGCCCCGCCTGCGGCTACCGCCGCCACGGTCGACAACGAACTGCCCGAGGACCGCTACCTCAACCGCGAGCTGAGCTGGCTGGACTTCAACTCCCGGGTGCTGGCGCTGGCCGCTGACACGTCACTGCCCCTGCTCGAACGGGCCAAGTTCCTGGCGATCTTCGCCTCCAATCTCGACGAGTTCTACATGGTGCGCGTCGCCGGGTTGAAGCGTCGCGACGAGATGGGTCTGACGGTCCGGTCGGCCGACGGACTCACGCCCCGCGAGCAGCTGCGCCGGATCGAAGAGCGCACCCGGCAGATCTCCCTGCGCCATGCCCAGGTATTCCTCGAATCCGTGCGGCCCGAGCTGGCCGAAGAGGGCATCCACATCGTCACGTGGGCCGAACTGTCCGACACCGACCGCACCGAGCTGTCGAAGTACTTCCACGAGCAGGTCTTTCCCGTCCTCACCCCGCTGGCCGTCGACCCGGCGCACCCGTTCCCGTTCGTCAGCGGTCTGAGCCTGAACCTGGCCGTGGCCGTCAAGTCCCCCGAGGACGGCGGCGAGCACTTCGCCCGCGTGAAGGTGCCCGACAACGTCGACCGGTTCGTCCAGCTGAAGAGCGTCGGCGACGACGAGTCGGTCCGGTTCCTGCCGATGGAAGAACTCATCGCCGCGTTCCTTCCGATGTTGTTCCCCGGCATGGAGATCGTCGAGCAGCACGCGTTCCGGATCACCCGCAACGCCGACATGGACGTCGAGGACCGCGACGAGGATCTGCTGCAGGCGCTGGAACGAGAGCTGGCGCGCCGCCGGTTCGGGCCGCCGGTGCGGCTCGAGGTCGCCGACGACATGACCGAGCACATGCTGGAGCTCCTGCTGCGCGAGCTCGACGTGTATCCCGGTGACGTGGTGCAGGTGCCGGGGCTGCTGGACCTTTCGGCACTGTGGCAGGTCTACGGCGTCGACCGGCCGCAGCTCAAGGACCGCCCCTTCGTGCCGGCCACCCATCCGGCGTTCGGCGAGCGCGAGACACCGAAGAGCATCTTCGCGACGCTGCGCGACGGTGACGTCCTGGTTCACCATCCCTACGACTCGTTCTCGACGAGCGTGCAGCGCTTCATCGAGCAGGCCGCCGCCGACCCGAATGTGTTGGCCATCAAGCAGACGCTGTACCGCACCTCCGGTGACTCCCCGATCATCAACGCCCTGATCGAGGCTGCCGGCGCCGGCAAGCAGGTCGTGGCGCTGGTGGAGTTGAAGGCGCGTTTCGACGAGCGGGCCAACATCAAGTGGGCCCGAGCGCTGGAAGACGCTGGCGTGCATGTGGTCTACGGGCTCATCGGGCTCAAGACGCACTGCAAGACCTGCCTGGTGGTGCGCCGCGAAGGCTCGACCATCCGCCGGTACTGCCACATCGGCACCGGCAACTACAACCCGAAGACCGCGCGGCTCTACGAGGACGTCGGTCTGCTCACCGCCGCCCCGGAGATCGGCGCGGACCTCACCGACCTGTTCAACTCGCTGACCGGGTACTCGCGCAAGGTGAGCTACCGCAATCTGTTGGTGGCTCCGCACGGCGTGCGCAAGGGCATCATCGAGCGCATCGAGCGTGAGATCGCCGCGCATCGCGAGTCCGGTGACGGCCGGATTCGGCTGAAGGCCAACGCTCTTGTCGACGAACAGGTGATCGACTCCCTCTACCGCGCCTCTCAGGCGGGTGTGCGCGTCGAGGTCGTCGTCCGTGGGATCTGTGCGCTCAAGCCGGGCGCACCTGGTTTCTCCGAGAACATCGTCGTGCGTTCGATCCTCGGCCAGTTCCTGGAACATTCGCGGATCTTCCACTTCCGGGCGATCAACGAGTTCTTCATCGGCAGCGCCGACATGATGCACCGCAACCTCGACCGGCGGGTGGAAGTGCTGGCTCAGGTCAAGGATCCACGGTTGACCTCGTACCTCGACGAGATCTTCGAATCGGCGATGGACCCCTCGACGCGATGCTGGGAGCTCGGATCCGACGGCCACTGGACAGCGGCACCGCAGGACGGCCGGCAGGTCCGCGACCACCAGGTGTGGTTCATGGATCTTCACCGGCAGCACTGAGCGCACCGACAATTGGAGCCGGCCAGGTCCTGCCACGCAGGACCCGAATTGAACTACGGGAGTTGAGGTGGCCAAGAGGACGTCGCGCGACGACTCGAAGACCAAATCGACCAAGAAGGCAACGACCAAGAAGGGCAAGCCATCCCGGCGGATCGTCGCTGCGGGGGCGGTGCTCTGGCGTCCGGACGCCGAATCCGGCGAACCGCTGATCGCTGTCATACACCGGCCGCGCTACGACGACTGGTCGCTGCCGAAGGGGAAGCTCGATCCCGGTGAGAACGAGCCGGTGGCCGCGGTCCGCGAAATCTGGGAGGAGACCGGCGAGCGGTCGCATCTCGGCAGGCGGTTGGGCGAGATCAGTTACCCGATCCCGGAAGGCAGCAAAGTCGTGCACTACTGGGCGGCCCGTGCCCTGGGCGGGGAGTTCACCGCTAATCGGGAAGTCGACCAACTGGAATGGCTTCCGATCACCGAGGCGTCGGCGCGACTCACCTATCCCGGTGACCGAAAGATGGTCGCCAAATTCTGCGAACACCCCGGGGACACCCAAACGGTGTTGATCGTCCGGCACGGGTCTGCCGGTGTGAAGTCCCGCTACCGCGGCGACGACCGAAGTCGGCCGTTGGACAAGAAGGGTCGGGCCCAGGCGGAGTCATTGGCGGGCCAACTGATGGCCTTCGGGGCCACCCACGTGTACGCGGCGGACCGAGCGCGGTGCGCACAGACGGTCGAACCGCTGGCTCAGGAGCTCGGCGTGCCTATCAATCTCGAGCCCGACCTCACCGAGGAGGCGTACGCGGCCGACCCTAAGCCGGCCCGGGATCGGGTGCTGGAGATCGTCGCCCGCGGTGGTACACCGGTTATCTGCACCCAGCGCGAGGTGATTCCGTATCTGCTGGCGTGGTGGCGTGACGGCGAGAAGGGTAAGCCGGACAAGGTTCGCAACCGCAAGGGCAGCACCTGGGTGGTGTCACTGGTGGACAACAAGATCGTGGCTGCGGACTACATCGCCACCCCGCTGGCGACCAGTTCGTAGCGAATTCAAGGTCCAGACACACGAATACGCCGCGGGCAGTGAGCCCGCGGCGTATCGGTGTTGAGCCTTAGCGGCGGCCCTTCTTGGCCGGGGCCTTCTTCGCCACAGCCTTCTTGACGACGGCCTTCTTGACAACGGCCTTCTTGACCGGAGCCTTCTTCGCCACAGCCTTCTTGACGACGGCCTTCTTGACAACGGCCTTCTTGACCGGAGCCTTCTTGACCGGAGCCTTCTTCGCCACAGCCTTCTTGACAACGGCCTTCTTGACGACGGCCTTCTTGACCGCAGCCCTCTTAACCGGAGCCTTCTTGGCCGGAGCGGCCTTCTTGGCGACTGCCTTCTTGACGACGGCCTTGCGAACGGCCTTCTTCACGGCTGCCTTGCGAACGACCTTCTTCACAGCTGCCTTCCTGGCCGGGCCACCGACGGCGCCGCGCTTGACGGCAGGTCCCTCAGCCGGGAGCTTCTGTGCCCCAGCCACAACCGCCTTGAACTGAGCGCCCGGGCGGAAAGCAGGAACGGAGGTCGGCTTCACTTTGACGGTCTCGCCGGTGCGCGGGTTGCGCGCAACGCGGGCGGCACGACGCCGCTGCTCGAAAACACCGAAACCGGTAATGGTCACACTGTCGCCCTTGTGCACCGCGCGCACAATGGTATCGACGATGTTCTCGACCGCGTCAGTAGCATGCCGACGATCCACATTCAGCTTTGCGGTGAGAGCGTCGATCAGCTCTGCTTTGTTCATTCAAATCCTCCGAAAACAGTGGTCCGCTCTGGACCGACTGCAAACACGGTAAACCCTTTACATGCAGATTTCCAAGTGCCACGCCGAATTTCAGGTTCAACTCAGGAGGATTTCAGCAATCCGCTTGCCGCCCTAGGGCGGTGAATCCGGGGAGTCCGAACCCCGCTTTCGGGGCGCGAATTCGGCCTCCCGAACTGTTTAGGAGGGCACCGAGAATATGCGGCTTCCAGCTCGGGCGAGCTGCCTCGAAAGCTTCAATTTCAGGGAGTTTCCGCAGCGTAAGGCCTATATCGTCGAGGCCTTCGAGCAGTCGCCAGGCGGTGTAATCGTCAATCGTGAACGGCACCACCGCCGTTCCGGCGGTGATATTCCGATCTTGAAGGTCCACAGTGATTTCCAGCCCCGGATTCTGCTCGATGAGCTTCCAGAGCAGTTCGACATCGTCCTGGGCGACTTCGGCCGCCAGCAGTCCGGCCTTGCCCGCATTGCCGCGGAAGATGTCGGCGAATCGAGACGAGATCACCACCCGGAATCCGTAGTCCATCAGCGCCCAGACGGCATGCTCGCGTGACGATCCGGTGCCGAAATCGGGGCCGGCGACCAATACCGAACCGCGGTCGAATGGACTCAGATTGAGGATGAATGACGGATCGTTGCGCCACGCGGCGAACAATCCGTCCTCGAAACCCGTTCGGGTGACGCGCTTCAGGTAGACCGCCGGAATGATCTGGTCCGTATCGACATTGGACCGGCGCAGTGGAACGCCGATCCCGGTGTGAGTGCGGAAAGCCTCCATCGTGTTCTCCTTAGCAGGACTAGTTTTCGAGATCGGCGGGTGAGGACATCGTGCCGCGCACCGCGGTGGCGGCCGCGACGGCCGGAGACACCAGGTGCGTGCGGCCACCCTTGCCCTGTCGGCCTTCGAAATTCCGGTTGGATGTCGAGGCACAGCGCTCGCCTGGGGCGAGCTGATCGGGGTTCATTCCCAGGCACATCGAGCAACCCGCCTGCCGCCATTCGGCGCCGGCGGCGGTGAAGATCTCGCCCAGCCCTTCGGATTCGGCCTGGGCCCGCACCCGCATCGAGCCGGGCACGATGAGCATCCGCACACCGTCGGCGACCTTACGGCCGCGCAGAATGTCGGCGACAACGCGCAGGTCTTCGATCCGGCCGTTGGTGCACGACCCGACGAACACCGCGTCGACCGCGACATCGCGCATCGGGGTGCCCGGCCGCAGATCCATGTACGCCAACGCCTTCTCGGCGGACTGACGCTCGGAGTCGCTGGTCATCATCTCGGGGTCGGGAACCGCTGCCGACAGCGGGACACCCTGCCCGGGATTGGTGCCCCACGTGACGAACGGGCTGAGAGTTGTTGCGTCGATGTAGACCTCGGTGTCGAATTCCGCCCCCTCGTCGGTTTTCAGCTGGTCCCATGCGTCGAGCGCCGCATCCCAGTCCGCACCCGTCGGCGCGTAGGGGCGACCGCGCAGGAATTCATAGGTGGTCTCGTCGGGCGCCACCAGGCCGGCGCGAGCGCCGGCTTCGATGCTCATGTTGCAGATCGTCATCCGGCCCTCCATCGACAGCGATTCGATGGTGCTGCCCCGGTATTCGATGACGTAGCCCTGCCCGCCGCCGGTGCCGATCTTGGCGATCACGGCCAGGATGATGTCCTTGGCCGTCACTCCACGCGGCAGCTGACCGTCGACGTTGACCGCCATCGTCTTGAACGGGCGTAGCGGAAGCGTCTGGGTGGCCAGGACGTGCTCGACCTCGGAGGTGCCGATGCCCATCGCCAGCGCACCGAACGCGCCGTGGGTCGAGGTGTGGCTGTCGCCGCAGACGATCGTCATGCCGGGCTGGGTCAGGCCGAGCTGCGGCCCCATCACGTGCACGATGCCCTGCTCGGCGTCGCCCATCGGATGCAGCCGGATGCCGAACTCCTCGCAGTTGCGCCGCAACGTCTCGACCTGGATGCGCGAAATCGGGTCGGCAATCGGCTTGTCGATGTCGACCGTGGGCACGTTGTGGTCCTCGGTGGCGATCGTCAGATCGGGTCGGCGCACCGGCCGGCCCGCGAGGCGCAGACCGTCGAAGGCCTGCGGACTGGTCACCTCGTGGATCAGATGCAGGTCGATGTAGATCAAGTCGGGCTCAGTCGAGCCGCCGGCGACCACAACGTGGTCCTCCCACACCTTCTCGGGCAGCGTTCTGGGCTTGTCGGAATGGGCCATCACTTCTCGATTCGTCTTTCGGTCATTCGGCGGCGGAGACTAGGCATCTCACATTTCGGGACGTTAGTATCTGGATATGAGACAGGATAGCGGCATCGGCGTGCTCGACAAAGCGGTGGGCGTGCTGCATTCGATCGCCGACTCGCCCTGCGGGCTGGCCGAACTGTGCGAGCGCACCGGACTGCCGCGGGCCACCGCGCACCGGCTCGCCGCGGGCCTGGAAGTCCACCGACTGCTCGCCCGCGACAGCGCCGGGCGCTGGCGGCTGGGCCCGGCGCTGAACGAACTGGCCGCGCAGGTCAACGATCCGCTGCTGGCGGCCGGCGCCGCGGTCTTGCCCCGGCTGCGCGAGATCACCGGCGAGAGCGTCCAGCTCTACCGTCGCGAGGGCACTACCCGCATCTGCGTCGCCGCACTGGAACCGCCTGCGGGACTGCGCGATACCGTCCCGGTAGGTGCTCGCCTGCCGATGACGGCGGGATCAGGCGCCAAGATCCTGCTGGCCTACAGTGATCCGGCCACCCAGCAGGCGGTGCTGCCGACCGCGAAGTTCACCGAACGCACCCTGGCCGAGGTCCGCCGCCGCGGGTGGGCGCAGAGCGCCGCCGAACGCGAGCCGGGCGTGGCCAGTGTCTCAGCGCCGGTACGCGATCGCAGCGGTGCGGTGATCGCCGCGGTGTCGGTTTCCGGCCCGATCGACCGCATGGGCCGGCGGCCCGGCGCGCGGTGGGCGGCCGACCTGTTGGCCGCGGCCGAGGCGCTGACGCGCCGATTGTGAAGACCCAGACTCGATGCGCGCCGGGTTCCGGGCGCCTGCCAGACTGACGCCATGGGAACCAACCAACGCAACCAGATCGTCATGTCGGATGCGGAGATCGCCGACTTCGTCGCCCGGAGCCGGACCGGGACCATGGCCACCATCGGGCCCGACGGTCAGCCGCATCTCGTCGCCATGTGGTACGGAGTGATCGACGGCGAGATCTGGGTCGAGACCAAGGCCAAATCGCAGAAGGCGGTCAATCTGACCCGCGACCCGCGGGTGAGCTTCCTGATCGAGGACGGCGACACCTACGACACGCTGCGCGGCGTCGCGTTCGAGGGCGTTGCCGAGATCATCGACGACCCGGACACGTGCTTCAAGGTCGGCGTCAGCGTCTGGGAGCGCTACAACGGCCCCTACTCCGACGACCTGAAGCCGGCCGTCGAGATGATGATGAACAAGCGGGTGGCGGTGCGCGTCGTCACCAAGCGCACCCGCTCCTGGGATCACCGCAAGCTCGGCATGCCCCCGATGCCGCTCGCCGGGTCCACCGCGCCGCGAGGCAGTGACGGCTAGGGCCGGCGTCCGTGGCGGTCGCCGGCCCACCGGAAGCTGTTGACGTACTTGCCCATGTCCATGGCGAGTTCGAGGTTGGCCCCCGACGGGTGGCCCGTCCCGTAGTCCGGACTGAATTCGTGGTACGGCCCGACCGCGGCCGCGATGAGCGCATAGTCGTGCTTGACCGCGGCCATCACGATCACCCGCAGCCTGGTTCGCGAGGCCGCCGAGTCTCGCGTGTACACATCGGCGACCACGCCGTAACCCCGGTTGGTAACCGACTGAGGCGTTGGGGATCTCGTAGCTGACGGTGGCCTGCGGGTACTTGCTGGCCAGGATCTGCTGGACGATCTGCCTTGGGGGTGCGGTCGCGCGCCGGCTCGCCGAAGAGCCTCAGGATGCCGGTGTCGCCGCCGGTGTACTTCAGCTCGACGCCGTTCATTCCGGGCGGGTCGAACGTGACCTCGTAGGCCGATCCCTCGCCGGGATAGGCGACGGAGAACGCGCCGTTGTCGCCGCTGAAGCGCGGGTTGGTCTCCACCGGCGTGCCCAGCGGCGGCCTGCCGCAGTCCGGCGGGCACACGTACGCCTTGGTGGCGGGCGTGATGAGCACCGCCGTGGCCACTCCCGCGGCGACCACCGCACCCAGGCCGGCGACCAACGGCCCGAGCACACCGGGGTAGGTCGCGGCCCGCGCGTCGACGGACTTCGCGTGCAGCGCAACCCCGCAGTCGGTGCAGAACGGCGCGTGGGCAACAACGTGATCGCACTCCGGGCAGCGCAATTGGCCGTCAGCGCCGTCGGCGTCGTGTGCTTCGTGAAGCAGCGCCCCGGCAATGGCCGATCCGCAACAGCGAGTACCGCCGATATGGCGATCAAGAGTTGCATTGCTATGTAGACCCGCAGGGACAGCGGGGCGATGTCCACCAACCCCATCGCGGTCACCACCACCAGCAATCACCCCGGCCGCAACCACGACGCTGCGGCGGTGACGCCGAGATGCGTTGCCGGACAACGGAGTCCACAGGGCGATGCCGAAGATCCCGCCGGTCGCGAGCGACGCCAGGGGCCACGCCAACCCCTCGACGATCGCCTCGGCGAGCAGGCTGGCCACCGATTGGTCGTGGGCGGTCACTCCCATCGCCAGCTGCGGCACCAGAAGCGCGATGGCGGTACCCCCGTTGAAAACCGTCGCACCGAGGGCGCCGACGGCGAACCCGTCGAGAGGGCCGGCGGCTCGAACGGTCCATCATCCGCACCACCACGGCGGGGACCACCATCAGAAGCGCCTCGCCGATCGGGATGGCCACTCCGGAGATCAGGACGTGCCCGATATCGGTCTGCGCTCCCAGTGCGGCGCTGTAGGCATCGGCGACGATCGGGCCGACGATAACGCCGAAGGCCACTCCCAACGCCGAGGCCGACGGCGGTGGCCACCACGATGTCGCGCCAGCCGAAGGCCGATCTCGCGCACATACAGGAGGAACAGGATGGGCAGACCGAACGCGACGGTCGCGATCATCGGCGCCTGCCACCGCAGCACGGCGAAGCCCGCCAGTGCCGCCGCCAGGACGAGCAGCCCGGCGCCGAAACGGCTACGTGAGCGCGGCGGCAGTTGCGGGAACAGGGATGTCGTCAACCGCGGGGTCAGCACGCGTTGCGCGGGAGCGGCGGCGTACGCGCCGAGGCGGAGATGTCCGGTGCGGCCGACGGACTGCTGCGCGCCACAGGCCCCGCAGAACCTTCCGACGGTGGTGTCGTTGCCGCACGCCGGGCAGTGTGCAGTCGGCAAGGCTTATCCGCCGCCTGGACGAGTAGTCCCCGGCGATGGCCTGCGCCCTCTGCGCGTCGAGGAGATCGCGGGCGAGGTTGTCGACGTTGGGGCTTCCCAGTCCGGTCACCAGGTCGTACCCGGGTGAAGGAATGTCAACGGCGTTGCTGCCCAACGTGATATCGCGGAATCCCGGCAGCCGCGACCCTTCCGCAACCCGATACAGAAGGGTGTTGATGTCGCCGAGTGGTCTGCCGCCGTGGTCGATCACGTACTGGTTCATCAACACCGTCATGCCGGCCCAGATCGGCGCGGACTGCGAGGTGCCGCCACCGATTTTCGGACTCTGCTCGAAGATGATCTTCACGCCGGTGAAGGGATCGGCGACGGCCGAGACGTCGGGAACAAGACGGTGTGTCGGCATCGCGTTCGGTGGACAACTCGTGCTGATAGGCCGGGCGGGCGAACAATCGGGACACTCCCCCGCTGGACCCCTGCGACAGCGGTACGTCGACCCAGGCCTGTTCATCCATCCACCGACCCTCCAAATCGGTTGACAGCGTGGTGCCGCCGACCGAGGTGATCTCCGGCAGCGACGCGATCGTGTCCACACCGACGTCGTCGGGGCCCGGGGCTGACGACCAGTCCTCGCCGCCCTTGCACTCCAGTCCCCCGGTGTCGCCGCTGGCGTCGAAGACCGCGATGCCACGTCGGTGGGCGTTGGCCAGCGCGGTGCGCACCGGCGCGACGTCGGCCGCGGTGACCAGGGCTTCACAACCCCAGCCGATCGACAGACTCCACACCGAGCCGGGGTATTGCCGGGCGGCGTCGTCGAACATCCGGCCGATCTTCTCGAACGCTCCGCTGCCTTCGACCGTCGGCCGCGCGTTGACCACCACCAGTCGGGCGTCAGGGGCGATGGCGTGCGCGACTTCCACATCCATCACGGTCTCGCCATGAGCCGGCCCGGGCGAACCGCCGACCACCTCGGGGGTGAATCGCGGCAGCCCGGAGGTGTCGGCGAACATGTCCAGATCGCGTTGGTCGAAACCGTCGAACGCGAAGAACACCAGGGTGGCGCCCTTGCCCGTGTAGCCGGCGTCGACCAGTGGGCTCGCGTTGTACGTCGTCAGCAGATGCTGCGGCGTCAGACCCGGCCTGGGCACGTCCAGCGGCACGGGCGGGCGGGCCATCCGGTAGGGCAGGTAGCTCAGGATCCGGCCGACGGCGGTGACCTCACCGCCCAGTCCGCTCGGCAGAACCGGTTGTTGCGGCGAGGCGTAGAAGACCTGGCCCCGGCGACCCAGGTAGTCGTGAACCGGGACATCGAACGCGGCCGCGAGTCGGTCGGCGGAGCCCGTCACGATCGCCCAGTCGTCGCCGGCTCGCCACCGCACCGCCAGCCCGCGGGTCTCGGCCCAGTCGATCAGGGTGGCGGGCCGCGCGAGTGTGGACAGCGTGACCGTGAGCTGAGCATCAGCGGCATGGGACGGCCCGAGATTCGACGATGCCGCCAGCAGCGAGGCGTACGGACCGGTGATGACCGGCGCCTGCGGCGCCACCCGCGACGTCCACGGTCCCGATGCCGCGACCGCGATCAGCAGCACCGCGGCGACGACGATCGCGGAGCGGCTGCGCGTGCGCCGATGCGTGTCCATCGCCGGGATCCTCTCTACGCGGTCGTCAACCGAGATTATGCGCCCCCGCAGACTTTGCTGGCGCGTTCTACCGCGTGCCCTCCAACGAGAAATCGCCCGGTCGACGACCGGGCGATTGGTTTGGTAGCCCCGATGGGATTCGAACCCACGCTACCGCCGTGAGAGGGCGGCGTCCTAGGCCGCTAGACGACGGGGCCAGAACCAAATCAGTGGCACGCCTTGCGGCGCACCGGCTTGCCAGCATAGCTCAGAGAGCGACGGCGGCGAAATTGCTGGGGTACCAGGACTCGAACCTAGAATGGCGGTACCAGAAACCGCTGTGTTGCCAATTACACCATACCCCATTGGCTGCCTATAACCGCTGGTCAGAATGCCATCACCCACGTGTAGCGGGCGATTGCGGGCCTGTCCGGCATCGGTTGTGGGCCGACGAGCACACTATCAAAGATTTCGGTGCGGCTATTCCGCCACCCCGGCCCGCGCGCGGGCCTCACGCAGTCGGCTCAGGCTGCGGTCGCGGCCCAGCAGTTCCAGCGACTCGAACAGCGGCGGGCTCACGGTGGCCCCGGTCACCGCGACCCGGATCGGTCCGAAGGCCTTCCGCGGCTTGAGCTCCAGGCCCTCGAGCAGCGCGCTCTTGAGTGCCTCTTCGATGTTGGCGGCGGTCCAGTCGGTCACGCCGTCGAGTGCGGTGATCGCGGCATCGAGCACCGGTGCCGGCGTCGGGCCCGAGCTCCTTGGCGGCGGCCTTGGGATCGAGTTCGTAGGCGTCGTCGTTGAAGAACTTCAGCAGTCCCCAGGCGTCGGAGAGCACCACGATGCGCGTCTGCACCAAGCTCCGCGGCCACCGCGAACTCGGCGTCGCCGAGTCCGGTGTCGTGGCCGTGCTCAGCGAAGTAGTCCGCCAGCCGGCGGGCGAACTCGGCGGGTTCGAGACGGCGGATGTGCTCGGCGTTGACGGCGTCGGCCTTCTTCTGGTCGAAACGCGCCGGATTGGAGTTCACGTCGACCACGTCGAAGGCCTCGACCATCTCGCCGATGCTGAAGATGTCGCGGTCCTCGGCGATCCCCCAGCCCAGCAGCGCAAGGTAGTTCAGCAGGCCTTCGGGGATGAACCCGCGTTCGCGATGCAGGAACAGGTTGGACTCCGGATCACGCTTGGACAGCTTCTTGGTGCCCTCCCCCAAAACCGGTGGCAGATGGGCGAATTCGGGTACCCGGTCGGCCACGCCGATGCGGATCAGCGCCTGGTACAGCGCGATCTGGCGGGGCGTCGACGGCAGCAGGTCCTCACCGCGCAGCACGTGGGTGATCTTCATCAGCGCGTCGTCGACGGGATTGACCAAGGTGTACAACGGTTCTCCGGTGGCGCGCGTCAGCGCGAAGTCGGGCACCGTGCCGGCGGCGAACGTCGTCTTGCCGCGGACCAGGTCGTGCCAGCTGATGTCCTCGTCGGGCATCCGCAGCCGCAGCACCGCGTTGCGGCCCTCGGCGGCGTAGGCGGCGCGCTGCTCGTCGGTCAGGTCGCGGTCGTAGTTGTCGTAGCCCAGCTTGGGATTTCGGCCCGCGGCGAGATGGCGGGCCTCGACCTCCTCGGGCGTGGAGTAGGCCGGGTACGCCTCACCGGACTTCGACCAGCCGCGCCACCACGTCGCGCGTAGATGTCTTTGCGCTGCGACTGCCGGTAGGGCTCGTGCGGTCCGCCGACCTCGGGTCCCTCGTCCCAGTCCAGACCCAGCCAGCGCAACGCATCCAGCAGGGCCGCGTAGCTTTCCTCGGAATCGCGCTGGGCGTCGGTGTCCTCGATGCGGAACACGAACACTCCGCCGGTGTGGCGGGCGTAGGCCCAGTTGAACAACGCGGTGCGCACCATGCCGACGTGCGGGATACCGGTCGGCGACGGGCAGAACCGCACGCGCACCGGCTCATTGGCCGCCCCAGTCATCATCTGCCCTTTCGTACGACGGGATTGGTGAGCGTCCCGATGCCCTCGATGCTGACGCTGACGGTGTCGCCGTGCTCGATGGGTCCCACGCCTTCCGGCGTACCGGTGAGGATGAGATCGCCCGGCAGCAGTGTCATCACGGCCGAGATCCACTCGATGATGGCGCCGATGTCGTGGATCATCAGCGAGGTGCGGCTGAGCTGGCGCACCTCGCCGTTGACCTCGGTGCGGATCTCCAGATCGGACGGATCGAGATCGGTGACGATCCACGGACCGACCGGGCAGAAGGTGTCGTGGCCCTTGGCGCGCATCCACTGCCCGTCGGCCTTCTGCTGATCGCGTGCGGAGACGTCGTTGGCGATGGTGTAGCCGAGGATGTTCTCGGCCGCACGAGCGGCGGGGACGTCCTTGCACGGACGGCCGATCACCGCCGCCAGCTCGCCCTCGTGGTGCACCGGTGAGGCGTTGGCCGGCAGTTGGATCGGCACGCCCGGCCCGATGATGGCGGTGTTCGGCTTGAGGAAGATCACCGGGTCCTCGGGCGCCTCGCCACCCATCTCCTGGATGTGGGCGAGGTAGTTCTTGCCCATGCAGACCACCTTGCTGGCAAGGATCGGGGCCAGCAGGCGGACGTCGTCCAGCGGCCAGCTTCGCCCGGTGAACGTCGGTGTGCCGAAGGGATGCTCGGCGATTTCACGAGCAACGGTGTCGGCTCCGTCACCTTCGATGCTGACGAAGGCGACTCCGTCCGGACTGGCGATTCGACCCAGGCGCATTCGGTAGAGCCTAGTGGCGCGCGATCGTGGCTGGAAGGCCCGCGCGTTGAGTGAGAAGTCTGGCAGGCCTCTACTCGCACTTTCACTGCCTCAATTCTGACTCAACGCCAACCTGTGCAAGCTTTCCCATTATCCGAGAAAACTATTCAGCATCGTGAGATCGGCGTGGGACGATGATCGGGTGGCCGTCGACACGATCAGCACCGCGCGGCGATGGTCGATGCTCGTCATCGCGTTGTTCGCGACGCTGTCGGCCAACGTCTTCATCAACGGTGTGGCCTTCCTGATTCCGACCCTGCACACAGACGATGGGCCTGGATCTGGCCCGGGCCGGATTGATCTCGGCGATGCCCAGCTTCGGCATGGTGCTGACGCTGATCGCCTGGGGCTATGTCGTGGACCGCGTCGGTGAGCGCTTCGTGCTGAGCATCGGCTCGGCGCTGACCGCGGCGGCGGCGTTCGCGGCCGCCTCGGCGCACTCGCTGATCCTGATGGGCGCGTTCCTGCTGCTCGGCGGAATGGCGGCGGCCAGCAGCAATTCGGCCAGCGGGCGCTTGGTCGTCGGCTGGTTTCCCCCGCAGCAGCGAGGTCTGGTGATGGGCATCCGCCAGACCGCGCAGCCGCTGGGCGTGGCGTTCGGCGCGCTTGGTGATCCCGCGGCTGGCGCAGACGCACGGTGTCGGGCGTGGCGCTGCTGTTCCCGGCCGCGGTGTGCGCGCTGGCCGCCGTGGTGTGCGCGGTCTTGGTGCTCGACCCGCCGCGTCCGCCGCGCGCCGAGGCGCCCGCCGAGCACCTGGCCAACCCGTACCGCGGCTCGGACGTGCTCTGGCGCATCCACGCGGTGTCGGTGCTGCTGGTGGTGCCGCAGTGCGTCGTGTGGACGTTCAGCCTGGTGTGGCTGATCGTCGACCGCGGGTGGTCACCCGAGTCCGCCGGCGTGCTGGTGATGGCGGCCCAGGTGCTCGGCGCCGCTCGGCCGCATCGCCGCGGGTCGCTGGTCGGACTGGATGAGGGCGCGGCTGCGCCCGATCCGGATGATCGCCGTCGCCGCGGGGCTGTCGATGCTCGCGCTGTCGATCACCGACGCGGTGCACTCACCGCTGAGTATCGCCGTGATGGTCGCGGCGTCGGTGATCACGGTCAGCGACAACGGGTTGGCGTTCACCGCGATCGCCGAGATCGCCGGTCCGTTCTGGAGCGGACGAGCCCTGGGCACGCAGAACACCAGCCAGCTGCTGACCGCGGGGCTGACCCCGCCGCTGTTCGGGGCGTTGATCGGCGTGCTGGGCTACCCGGTGGCGTTCGCGGTGTGCGCGCTGTTCCCGATGGCGGCGCTGCCGCTGGTGCCGGCCGATCCGCCGGCACCGGCCGAAACCTAGAGCGCGGCGCGGATCCGCTCGCCGACCTCACGGGTCGAATACGTCGTGTCGCCACGGGTCGCCAGGTGGTTCACGACGGCCTTGTCGACGCGGGCGGCGGCGGCGTCCTCGCCGACGTGTGCCAGCAGCAGCGCCACCGACATCACCGCGGCGGTGGGGTCGGCGATGCCCTTGCCGGCGATGTCGGGCGCGCTGCCGTGCACCGGCTCGAACATCGACGGGTTGGTCCGCGTGGCGTCGATGTTGCCGCTGGCGGCCAGCCCGATTCCGCCGCAGACCGCGGCGGCCAGGTCGGTGATGATGTCGCCGAACAGGTTGTCGGTGACGATGACGTCGAAGCGGCCGGGGTCGGTGACCATGTGGATGGTGGCGGCGTCGATGTGCTGGTAGGCCACCTCGACGTCGGGGTACTCGGCGCCGACCTCGTCGACCACCCGCGACCACAGGCTGCCCGCGAAGGTCAGCACGTTGGTCTTGTGCACCAGCGTCAGGTGCTTGCGACGGGCCTGCGCGCGGGCGAAAGCGTCGCGCACCACGCGCTCCACGCCGAAGGCGGTGTTCACGCTGACCTCGGTGGCCACCTCGTGCGGGGTCCCCACCCGGAGTCGCACCGCCGTTGCCGGTGTAGGGACCCTCGGTCCCTTCGCGCACCACGACGAAGTCGATACCGGTCACCCCGGACAGCGGGCTGCTGACACCCGGGTACAGCCGGCCCGGGCCGCAGGTTGACGTGATGGTCCAGGGCGAACCGCAGTTTGAGCAGCAGGCCGCGTTCGAGCACGCCGCTGGGCACCGACGGGTCACCGATCGCGCCGAGCAGGATGGCGTCGTAGCCGCGAAGTTCCTCGATGGTCTCCGCGGTGAGCAGCTCCCCGGTCGCGTGATAGCGGCGCGCGCCGAGGTCGTACTCGGTCTTCTCCACGCCGGGCAGCACGGCGTCGAGCACCTGCAGCGCCTCGTCGATGACTTCCGGGCCGATACCGTCGCCCGCGATCACAGCCAGTTTCACGACAGATCCACCACTTCCAGAGTCACCGCGTCCACCGCGGCGCCGATCGCCGCACGAACGTCGGCCGGTACGTCGCGGTCCAGCCGCAGCATCACCGTGGCCGCCTTGCCCGCGGTGTCCTGGCTCATCTGCGCGGCCAGGATGTTCACGTCGGCCGCGCCGAGCAGCGTGCCGATCTTGCCCAGCGCCCCGGGCTGGTCGGTGTAGTGCAGGATCAGGTTGACGCCCTCGGCCCGCAGATCGAAGTTGCGGCCGTTGATCTGGACGACCTTCTCGACCTCCTGCGGGCCGGACAGCGTGCCGGAGACGTTGGTGGCCGACCCACCCGGCCCGACCACTCGCACGTCGACCACGCTGCGGTGGTTGACGCTCTCGCTGGCGGTGCTCAGCTCGGTCTGCAAGCCGCGGTCGGCCGCCAGTCCGGGCGCGTTGACGAAGGTCACCTGCTGATCGGTCACCGTGGAGAAGAATCCACGTAAGCGCCGAAAGTTTCAGCACCTCAACATCTTCGGAGGCCAGCTCACCGCTGACCCGCACCGACAGCGTGGTGGGCGGCTCGGTGGACAGGACACCGACGAGCACGCCGAGCTTGCGCACCAGGTCCAGCCACGGCGACACCTCCTCGCTGACGGCGCCTGCGCCGACGTTGACCGCGTCGGGCACGAACTCCCCCGCCAGCGCGAGCTTGACGCTCTCGGCGACGTCGGTGCCGGCCCGGTCCTGAGCCTCGGCGGTCGAGGCGCCCAGGTGCGGGGTCACGACCACCTCGGGAAGCTCGAACAGCGGGCTGTCGGTGCAGGGTTCGGTGGAGAAGACGTCGAGCCCGGCCCCGCGGACGTGACCGCTCTTGATGGCGTCGGCCAGCGCGGCCTCGTCGATCAGTCCACCGCGGGCGGCGTTGACGATGATGACGCCGGGCTTGGTCTTGGCCAGCGCCTCCTTGCCGAGCAGTCCGGCGGTTTCCGGGGTCTTCGGCAGGTGCACCGAGATGAAGTCGGCCCGGGGCAGCAGGTCGTCGAGGGACAGCAGCTCGATGCCGAGCTGGGCCGCGCGCGCCGGCGGGACGTAGGGGTCATAGGCGATCACGTGGGTGCCGAAGGCGGCCAGCCGCTGCGCGACGAGCTGACCGATGCGGCCGAGCCCGACGACGCCGACGGTCTTGCCGAAGATCTCGGTGCCGTTGAACTTCGACCGCTTCCAGGTGTGCTCGCGCAGGGTGGCGTCGGCGGCCGGGATCTGCCGGGCGGCGGACAGCATCAGCGCCAGCGCGTGCTCGGCGGCGCTGTGGATGTTCGACGTCGGGGCGTTGACCACCAACACCCCGGCCGCGGTGGCGGCGTCGACGTCGACGTTGTCCAGGCCGACGCCCGCGCGGGCGACGATCTTGAGCTTGGGCGCGGCGGCGATCACCTCGGCGTCGACCGTGGTCGCCGAGCGCACCAGCAGCGCGTCGGCATCGGCCACCGCTGCCAGCAGTTTCGGGCGGTCCGGGCCGTCGACCCAACGCACTTCCACGGCGTCACCCAGGGCTGCGACGGTCGACTCGGCCAATTTGTCGGCGATCAACACAACGGGCAGATTCACGCCGGTCAGCCTAATGTGTGCCGCCCCACGTGGGACCATCGGCTTCCGTGGGGTCTACTGGAGACGTGGACGTCACCGTGGTCGGCAGCGGTCCCAACGGGTTGGCAGCTGCCGTGATCTGTGCCCGGGCCGGTCTGGCCGTGCAGGTTCTGGAGGCCCAGCCCACTTTGGGTGGCGGCGCGCGCACCGCCGCCGACCCGGAGTTCAGCGGCGTGCGACACGACATCTGCTCGGCGATCCACCCGTTGGCGCTGGCCTCACCGTTCTTCGCCGAGTTCGACCTCGCCGCGCGCGGAGTCGGGTTGGCGGTGCCGGAGATCTCCTACGCCAACCCGCTGCAGGGGCGGCCCGCGGCGATCGCCTACCAGGATCTCGAGCGCACCTGCGCCGGCCTTGCAGGACGGCGCGTCGTGGCGCAGTCTGCTCGCACCGCTGGTGCGCAACGCCGACGACGTGGTCGGCCTGCTCCTGGGTGACAAGCGCTCGTTGCCCACCGACATCCCCGCTACCGTCCAGCTGGGCCTGCGGATGCTGCGCCAGGGCACACCCGCCTGGGGCTCCCTGCAGGGCGAGGATGCCCGTGCGTTGTTCACCGGCGTTGCGGCGCACACGATTTCGCGGATGCCATCGCTCGTCGCTGCCGGCGCCGGGATCATGCTGGCCACGCTGGCGCACACCGTCGGCTGGCCGGTTCCGGTCGGCGGTAGCCAGGCCATCGCCGACGCGCTGATCGACGACCTTCGGGCCCACGGCGGTGTCCTGCACACCGATGCCGAGGTGCGCACCCCGCCGTCGGGCGTGGTGCTCTACGACACCGCACCCACCGCGCTGCTGGGCATCTACGGTGACCGGCTGCCGGGCGCGTACGCAAAGTTGTTGCAGCGCTACACCTTCGGGCCTGGCGTGGCCAAGGTGGACTTCGTTCTCTCCGACGAGATCCCGTGGGCCGACTCGCGACTGGCCACCGCGGCCACGTTCCACCTGGGCGGTACCCGCGCGCAGATGGCGCACGCCGAACGTGAGGTCGCCGCGGGCCGTCACGCCCAGTGGCCGATGGTGCTGGCGGCCACCCCCTACACCGCCGACCCCAATCGCATTGACGCGCAAGGGCGCCGGCCGTTCTGGACCTACGCCCACGTACCGGCGGGCTCGACGCTGGATCAGACGCAGGCGATCACCGAGATCATGGAACGCTTCGCCCCCGGGTTCTCCGACATCGTCGTCGCGGCGCGCAGCATCCCGGCCGCCCAGCTGGCCGATCACAACGCCAACTACGTCGGCGGTGACATCGGGGTGGGCGGCAACTCGGTGGTGCGGGCGCTGCTCGGGCCGACGCCGCGGGTCAACCCGTGGTCGACACCGATCCCCAAGGCCTACCTGTGCTCGTCGGCGACTCCGCCCGGCGGCGGGGTGCACGGCATGGCCGGCTACTTCGCGGCCCGCACAGTGCTCAAGCGGGAGTTCGGCCTGCAGGTTCCGTCGCTGCGCCCGTGATACCGCTAGGCGGTCTCGGTGATGGGCCGATCGACCCAGCTCATCAGGTCGCGCAGCTTCTTGCCGGTGACCTCGATCGGGTGCTCGGCGTTCTTCTTGCGCAGTCCCTCGAGCTCCTTGTTGCCGCCCTCGACGTTGGCGACCAGGCGCTTGACGAAGGTGCCGTCCTGGATCTCGCGGAGGATCTGGCGCATCCGCTCCTTGGTGTCGGCGTCGATGACGCGCGGGCCCGACAGGTAGCCGCCGAACTCCGCGGTGTCGGACACCGAGTAGTTCATCCGGGCGATGCCGCCCTCGTACATCAGGTCGACGATCAGCTTGAGCTCGTGCAGCACCTCGAAGTAGGCCAGCTCGGGGGCGTAGCCCGCCTCGACCATGACCTCGAAGCCGGTCTTCACCAGTTCCTCGGTGCCACCGCACAACACGGCCTGCTCACCGAACAGGTCGGTCTCGGTCTCGTCCTTGAAGGTGGTCTTGATGACGCCCGCGCGGGTGCCGCCGATGCCCTTGGCGTAGGACAGCGCCAGCGCCAGGCCCTCACCGGTCGGATCCTGCTCGATGGCGACCAGGCAGGGCACACCCTTGCCGTCGACGAACTGGCGGCGCACCAGGTGGCCGGGCCCCTTGGGAGCGACCATGCCGATGGTGACGTCGGCCGGCGGCTTGATCAGACCGAAGTGGATGTTCAGACCGTGGCCGAAGAACAGCGCGTCGCCGGCCTTGAGGTTCGGCTCGATGTCGTTTTTGAAGATCTCGGCCTGCGCGGTGTCGGGCGCGAGCAGCATGATGACGTCGGCCCACTTGGCGACCTCGGCGGGAGTGTCGACCTCGAGGCCCTGCTCCTCGACCTTGGCGCGCGACTTGGAGCCCTCTTTCAGGCCCACCTTCACCTGCACGCCGGAGTCACGCAGGCTCAGCGAATGCGCGTGACCCTGGCTGCCGTAGCCGATCACACCGACCTTGCGGCCCTGAATGATCGACAGGTCGGCGTCGTCGTCGTAGAACATCTCAACTGACACGGTTGAACTTTCCTTCTCTTGTTTCTTCGGTGGGGTCTGTTACTTGGTGGTCGTCATTCCGCGCGGCCCGCGCGACAGTGCTACCACACCCGACTGCACCGTCTCCCGGATGCCGTAGGGTTCGAGCACGCGCAGCAGCGCTTCGAGCTTCTCCTCGGTGCCGGTCGCCTCGATCGTCAGCGACTCGTTGGAGACGTCAATGATCTTGGCGCGGAACAGGTTCACCGCCTCGATCACCTGGCTGCGACTGCCGGCGTCGGCGCGGACCTTGATCAGTGCCAGTTGGCGCGCCACCATGTTGTCGTCGTCCTGCTCGACGATCTTGATGACGTTGATCAGCTTGTTGAGCTGCTTGGTGATCTGCTCGAGCGGGGTCTCCTCGGCGGTGACCACGATGGTCATCCGCGACATGTTCTTCGCCTCGGTGGGCCCGACCGCCAGCGACTCGATGTTGAATCCGCGCCGGGAGAACAGTGCGGCCACGCGGGCCAGCACACCGGGCTTGTCCTCGACAAGCACCGAAAGCGTATGTGTGACAGTGGTTGTCATCAGGCCCGGCCCTCCTCGTTGTCGTCGAACAGCGGACGGATGTTGCGCGCGGCCATGATCTCGTCGTTGCCGGTGCCCGCGGCCACCATCGGCCACACCTGGGCGTCGGCGCCGACGATGAAGTCGATCACCACCGGCCGGTCGTTGATCGCACGGGCCTGGTTGATGACGTCGACGACGTCTTCCTCACGCTCGCAACGCAATCCGACGCAGCCCATCGCCTCGGCCAGCTTGACGAAGTCCGGGATGCGATGGCTGTGGGTGGACAGGTCGGTGCTGCTGTAGCGCTCGCCGTAGAACAGCGTCTGCCACTGCCGCACCATGCCCAGGTTGCCGTTGTTGATCAACGCGACCTTGATCGGCACACCCTCGATGGCGCAGGTCGCCAGTTCCTGGTTGGTCATCTGGAAACAACCGTCACCGTCGATGGCCCACACCTCGGCGTCGGGCCGGGCCATCTTGGCGCCCATGGCCGCCGGGACGGCGTAGCCCATGGTGCCCAGGCCGCCGGAGTTCAGCCAGGTGCGCGGGTTCTCGTAGGAGATGAACTGCGCGGCCCACATCTGGTGCTGGCCCACGCCGGCGACGTAGATCGCGTCCGGCCCGGCGATCTTGCCGAGTTGCTCGATGACGTACTCCGGGCTGAGGCTGCCGTCGGTCTGCGGGTCGTAGCTCAGCGGGTAGGTGGCCTGGATCCCCGACAGGTACTCCCACCAGTTGTCCAGATCGGCCTTCGGCGCTGCGTTGATTCCCCGCTCGCTTCGCTCCTGCCCGCCGGCGGTCTTGCGCAGCGCCTCGATCAGCTCGGCGATCGCCAGCTTGACGTCGCCCACGATCGGGACGTCGGCGTTGCGGTTCTTGCCGATCTCGGCAGGGTCGATGTCGACGTGGATCACCTTGGCCTCCGGGGCGAAGGAGTCCAGCTTGCCGGTCACCCGGTCGTCGAACCGGGCGCCGAGGGCGATCAGCAGGTCGCTCCTCTGCAGCCCGGCAACCGCGGCGACGGTGCCGTGCATGCCGGGCATGCCCAGGTTCTGCGGGTGGCTGTCCGGGAAGGCGCCGCGGGCCATCAGCGTGGTGACCACCGGGATGCCGGTCAGCTCGGCCAGATCCAGCAGCTCGGCGGTGGCCTCACCGCGGATCACCCCGCCGCCGACGTAGAGCACCGGCTTGCGCGCGGCGGCGATGAGCTTGGCGGCCTCGCGGATCTGCCGGCTGTGCGGCTTGGTGTTGGGCTTGTAGCCGGGCAGGTCCATCTGCGGCGGCCAGGCGAATGTGCACTGGCCCTGCAGAACGTCCTTGGGGATGTCGACGAGCACCGCGCCGGGACGGCCGGTGGCCGCGATGTGGAACGCCTCGGCGATCACCCGCGGGATGTCGTCACCATCGCGCACCAGGAAGTTGTGCTTGGTGATCGGCATCGTGATGCCGGAGATGTCGGCTTCCTGGAAGGCGTCGGTGCCGATCAGCGAGCGGCCGACCTGCCCGGTGATGGCGACCACCGGGATGGAGTCCATCTGGGCGTCGGCCAGCGGCGTGACCAGGTTGGTGGCGCCGGGACCCGAGGTGGCCATCATGACGCCGACCCTGCCGGTGGCGTGCGCATAGCCGCTGGCGGCGTGGCCCGCGCCCTGCTCGTGGCGGACCAGGACGTGGCGCAGCTTCTGGGAGTCGAACAGCGGGTCGTAGACCGGCAGCACCGCGCCGCCGGGGATGCCGAAGATGGTGTCGACGCCGAGCTCCTCCAGCGAACGCACCACTGACTCCGCTCCGGTGAGCTGGTAGGGGGCGATGCGTTTGGGCGCCGGCGCGCCCGACTTGGGCGCGGTCTTGGCGGTGGTCTGCGCTGCGGCATCGGCGCCGTTGGCGGGTGCGGCCGCCGATGGCTCGGGTGCTCGCGTGGTCGGTGCGCTCACGTTGTCCTCGATGTCCTCGTGTCGTTTCCTTCGGGCAAGAAAAAACCCCCGTCAGCGTCGGCGGCTGTACGAGGGTTGCGCGCTGGTGCGAGTGGCTATGCCCGGCTCGGGGCAAGCGCGGCACCAACGCGCTGGCCAATTACTACGAGCATTCCGCCGAACTTCATAGGGCGACGGTAGCCTCCGCACTGGTCAGACGTCAAATCTCGGCCCTTTCGTCGGTAGTGGGATGATGCTCCTATGCCCTCCGGTTTCGTCCCTGACCCGTCCTCGGCCACGTCGGCGCCCGTGGTGATCCGGATGTCGCCGATGGCGCACTTCGCGACCGGGTTCGTGGCACTGGGTCTGCTGGCGCTGGTTCCGGCGTTCCCGGCCTGGGGCATGGCGCTGCTGGTGATCCCGGTGGTGTTGTCGGTGGCGATCGTGCGGCTGCGGACCGTGGCCGACCGGGACACGGTCACCGCCCGCACCCTGCTGGGCAGCCGGACGGTGCGGTGGGACGACATCGACGGACTGCGCTTCGCCAAGAGCGCCTGGGCGCGGGCCCGGCTGACCGACGGGTCGGAGTTGCGGCTTCCGGCGGTGACGTTCGCGACGTTGCCGCTGCTTACCGCGGCCAGCGGCGGCCGGGTGCCCAACCCGTACGAGTGACTATGCCCAGCGGGTTGTTGCCGTGCAGGAAGATCCACGCGGCCACGCCGCCGCCGATGCCGAGAATCAGCGCGATGAACGAGCCGACGAAGGGTCGGCGGGCCCAGCCGCGGCCGGCGTCGAACCCGTAGCGCCCGGGGCCGACGAGGATGATCGAGGCCGCTGCGACGATGAGGACCAGCAGGTACTCCATACCGTCGGCGCCGAACACCGACAGGTAGCCGTCCTGCCGCTGCGCGGAGATGACCGTCAGCAGGCTGTTGACCAGGTACGCGAGGGCACCGGCCGCGGCCAGCGGGGTGAACAGGCCCAGGACCAGCAGGACGCCGACGACGATCTGGGCGCCGGCCCCGACGTAGGTCAGCACGCCGGCGTGCTGATAGCCGGCGTCGGCCAGCGCGGTCTTGAATCCGTCGATGCCCTGGCCGCCCCACCAGCCGAACGCCTTCTGCAGGCCGTGGGCGATGAACACCGCACCGAGGGCCACCCGCAGCAGCAACAGGCCCAGGTCCTGGGTGCCGCGGCGGCCGGCGGCCTTGGCCCGTTCTTCGGCGTCGACGGGCTCGATCTCCATCGGCGCGGCCAGCACCGGAGCCGGCTCGGCGTGCGGCTGCACATAGGGCAGCGGTTCGGGATCGTGCAGCAGCCCGTAGCCGGTTGACGGCGCCGGGTCTGAACTGGTGTAGCCCGGGCTGTAGGGCGGGATCTTGGTGGTCTCGAAATCGCCACCGTAGGTGGACGACGGGAGATCGTCTTCGGGGTCGACCAACTGGGCCGACGCCGGTCGAGCCGAGGAGTCGTCGGGTCGCTGCCAGTGCGGATCGGGGCCTTGACTCGTCACGAAAGCCAGATTAAGTGCAATCGCCGCAAATCGGGGATTTGAGCGGCGCTTCTGGCGGCGAATATTCCCTGCACCGGGCACCCGGGCGGCGACGCGGCACACGCCGCCGTGGCGAACACCGGCGCTGTATCCGTAACCTGGCGGGCATGCGAGTACGCCGGTCGATCCGTGGGGTGCTGGCTGTGCTGTGCGCGGCCACGCTGGTTGCAGGGTCTTCGGCGGGCTGTGCGAAGTTCAACAACTCCATTTCGCAGCCGTTCACCACCGAACCGGAGCTTGGCCCCGGGCCGTCGTCGACGCCGCCGCCTCCCCCGCCGCTGCCGCCCAAGCCGTTCCCGAAGGCCTGCCCGGCGCCCGGCGTGATGCAGGGCTGCCTGGAGAGCATCAGCAGTCTGATCATGGGCCCGGACAGCAAGACCGCACTGGTGGCCGAGCGCACCACCGGCGCGGTCAAAGAGGTGTCGGTCAGCGCCGAGCCGAAGATCAAGACCGTCATCCCGGTCGACCCCAGCGGCGACGGCGGGCTGATGGACATCGTGATGTCGCCGACCTACTCGCAGGACCGGCTGATGTACGCCTACATCAGCACGCCGACCGACAACCGGGTGATCCGGGTGGCCGACGGCGACATTCCCAAGGAGATCCTGGCGGGCATTCCCAAGGGCGCCACCGGCAATACCGGTTCGCTGATCTTCACCAGTCCGACCACGCTGGTGGTGCAGACCGGTGACGCGGGCAACCCCGCGTCTGGCGGCTGACCCCAATTCGTTGGCGGGCAAGGTGATCCGCATCGAGCAGCCGACCACGGTCGGCCAGGCCCCGCCGACCACCGCGCTGTCCGGGATGGGCGCCGGCGGCGGCATGTGCATCGACCCGACCGACAAGTCGCTCTACGTCACCGACCGGACCCCGGCCGGTGATCGCCTGCAGCGCATCGGCCCGGACGCGAAAGCCACCACGGTGTGGACGTGGCCGGACCGTCCCGGTGTGGCCGGGTGCGCGGCGCTGGACGGCACGGTGCTGGTGAACCTGGTCAACACCAAGCAAACTGTCGCGGTGCGGCTGGCACAGGGCACCGGCGCGGTCACCGGTGAGCCGGAGGTGGTCCGCCAGGACACCCACGGCCACGCCTGGCCCCTGCAGGTGGCGCCGGACGGAAACATCTGGGGCGCAACGATCAACCGCACCGCCGGAGATGCCGAGAAGCTCGACGACGTCGTCTTCCCGTTGTTCCCGCAGGGCGGCGGCTTCCCGCGCAGCAACGCCGACAACACCTAACCCATGGAGTTCGCTGGCCTCGATGTCGGCAAACTTGTTGAGCGGCAATGGATTCAAAGCGTGAATCACTGAACCGACTCCGCTGTGCATCGGTTTCATAAAGGAACAGACGTCGCCTTGTCTGGGTCCGTCAACCCGATACGGTCTTGTTGACTGATCAAGATCAGAGGGGAAGACGTTGACACCGAAGGTGGACCGCGCGGCAGTCGTGACGGTCGGTATCGCGGCGCTGGTCTTGTTCGGCTTGTCGCTTCATCCGCTGGCGGGCGCGGATTCGGGGCCGAGTCCGGGCGTGCCGTGCGGCAGCATCATCGAGCAGTTCGCCGCCACCCCGGAGGCCCTTCCCGAGGCGCTGGGCAACGCGATCCCCGACTCGGCGGCCTTGGCGCCTGCGCCGCCGGCCGCTGTCGCGGCTCCCGTCGCTGCGCCAGCTCCTGTCGCTGCTCCGGTGCCTGTGGCCGCGCCGGCCGCGGCGATGCCGGTGACCTCAGCGCCCGTGACCGACAGCGCGCTCGGGCCGGCAGCGGCACCGGCGGCGGTTCCTGTCGTTCCGGTCGCCGCGCTGCCGGTACCGGTCGTGCCGGCTCCGGTTGTGGTGCCGGCAGTTCCGGCCGCCGCGGGGGTACCCGCACCGGTGCCGGCTCCGATGGCCGCTCCGGTGCCGGCTCCTATCGCTCCAGTGGCAACACCGGTGGCCGCGTCCGGTCGTGGCCGCTGCCGCGCCGGTTGCTGCTCCGGTTGCCACGCCTCTCACCGACGTCACCCCGGTGGCTGACGTCTCGCCCGCCGCCCCGGTGGCGCCTCCGCCCGCTCCGGCCGCCGCTCCCCCGCCGCCGGCCCCGGTCGCGCAAGCCGCGCCGATCGCCGATGCTGTCGCCGCACGCGATTCCCGCGCCCGCACCCATGCCGGAAGCCGCACCGCTTGCTGCCGCACCTGTTGCGGCAGTGGCACCCGCACCGGAGGCAGCACCCGCAGCCCGCCAGCGCCCGAGCCGCCGCGCCGCTGCGCCGTTGGCCGCGCCGATCGAAGACTCCGCTCTGGCACCGGTTCCCGTGGCCGCACCACCCGCGGTCCCGGTCGTCGTGCCGCCCGCGGGGGTGCCGTTCGCCGCCCGGTTCCGGTGGTTCCCGCCCCGGCTCCCGCGCCGGCCGCCGCTGCGGTGCCGGACATTCCGGCAGCCCTGACGACCCTGCCCGACACCGCAGCACTGGCCCCGCCACTTCCGGTGCAGAGCATCGTCGACGCGATACCCGGCGGTGGGCTGCTGCCCGACCAGATTCCGGTTCCGCACGATCTGGTCTGTGAGGGCACGGCCTGGTCGGCCAAGGCCGCGACGGCATGCCAACGGCCAGCCGGTGGAGCACCGCCAGTTCTGGGCCGACGCCGACAGGCCCTAAGCGTTGACCGTCAGCCGCAGATACTCGTAACGACGCGCCAGCACACTCGGGCAGCCAGGGACCCACGTCGGCCGCGGTGAACCACGACGTGCGCTCGAAGAGCATCGGCAACACGGTCATGGCCTCCAACCGCGCCAGCGGGGCACCCAGACAGAAGTGCGCGCCCTTGCCGAAGGTCATGTGGCCCTTGGTGTTCGGCCGGTCGAGCCGGAACTCGTCGGGCGCCTCGAAATGCGCGGGATCGCGATTGGCCGCACCCCACAGCAGCAGCACCCGCGAGTCCGCGGGCAGCTCGACGCCGGCCAGCCGGGTGTCGTGCAGGACGTGGCGGTAGTGGGCGCGAAACGACGGCTCCATCCGCAGCGTCTCCTCGAGGAAGGCGCCCATCAGCTCGGGCTGGTCCCGCAGCCGCCGCTGGATCTCGGGGTTGGTCGCCAGATAACCCACCGCGGTGCCGAGCAGCGACGCGGTGGATTCGCCGCCGGCGCTGAACAGCGACACCAGGATCAGCTGCGCGGTGAACTGATCGAGCCGGCCGTCGGCACAGGGCCCGGGCCAGTTCCCCGAGCAGATCGTCACCGGGGTCGACGCGGCACGGTGCAGCTGATCGGCGAGGTAGGAGCTCAGTTCGGTGATCGCCGTCATCGACGCGGCCAGCTCGTCGGCCGACATCAGCCCGTCGAGCAACTGGGTGGCGGCATAGCCCCAGTGGGCGAGCCGATCGGCGTCGTCGTCGGGCACCCCGATCAGCCGGGCGACGATCGTCATCGGCAGCCGGTTGGCCACCGCGTCCATCCACTCGATCTGTCCGTCGACAACGCCTGCCGCCCAGAGCTTTTCGAAGATCTCGGCGATCAGCGGCTCGAAGGCCCGCACCCGCTTGGCGGTGAACTGCGACAGCACCAGCTTGCGGTGGGCGGCGTGTACCGGGTCGTCGGCGGTGACCAGGATGTGCGTCGACCCGCCGACCCCGTCCATCTCGAACGGCGCCACCCCACCGTCGGCGGTGTAGGTCATGGTGGCGGTGAGGTTGGACGAGAAGACCTCCGGCCGGGTGACGACCTCGGTGATGGCGGCCCAGTCGCAGACCAGGTAGAAGCCCGAGTCGCCGACGCGGTGCACCGGCCCGGCTTCGCGCAGCCGGTCGTAGAGCGGGTAGGGATCCTGGATCGCCTCAGCGCCGAAGAACTCGGCGGGATCGAGCAGCAGAGCCGTCATGTGATCAGGCCTACCAGACCGGGGTCGAAGGTGGCCCGGGCGGCCACCGATGCCGCGGCCGCCGAGACCACCAGCGCCGCATCGCTTTCGTGGCCCTTGGGGAAGACGATCTCGGCGCTGTCGGGGTCCTCGCGGTGCGCCATCAGCCAGTCGTAGAGCAGCCAGTCCACCGCGCAGGTGACCGCCAGCGGATCGGCGTCCGCCGCCCGGGCGGCTGACACCACGGTCTGCAGCGCATCGCGGTGTTCGCGGCGGGCCGCCTCCTTGTTGACCCCGGAACTGTCGAACAGCAGCATCGACAGCGTCAGCGGAAAGCGCTGTCCGGCTTCGGTTCGCACCACCCACCGGCCGCCCTTCCACGGCTTGTCCGGATCGACCTCCTGGAATTCCCCGAACCCGCCGATGACGCCGATCGTCGGGTCGTCGAGTTCACCGTCGAACGGCGCGGGTCCGAGCAGACCGAGCGGTTGGCGGGCGCGAATGGAGAACAGGGCGGCGGTGCCGATGATCTTGCCGGCGCGCAGGTCGGCGCTCAGGCCGGCCTTCTCCAGCGCCGCGGCGTATTCGAAGCACAGCCTGTCCAGCGTGCGGTGCAACTCGAGCAGGTCGTCACGTTCGGCGGCATCCGCGGGCCGCCGTCCGCCGCCGAGGACCTCGCCGAACCGCTTGGCGGCCATGATCAGTGCGTCGTCGAGAGCCTCGAGGTGGGTTGCCACCAGCCGGTCCGGCTCGTCGTCGTCGACGACCAGTGCCTGCAACGACGTCGGGGCGCCCGACGGGGTGGCCCAGTAGAACCCGATCTGGTCGTCGGCCTGCACGATCCGCGGTCTCATGCCGGACGCCGCTCCACACCATCACCCGGTTGTTCCCCGAGTCGGCCACCGCCAGCGTGTCACCGCGCAGCGACAGCCCGTAGGGCCAGCACAGGGTGTCCCGCTGCACCGAGGTCCAGCGGTTCTCGCCGTTGGAGCCGAAATCATGTTGCGCCAGAACATGATCGGCGCCGCGACCGTCGACGGGCACGCCGTCCCACAGCAGGATGCGGTTGTTGGCGGTGTCGGCGACCGCCAGGCCGGTGTCGATCCAGTCGCTCGCCCGCCGGTGTCGAGGCATGCCGCGTACGGGAACCGGAACCGGTCGTTGGTGTGCGGACCGTACGGCCATTCGTCGGCGCTGGCGAAATCCGGTTGGCCCAAGCACCATGTCGGCGCCGCGGTCGGCCTGCGGCTGCGGCGACCAGCCCAGCAGCCGGTGGTCACCGGCGTCGGCGACGAGCAGCAGGTCGTCGTGCCCGGTGATGTCGTGCGGCCAGCGGAAGCTTCCGGTCCGGCCGCCGCGCCGCGGTTCTCCTCACGCGAGGCGGCATCGGGCTGCCCGAGCACGATGTCGGCCGGCTGGTCGGGATCGGGAATGCCGTTGCGCCACCCCAGAACCCGGCGGTTGCCGGTATCGGCCACCCAGAAGGTGGATCCGACCACCGCGATCCCGAACGGCCAGTACAGCGTCGACGCCGAGCACTCACCACCCCGGTTCTCGCTCACCGACGACGCGTCGGGCTGTCCGAGCACCAGATCGGGTGCCACGTCGCTGGTTTCGGGCACGCTGTTCCACACCAGGATCCGGTGATGCCAGCCGTCGGCCACGATCAGCCGGCCGTCGTGCACCAGAACTCCGGTGGGCAGGTTCATGCCCCGCTCGGGTCCGCGGCCGCCGGCGGCGTGGCCCTCGGTCTCGCCGTCCGGCTGGCCGAGCACCACATCGGCGGGCTGCTCGTCGCAGCAGGGCATGTCGTGCCAGATCAGCACCCGATGGTTGCCGGAGTCGGCCACCACGAGGTGCTGGTCCCCGACGAACACCCCACGCGGGGAGTACATCCAGGCCATCGACGGACTCGCCGGCGGCAGCGCCAGACCGCCGGGGGCCGGGGCGCCCAGCCACAGCGCGGGAGCCCAGCCGTCGGTGTGGTCGACCGTCGGGGACGCACGTCGGGCCGCCGGAGTGCCGGGCCAGCGACCTCGCTGATGTTGTGCCGGACGGTGTAGCGGCTCATGCGTTGACGCGGACCCAGACGTCGCCTTCGTCGACCCGCAACGGCAGTTGTTCGAGTTGCGCCCCGGGGGCGCTCAGGCACTCCCCCGAGGTCGCGTCGTAGCAGAAGCCGTGCCATGGGCAGGTCAAGGTGTTGTTGCTCAGATCGAGCACGGCGTTGTTCAGCGGCAGCGCCTCGTGCGCGCATTCGTTGCGGTAGGCCGACAGTCGCTGACCGGCGTTGACGACGATCACCTCGGTGGCCTCGCCGGTCGCGGTGGTCAGTGTGAGCGCGGACAGATCGTCGACCGGAAGGTCGGCGGCCGGGCCCACCTTCACCCAGCCCTCGCTCGCGGGGTCGCGACCGATCCGCAGCGACTCGAGCGGGATCAGCGTCGGAGTCGGCTCGTTCGGTAGCACCTCGACGGCGCTGATCGACGGAACACCAGCCACCAGAGCTTCTTCCACCAGGTTGCGCAGCGTCACCGAGGACATCGAGCAGCCGTTGCACGCACCCTCCAGGCGGACGAACGCGGTGCCGTCCTCGACCCGGGCCAGGCTGACGTCACCGCCGTGGCTGTGCAGCTGCGGACGCACCGATTCCAGCACCTGGTTGGCGTGGGTGACCGGATCGGGGCGCACGATCCCGTGCAGCGACAGCAGCAGGTGCACCGTGGGATCGTCGACGAGTTCGAACAGCGCCGCGCGCGCGGCGTCGTCGGCACGCATGCGGCGCACCATCGTCACCAGTCCGGCCCGGTGGATCGCCTCGACCGCCGCCTTGAGCTCCTCGGCTACCGCGCGGGCCTCGGGGTCCAGGCCGGCCAGTGCGGCTACCGCGTCGTCGACGCGCTTGGCCAGTTCCTCGAAAGTGGGCTCGGCAACCGGTCGTTCAGTCGTCGTCGACATCCTGCGCTCACTCCTGCCCGGTGTCGTCGGTTCGGTTCAGGGCGGTGTGGCGGGCGATCTCGTCGAGCACGCCGCGCACGGTGCGCATCGCGTCGTGGTCGCCGAACTCCTCGAAGATGAAGCGAGCCTCGTAGAGCTTGGCTTTGGCCTGATCGAAGACACCCAGGTGCGCCAGCACATTGCCCTGATTGGCCAGCACCCGCGCCCGGCCCAGCGGGTCGGTGTCACGGTCGCGTGCCTCCAGCACCGCCTCGTAGAGCTCGACGGCCTCCACGAGGTTGTCGGCCTGATGGTTCGACGGGGTGTAGACCAGCGAATTGGCCAGGTTCAGTTGCACACTGGCCCACTGCTCGGGGTGCTCTTCGCGGGTGTACACCTTCAGCGCCGAGCGCAGCGACTGCGCGGCGACTCCGAGGCGCAGCTGACCGGAGGCCTCGGTCATCGGCATCGTCAGGTATGCGGTGGCCAGGTTGGCATGCGCCGAGGCCCACAGCAGCGGGGCTTCCTCCCGCAACACCAGCTGAAGCGCCGAATGGTAATGCGGTATAGCGGCATTGAGCAGTTCCGGGCGCTCGCCGGCCTGCTCGTGCAGCAAGCCGGCCAGATTGAGGTGCAGTTCCGCGCGGGCCACCCGCAGACCGTCGGCACCGTCGAGGGCCTTCAGCGCGGTTTCGAAGCGCCGATAGGCGTCGGGACTTCCGCTGTGCGCGGCGATGGACGCCGCCGCGCCGAGCAGCACACCGCACAGCGGCTTGGACACGCTCTCGACGGCGTCGACCGCCTGGTCGAGCAGTGAGGTCGCCAGCATCTCAGCGCCCTCGTTGAACGCCTTGCTGGCCTGGGTGGACAGCACCAGCGCCGCCAGTTCCCCGGTGGCCGAACCCAGCTGCGGCGGGGTGTCGGTGCGACCGAGCGCAAACAGCACCACGTCGACCAGAACTCCGAATTCACCCAGCGCAGAACGCAACTGGTCGGCGTCCTCGGAGTCGGGGTCCATCACGAAGCGGTTGTACCGGCTCACCGGATCCTCACCCGTCAACGCCGCCAGCGCGCCGTCGCGGTCACCGGCCAGCGCCAGACCGTGGGCGGCCAACGCCTCTGGCCACTGCGGCACCTGACCGGCCAGCAGCGCCAACCGCGCCTCCTCGGTCTCCGGGGAAGCCGGAATCAGCATGTAGCCCAACGGCAGTGGGAACGCGCCCAGCGGCTGCGGGCGCACCACGAGATCGGTGTCGGTCGATACGGCGGTCAAGACATCCCTTCCTTCACCCGTGGATGGGTCCACGGATATCGCGCTCGGCGGCGCGTCTGATCAGGTTGGCCGACAACTCGGCACGGGCTTTGGTGTGGTGGGTGTTGATGCGCTTGCGCACCACCCCGTCGGCGAACACCACGACGATCTCGACAGCCCACCGGCCGCGCTCCTCGACCACCACGGTCTGCACGTCCAGGGCTTCGTCGGTCGAGGTGACCTCGGGAACTTCGGTCTTCGGGCGAACCCGAGGGTCCTGGGACATCACGATCACAGCCCCGGACCTCTAGCGCCGGCCCAGGGGGATCCGCAGCGCTTTCTGTGCATCGTCCCAGAATGCCTCACGAACGCCCGTAGGGATACGGTCAGCCAGCACCTCGCGGACCAGGGTGGCCCGGTCGCCGGCCGGATTGCGCTGTTTGAGCAGCAACCCGCCGCTGCGGGGCCCGCGCAACGGGATGAGCCACAGGTCGTCGTCGCGAACCACCGCCGCCACCGCGTCCGACGGGAACCTGCTGGCGGCCAGGGCGGCCTCGAGGCGGATGTAGCCGTCGGCGGTGAACTCCACGGTCACGTCGGTGCCGGCCTGCGGGCGCAACTCGGCCAAGTAGTCGCGTTCGATCAACTCGATGACCTGTTCCATCGCGGCCTGCACCGGTTCGGAGAGGTCGGCACCGAGGTCCACACCGGCCGCCTCGATGAGGAACACCGTGATGTCGGTCGGGCACGCCTCGCCGAGTGCCCAGCGCGCGAACGCGATCGCATGGTCCCAGCGGAACGAGTGGGTGTGCAGTCCCTGCAGCGGGGGCAGGTCTTCGAGTTCCTCGCCGGGAACGCGATAGATGGTGCCCGGCGCGGCGCCGGTGGCCGATGCGCGTCGATGATCACGACCCGCTGCGCACCGCGCATCTGGAAGGCGACGTCCATGCCCGCGGTACCGCCGTCGACCAGTCGCGCGCCGGTGGGAACACCGCGTTCCCAGAGGTGGCGGACCAGAACGGGACCGACGCCGTCGTCACCGCGCAGCAGGTTGCCGCAGCCGACCACCAGAACCGCACACCCAGGCGGTTCGATATCCAGAGGAGGGGGTTGGATATCCGAACCGCCTGGGTCGCTGCGGGATTCGTGTTCCCCTGACTCGACCGCCGGGATCACACCATTCCGTTGATGACGAACTTCGACAGCTCCTTGCCGGTCTTGCCGTCGTAGGCGTGCACCGTGCACACGAGGCAGGAGTCGAAGCTGCGCGCCACGTGGCCGAGTTCGACCGGATCCTCCGGATCGACGATCGGCGAACCGACCAACGCCTTCTCGATCGGGCCCAGGACGTCGTTGCCGTCGCGCGGCCCGATGTTCCACGCCGTCGGCGTGACCACCTGGTAGTTCTTGATCTTGCTGTCCTCGATGACAATCCAGTCGCTCAGCGAGCCGCGGGCCGCCTCGGTGGAGCCGAAGCCCTTGCCCTCGGCGTACTCGGTGGGCTTGCTGTAGAAGCTCTCCTTGAGGTCGAGCTGGTCCAGCCAGCCCTTGACCCACTTGTAGTACTTCGGGCGCCTCGTGCATGCGGGCCAGCTGACGGGTCAGCACGCTCGGCCCGATCTTGTTGCAGGATGTCGACGAACAACGGGTCGTTGTCCTGGTGCGGTGCGGCGTTCGGGCCGCCGGCGGCCATCCGGCGGGCCAGCGGACCGGCCTCCAGCGGAATGGTGCCGAGGTCGCCGCACGTGCGTAGCGCGGCGACTTCGCCCAGCTGTACTTGCCCTGCTTCCTGCCCTGCTCCGGGTCGATCGGGATGGTCTCCCCCTCGAACGGGTGCAGCGGCTTGCTGCCCTGGTAGAACGAGTGGCTGATGTCCTCGCGGACGTTGGCCTGGTCGAACTCGTACCACTGACCCTCGGCGTAGATGCCGCCGCGGCCGATCAGCGCCGCGTTGCGGCCCTCGATGGTCGGGTTCGAGTACAGCGCCGGGTCGAAGTAGGTGCCCGTGGCGAGGTAGTTGCCGCACGCCCTGGCCGTACTTGTCCAGGCCGATGTCGAGGCAGTAGCGGATGAAGAAGCCGCAGTCGCTGTTGTGCTGCGACTCGTTCTCGTCGACCCAGGCCAGCACGTCGTCCCAGGTCTTGTTCTCCAGCCAGCGGTCGACGCTGCAGCCCAGCCACTGGCCCTCGAGCCAGTTGTCCTTCCAGTGCTCGAGAATGGCGATCGAGCGGGTGACGTCGGACAGCGTCGGCGCGCACATCACGCCGCCGGGCACCATGAAGCTCGAGTGCGGCCACTGCCCGCCGAAGATCGCGTAGACCTCGACCGGCTTGCTGGAGAGCACCACGCCCGTCTGGTAGCTGGTGCCCACGTACGGCGCGAAGCGGCGGACGGCCTCGTCGTACATCTTGGACTTGGCGTAGTTCTTGTTCGTCAGGTCGATGGCGAACAGACGCGTAGAAGTAGCGCGGAATCGACTGCAGCGTCTCGCAGGCCTGCGCGATGTTGCGGATCAGCGTGGCGTTCGGCGGCATGTGGGTGCGCCACGCGGTGTCCAGCGCATAGGCGGACTTGTACAGGTGGCTGCCGCCGCAGATCCCGCAGATGCGCGGACACACGATGAGGCCGGCCTGCGGGTCCTTGCCCCGCAGGATGATCTCGAAGCCGCGGAACATCGCGGCCTCGGTCCAGGCCGAGGTGACGACACCGTCGTCGATGGTCACCCGGACGTCGAGGTCACCCTCGACACGCCCCAGCGGGCTGACATAGAGGTCGAGTGCGGTCATGGGCAGTTCCTCCAAAAAGTTTGTGCTGAACCAGGTTTGGTGCGGGCGGTGGCTAGACGACGAACATGTCCTCTTTGGACCACTGCGGCGCCGCGATCCGGGCGGCCGCGGCGTGGGCCATGTAGGTGAGGTGGTCGGATCCCTCCGGCACTTCCTTGGGGATCACCCCGCCGACCTTCTGGGTCTTGAACAGTGTTCCCGGCGCCAGGTCGAAGTGCGGGAACTCCGGCTCGGTGCAGCCCAGGCACGGCATGCCGGCCCGGGTCTTCGAGGACTGCCGGTTCCACAGGATGCGGTTGCACGGCGAGTGGGTCATCGGGCCGCGGCAGCCGAACTCGTAGAACAGGCAGCCGGTGCGGGTGCCTTCGCCGAAGGACATCGTGGACTGCTTGTACTCGAAGAACTGCACACGGGTGCAACCGGTTTGGGTGAACGTCTTGAAGAACGTCTCGGGCCGGTGCAGTTCGTCCAGCGCGATGTCGCCGGCGCGGCCGGTGGCCAGCGCCACGATGATCTGGGTGATCCAGTCCGGGTGGGCGGGGCAGCCGGGGATGTTGATGACCGGCAGGCCCATCTTGGAGCGGAAGTCGGGTCCGAGGAACCCGCCCTTCTCGCGCTTGTGGAACTGCAGTCCGGTCGACGCCGACGGGTTGGGCTCCATCGCGGGGATGCCGCCCCAGCAGGCGCAGTCACCGATCGCGACGACGATCTGCGCTGGCGCGGCCAGGTCGGTCACCCAGTCCTTCATCGGGCGGTCGGCGAACATGTCCATCCGGCCGGTGCCGTCGGGCGCCTCGATGACCGTGCCCTCGAAGACGAAGATGTCAAGGGGCCGTTCGCCTTTGGCGCAGTCCCAGAACAGCTTCTGGGCGTTCTTGCCGAGCTCCAGCCCCAGCGACGGATGCCAGATCAGGTCCAGGCCGAAGTCGACGATGAGGTCGACGACGTTGGGTTCCTCGGCATTGAGAAACGACATGGTGTTGCCACTACATGCCCCTCCCTGAAACCACAGAACGGAAGCCATGCAGAACTCCTCTCAGAGAGCGACCCAGGGCAAGGCCGAAGCGGGATGACTGAAGACGGATCGGACGAACGAGGTACAGGCGGGCACAGCGGTCACTACTGGCCCACTCGGCGGCCGAAGGACTTGGCGACCGCGAGCAGGAAGCCAAGGCCGCGGGCGACGTCGGGATCCTTGGTGGCCTTCCACAGCCCGTAGAGACCCTTGGGCGGGTTGGCCGCGCCGGCCTTGCCGTCGACCAGGGAGTCACCGAGGGAGGCGAGCACCTGCGCGGCCTGCGGGTCGGTCAGGCCGGAGGACAGCAGGGTGTTGAGCGCGGGCGTCGCGCCGACGACCGAACCGGACAGCGTGGCCAGGCTCGCGGCCAGGCCCTGCAGGTCGACGCCCTTGAGTGCGTCGGCACCCGGGATGCCGGCCGCGAGGCGCCCCGGAACTCGGCGACGGCCGAGGAGACGGTTTCGGTGATGGTGTCGCCGCGGCGGACGAAGCCGTCGAGGCCGCTGACCAGGACGGCCAGCACGTCGGCGTGGTCGAGCAGGGTGTTGAGTGCGGCCGCGACCTGGGGATCGTCGAGTCTGTCCCGAACCGAATCGGCGGGGGTGACCGCTACTGCCTGCCCGTTAGCCGTCATGCATCCTCCTGGCAAATGTGGTCTCGATCACAAAAGTAGTCTTATGGAGCCTGGTCTGCCTATCGCTTTCGCGCAGTGGCTGTCAGGATTGCGAAGAATTACCTGCGTTGAAGCGCGACCGATGTTTGGGAGGCTGGCGTGCCGGGTGCGATCGCCGCACGGGCTGTCGACCTGCCGCTGGGCGTACATCCAGGTCGGCGCTGATGTCCCGGCTCACCCGGCTGGGCTACATCGACGTTCGCCGGACCAGCAACCCGGTTCGCCGCAAGGTCCGGTCGCGCGGCGTGCCGCCGGCGCTGGCAAACAACGAAATCTTCTACACCGAGGACGTCAAGGCTGCCTCGAGGCTGATCGCCAAGACGCTCGGGCCGCTGCAGCTCACGGTCGGGGCCGACGAGGTGCCCGGGTTCGCGGCCACCATGCACGGGGTGCGGCTGCGCAACGTCAGCCTGCTCTATCTCGACCTGCACGTGGCGTCGGCCGTCGACATCCCGATGCTGGGCCCGCAGTACACCGTGCACATGCCGATGAACGGACGCGCGATCGTCGAGCACCGCGGGCGCACCTTCGAGGCCAACACCATCCGGTCGGTGGTCAGCAGCCCGGGCGCGTCGCTGCGGATGGCGTTCGACCACGACTCCCCGCAGCTGATCATCCGGATCGAGGAGCGGGCGCTGGCCGCGCATCTGACTCGCCTGCTCGGGCGCGCGCTCGACCGGCCGCTGGTGTTCGACCCCGAGTTCGACATGGCCACCGAGGCCGCCATGCGCTGGCATGCCGCCGTGCAGCTGATCCACACCGAGGTGTTCCACGAGGGCTCGCTGATCCAGCGCGGGCACGGCATCGGCGCCGTGGAGGAGTTCGTCATCAGCAGCCTGTTGCACCTGCAGCCCTCCAACTACTACTCGGAGTTCCTCGCGCCAGCGCAGCCCGACCCGCGCCGCGGCGTGGTGCAGAACGCGATGAACTACATCGAGGACCACCTCGCCGAGCGCATCACCATGGAGGCCGTCGCCAAGGCGGTGCACATGAGCGTGCGCTCCATCCAGCAGGGCTTCCGCGAGGAACTCGGCATGACCCCGATGACCTATGTGCGGGAACGCCGGCTCGAGCGGGTGCACGAGGAACTCACCGACGCGATTCCGAGCGACGGGGTGACGGTGACGCAGGTGGCCGAGCGGTGGGGCTTCCACCACCTCGGCAGCTTCGGGGTCGAGTACCGGAAGCGTTGGGGCGAAGCACCTTCGGCGACCCTGCGCCGCTGAGCCCGGCTCGTGCCGCGAGTGTGGAGTTGAGTAACGCTTTCGCGCCCACGGCGTGGGGGTAATCCACGTTCGGCGGAAGAGTCGCTCAGCTTTCGAGCGGGATCGTCACCGTCACGGTGCTGCCGGCGCCGGGGCGCGACTTGACTTTCAGCGTCCCGCCCACCAACTCGGCTCGCTCGGCCATCGACAGCATGCCGTAGCCGCCGGACTGCGTACCGGTGTCGAAGCCCACCCCGTTGTCGACGACCTCCAGCCGGGCCACCCCGTCGGTGACGGTGAAGGTGACGGTGGCGACCAGCGCCCGGGAATGCTTGACGACGTTCTGAAAGCATTCCTGCGCAATGCGATACAGCGCGACTTCCACGTGCTCGGGCAGCCGCTCGTCGGCGAGGTCCAGTTCCAGGTCGACCTCCGGGATGGACGTCGCCAGGCTGGCCAGCCCGCCGACCAGGCCGAGGTCGTCGAGCACCGGCGGGCGCAGTCCGCTGATCGCCGAGCGCGCCTCGGCCAGCGTGAGATCGACCAGATCCCTTGCCTTCTCCAGTTGTTCGGCCGCCGAAGGCTGGTCGCCGTCGTCGACGGCACGCGCCGCCGCGTCGAGCCGATAGGTCAGCCCGACCAGTCGCTGGGAGATGCCGTCGTGGATGTCACCGGCCAGCCGGCGGCGCTCGCTTTCCTGCGCGGCGATCACCTGCTCGGCGAAGTCCTCGTGCGCCCGTTCGCGCACCGTCAGCTGGCGGTGCATCCGGGCCTGGTGCAGCGCGCCGGCGATGAGCCTGCCGATCACCAGCAGCAACTCCATGTCGCGCGGCGTGAAGTCGCGGCGCTCGATGGTGTGCACGTTGAGCACACCCACCAGCCCGCCCGGCTCGGTCTCCATCGGCACCGACGCCATCGACGTGAAGTCGTTGCCGCGCAACGCCGCAATCGGCACGTAGCGCGGGTCGGCCTCCTTGTCGCTGACGATCACCACCGGCTCGCGGTGGCTGGCCACCCAGCCCGACACCCCCGAGCCCAGCGGCAGGCGGACCCGTCCCACCTGCTCGTCGAACGGTGGCGTGGCGCCGGCCAGCGTCAGGGAGCGGTCGGTGTCGTCGAGCACGTGCACGAAGCAGACGTCGGACGCCGTCGCCGCGGTGATCATCCGGGCCACCGCCGCCGCCATCGGCTCCACGCCCGGCCCCGAGGACGTCGCGGCGATGATGTCGAGCAGCAGCGCCACCTCCCGGTCGGCGTCGACCAGACCGTGCACCGCGTGTGGACTGACTCCGCTGTTCATCGAAAGATGCCTTCCCGCAACGCCGTCGCGGCGGCACTGGTGCGATCGCTGACACCGAGCTTGCGGTAGATCGAACTCAGGTGCGTCTTGACGGTCTCCTCGCCGATCACCAGCTTCGAGGCGATACCGCGGTTGGACAGCCCGGTCACCACCAGCGAGAGGATCTCGCTTTCCCGCTGGGTCAGGCCGTGGCGCGCGCCGGGCCAGAACTGGTCGCTCTGCAGGCGCGCCGCCGTCTCGGCCGCGCGGGCCGCCAGCCCGGCGTCGATCGCCGTCGAGCCGGCGTGCACGCCCTCGAGCTGGCGGACCAGCTCGTCGCTGCTGATGCCCTTGAGCAGATAGCCCGACGCGCCGACCCGCATCGCCTGGAACAGGTACTGCTCGTCGTCGTACACCGACAGCAGGATCACCTTCTGGCCGGGATCGCGATCCTTGATCTCCCGGCACAGGTCCAGGCCGCTGGCACCCTGCATCCGCACGTCGCACAGCACGATGTCGGGCTGCAACTCGGCGATCACCGCCATCGCCTTGTCGGCTCCCACCGCCTCACCGACCACCGCCACCCGTTCGACGAACGGCGCGAGCATCGCCTTGAGGCCCTCGATGACCATCTCGTGGTCGTCGACGAGCACCACCCGCACCGTCATGCGTTCACCGTAGCGGCGGGCCGGACCAGCGTCACCGCGAATCCCCCAGATTCTCCCCCGGCTCCCCCGCCCTGCCGCCAGCCGACTCGACACCTGTCGAGTCCGTGTAAGATGAACGGCTGCAATCGATTACAGCTCCGAGAGCCGACGAGGTCGGTTGTCCGGGGCCGGCTTCGACGGGTGAGAGATCCGACCCCGCCTCCCCTGATCGGGGGATGTAGAGCGCGTCCGGGCGGGGCCATACTTCGCCCGTGGCCGCAACGCGCCTGGACACTCTGCCCCGGAGTCGGTCCTTCTGGTGGGACCGGGCTCGGTGCGCGCATGCCGACGTGCCGGTGCTCGAGGCCGTCATCTTCGACTTCGACGCGCCGCAGGAAGCCTCCGAACGCGACGCCCACATGTTCCGCGACCTGATCTGGAGCCTGCACTGCGCCGACATCCGCGTCGCGGTCACCGCGGCCGACCGGCGGGCCCGCATCGAGCCGCTGGTCCGCGAGCTCATCGGTGACGGCGTCGTCGAGGTGCTGATCACCGGCGACGACGTGATGCGCCCGAAGCCGGACCCGGAGGCCTACTACCGGGCGCTCGCCGAACTCGGGGTCGGGGCGGCCAACGTCCTGGCGTTCGAGCATTCGATGGCCGGGTTCCACACCGCCCTGTCGGCGGGCCTGGCGACCGTCGTCGTCGCAGGCGACGAGATCCGCGGCCACGACTTCACCGGTGCCGCCGAAGTGCTGGACCGACACGACTGGCCGGAACCGCTGTCAGCCGCCCGATGTCGGCGGCTGCACGAGCGGTGGTGCATCGATCGAAGCAGGCTCAGCGCCCAACCGGCCTAATCTGCCTGGCCGCAAGCGGCCATACTCCGCCTAATCGGCCTGGCCGCAAGCGGCCATGACCAGCTCACGCACCCGCGCCGCGTCCGCCTGGCCCTTGGTGGCCTTCATCACCGCACCCACGATCGCACCCGCGGCCTGCACCTTGCCGCCGCGGATCTTCTCGGCGACGTCGGGGTTGGCGGCCAGCGCCTCGTCGACGGCGGCCTGGATCAGCGAGTCGTCGCGCACCATCGCCAGACCACGGCCGGCCATCACCTCTTCGGGCTCGCCCTCGCCGGCCAGCACGCCCTCGACGACCTGGCGCGCCAGCTTGTTCGACAGCTTGCCCTCGTCGACCAGTGCCACCACCTTGGCCACCTGCGCCGGGCTGATGCCCACCGCGTCGAGTTCGACCCCGACTTCGTTGGCCTTCTGCACCAGGAAGTTGCCCCACCAGGCCCGAGCGGCCTCACTGGAGGCCCCGTGCGCGACGGTCGCGGCCACCAGATCGACCGCACCCGCGTTGACCAGATCGCGCATGACCTCGTCGGAGACGCCCCACTCCTGCTGAATTCGCTTGCGCGACAACCACGGATGCTCGGGAATGGTGCCGCGCAGCCGCTCGACCAGCTCCGCGCTGGGCGCCACCGGCTCGAGGTCGGGCTCCGGGAAGTAGCGGTAGTCCTCGGCGGTCTCCTTGTCGCGGCCCGGCGAGGTGTAGCCGTCCTCGTGGAAGTGCCGGGTCTCCTGGTGGATCCTGCCGCCGGCGGCGAGAAGCGCTGCCTGGCGGCGCATTTCGTAGCGGACCGCCACCTCGACGCTCTTGAGCGAGTTGACGTTCTTGGTCTCGGTGCGGGTGCCGAACTCGGCCTGGCCGATCGGCCGCAGCGACACGTTGGCGTCGCAGCGCAGCGAGCCCTGGTCCATCCGGACGTCGGAGACGTCCAACGCCCGCAACATGTCCCGCAGCGCGGTCACATAGGCGCGGGCCACCTCCGGGGCACGCTCGCCGGCGCCTTCGATCGGCTTGGTGACGATCTCGATCAGCGGCACCCCGGCGCGGTTGACGTCGAGCAGCGAGGTGGTCGCGCCGTGGATGCGGCCGGTGTCGCTGCCGACGTGGGTGAGCTTGCCGGTGTCCTCCTCCATGTGGGCGCGCTCGATGGCGACCCGGAAGGTGGTGCCGTCGTCTAGCGGGACGTCGAGGTAGCCGTCGAAGGCGATCGGCTCGTCGTACTGCGAGATCTGGTAGTTCTTCGGCTGGTCCGGGTAGAAGTAGTTCTTCCGCGCGAAGCGGCACCACGGGGCGATCTGGCAGTTCAGCGCCAGCCCGATGCGGATGGCCGACTCGACGGCGGCCGCGTTGAGCACCGGCAGCGCGCCGGGCAGGCCCAGGCACACCGGGCAGACCTGGGTGTTGGGCTCGGCGCCGAAGGTCGTCGAGCAGCCGCAGAACATCTTGGTGGCCGTCGACAGCTCGACGTGGACCTCCAGACCGAGCACCGGGTCGAACCGGGCCACGACGTCGTCGTAGTCCATCAGTTCGGCGTTGGCAGCGATCGTCATGCCATCGATCCTAGTGGGGCCCCTTTTCCGGGCGCCGAGTGTGAACCCTCTGCGTCTTTTCGGCGGGCGATTTCTCGCCGAGGTTTCACACTCGCGGCGAGACAGGCTCAGCCGAAGAAGGCGGCGGCGTCGTCGTAGCGGCTCTGCGGCACCAGCTTGAGCTGCCGTGACCGCGTCGGCCAGCGGGACCCGGCCGATCTCGTTGCCCTGCAGCGACACCATCATCCCGTACTCGCCGGCATGTGCGGCGTCGGCGGCGTTGACCCCGAACCGGGTGGCCAGCACCCGGTCGTAGGCCGTCGGCGTGCCGCCTCGCTGCACGTGGCCCAGCACGGTGACGCGCACTTCCTTCTTGATCCGCTTCTCCACCTCGATGGCCAGCTGCTGGGCCACCCCGGTGAACTTCTCGTGGCCGAACTCGTCGGTGCCGCCGTGGCGCAGCTGCATCGAGCCCTCGGCGGGCTTGGCGCCCTCGGCGACCACGATGATGAAGCTCGACTCGCCACGCTGGAAGCGCTTCTTGACCAGCCGGCACACATCTTCGACGTCGAAGGGCTGCTCGGGGATCAGGGTCATGTGGGCGCCGGAGGACAGCCCGGCGTTGAGCGCGATCCAGCCCGCGTGCCTGCCCATCACCTCGACCAGCATCACGCGCTGATGTGACTCGGCGGTGCTGTGCAGCCGGTCGATGGCGTCGGTGGCGATCTGCAGCGCGGTGTCGTGCCCGAAGGTGACGTCGGTGCAGTCGATGTCGTTGTCGATGGTCTTGGGCACGCCGATGACGGGCACGCCCTCCTCGGACAGCCAGTGCGCCGCGGTCAGCGTGCCCTCGCCGCCGATCGGGATCAGCACGTCGATCCCGTTGTCCTCCAAGGTCTGCTTGATGTCGTCCAGGCCGGCGCGCAGCTTGTCGGGGTTGGTCCGCGCGGTGCCCAGCATGGTGCCGCCCTTGGCCAGCAGCCGGTTGTTGCGGTCGTCGTTGTGCAGCTGGATGCGCCGGTCCTCCAGCAGCCCGCGCCACCCGTCGAGGAAGCCGACGACCGACGACCCGTAGCGGGCGTCACAGGTCCGGACGACCGCGCGGATGACGGCATTGAGGCCGGGACAGTCGCCGCCGCCAGTGAGAACTCCGATGCGCATGGGCTCTATCTTGCCTGTTGCCCCTCAGCCCGTCAGCGCATCAGAGGGCAGACGGCAAAGGTCCTCGTGCCGCCTCGTAGGCCGCGCCCACCCGGTAGAGCCGGTCGTCGGCCAGCGCCGGGGCCATGATCTGCAGTCCGACCGGCAGGTTGTCGTCCGGCGAGAGCCCCGACGGCACCGACATTCCGCAGTGCCCGGCCAGGTTGAGCGGCAGCGTGCACAGGTCGAACAGGTACATCGCCAGCGGGTCGTCGACCTTCTCGCCGAGCCGGAACGCCGTCGTCGGGGTCGCCGGCGACACCAGGACGTCGACGCTTTGGTAGGCGTTGTCGAGGTCGTTGGCGATCAGCGTGCGCACCTTCTGCGCCTGGTTGTAGTAGGCGTCGTAATAGCCCGCCGACAGCGCGTAGGTGCCAATCATGATGCGGCGCTTGACTTCCGGGCCGAAACCGGCCGCGCGGGTCAGCGCCATGACCTCTTCGGCGCTGTGGGTGCCGTCGTCGCCGACCCGCAGCCCGTAGCGCATGGCGTCGAAGCGGGCCAGGTTGCTCGAGACCTCCGAGGGCAGGATCAGGTAGTAGGCGGACAGCGAGTAGTCCAGGTGCGGGCAGTCGACCTCGCTGACGTCGGCGCCCAGGGCGGCCAGCTGGTCGACGGCGGCGTTGAACGAGGCCAGCACGCCGGGCTGGTAGCCCTCGCCGGTACGCAGCTGCTTGACCACGCCGATCCGCACGCCCTTCAGGTCGCCGGCCGCGCCGGCCTTCGCCGCGCCGACCACGTCGGGGATCTCGGCCTCCACCGACGTCGAGTCGCGCGGGTCGTGGCCGGCGATCACCGCGTGCAGCAGCGCGGTGTCCAGCACCGTGCGCGCGCACGGTCCGCCCTGGTCCAGGGACGACGCGCAGGCGATCAGCCCGTAGCGCGACACCGTGCCGTAGGTCGGCTTGACGCCGACCGTCGCGGTCAGCGCGGCCGGCTGGCGGATGGACCCGCCGGTGTCGGAGCCGAGTGCCAGCGGCGCCTGGAAGGCCGCCAGCGCGGCGGCGCTGCCACCGCCGGAGCCGCCGGGCACCCGGTCGGTGTCCCAGGGGTTGCGGGTCGGGCCGTACGCCGAGTTCTCGGTGGAGCTGCCCATCGCGAACTCGTCCATGTTGGTCTTGCCCAGGATCGGGATGCCCGCCGCGCGGACCCGCGCGGTCACCGTCGCGTCGTACGGCGACATCCAGCCCTCGAGGATCTTCGACCCGCAGGTGGTGGGCATGTCGGCGGTGGTGAAGACGTCCTTGAGCGCCAGCGGCACACCGGCCAGCGGGGACGGCAGCTGCTCGCCGGCCTCGACGGCGGCGTCGACGCGGGCGGCGGTGGCCAGCGCCTCGTCGGCCGCGACGTGCAGGAAGGCGTGGTAGCGCTCGTCGGTGGCGGCGATCTGGTCCAGGCAGGCCTGGGTCACCTCGACCGAGGACAGCTCCTTGGCCGCGATCTTGGCGCCCAGCGTGGCGGCGTCGAGCCGGATCACGTCGCTCATCTACTCCGCCTCCCCCAGGATCTGCGGCACCGCGAAGCGGCCGTCGATCGCGGCAGGCGCCTCGGCCAGGGCCTCGGCCTGGGTCAGGCACGGCTGCACGACGTCGGCGCGGCTGACGTTGACCGACTTGAGCGGGTTGCCGGTCGGCGTGACGTCGGTGACGTCGACGGCCTGGATCTGGCTGACGTACCCCAGGATCGCGTCGAGCTGGCCGGCGAAGCTGTCGAGTTCGTGGTCGGTCAGGGCCAGCCGGGCGAGCTTGGCCAGCCGGGCTACCTCGTCACGGGAGATCTGGGACACGGTGCACAAGCCTAGATGGACGCCGACGGGCGCGCGAACGTGCAGGTGCCCGCCCCAACCGGGCCCAGGCGCCGGATCCGCCGGAATGCCCGAGCCCGCGACTGTGCAAAAGTGTGCCCGTGCCTTCCTATCTGCTGCGGGTCCAGCTCGAGGACCGGCCCGGCAGCCTCGGGTCGCTCGCGGTCGCCCTCGGCTCGGTGGGCGCGGACATCCTGTCGCTCGACGTCGTCGAGCGCGCCTCCGGGTACGCCATCGACGACCTGGTGGTCGAGCTGCCGCACGGCACGATGCCCGACATGGTGATCACCGCCGCCGAGCGGCTCGAAGGTGTGCGGGTGGACACCATCCGGCCGCACACCGGACTGCTGGAGGCCCACCGCGAGCTGGAACTCATCGATCACATCGCCGCCGCCGACGGCCGCACCGCCAAACTGCAGGTGCTCGCCGACGAGGCGCCGCGGGTGCTGCGGGTGGGCTGGTGCACCGTCGTGCGGGCGACGGAATCCGGGCTGGAGCGCATCGTCGGCAGCCCCGGCGCACCCGAGACCCAGGCCGAGACCGCGCCCTGGCTGCCGATCGAGCCACGCCCAGGCGCTCGACAGCACCGCCGACTGGGTGCCCCAGGTCTGGCGCGACATGGACATCACGCTGGCCGCCGCCCCGCTCGGCGAACCGCACACCGCGGTGGTGCTCGGCCGGCCGGGCGGGCCGTTCTTCCGCCCGTCGGAGGTAGCCCAGCTGGGCTACCTGTCCGGCATCGTGGCGACGATCTTGCGCTGAGCTACTCGGCCGGCGGCGGGCTTCCGCCGGATTGGCCGGGGCCGTCAGTCAACAGCCTGCGGAACCCGTCCTCGTCGAGGATCGGTACGCCGAGTTCGACGGCCTTGTCGTACTTCGAGCCCGGCGCGTCACCGGCGACGACGAACGACGTCTTCTTCGACACCGATCCGGCGGCCTTGCCGCCGCGGATGATGATGGCCTCCTTGGCCTCGTCGCGGGAGAACCCGGTCAGCGAGCCGGTGACCACGATCGACAGCCCTTGCAGCGTGGGGGTGATACCGCTGTCGCGTTCGTCGGCCATCCGCACCCCGGCGGCCCGCCACTTGTCGACGATCGCGCGATGCCAGTCGACCGCGAACCACTCCACGAGCGCGGCGGCGATGGTCGGCCCGACTCCCTCGACGTCGGCCAGCTGCTCCTCGGAGGCGGCCATGATCGCCTCGAGGCTGCCGAACGCCGTCGCCAGCGCGCGGGCCGCGGTGGGGCCGACGTGGCGGATCGACAGCGCGACCAGGATCCGCCACAGCGGACGGTCCTTGGCCTGCTGCAGGTTGGCCAGCAGCCGCGTGCCGTTGGCCGACAGCGTGCCGGCCTTGGTGCGGAAGAACTCCGAGGTCAGCAGGTCGTCGGCGGTGAGGGTGAACAGGTCGCCCTCGTCGGCGATGATCGTGGCGTCCAGCAGCGCGGTCGCCGCCTCGTAGCCCAGTCCCTCGATGTCCAGGCCGCCGCGGCCGGCGAGGTGAAACACCCGCTCGCGCAACTGCGCCGGGCACGACCGGGAGTTCGGGCAGCGGATGTCGACGTCGCCCTCCTTGGCCGGCGCGAGCGCGGTCCCGCATTCCGGGCAGTGGGTGGGCATCACGAACTCGCGTTCGGTGCCGTCGCGCAGGTCGACCACCGGGCCGAGCACCTCGGGGATGACGTCGCCGGCTTTGCGGATCATCACGGTGTCGCCGATCAGCACGCCCTTGCGCTTGACCTCCGAGCCGTTGTGCAGGGTGGCCATGCCGACGGTCGATCCCGCGATGCGCACCGGGGTCATCATCGCGAACGGGGTGACCCGGCCGGTGCGCCCGACGTTGACCTGGATGTCGAGCAGTTTGGTCTGCGCCTCCTCCGGCGGGTACTTGTAGGCCACCGCCCAGCGCGGCGCCCGCGAGGTGGCGCCGAGGCGGCGCTGCAGGGCGAAGTCGTCGACTTTGACCACCACACCGTCGATTTCGTGCTCGACCTCGTGGCGCCGCTCGCCCCAGAAGCCGATGCGCTCGCGCACCGCGGCCAGGCCCGCCACTCGCGTGGTGTGGTCGGAGACCGGCAGCCCCCACGCCTTGAGCGCGAAGTAGGTGTCGTGCAGGGTGGCCGGGTTGAACCCTTCGGTGTAGCCCAGCCCGTGACAGATCATCCGCAGCGGGCGACGCGCGGTGACCGCCGGGTTCTTCTGCCGCAAGCGAACCCGCCGCGCTGTTGCGGGGGTTGGCGAACGGGGCCTTGCCCTCCTCGACCAGGTTGGCGTTGAGGTTCTCGAAGTCGGCGATCATGAAGAACACCTCGCCGCGCACCTCGAGGACCGACGGCAGCGGGAATTCGGCTGAGTCGCTGAGGGTTTCGGGCACGTCGCCGATGGTGCGCGCGTTGAGGGTGACGTCCTCGCCGACCCTGCCGTCACCGCGGGTGGCGGCCCGTTCCAGCCGGCCGTCGCGGTAGACCAGGGCGATGGCGACACCGTCGACTTTCAGCTCGCACAGGTAGTTCGGGTCGCCGCCGATCTCGTTCTCCACCCGCACCGACCACGCCTCGAGCTCCTCGACGTTGAACACGTCGTCGAGGCTGAGCATCCGCTCGAGGTGCTGCGGCCTCGGCGAAGTCGGTGGCGAAGCCGGCGCCGCCGACCAGTTGTGTCGGCGAGTCCGGCACCCGCAGTTCGGGGTAGCGCTCCTCGAGGGCGACCAGCTCGTTGAACAGCGTGTCGAAGTCCGCGTCGGAGACGATCGGCGCGTCCTTGATGTAGTAGCGGAACTGGTGTTCGCGTACCTCGTCGGCGAGCTCCTGCCAGCGCCGTCGGACATCAGGATCGATCGGATCGGTTTCCGGATCGTCGGTGGCCACCCTCGCAGGCTAACCGAGGCCACCGACGCCCGAAGATGGCAGTGTGGAGGTGTGTCCCATCCGGTGATGTTCCGCGCCGACGATCCACTGCTGGCACGGGTCCGACGCATCGCGCTCGGCCTGCCCGAGGCGATCGAGAAGATCTCGCACGGCCGGCCGACGTTCTGCGCGCCCAAGATGTTCGCCGTCTACGGCGGCAGCCGGAAGAACCCGGACGGCCCGATGATCCGCTATGCCCACGCACTGCTGGTCAAGGTCGACGACAGCGAACGGCCGGCGCTGCAGCAGGACGCCCGGTTCTTCTACCCGGCCTATCTCGGGCCGTTCGGCTGGCTGGGGCTGGACTTCGACGCCGCCGAGGTCGACTGGGACGAGGTCGGCGAACTCATCGACGCGTCGTTCCGGCTGCAGGCGCCGGCGCGGCTGGTCCGCCGCCTCGACGGCTAGGAGGCCAGCGACAGTTCCGGCTGCCGAACGGGCTGTGCCGGTGCGAGATTGGCCCGTGCCACCCGCGCCAGGATGGATGGCCGCATCAGCCGGGCCGGCGAATCGAGCATACCGAGCACCCGGAAGAACTGGCCGGCGACCACCGGGTCGGTTTCGACGGCCGTGAGCACCCGGTCGGCGAACGCGTTGTTCCACCGCATCCCGATCGGCCGCTGACCGGCCACCTCCGGCAGCGCGAGGTCGGCACTGACGGCGTTGCGCCAGGCCACCTTGATGGTCTTGGCGCTGGCGCGGAAGAACCGCCCGGGCAGATCCTGATCGCCGCCGCGTAGGCAGCGCCGCAGTGCGATGGCATCCAGGGCGGCAACGGACATGCCCTGGCCGTAGATCGGGTTGAAGCTGCACACCGCGTCACCGGTGACCACGAAACCGTCGGGGAAGCGGACCAACCTGTCGTAGCGACGCCACCGACTCGACGGCGTGCGGTAGTGGGCGATCTTTCCCACCGGCACGGCCTGTGCAAGCGCGCTGCGAATGTGTTCAGGAGCCCGGCGGCGCGCGATCTCGAGCATGCCGGAGTAGTCGGCGGCATGGGCTTGGCCCACCATCGTGCCCACCGTCATCAGCCAGGTGTCGTTCTCGTGGCGAAGCAGGGCAAAGGTGGTCAGCTCACCGGCGACCGGGAACAGCGCGACCGTGTGCTGCGGCACAGCTCCGGGCGGCAGCTGGATCCACTGGCTCGTGTAGCACAAATTGATGGTCAGCTCGTCCTCGGCGGGCCGCGGGTAGCCAAGGCTGTCGAGGAAGACCGGCGCACGGGAGCCCCGGCCGGTGGCGTCGACGACCAGGTCCGCGCCGAGCAGTGTCGCGTCGTCTCCGTCCCGGCGCGCGACGGCCACCCCGGTCACCCGGCAGTGATCGCGTGTCGAGGTGAGGCCGACGACATCGTGGCCGCCGAGCACTGTGACGTTCGACAACTCCGACACCCGTTGGCGCACATGCCAATCCAGAAGCCGTCGACTGGGCAAATAGTTTGTCACCGCATTCGGCAGGCGGCCGGACCCGAGGAACCTGTGGCCGGCGTACTCGATGATCATCTTCGACATGTCGCCGTCGTCCCAGACCGGGGCGCCGTCGTCGGCGATCTCGCCGAGAATGCCGGGCAACAGTTCATCGAGCACTGCTGAGCCCGCCGCCTGCAGCACGTGGCCGTGCGCGCCCTGCGGCACCCCGCGCCGGTTCTCCACTTGCGTGGGCAGCACGTCACGGTCGATCACCGTCACAGTCCGGTAGTGGTCGGCGGCCACCCGGGCCGCCAGCAGGCCCGCCATACTGGCGCCGAGAACCACCGCACGTTCGCCGAGTAGAGCCATTGCGCAACCTCCCTGTCTCTGCCTGGAAAACTAGGTTGCGACGAGATGGACAGCACGAGTGCCGACATACTCGATTCGCCGAGACGCGCTACTCGCTTCGAATTCGGCCGATCACCGATTCGGCGGACAGTTGAAGACGCGATCCGGAGGCAGAGTGCCCTTCATCAAGAACGCGACGAGAGTGTTCTCCGCGCACGCGTTCTGCGAGCTTGCGATGTGGCCCTGGGCCGGGGCGACGACCAGCGTCGAGTTCTTGATCTGGCCATGAAGCGACTGCGCCCACGCCAGCGGCGTGGCCGGGTCGCCCGTGGTGTTGAGAATCAGCACCGGCCCCGCCCCCTGCGGGTCCACCGGCCCGGGTTCGCGCACCGGCGGCACCGGCCAGGTCTCGCACGGCTCCAGCGACCAGGCCCGGTTGGCACCGCTGATCGGGCTTTCCATCGCCCACGTCTCGGCCAGGCGTTTGGGCTTCTCCGGATCGCGGTCTGGTCGCGAAGTCGATGCACACCACCGACAGGTATTCCGAGTCGGCGGGATTGACCATCAGCTTCGGTGAGTAGGCGGCGTCCAGGACGGCCGGCCACTGCTTGGCCACGGCGTGGCGAAGCGTCTCACGCAGGGTCGGCCACCCCGACTCCGGGAAGTACTGCGAGGACTCGACCAGCGCCAGCATCCGCGCACCCGAGAGGGTTCGGCCGTCGGCGCCGACGTAGGGCTGTCCGTCGAGGGTGCCGATGAGTTGTGAAATCTGTTGCAGGGCTTGATCACTCGGACCACTCAGCGGGCAGTCCGGTCGGCGCAGGCAGTCCTCGACGAAGGCGGTGATGCTGAGCTGCATGCCCTGGGCCTGCCCGTGGCGGACCTCCTGATAGTCCAGCATCGGGTCCATCACCGAGTCGAGCACGACGCGGTCGGTCTGCTTCGGGAACATGTCGGCGTAGACCGCGCCCAGGAACGTTCCGTAGGAGAAGCCGAGGTAGTTGATCTGGTCGAAGCCCATGGCTTTGCGGATCTCGTCCATGTCGCGGGCGACGTCGGCGGTGCCGATGTGCGCCAGGGCGTCGCCGAACTGCCGCTTGCAGGAGTCGCCGATGCCGATGGCGAGTTCCTTGGCGCGCTTCATGTCCGCGTCGGAAGTCGGCGCGCTCGGCTGGTTGAAGATCGCCTGCCGCTGCTGGTCGTCGAGGCACTGGATGGCCGGAACGGAGGCGCCGACACCGCGCGGGTCGAACGAGACGACGGTGTAGGCGTCGCTGAACTTCTCGAAGTACTCGCGGTTGGTCCGCAGGTCGTTGACTCCACTGATTCCGGGACCGCCCGGGTTGGTCAGCAGCAGCTTGGGGTTCTGCGCTTTCGACGGTATCCGGATCACCGGGACACGGAAGGACGGGCCGTCGGGCTCGGGTGTAGTCGAAAGGTACTGTGAGGGTTGAGCATTCGACACCGGGGTAAGCGCCAGTTGGAGTCCGGCATCGACTCGGTCATGACGCACGGGCCCCACGCCGCGAGGCTTACCGCCGACTTGGCCTCCGGCTGGTGTGCCGGCGCCGAGCAGCCAGCGACGAGCACGGCGGCCAGGACCGCGGGCCCGGTCCACCGCTTCACCCCCGCAGAAGCAGACACGGTTACCTTGTAGCACGTTGTCCCCGCGCGTGGCGGGCAACTCCGATTAGATCGCCGACGGATCCCCGTCGACCGCATCGGCGGCACGTTGGGCCAGCTCGAGCGCGACGCGCGCCCACTGCGCGGTGGCGCCGGCCAGTCCGCAGGCCGGGCTGATCCCCACCCGCTGGCCAATGACGGCGCGCGAGAAGCCGATTCGGTCGGTGATCGCGACCGCGGCCGCGGCAACCTCGTCGGCCGACGGCCGGCGTTGCGGCGCGCTCGTCGGCAGCAGGCCGAGCACCACGGCACGACCCGAGTCCAGGAACTCCCCCAGTCCGTCGAGGTCGGCGTCGCCGAGGCTGCTTGCATCGACCGAGACGGCGTTGATACTGCTGCGCTGCAACACATTCCACGGGATCTCGTCGGCACAGCAGTGCAGCAGTACCTCGGCGCCCGCCGCGGCGACGCAGGTGTCGATCAGCGTGATGGCAGCCACCTCGTCGACGGGATGCACCGGGTTGAGCGATGTGACGCCGCTCAGCCGGCCGGCCAGGGCGGCGGGCAGGACGGGTTCGTCGTACTGCACCACCACCGTCGTCGCCAACCGCCGGGCCACCTCGGCGCGATGTCGCTCGACCCCCTCGGCCAGCGAGGCCGTCAGATCGCGGACGGCGCCCGCGTCGGTGATGGCCCGATGGCCGTTGGGAAGCTCCAGCCCGGCGGCCAGCGTGATCGGCCCTGGGGCCTGAACTTTGACGGCGCGGCCGCTGACCGCCCCGCCGGCCTTCTCCCAGGCCTCCTCGAGGGCGTCGATGTCCTCGTCGAGCAGGCTGACCGCACGCCGCATCACCGCTCCCGGGCGGGCCGCGATGCGATAACCCCGCGGCACGGTGTCCAGGGCGATGTCGACCAGCAGCGCGCCGGCCCGGCCGATCATGTCGGCACCCACTCCGCGGGCGGGCAGCTCGACGAGGTGTGGCAGCCGGTGAAGTTCACCGACCACGATCTCGGCGGCCTCCCGCGGTGCCGAACCCGGCCAGGATCCGATGCCGGTGGCGGCCGCGAAAACATTCACCGGCCAACCGTATTGGACAGCTCGCCGCCGCGTCCCGGCCGGGGGCCTAACGTGGTGGTCGTGACGGTGCGGGCGGGACTGGCCTGCTGCGCGGCGGCGACGCTGCTGACAGGGTGCACTCAGTGGGTTGCCGGTGCACCGCTGCGCGCGGCCGGTGAGCCGCCGTACCAACCGGCCGGAGTCGTCGACGTCGACCAGGTTCTGCTCGGCCAGGACCAGATGCGGGCGATCACCGGGACCGGCCAGGATCTGACGATCATTCCCAGCATGGACGGCAAGTCACCGGTCGATGTCGTGGAGCTGGCCGACTCGGTGCCGCCGGAGTGCCGGTTCGTCTTCGCCGAGACGGCCACGTTCGGCACCGGCTTCGAGGACTTCCACAAGACGAGCTTCCAGAGCCCGCCGCGTTCCGCGCTGATCTCCGAGGGCGCCGCCGCCTACCGGGACGCCGCCAGCGCGCGGCGGGTGTTCGACGCGCTCTCGGCCACCGCGGCCCGCTGCGCCGACAGCTCCTACGGGGCGCTGCTGGTCGGGGAGGTCGACGCCGGCGCCGAGACGGTGCGGACCCGTCCCGGCGCGTGTGGCCGCGACTACCGGCTGAAGGGTCCGGTGTTGGTGGAGGTGACGTTCTGCGCGTTCCCCGACTCGGTGTCGGAGATCGTGATGACGAACATCCTCAGCAGGATTCCGGCCGGTTGAGGATCGTCGCGCTGCCGATCACTTCGTCGCCGGCCGGGTCGGGCCGGTAGAGCACCAGGGTCTGGCCGGGCGCGACGCCGCGCAGCGGCGACCGCAGTGTCACCCGCAGTTCGTCGCCGACGAGTTCGGCGACCGCGGCGGCGATGCCGCCGTGGGCGCGCACCTGCACCTCGCACTCGATCGGACCCTCGGGCGCGACACCGGAGGTGAACACCGGCACGCCCACCGGTCAGCGACCAGGCGTCGAGATCCTCGGCGGCACCCACCTCGCACGGTCTGCGAGTCGGCGTCGATGCCGGTGACGTAGCGCGGCTGGCCGTCGGGTCCGGGGCCGGCGATGCCCAGGCCCTTGCGCTGGCCGATGGTGAAGCCGTGCACCCCGTCGTGTTCGGCCAGCACGGCGCCGGCGGCGTCGACCACCGTCCCGCGGCGCACCCCGATGCGCGCACCGAGGAACGCCTGGGTGTCACCGGAGGGGATGAAGCAGATGTCGTGGCTGTCGGGCTTGTCGGCCACCGGCAGGCCGCGGCGGGCGGCCTCCTCGCGGATCTGCGGCTTGGGGGTGTCACCGATCGGGAACGCCGCGTGGCGCAGCTGCGTGGCGGTCAGCACACCGAGCACGTAGGACTGGTCCTTGTCGCGGTCGACCGCCCGGCGCAGCCTGCCTTCGGACAACCGGGCGTAGTGGCCGGTGGCGACGGCGTCGAAGCCCAGCGCCAGCGCCCTGGCCGCCAGCGCCGAGAACTTGATCTTCTCGTTGCAGCGCACACACGGGTTGGGGGTTTCGCCGCGCGCGTAGGACGCCACGAAGTCGTCGATCACGTCCTCGGCGAACTGGTCGGCGAAATCCCAGACGTAGAACGGGATTCCGAGCACATCGGCGACCCGTCGGGCATCGCCGGCGTCCTCCCGCGAGCAGCAGCCGCGCGAACCGGTGCGCAACGCGCCCGGCGCGCTGGACAGCGCCAGGTGCACGCCGACCACCTCGTGGCCGGCGTCGACCATGCGCGCGGCGGCCACCGACGAGTCCACGCCGCCGCTCATCGCGGCCAGGACCCTCATCGCAGACCGCCCAGCGCCGAACTGGCCAGCGCGGCCTGCCTGGCCCGGTCGACCGCGGCGGGCAGCACCCGCAGCGCGGCGTCGACGTCGGACTGGGTGCTGGTGTGGCCCAGCGACAACCGCAGCGAGCCGCGCGCGACGACCGGGTCGGCCCCCATCGCCAGCAGCACATGCGAGGGCCGGGCGACCCCCGCCGTGCACGCCGAACCGGTCGAACACTCGATTCCGTTGGCGTCCAACAACATCAGCAGCGAGTCGCCTTCGCAGCCGCGGAAGGTGAAGTGCGCGTTGCCCGGCAGCCGGCGCTCGCCGAGCGCTCCGTTGACCTGGGTGTCGGCGATCGAGCCGAGCACTCCGGCGATCAGCCGCTCGCGCAGCCCGCGCAGCCGCTCGGCCGTGACGTCGAGGGATTCCACGGCGATGCGGGCCGCCTCGGCCATCGCCACCACACCCGCGACATCGGCTGTGCCGGAACGCACGTCGCGTTCCTGCCCGCCGCCGTGCAGCAGCGGCACGCAGTCGGTGTCGCGGCGCAGCATCAGGGCACCCACCCCGGTGGGTCCGCCGAACTTGTGGGCGGTCACGCTCATCGCCGAGAGCCCCGAGTCGGCGAATCGCACCGGAATCTGGCCGACCGCCTGCACGGCGTCGCTGTGCATGGGCACCTCGAACTCGGCGGCGACCGCGGCGAGCTCCTCGATCGGCATGATGGTGCCGACCTCGTTGTTGGCCCACATGACCGACACCAGGGCGACGTCGTCGTGGCGGTCCAGGGCGTCGCGCAGCGCGGCCGGTGTCACCGAGCCGTCGGGCTCGGTGGGCAGATAGGTCACCTCGGCGCCCTCGTGCTCGGCCAGCCAGATGACCGCGTCGAGCACGGCGTGGTGTTCGACGGCGGTGGTGACGATGCGCCGACGGTTCGGGTCGGCGTCGCGGCGCGCCCAGTAGATGCCCTTGACGGCGAGGTTGTCGCTCTCGGTGCCGCCCGCGGTGAAGATGATCTCCGACGGCCGGGCGCCCAGGTGCGCGGCGATGCTCTCCCGCGACTCCTCCATCCGGCGCCGGGCGTCGCGGCCCGCGGTGTGCAGCGAGGAGGCGTTGCCGACGGTGGCCAGCGCAGCCGTCATCGCCTCGATGGCAGCAGGATGCATCGGGGTGGTGGCGGCGTGGTCGAGGTAGATCGGGCCGGGGCTCATGGCCCGTCCAGGATACCGGCAGGCCAGCGACCGCCCGGTTCGCGCTAGGCGGTGAGCGCCGGCTGGTGCCGGAAGCGCTCGGTGACCGGTCCCCGCACCGCCAGTTCGCAGCGCGCGGCCAGCTCACGCCGGTCGGCGCCGGGCAGCTCGAGCGAGGCCACCTCGACGTCGACGATGGTCAGCCGGGCCCGCACCGTGCGGCTCAGCGACTGCCACAGGCTGTCGTCGCCGACGAAGGCCGTCACGGTCGACGGTTGCCCGTCGCGGTGGTGATAGGTCAGCCGCAGCGGCTGGACGGGGCGCCCGGCGTCGACGGCGGCCTGGAACATGGCCGGCCGGAACGGTCCGTAGGCCAGCCCGCACCAGGTGGTGCCTTCGGGGAAGGCGACCACGGTCTGGCCGGCCCGCAGCCGGTCGGCGACGGCGGAGACCACCTGCGGCAGCCTGCGCAGGCTCGCGCGGTCGATGGGGATGACCTTCATGATGCGGGCGGCCAGACCCACGGCGGGCCAGTCCACCAGGTCGGCGCGGGCGACGAAGGCGCCGGGCAGCACCGCGCCGATGGTGAAGATGTCCACCCAGCCCACGTGGCCGCTGACCACCAGCACGCCGCGCAGGTTGCGAATCGGGCCGCCGGACACCGTGATTCGCACACCGAGGCAGCGCAGGAACATCCGGCAGTACAGCCGCTGACCGCGCGAGCGCCCGGGCATCGGGACCGCCAGCAGCGGCAGCAACGGCAGCAGCAACAGCGCACAGGTGATGCGGCGCACCGCGCGCAGCGTCGCAAGGGCAGGCCTGCCGGGCCGGTCGCCGCCGGCGCGCACACAGTTGTCGTCGCACGTCGCCTTGGGCAGCCAGGCGTGCTCGACGGTGCTCATCAGCGCTGCACCCTCCGGCGGCGGCCGCCGCCGAGCGCAGCCGGGTGAGGTAGCGGATGTCGGCGTGGCGTTTGTCGAGCAGGGCCGGGAAGTCGCCGACCCCGAAGTCCGGATCGTGGGCCGGCTCGCCGCACACCTTGGCGCCCAGGCGCAGGTAGCCGCGCATCAGCGGCGGGATGGCGGGCCGGTCGGGCGGGTCGATGTCGTCGAGGCTGCGGCCGTCGAGGACCACCGGGCGGTACGGGTAGACGGTGAGCTCGGGGGCCGCGGCGTGGCGGCGCAGGACGACGTCACGCACCCCGCGCAGCTGGCTGCCCGGGGCACCCTGGCCGGTGGGTGGGCACCGAGACGCAGCCGGTGACGTAGTCGTAGCCGCACCGGTCGAGGTAGGCCAGGATGCCCGTCCACATCAGCAGCACCACCGCGCCGTTGCGGTGGTCGGCGCGCACCACCGCCCGTCCCATCTCCACCAGGGAGGGCCGCAGCGCATCCAACGCGGTGACGTCGAATTCGGTTGCGGTGTAGAGACTTCCGGCGGCGATGGCGCCGGGCGGGGGCAGCATGCGGTAGCAGCCGACGAGTTCGCCGGAGGTGTCCTCGCGCACCAGCAGGTGATCGCAGAACTCGTCGAACCGGTCGGCGTCCAGGCCGTCGCCGCCGGCGGGCAGGGAGAAACCCGGCTCGGTGGTGAACACCTGATGGCGCAGCCGCTGGGCGGCCTCGACGAGCGCGGGGTCGGTGGACAGCAGCAGGGTGTAGCGGGGTGCGTGCAGCGCAGTGGTCTCGGTGGGGGCTATGAGTACGGAGGAAGTGCTCATAGCTGCACGGTCACCGCTGCGTTCGGCGGGATGTCAACGTGCGGGTGACGTGTTCGTGCACGCTCGATGACGAATAGACACAGAAAACCCCGGACACCGCGGTGTCCGGGGCTTTCTGGTGAAGCGGACTCAGCCCTTGCGGGCCTTGACGGCCTCGGTGAGCTGCGGGGTGACGTTGAACAGGTCGCCCACGATGCCGTAGTCGGCGATCTCGAAGATCGGCGCCTCTTCGTCCTTGTTCACCGCGACGATCGTCTTGGACGTCTGCATACCGGCGCGGTGCTGGATCGCCCCGGAGATGCCCAGCGCGATGTACAGCTGCGGCGAGACGGTCTTGCCGGTCTGGCCGACCTGGAACTGGCCCGGGTAGTAGCCGGAGTCGACGGCGGCACGCGAGGCGCCCACCGCCGCACCCAGCGAGTCGGCCAGGTCCTCGACGACGGTGAACTTCTCGGCGCTGCCGACGCCACGGCCACCGGAGACCACGACGCTGGCCTCGGTGAGCTCGGGACGGTCACCGGCGACGGCGGGCTGACGGGCGGTGATCCGGGTGGCGTTCTCGGCGGGTGCGGGCACCTCGACGGTGACCTGCTCGCCGGCCCCGGCGGCCGGTGCGGCCTCGACGGCGCCCGGACGCACGGTGATCACCGGCACGTCGCCGGTGGCCTGCGCCTCGACGGTGAAGGCGCCACCGAAGATCGAGTGGATGCCCTTGCCGCCTTCCTTGACCTCGACGACGTCGGACAGCACGCCCGATCCGATCCGCGCGGCCAGCCGGCCGGCGATCTCCTTGCCGTCGGCGTTGGCGGCCAGCAGCACACCGGCCGGGCCGGCGCTTTCCACCAGCGACGCCAGCACGTCGACGAACGGGACGATCAGGTAGTTCGCCGCATCGTCCGACTCGGCGACGTAGATCTTGGCCGCGCCGGCGGCCTTCAGGTCGTCGATCAGCGGGGCGGCGGTGCCGGGGGCGCCGATGACGACGGCGGACGGCTCGCCCAGCGCGCGGGCGGCGGTGATGAGCTCGGCGGTGACTTTCTTCACCGCACCTTCGGAGTGCTCGACGAGCACAAGTACTTCAGCCATAGCGGTTGTTCGCCTCTTGTTCTCTCAGATGGTCCGGGACGGGGTCTCTAGATGATCTTCTGAGCGACCAGGTACTCGGCGATCTTCTTGCCGCCCTCGCCCTCGTCGGTGATCTTCTCGCCGGCGGTCTTCGCCGGCTTCGGGGTCGACGCCAGAACGGTGGTACCGGCGTTGGCCAGGCCGACCTCGTCGGCCTCCACACCGATCTCGGCGAGCGTCAGCGTGGTCACTTCCTTCTTCTTGGCGGCCATGATGCCCTTGAAGGACGGGAAGCGGGGCTCGTTGATCTTCTCGTTGACGCTGACCACGGCGGGCAGCGACGCCTCGAGGGTGAACACACCGTCGTCGGTCTCCCGCTCACCGGTGACCTTGCCGCCCTCGACGGACAGCTTGCGCACGTGGGTCAGCTGGGGCAGGCCGAGGTACTCGGCGATGATCGCCGGGACCGCACCACCGGTGCCGTCGGTCGCCTCGTTGCCGGCGATGACCAGGTCGGTGCCCTCGATGGCGCCCAGCGCGCGGGCCAGCGCCCAGCCGGTCTGCACCATGTCCGAGCCGTGCAGGCCCGGATCGAGCACGTGCACCGCCTTGTCGGCACCCATCGACAGGGCCTTGCGGATGGCCTCGGTGGCGCGCTCCGGGCCGGCGGTCAGCACGGTCACCGTGCTGTCGCCGCCCTCGCGCTCCTTGATCAGCAGCGCTTCTTCGACGGCGCGCTCGTTGATCTCGTCCAGCACTGCGTCGGCGGCGTCGCGGTCGAGGGTGAAGTCACCGTCGGACAGCTTGCGCTCGGACCAGGTGTCTGGGACCTGTTTGATCAGGACCACGATGTTCGTCATGAGTCTTCCTACGTCCTCCTGGCAGGCGTCCTGCGCCGAGAGAGGACGCAAGACATTGGGTCACTTCCGCAACTCACACCATGTTACTCACCGGTAACTTTGAGTGGTTCGCAGAAATACCATAGCTGAGCGAAGTTTGCGTTCTAGCAGCCCATGGGACCGTGAGCGGATAGCGAACCGGCGACTTCCCCCCGCCGCTGGGTTAGCCTGCCTTGCAATGAGCGCATTCGTGACGAACGCGGGTGACGGCGGCTTGCCGTTGACCGGTGAGCGGACCATCCCGGGTCTGGCGGAGGAGAACTACTGGTTCCGCCGCCACGAGGTGGTCTACCTCCGGCTGCGCGCCCTTTGCGCAGGTCGCGACGTACTCGAGGCCGGCTGCGGAGAGGGTTACGGCGCCGATCTGATCGCCTCGGCGGCACGGCGGGTGATCGCGGTCGACTACGACGCGGCCGCGGTGGCGCACGTGCGGGCCCGCTACCCCCGGGTGCAGGTCGTCGCGGCCAATCTGGCGTCGCTGCCGCTGCCCGACGCTTCGGTTGACGTTGTGGTGAACTTCCAGGTCATCGAGCATTTGTGGGATCAGCCACAGTTCGTGACGGAATGCTTACGGGTGCTGCGGCCCGGCGGGCTGCTGCTGATGTCGACACCCAACCGGGTCACCTTCTCCCCCGGCCGCGACACCCCGGTCAACCCGTTCCACACCCGCGAACTCAACGCCGCTGAGCTGGCCGAACTGCTCACCGACGGCGGGGTTCCGGATGCAGTCGATGAGCGGGGTGTTCCACGGTGCCCGGCTGGCGGAGATGGACGCCCGCCACGGCGGGTCGATCATCGACGCCCAGATCGAGCGGGCGCTGGCCGACGCCGCCTGGCCCGACGAACTGCTGGCCGACGTCGCCGCGGTGCGGTCGGAGGACTTCGACCTGCTCGGACGAGGCCGAGCGCGACATCGACGAGAGCCTGGATCTGGTGGCGATCGCGGTGCGCCCGTGAGCGCGCATCAGGCCAACTCCCGGGTCGCTGCGCTCCTGCCCGCCGGAGGTTCCCGGGCAGTTCAGCCTCGTCCTGCACACCCACCTGCCCTGGCTGGCCCATCACGGCCGCTGGCCGGTCGGCGAGGAGTGGCTCTACCAGTCGTGGTCGGCGGCCTACCTGCCGCTGATGCGGGTGCTGCGAACGTTGGCCGCCGAAGACCGCCGCGGGTTGATCACCCTGGGCATGACGCCGGTGGTCACCGCCCAGCTCGACGACCCGTACTGCCTCGACGGTATGCACCGGTGGCTGGCCAACTGGCAGCTGCGGGCGTGGGAAGCCGCCAACCTGCACACCGCGACCGGCGCGGCCGAGGGCACCGCGACAACGCCGGAAGCGTTGCGCCAGTTCGGTATTCGCGAGTACCACGAGGCGGGCCGCGCGCTCGAGGACTTCACCACTCTGTGGCGCCACGGCGTCAGCCCGTTGCTGCGCGAACTCATCGACGCCGGCACGGTGGAATTGCTCGGCGGGCCGCTGGCGCATCCGTTCCAGCCGCTGCTCAACCCGCGACTGCGCGAGTTCGCGCTGCGCGAGGGACTGGCCGACGCCCAGCAGCGGCTCGCGCACACCCCGTCGGGCATCTGGGCGCCGGAGTGCGCCTACGCCCCCGGCATGGAGCACGACTACGCGGCCGCGGGCGTCGGTCACTTCATGGTCGACGGCCCCTCGCTGCACGGCGACACCGCCCTGGGCCGGCCGGTCGGCCAGAGCGATGTCGTGGCGTTCGGCCGCGACCTGCAGGTCAGCTACCGCGTCTGGTCGCCGAAATCGGGCTACCCGGGGCACGCGGCCTACCGCGACTTCCACACCTACGACCACCTGACCGGGCTCAAGCCGGCGCGGGTGACCGGACGCAACGTCGACTCCGACGCCAAGGCGCCCTATGACCCGCAGCGCGCCGAGCGGGCGATCGACGCCCACGTCGCCGACTTCGTCGCGATGGTGCGCCAGCGGCTCATCGCCGAGTCCGAGCGCATCGGACGCCCGGCCCACGTGGTGGCCGCCTTCGACACCGAACTGTTCGGCCACTGGTGGTACGAGGGCCCGATGTGGCTCGAGCGGTTGTTGCGCGCGCTGCCCGAGGCCGGGATACACGTCGGCACACTCAACGACGCGCTGGCCAACGGATTCGTCGGCGCCCCAGTGGAATTGCCGCCGAGCTCGTGGGGCTCGGGCAAGGACTGGCAGGTGTGGTCGGGCGAGAAGGTGGCCGATCTGGTGGCGCTCAACGCCGAGGTCGTCGACACCGCGCTGAGCACCGTCGACAAGGCCCTGGCGCAGACCGACACCGCACCGACGCGCGATCTGGTCGCCGATCAGATCCTGCGCGAGACGCTGCTGACGGTGTCCAGTGACTGGCCGTTCATGGTCAGCAAGGACTCCGCGGCCGACTACGCCCGCTACCGCGCTCACCTGCACGCGCACGCCACCCGGGAGATCGCCGGTGCGCTGGCCTCGGGCCGGCGGGATGCCGCCGAACGCCTGGCCGACGGCTGGAACCGCGCCGACGGGCTGTTCGGCGCGCTCGATGCCCGGCGGCTGCCGCGATGACCCTCCTCCACCTCCGCGAGTGTGCGTGTCTGCACACCGACACGCCGCAGCACGGGTCACTTCGCGCACCGTCGCGCCGGCGGGTCGCCGATGAAGATCCTGATGGTCTCGTGGGAGTACCCGCCGGTGGTCGTCGGCGGACTGGGCCGCCACGTCTACCAGCTGGCCACCGCGCTGGCCGCCGACGGCCACGAGGTGGTGGTGCTGTCGCGCCGCCCGACCGGGACCGACCCGGCCACCCACCCGACCACCGACGAGGTCCACGAGGGCGTGCGGGTGATCGCCGCCGCGCAGGATCCGCACGACTTCGACTTCGGCCGCGATCTGATGGCCTGGACACTGGCCATGGGCCATTCCATGCTGCGCGCCGGGCTGAGCCTGCACGCCAAGGGCTGGCAGCCCGACGTGGTGCACGCCCACGACTGGCTGGTCGCCCACCCGGCGATCGCGCTGGCCGAATTCTACGATGTGCCAATGGTTTCCACCGTCCACGCCACTGAGGCGGGGCGGCACGCCGGCTGGGTGTCGGGCCGGATCAGCCGGCAGGTGCACGCCACCGAGTCGTGGTTCGTCAGGGATTCCGACGCGCTGATCGCCTGCTCGGCGTCGATGGCCGACGAGATCTCCGAGCTGTTCGGTCCCGGCCTGGCCGAGATCACCGTCATCCCCAACGGAATCGACTCCAGCCGTTGGCCGTTCGCCCGTCGCCGCCGCCACGCCGGGCCGCCGGAACTGCTGTTCTTCGGACGGCTGGAGTACGAGAAGGGCGTCCACGAGGCCATCGCCGCGCTCCCCCGGATCCGGCGCACCCATCCCGGGACGACGCTGACCGTCGCAGGAGACGGCACCCAGCAGAAGTGGCTGGTCGAGGTCGCCCGGAAACACAAGGTGCTCAAGGCTGTTCGACTTCGTCGGCGGTGTCGACCACGACGAACTGCTGCGGCTGCTGCACCGCGCCGACGCCGCGGTGCTGCCCAGCCATTACGAACCGTTCGGCATCGTCGCCCTGGAGGCCGCCGCGGCCGGCATCCCCCTGGTCACCTCCAACGTCGGCGGGCTGGGCGAGGCGGTGATCGACGGCCAGACGGGTGTCTCGTTCCCGCCGCGCGACGTCGCCGCGCTGGCCGCCGCCGTCCGCACGGTTCTCGACGATCCGGCCGCCGCCCAGCGGCGCGCGGTCGGCCGCGCGGCAGCGGCTCACGTCGGACTTCGACTGGCACACCGTGGCCGTCGAGCACCGCGCAGGTCTATCTGGCCGCCAAGCGCCGCGAACGCGAGCCGCTGCCTCGCCGGCCGATCATCGAGCAGCCGCTGCCCGGCCGCTCGGACTGACCTCCGCTTCTGCCGAGCAGACGCAAATCGCACGCTCAACGCTCGGTCGTGCGATTCTGCGTCTGCTCGCGAGCAGGAAACCTAGCGGCTGGCCTTCTTGCGTTCGATGTCGGCCAGCGCGGCCGCCAGCTCGGCGCGCTGCGCGGCGGAGGTCTCCCAGGCCAGCTTGCGGTTCTTGACCACCTTGGCCGGTGAGCCGACGGCGATCGAGAAGTCCGGGATGTCGCCCTTGACCACGGCGTGGGCGCCCAGCACGCAGCCGCGGCCGATCGTGGTGCCGCGCAGGATCGTCACCTTGGTGGCGATCCAGGTGTCCGGGCCGATGCGCACCGGGCTCTTGACGATGCCCTGGTCCTTGATCGGCAACTCGATGTTGTCCATCCTGTGGTCGAAGTCGCAGACGTAGACCCAGTCGGCCATCAGCGCCGAGTCGCCCAGCTCGATGTCGAGGTAGCAGTTGATGACGTTGTCGCGGCCCAGGACCACCTTGTCGCCGAAGCGCAGCGAGCCCTCGTGGGCGCGGATGGTGTTCTTGTCCCCGATGTGCACCCAGCGGCCGATCTCCAGCTGGGCCAGTTCCGGTGTCGCGTGGATCTCGACGTTCTTGCCGAGGAACACCATGCCGCGGGTGATGACGTGCGGATTCTGCAGCTTGAACTTGAGCAGCCGCCAGTAGCGCACCAGGTACCAGGGCGTGTAGGCCCGGTTGGCGATCACCCACTTCAGCGACGCCATGGTGAGGAAGCGGGCCTGGCGCGGGTCACGCAGCCGCGAACCCCGCCAGCGCTTGTGGATGGGCGCACCCCACATGCTCGTCATGGCACGAGAGCCTATCGGCAGCGGCCGCACGCGTTACCCTCGCCTGTACTGTCAGGTTCCGGGATGGGAAGGACACGAGTGCTGCGGCGATTGCTCGCATTGGCGTCGGCGACGCTGGTCGTGAGCGCCTCGGCAGGATGCGGAAACACCGACTCCTGGGTGGAGTCCTCCGCCGCGCAGGGCTGGTCCGCCCAGTACGCCGACGCCGCCAACACCAGCTACACGGCCACCGCCGGCTCGGCGGCGCTGCAGCTGTCGTGGAGCCGCTCGGTCAAGGGCTCCCTCGACGCCGGCGCCGCACTCGGTGCGGGCAGCTATCTGGCGGTCAACGGCCAGACGGCCGGCGGCTGCTCGCTGATGGTGTGGGAGAACGACAACAACGGCCGCCAGCGCTGGTGCACCCGCATGGTGCTCGGCGGTGGCTTCGCCAGCCCGCTGTTCGACCAGTTCGACAACCTCTACATCGGCCAGCCCGGCCTGATGCTGTCCTACCCGCCGACGCAGTGGGTCCGCTGGCGCGAGCACGTCATCGGAATGCCCACCACCACAAGGTTTCTCGGCGGCGGCCAGCTGCTGGTGGTGACCCACCTCGGGCAGGTGCTGGTGTTCGAGTCCCACCGCGGCGTCGTCACCGGCACCCCGATGGACCTCGTCGAAGGTCTCGACCCCAGAGATGCCACCCGCGGGCTCGACGACTGCCAGCAGGCGCTGCCGCAGTGCCCGGTCTCGGCCCCGCCGGCGTTCTCGGCGGCGAGCAACATGATCGTGCGTCGGCGTGTGGCAGCCCGACGCGAAGGCCTCGGTGCTGGTCGGCCTGCAGTACCACCCGGGGCAGACGCCGCTGATCACCAAGGAGTGGACCAGCGATGCCGTGGCCGCCGGGGTGCTGGCCGCGCCGGTGCTGTCCCGCGACGGCAAGACGCTCTACGTCAATGGCCGCGACCGGCGTCTCTGGGCGCTCAACTCAGCCGATGGCAAGGTGAAATGGTCTGTGCCGCTTGACTTTCAACCGCAGACACCGCCGTCGGTGTCGCCATCGGGGGTGATCGTGGCGGGCGGCGGGCCCGATACCCGCCTGGTCGCACTCAAAGACGCCGGCGACCATGCCGAGCCGGTGTGGCACCGCGACGACATCTCGCCGCTGGCCACCTCGAGCCAGGCCGGCGCCGAGGTGGCCTACACCGTGGTCGCCACGCCGTCTGCGGGGCTGGCCCTGCTGGTGTTCGACCTGGCCGACGGGCGCACCCTCAACAGCTACCCGCTGCCGCTGGCCGACGGCTACCCGGTCGGAGTGTCCGTGGGCCACGATCGCCGCGTGGTGGTGGCCACCAGCGCGGGCCAGGTCTACAGCTTCGCGCCGTCCTAGCCGGCGCTCACAGCTGCAGCGGCGGAAGCGCCGTCCGCGGTACCGACGCCGAGGTGGCCCCGGCGTCCGAGGGCAGCAACTCGCCCTGGCCGAAGAAGAAGACGACCGCGTCGTCGGTGATCGCGAAGTTCTGATAGTGCGACGGGTCCATTCCGTCGCCGGTGGAGATGACGCCGGTGAGCCCGGTCTGGCGCTCGAGTTCGCTTTGCACGATCGGGAAGATCGCCTCCAGCGGTTTGGTGCCCGCGGCGAACAGCGAGTCGAACGTCACCGGCTTGCGCTGGCCCAGGTCATAGGTGAACGCCTTGTACCACGTGGTCGGGTGCGCTCCCCCGACGTCCTGGAAGATCTTCAGCACCACGCTCTGAGTCTGAGCGGAGCTGAATGTCTGTGAGGTGGCGTCCATTTCGTACGGCAGGTTCCGCGAGCCCGGTTGGGCGACGTTGACGAACCCGTCCCGGTTCTGCGTGAGGTAGTCGACGATGGCCTGCTCGTCGGGGTAGTCGGTGGGGAACCGCAGATCCATCACGTAGGTCGGCTTGCTGGCCGAGACGTGGCAGACGCCGTCGGCGGCGACGTCCCGCCGAGTGCGGCGCAGGCGTTCTGGGCGCCGGCCACCGCGATGGCGGGTCCGCCCAGCAGGGCGCTCGTGGCCAGCACTGCGGCCAATCTCAGTGTGCGCATTCGTCGACGGTTCCTCGCGCTGTCCAGACGGCCCCGGCGCCGTCGCCGCCAGCGTACCCGCGCTACCCGCCGATCGAGGCCCGGCAGACGAAGACCACGGTCCGCTCGGCGGCCCCGGATCCGATGCGGGTGATCACCAGCGACAGCGGGGTGGCGCCGCTGGGACGCAGCCTGCGGCGCAGCGCGTCGGGATCGACGTCGACTCCACGGACCAGGATTTCCAGCGCTCCGCAGTCGCGTGCCGAAAGGGCTTGGCGCAGAACCTTTTCCCGCAGCGGAAGCTCGTCGAGGACCTCGAAACCGCGCACGCCGGTCGGCAGCCGGTCGCCGCGTGAGGTAGGCGATGTCGGGGTCGAGCTGCCACAGGCCGTGCCGGGCGCCGTAGTGGCGTACCAGCCCGGCGCGCACGATCGCGCCGTCCGGGTCGACGATCCAGCGCCCCGGCGGGCCGGTCGGGCAGTCGTCGGGGTCGGCGTCGGTCACCACCTCGCCGCGGTCGAGCACGCTGGCGCGCCGGCGCACACCGGGTTGCGCCAGCGGCGCCGACCACAGGCAGGCTTCCCGCACCGACCCGCCTGCCGACGTCACCTCGATCTCGCCGTCGAAACCGAGCCTGCGCACCGCGTCGAAGTCGATGCCCGGCGCGCACTTGACCACCGTCGCGCGCCCGCGGTAGGTCTCCATCAGCGCGTCCAGCGGCGGGGTGTAGGCGCTCGGGTCGAACCGGCGCCGTCCGCCGCTGCGCCGCGCCGGGTCGAGCAGCACCACGGCGTCGCGGCTGACCGGGCGCAGCGCGTCGGCCCGGCACAGCGCGACATCGGGCAGGTTGTGCCGCGCCATCGCCAGCCGGACCTCGTCGAGATCGCTGCCGAGCACGAAGGCCGCCGTCGACCGCAGCGCGGCCAGCTCGGTGCCGATCGAGCAGGTGGCGTCGTGCACCACCGCGCCGGCCAGTCGCGCGGCCCGGTGTGCGGCCACCGCGGCCGCGGTGGCCTGCTGCAGCGCTTCGTCGGTGAACAGCCAGCCCGACACGTCGGCCAGCCCGGCGAGCTTGACCGCCGCCTTGCGGCGCAGCAGCGTCGTCTCGATCAGCGCGGTGGTCCGCTCGGCGAACCGGGACCGGATCGCGGCGACGTCGGCGACCCGGCTGGCGTCGGTCAGCGGGTAGCGGTGCGACCTCGGCCAGCGCGGCGACCCCCGCATCGCTGGTCAGATAGGCGACGTCGGCGCGCGTGAACGTCAGGAGGGTTTGACCCCGGTGATCATGACGTTGTAGAACCAGCCCTTGGGCACGACCCGCCGCCACACGTTGGCGTCGACCCAGGACAGCGTCGTCCAGCCGCCGAAGGCGAACCTGGCCCAGCGCCAGCCGAGCTTGCCGGGCGGCACCGTCGACTCGAAGGTCCGAACCGGCCAGCCCAGCATCGCGGCGGTGAACTCCTCGCTGGCGGTGCGCACCTGCACGGCGCCGGCGTTGGTGGCCATCCGCTCGAGGTCGGCGGGCTCGAAGGTGTGCAGGTCGACGATCCACTCCAGCGCCGCGGCGCGCGAGTTCTCGTCGAGTTCGGCCTGCGGACGCCGCCAGCTGCCCAGACCGGGCAGCTTCATCGCGCGGACGGTGGTCTTCCAGGTGAGGTGTCGGCCAGTCTGCGCGCGTAGGCGTTGCCGACGGTGGTGGGCTCGCCGGCGAAGACGAACCGCCCGCCGGGCTTGAGCACCCGGACCACTTCGCGCAGCGACAGCTCCACGTCCGGGATGTGGTGCAGCACGGCGTGGCCGACCACCAGGTCGAAGGTGTTGTCGTCGTAGGGAATTCCCTCGGCGTCGGCCACCCGGCCGTCGATGTCCAGACCCAGGATCTGCCCGTTGCGGGTGGCGACCTTGACCATGCCCGGGGACAGGTCGGTCACCGAGCCGCGCCGGGCCACCCCGGCCTGGATCAGGTTGAGCAGGAAGAAGCCGGTGCCGCAGCCCAGTTCGAGGGCGCGGTCGTAGGGCAGCTTGCGGAACTCGTCGTCGGGGACGATGGCGTCGAACCGGCCGCGTGCGTAGTCGATGCAGCGCTGGTCGTAGGAGATCGACCACTTGTCGTCGTAGGACTCGGCCTCCCAGTCGTGGTAGAGCACCTGCGCGAGCTTGGTGTCGTGCCGGGCCGCCTCGACCTGTTCGGCGGTGGCGTGCGGCGTCGGAGCGGGATCGCCCGCGACATCGGACGTCGGAGCGGATGCCGCGACATCGGACCGGGTCCTTCAGCGTCATGCAGGGCAGCCTAACCGCCCTCGTCGGCGATGAAGACCTCGCCGTAGCGTTCTGCCTGCTCAGCGGGGTCCAAGTGGCCGTCGATGAGCGCTTTGGCGCCCGCCAGCGCGGCCGGCGGCGCGTCGACGAACCGGCCCGCCCAGGCCGCCGCGGCGTCGAAGACGTCGTCGGGGGCCACCAGTTCGTCGACCAGTCCCAGCGCCAGGGCTTCCTTGGCGTCGACGAACCGTCCGCTGAAGGCCAGTTCCTTGGCGTGGTGGGCGCCGACCGCGCGGGCCAGTCGCTGGCAGCCTCCGCCGCCGGGCACCAGCCCGGCCAGGATCTCGGTGGCGCCGAACTTGACGTTGTCGCCGCTGATGCGCCAGTCGGCGGCCAGGGCCAGGCTCAGCCCGCTGCCCAGCGCGTAGCCGGTGATCGCGGCGACGGTGGGTTTGGGGATGGCGGCGACGGCGTCGATCGCGTCGCGACGCACCCGGTCGGCGGTGACGGCCTCGTCGCGGTTGAGCGTGCGCAGTTCGGGGACGTCGTCGCCGGCGGAGAACATCTCGTGACCGCCGAACAGGACGACCGCGCTGATGTCGGGTCGCTCGGCCAGTTCCGCGGCGGCGGAGATGAGTTCACGGTGGGCCTGGCGGGTCAGCGCGTTGGTCGGCATCCGGGTGATGAGCAGGATCCCGAGCCCCGGGTACTGCTCACCGACGTGGATGCTGACGAACTCGCGCACGGCTCACTCCTCGCCGTAGCCGAGCGGCGCCCGGCGGTTGCGGGCGGCGTTGTAACGGTCGCTGTCGAAGAACTCGATCTCCCAATTGCCGCCGTGCACAGCGAGATTGGGCTGGACGACCACGATCTGGCGGTCCACCGCCAGCACCTCGTCGACCGTGCGGCCGGTCAGCGAGTCCAGCTGGGTCCACGTCGGGGGCAGCAGGAACGACCGGCCCTCGGCGAAGTCCTCGATCGCGGCCTCCGGGCTGGCCCACGCCGCGTGGTCCGATTCGGTGTTCTCGCCGTCGGCTCGTTGGCCGTGCGGCAGCGCACCGACGAAGAAGTAGGTGTCGTAGCGACGGGTGCGCTCCTCTTCGGGGGTGACCCAGTTGGCCCACGGCCGCAGCAGATCGGAGCGCAGCACCAGGTTCTCCCGGCGCAGGAAGTCGGAGAACGACAGGCTGCGGTCGACGAGCGCCGCCCGGGCGTGGTGGTAGACCGACGCGTCGGCGACGATGCCGTCCGGATCGTCGGCCGGCCCGGCGAACAGCACCCCGGACTCCTCGAACGTCTCGCGCGCGGCCGCGCACACCAGCGCCTCGGCCAGGTCCGCCTCGATGCCGAACCGGTCGGCCCACCACTGCGGGCCCGGGCCCGTGCCAGGAGATGTCGGCGTTGCGGTCGCGGTCGTCGACCCCGCCACCGGGGAACACCATCACCCCGGCGGCGAACTCCATGGCGCTGTGGCGGCGCATCAGGAACACCGAGATGCCGGCGGGGGTGTCGCGGACCAGCATCACCGTCGCCGCCGGGCGTACCGGCAGCGGCTCGGGCTTGTCGGTCATGAGCGCCTCCTGTGCGCGGCGCGACTGCGTGCCCGCCGGGCGAAGTAGCGGCCGTCGATGGTGTCCAGGGCGATCGACTGCCCGAACGCCGTGGACAGGTTCTCGGCTGTCAGCGTGTCATGCAGCAGGCCGGCCGCCACCACCTGGCCCTCGGACAGGATCAGGCAGTGGCTGAAGCCGGGCGGGATCTCCTCGACGTGGTGGGTGACCAGCACCAGCGCCGGCGAGTCCGGGTCGGCGGCCAGGTCGGCCAGCCGGGCGACGAGCTCCTCGCGGCCGCCGAGGTCCAGTCCGGCGGCGGGCTCGTCGAGCAGCAGCAGTTCCGGGTCGGTCATCAGCGATCGGGCGATGAGCACGCGCTTGCGCTCCCCCTCGGACAGCGTGCCGTAGACCCGCTCGGCCAGATGTTCGGCGCCCACGCTCTCCAGCATCTCGACGGCCTGGGCGTAGTCGATGTCCTCGTAGTTCTCCCGCCAGCGGCCGAGCACCGCGTAGCCGGCCGAGACCACCAGGTCACGCACCACCTCGTTGTCGGGTATGCGCTGGGAGAGCGCCGAGCTGCTCAGCCCGACCCGCTGGCGAAGTTCGGCCATGTCGACGCGTCCGAGGCGCTCACCGAGGACGTACGCGGTGCCCGACGACGGGTGCTCCATCGCCGCGGCGATCCGCAGCAGCGAGGTCTTGCCCGCTCCGTTCGGCCCGATCACCACCCAGCGTTCGTCGAGTTCGACCTGCCAGGTGATGGGTCCGACCAGAACACGGCCCCCGCGACGCAGCGAGACCTTCCGGAAGTCGATCAGGAGGTCGGGGTCGACCGCATCGGCAGAGTCGGACACCGCACCATCGTGCCGCATTCGGCTCGCGGGGCACGTGCCGGGGCGGCGAGGATCTGCGCCCAACCGCTTCGGGCCAGCACCGGTGCGGGCGTCACCCGCAACACCAGCTGAACCAGCGGCCCGATGCCGAGGGCGTAGACGACGGTGCCGACGCCCACGCCGCCGCCGAGCAGCCACCCCGCCGCCAGCACGGCGGCCTCGATGGAGGTGCGCACCAGGCGCACCGAAAGTCCGCTGCGCGCAACCAGACCCGTCATCAACCCGTCCCGCGGACCGGGTCCCAGTCCGGCCCCCACATACAACACGGTGGCCACCGCGTTGAGCATGACCGCGCCCAGCATCAGCGCCACCCGCGCCGGCAGCGACTGCGGTGAGTGCAGGACCGACAGCGCGGCGTCGACGGTGACGGCGATGACGACGACGTTGGCGACGGTGCCGACGCCGGGCTTGTTACGCAACGGGATCCACGCCAGCAGGACGGCGACGCCGACAACCGCCGAGGCCACCCCGATCGTCATCGGCGTGTGCCGGGACAGACCCTGGTGGAAGACGTCCCACGGGTCCAGGCCGAGTTCGGCCCGGACCATCATCGCCATCGACAGCCCGTAGCACGACAGGCCGGTCAACAGCGCGACCGTGCGCCCGATCATCGGCGATCGGGGAAGCGCATCCGGATGGCGTCCAGTTCGTGGCGAAGCCGGCGAACGTCGGCGTCGACGTCTGCCCAGTCGGAGGACGGCGGGTTCCACGGGCCGGTGTGGGGGTCGAGCAGCGCCGCCAACCGGTCGCCCACTCGGGAAAACCAGGTACTCATGACACCCATGGTCCCGAGCAACTGGCTTGCCAATCAATAGCCAGTCACGCGATACTGGCATGCAAATGACGATACCGATGGCAGCCAGGGCGCTGGATGCGGACCTCGTGGCCCGCGAACTGGGCAACTGGCGGACGTCGAGCCGCAGCGGTCCGACGTACCAGGGCCTGGCCGACGGGCTGCGGATGCTCATCGTCGACGGCCGGCTGCCGGTGGGCGCACGCCTGCCCAGTGAACGCGCGCTGGCCGACGCGCTGCGGGTGTCGCGCACCACCGTCACCGCCGCCTACACCGAGCTGCGCGACGACGGCTACCTGCACGCCCGCCGCGGCGCGCGCAGCACCATCGCCCTTCCCCACTCGCCGGCCGTGCCGCCCGCCGACGCGCCGGCGACCATCAACCTCGCCGCCGCGGCGCTCGCCGCACCCGCCAGCGCGGTGCAGGAGGCGTTCGCCGAGGCGGCCCGCCAGGCCGCCGGCTATCTGCAGCACACCGGTCACGACATGAAGGGGCTGTTGACACTTCGGACCGCGATCGCCGAACGCTATTGCGACAGAGGACTTCCCACCACCCCCGAACAGGTCATGGTCACCAGCGGGGCGCAGCATGCGATCGCCTTGATCATCGCCACCTACACCCAGCCGGGTGATCGGGTGCTCGTCGAGCAGCCCACCTATCACGGGGCGCTGACGGCCATCGGCACGGCCGGCGCCCGCGCGGTGCCCGTGCCGGTGAGCAACGACGGCTGGGATCTCGACGCGATGCACGCCGCGGTGCGCCAGCTGGCGCCCACGCTGGCCTATCTGGTGCCCGACAACCACAACCCCACCGGCATGTCGCTGCCCGCGGCGGACCGTAAGCGGTTGTGCGACATCATTTCCGAAACGCGGACCCGCACCGTCATCGACGAGACCCTGACCGACGTCTGGCTCGACGAGCCGGTGCCCGCCCCGGTGGCCGCCTCGATGAGCACGCGAACCGATCTGATGATCACGATCGGCTCGATGTCGAAATCGTTCTGGGGCGGGATGCGCATCGGCTGGATCCGGGCCGAACCGAGCGTGCTGGCGACCATCCGCGCCATTCGCCCCTCCATCGACCTGGGCACCTCGGTGATCGAACAGCTCGCTGCGACATGGCTTCTCACCACACCGGGCCGACGACGTGCTGCCGGAGCGCCGGGAGATCCTGCGGGCCCGCAGAGCCCTGCTGCTGGATCTGCTCGACCGGCAGCTACCGGAATGGCGGCCGCTGCCGGGCACCGGCGGCATGTCGCTGTGGGTGCAACTGCCCGCCCCGGTCAGCTCGGCGATGTGCGCCTCGGCGTCCCGGCTGGGTGTGGAGTTGCCGCCGGGTCCCCGCTTCGGCGTCGACGGCACCCTGGAACGGTTCGTCCGAATCCCCTACGTCCTGCCCGAGGAGCAGCTGACCGAGGCCGTCGACCTGATCGCGCGGGCCTGGCACAGCGTCACCGGCTCAGCCACACCGCAACCCACCGCCGTGGTGATCTGACGGCGCTACTCCGGCGGGATCTCGACCCGGCGCAGCATCCCGTCGACGGCGTCGGCCGCCTCGATCTCGGCGCGGGTGACACCCAGGATGAACAACACGGTGTCCAGATACGGGTGGCTCAGCGAGGCGTCGGCGACCTCCCGCAGCGCGGGCTTGGCGTTGAACGCCACCCCGAGGCCGGCGGCGGCCAGCATGTCGATGTCGTTGGCGCCGTCACCGACGGCCACCGTCTGCTCCATGGGCACGCCGGCCTGGTCGGCGAAGTCGCGCAGCGCCTTGGCCTTTCCGGCGCGGTCGATGACCTCGCCGACCACCCGGCCGGTGAGCTTGCCGTCGACGATCTCCAGTTCGTTGGCCGCCACGAAGTCCAGCATCAGCTCGTGGGCCAGCGGGTCGATCACCTGCCGGAAGCCGCCGGAGACCACACCGCAGTGAAAACCCAAGCGGCGCAACGTCCGGATCGTGGTCCGCGCACCCGGTGTCAGCTCCAGCTGCTCGGCGACCTCGTCGAGCACCTCGGCGGGAAGCCCGGCCAGGGTGGCCACCCGGCGGTGCAGCGACTCGGCGAAGTCCAGCTCGCCGCGCATGGCCGCCTCGGTGATCTCGGCCACCGCCTGCCCGGCGCCCACCCGGTCGGCGAGCATCTCGATGACCTCACCCTGGATCAGCGTGGAGTCGACGTCGAACACGATGAGCCGCTTGGCCCGCCGCTCCAGGCTGTAGTTCTCCACGGCGATGTCGACGCCCTGCTCGGCGGCCACCTTCGCCAGCACTGAGCGCAGCTCGGCGCCGACGCCGGGCGGGACCGAAACCCGAAGCTCCAGACCGGTGACCGGGTAGTCGGAGACACCGCGGATGAAGTCGATGTTGACTCCCAGCGCGGCGGCCTCCCGGGCCACCACGCCGAACGCCGCCGCGGTGATCGGGCGACCGAGCACCACGATGGTGTGGGTCGAGGGCTCCCGGATGATCGGGACGTCGTCGCTGGGCTCGATCGTGACGTCCAGGCCGACGCCGTGGATGGCCTCGGTGACGTCGTCGCGTAACCGCTTGCCGTCAGCCACATCCGGGCGCCCTGAGACCAGGACACCCAGCGTGAGCCGGCCGCGGATCACCACCTGCTCGACGTTGAGCAGGTCCACTTCGTACCGCGAGAGCACTTCGAACAGCGCTGAGGTCACCCCAGGCTGATCGACACCGGTGACGGTGATCAGCACCGACACCTTGTGATTGGTCATACCTGGGGCGCGCTACTTTCTAGGTGCGGACGTTCTCGTCCAGTCGGGTCACATCCCCGTCGGCGGGACCGTGTGAACGGCCGATGTGGGCCTCGGCCCGCATCCGCTCCACCATGTGCGGGTAATGCAGTTCGAAAGCGGGTCGCTCCGAACGGATCTGGGGCAGCTCGGCGAAGTTGTGCCGCGGCGGCGGGCACGAGGTCGCCCACTCCAGCGAGTTGCCGTAGCCCCACGGGTCGTCGACGGTGACGATCTCGCCGTAGCGCCAGCTCTTGAAGACGTTCCAGGCGAACGGGATCACCGAGACACCGAGGATGAACGCGCCGATCGTCGAGACGATGTTCAGCGTCTCGAAGCCGTCGCTCGGCAGGTAGTCGGCGTAACGACGCGGCATGCCCTCGTCACCGACCCAGTGCTGCACCAGGAAGGTGGTGTGGAAGCCGATGAACGTCAGCCAGAAGTGCAGCTTGCCCAGTCGCTCGTCGAGCATCCGGCCCGTCATCTTCGGGAACCAGAAGTAGATGCCGGCGTAGGTGGCGAACACGATGGTGCCGAACAGCACGTAGTGGAAGTGCGCCACCACGAAGTAGCTGTCGCTGACGTGGAAGTCCAGCGGCGGGCTGGCCAGCAGCACACCGGACAGACCACCGAGCAGGAAGGTCACCAGGAAGCCGATGGAGAACAGCATCGGCGTCTCGAACGTCAGCCGGCCCTTCCACATCGTGCCGATCCAGTTGAAGAACTTGATGCCGGTGGGCACCGCGATCAGGAACGTCATGAACGAGAAGAACGGCAGCAGAACCGTTCCCGTGACGTACATGTGGTGCGCCCACACCGCCACCGACAGCGCCGCGATCGCCATCGTCGCGTAGACCAGCGTGGTGTAGCCGAAGACCGGCTTACGGGAGAACACCGGGAAGATCTCGGTGACGATGCCGAAGAACGGCAGCGCGATGATGTAGACCTCCGGGTGGCCGAAGAACCAGAACAGGTGCTGGAACAACGTGGTGCCGCCGTTGGCCGGGTCGTAGATGTGCGCGCCGAGATGTCGGTCGGCGGCCAGGCCGAACAGCGCGGCGGTCAGCAGCGGGAAGGCGATCAGCACCAGGATCGACGTGACGAAGATGTTCCAGGTGAAGATCGGCATCCGGAACATGGTCATGCCCGGTGCCCGCATGCAGACCACGGTGGTGATCATGTTGACCGCACCGAGGATGGTGCCCAGACCACCCACGGCCAGGCCGAGGATCCACAGGTCACCGCCGGCGCCCGGCGAATGCATGGCATCCGAGAGCGGGGTGTAGGCCGTCCAGCCGAAGTCGGCCGCGCCGCCGGGGGTGATGAAGCCGGCCAGCGCGATAAGCGCACCGAAGACGAACAGCCAGAACGACAGCGCGTTCAGCCGCGGGAACGCCACGTCGGGGGCGCCGATCTGCAGCGGCAGCACCAGGTTGGCGAACCCGAACACGATCGGCGTCGCATAGAACAGCAGCATCGCCGTGCCGTGCATGGTGAACAGCTGGTTGTACTGCTCGTTGGACAGGAACTGCAGACCCGGGACCGCCAGTTCGGCCCGGATGAACAGCGCCATCAGCCCGCCCATGAAGAAGAAGATGAAGCAGGCGACGCAGTACATGATGCCGATCAGCTTGTGATCGGTGGTGGTGATCATTTTGTAGATCAGGTTGCCCTTCGGACCAACACGCGACGGAAAAGCGCGGGTGGCCTCGAGTTCTCCCTGCGAAGGCACAACGGCAGTCAACAGTCCTCCATGTGAAATAGGACCCGGATAGCACCCCGAGAACGTGAAAACGATCCTATCCCCACCACGGGTCGGAACGGAGGCTGGGTCCTACATTGCGTCGTAATACCGTCACAACCCGCTCACCCGCAGCTCAGCAGGGCGGAGCGGGCCAAGTGTTACCGTCGGCGACGTGCTGGTGCGCGGTGTCCGTCCGGGTGTGGTGATGTCCACGGCTGCGGTGCTCACGGCGGTCGGCGTCACCCTCACCAGCGGCTGCTCGGGATCCTCGCAGGCTCCGCCGACCGCGGCCACCGGCAGCCTGGTCACCAGCACCACCAAGATCGCCGGCGCCGGCGTGCTGGGCAACCAGCGCCGCCCCGACGAATCGTGCGCCGCCGAACCGGCCCGGCTCGACCCGGCTCCCCCGCCACCGGTGCGTCACGCCGCCGGAGAAACCGCCGTGGTGGCCGACCCGCAACGCATCGTCGTGCTCGCCGGCGACGAGCTCGACGCGCTGTGCGCGCTGGGCCTGCAGTCCCGGATCGTGGCCGCCGCGCTGCCGGACGGCTCGACCAGCCAGCCGTCGTATCTGGGCACGGTCATCCACCAGGTGCCGGGCGCAGGCAGCCGCACCACTCCGGATTTCACCGCGATCGCTGCGGCCAAGCCGGACCTCATCCTCGGTTCGGCGGCGCTGACCCCCGAGGCCTACCCGCAGTTGTCGGCCATCGCACCGACGGTGTTCACCGACGCGCCGGGCGCCAAGTGGCAGGACAACCTGCGCACCATCGGCGCGGCGACGGGCCGGGCCGAGGCCACCGGGGATCTGATCGGGGCGTTCACCGACCAGGCCCGCCAGACCGGCGCCAGCCACCGACGCACCGCACTTCCAGGCCTCGGTCGTCCAGTTCACCGACTCCACGATGCGGGTCTGGGGCGCCGAGAACTTCCCGGCCAGTGTGCTGGCCGACGTCGGCGTGGATCGCCCTGCCGCGCAACGGTTCACCGACAAGCCGTACGTCGAGATCGGTATCTCCGACGCCGATCTGGACCGCGGCCCGGACTTCTCGGCCGCCGACGGCGACATCCTGTATCTGTCGTTCGCCTCGCAGGCGGCCAAGGACCGCGCCCCGGCCGTGCTCGAGAGCGCCTCTTGGCGGAAGTTGTCGGCCACCCGCGACAACCGGGTGTTCATCGTCAACAACGAGGTGTGGCAGACCGGGCAGGGCGTGATCGCCGCACGCGGCATTCTCGACGACCTGCACTGGCTCAACGCCCCGATCAACTAGCGGGAGGGCGCTGTGAAACTGGTACTCAAAGCCGTGCTCGTCGTGGCGACGGTCGCGGTCGCCGTGATCGCCGGCGCTCTGGCCGCCATCCGCTGGCAGATCGAGCCCGCGTTGACCGGTGTCCGCAAGCTCAACCGAGTCCTCACCAACCGGGGTGCCCTTCGGGCCGCGGGCACCGATTCGAGCGGCACTGCGGTGGTCGTTCACCGCGGCCGGCGCAGCGGACGCACCTTTCGGACCCCCGTTCACCTCGACCGTGTCGAGCAACAGCTTCGTGATCGCGCTCGCCTATGGCGACCGCGCCGACTGGGTTCGAAACGTGCTGGCGAACGGAGGGGCCGTGATCGAACTCGGCGGAGATACGTCGATCACCGCCAATCCGGTCATCGTGCCCAGCGCCGAGGTGCTCGACCAGCTGCCGCCTCGCCAGCGCCGCGCGATCACGATGTTCGGGGTGGCGAAGTGCCTGCGGCTCGACATCGTCACCCAGTGACGCCGGGTGTAGCGTCACGCCCTGTGTTCCACGTGCTGAAGATCAACTACGACAAGCCCATCGAGGTCATCGACCAGACCCGGCCCGCCCATCTGGCGTGGCTCGCCGACGAGGTCGCCGCCGGTCGTCTGCTGCTCGCCGGGCGCCAGGAATCCGGTGCCGGCGGCGTGCTGATCACCGGTGACATCAGCACCGAGGACGCCCAGGACATCATCGACCGCGACCCCTACACGCTTGCCGGTGTCGTCAGCTACGAGCGGCTGTCGTTCAACGGCGGGATCCGCGCGCCCGGCCTGTGAATCCGCTGAACCGGGATTAACCCCCGCTCCCCTGCTGGTTGTTGCGTGGACGGTCACGCGAAATCACGTGCTGCCCGAAAACGCTCGACGAAACGAGGACAGACGATGAGCACAGTTACCGCCTACGCAGCGACGTCAGCCACCGAACCCCTGGCCAAGACCACCATCACCCGCCGCGACGTCGGCCCCCACGACGTCAAGTTCGACATCCACTTCGCCGGCATCTGCCACTCCGACATCCACACCGTGCGCGCCGAGTGGGGTCAGCCGCGCTATCCGGTGGTGCCGGGTCACGAGATCGCCGGCGTGGTCACCGAGGTCGGCTCGGAGGTCACCAAGCACAAGGTCGGCGACCGGGTGGGCGTCGGCTGTTTCGTCGACTCCTGCCGCGAGTGTGACAACTGCAAGGCCGGCCTCGAGCAGTACTGCACCGGCGGCGGAAACGTCGGCACCTACAACGGAATCGGCCGCGACGGCCAGCCGACCTACGGCGGCTACAGCGGCAGCATCGTCGTCGACGAGAACTACGTGCTGCGCATCCCCGACGGGCTGGGCCTGGACGCCGCCGCACCGCTGCTGTGCGCGGGCATCACGACCTACTCACCGCTGCGGCACTGGAATGCCGGGCCGGGCAAGCGAATTGCCGTTGTCGGCCTCGGCGGCCTGGGCCACATGGCGGTCAAGCTCGCGTCGGCGATGGGCGCGGAGGTGACCGTGCTGTCGCAGAGCCTGAAGAAGATGGAGGACGGTCTTCGCCTGGGCGCCGACCACTACTACGCCACCGCCGACCCCGACACGTTCAAGAAGCTGCGCAACTCCTTCGACCTGATCCTCAACACCGTCTCGGCCGATCTGGACCTGCGCCGGTTCCTCAGCACGCTGAAGCTGGACGGCACGTTCGTCGAACTGGGCTTGCCCGAAAACCCGCTCGTGGTGCCGTCTTTCGCCGTCATCGGCATGCGCCGCAACCTGTCCGGCTCGGCGATCGGCGGCATCGCCGAGACCCAGGAGATGCTGGACTTCTGCGCCGAGCACAACGTCACCCCGGAGATCGAGGTGATCGAGCCCGACTACATCAACGAGGCGTTCGACCGGGTGGTCGCCAGCGACGTCCGCTACCGGTTTGTCATCGACACGGCGTCGCTGCGCGAGGCCTAACTTTCGTCGAGCGCTTCCTCGTCCAGACCGGCCAATGGCCAACCGCCCGCCGCCAGTTTGGCGGCGACGCGCTTGACGTTCTCGGGGCCGGCGTCGTGGTGTGCCACGTCCTTGATGAACTCGACGATCTCGTCGTGGTCGATCTCGTGACCGGCCGGCGCCTTGGCTTCGGCCTCGGCGATCTCGCGCACGACTTCCTTGACCTGGTCTTCGGACAGCGGGGTGTTGCGTAGCAGCGCCAGCAGGGGCACCCGGTCGGGGCCGGGCACCCCGCTGGGGTAGCCGGCACGCAGCCAGTTGATGACCTTCTGGACGAGCGTGGGCGCAGTCACGCTGACAGTGTCGCCGCCCGGAGCCGACAGCGCTACTACCGGCCGCACAGTTTGTTGCTGGTTCATCGGGCGTTCACCGCATAGCCTGGCGAGATGCTGCTCAGGTGGACGCGAACACTCGGTGCCCTGCTGGCGGCGTTGACCATGGTCGGCCTGTCCGGAAGCGCGACTGCGTCGGCCAGTGGGCCACTGCCGGCCGATCAGGTCGTCTTCATGGTCACTCGGGTGGCGGCCTGGTGCCGCCGGTCGTCTACGCGCTGGAGTCGCCGTCGCTGGTCATGTACGGCGACGGCCGGATCCTCTCGATCGCGAAGGACGACACCGGGAGCGCCGTACCGGCCCGATACCAGCTCACCCGCGTTGATCCGGCGGCCGTCGCAGCCTTCGTCTCATCGGTCGAGGCTACGCGGAATCATCAACCCCGACAAGGACTTCGGTCAACCACCCGTCACCGACATGGACGCCACGACGGTGCTGGTGCACGGCGAGAACGGCGCGGCCAAGGTCAGCGTGTACGCGTTTCACGACCAGTTCGACAACGAGGTCACTGCCGACCAGAAGAGGGCGCGGGCGGCCCTGCGTCAGGTGGTCGACGCCGCGTCCAACCTGGCCGCGGGCGCCACCCCGACCCCGTACACACCGGACCGCGTCGTCGTTTACGACGTGGGACTGGGCTACGGCGACAAGTCCGCCACGACGGTGTGGCCCGGCCCGCCGCCCGGAACCTTCCTGCAACCGAGCAACCAGAGCCGTTCGGTGGCCTGCGGCCTGTTGAGCGGCGCGCCGGCCACCACCGTGTACAACGCGGCGCTGAACAACCCGGGTGCGCTGTGGCTGGTGGACGGCGCCGCCAGGGTGCTGGCGGTCGAATCCGCTCCCGATCGCCGATTCCTGCCCATGAAGCGATATACCATCCCCTGGTGATGCGAGTCACGATCGTCGGGGGCGGGGCCGCAGGCTTACTGACCGCCGCCCACCTGCGCCGTCAAGCACCAGACGCCCAGATCACGCTGATCGACGCGTCCGGCCGCCCCGGCACCGGCGCGGCGTACGGCACCAGCGATCCCATCCACCTGCTGAACGTTCCGGCCCATCGCATGTCAGCATGGCCGGACGATCCCGACCACTTCAGCCGATGGCTCGACGAACACGCTGTCACCGCACCCGACGGGTTCGCACCGCGTCTGGCCTATGGCCGCTACCTGCAGGAACAACTCGTGGGCACCGACGTGCGCATCGAGACGGCCGAGGTCGTCGGCGTGGTGCCGGGCGAGTCGACGCAGGTGAAGCTGAGCGACGGACGTTCGCTGACGGCCGACGCCGTCGTCCTTGCGTCCGGGCGCCCCGACGGGGGCATGCCCGAGGCGCTGGAACGTGCGTTCGCGCCGGTGTTGGCCGCGGGAACCGATGGCAAAGTCGTGCTGGATCCCTGGGCGCCGGGGGCGCTCGCGGCCCTCGGTGCGCGCCGACTCGAGAACGTCTTGGTGATCGGATCCGGACTCACGGGCGTCGACGTGGCGCTGCATCTGATCGCGCGGGGCACCACGGTCACGCTGTTGTCGCGTAACGGGACGCTCCCGCGTCGGTTCCGCCACACCGGCGCACCGGCAGAGTTGCCTCACCTCGATGCCCTCGGTAGCGAGAACACCTTGGAGCAGGTGCGTGCCGCGCTCAGTGCGGATCTCAGCCGCGCCCGCGAGTCCGGTCAGGACTGGCGACAAGTGATCGATGCGATGCGACCGCGCACAACCCCGCTGTGGCGATCGTTGTCCTGGGAGGACCAACGTCGATTCCTGCGCGAGGACTTGCGGCAGTGGGAGATCCTCCGTCACCGCATGCCGCCGACGACCGCCGCTGCCATCGATGCCGTGGTCGACAGCAGCCACTTGATGATCGAGAAGGGCGAAGTCGCCGATGTGTCGCTGCGCGGAAGTGGCGTCGAACTCGTTGTGACGACCAGCGAGGGATCGATTCGCCGGCGCGGCGACGCTGTTGTGGTGGCAACCGGGACCGCGTGGGATCGCCGGTCCCTGCAACGCTCGCCGCTCTGGTCGAACCTGTTGGCTTCGGGCGTCGCGTCGATGCACCCGTGCGGTGTCGGCGTGCGACTCGACGCCGACAGCCATCTCGTCGACGAGTCGGGACATACGGTTCCGGGCATCGTGTGCATCGGGTCGATCCGTCAGGGTGAGGAGTGGGAGACCACTGCGATTCCCGAGATCCGCACCCAAGCCGCTGCCATCGCGAAGCTGCTCGCCGATGACACGCGCGACCGCCCGGCGCGGGCGCGCCGCGCAGTCGAAACCACCCCGGAAGTGACCGGTGCGGACGCCGCATACGCCGAGGGTGTGCGGCGCCTGCTCGCCGTGCAGAACGGCGCTTCGGTCGCGTTCGAAGCCGCGGTCGCGGAAAATCCCGACCATTCGCGTGCGCATGTCGCGCTGGCCATGATCGCCACCGAACGCCCCGACCGGGCGGGTGGCCCCGACGCCGTCAACGGCCATCTCGCCCGAGCGCGGGCGGCGCTCGCGCACGGCAGCGCCGAGGATCGCAGCCACGTCGAGGCCATCGCGACATGGTGCGAGAACGGAAACGCCGCGGGCACCGAAGCGCTGATCGCCCATCTCGACCGGGTGCCGGATGACGCGGTCGCGTTGCTGGTGCTCGCACCGTCGATCGCGTTCGCCGGCGCCGGTGACGCATTGCCGGACGCGTGGCAGTACGTCGAGCGGTTCACCGGTGTGCACGGCGAGGCGCCCTGGTATCTCGGCCTGCGCGCCTACGGCCGAACCGAACAGGGGCTCTGGTACGACGCCGCCGACCTCGCCGATGCCGCGCTCGAACTCGATCCGTGCAATGGCAATGCCGCGCATGCGTTGACACACGTGCACTACGAGACCGACGCGCACGGCGCCGGGCTGAGATGGCTGACGGAGTGGATCACCAGTCACGGGAGCACGCAGCGCTATCTCCCGCACTTCCAGTGGCACGCCGCGCTGCACGAGCTGGCGATGGGTGATGCGGCCGCGGCCGCGCGCCGCTACACCACGTTTCTCGCGCCGCCCCACTCCAGGGACGTGCGATGTTTGGTTGACGCCGGATCCCTCGCCTGGCGGGCCCGCCTGCACCCGGACTGGGTGACACCGCCGGACCCGATGCCGGTACTTGCCGAGGCCGGCTCGCTTGCGTACGCGCCGAAAACACCGTTCATCGCGTTTCACGCGCTGCTTCTGCTGGCGGCGGCGAACGACCCGGCCGCGATCCGTGCGATCGATGTTCCCGGCGCGACCGACGAACAGGCAACCACGTTGCGCCTCATCGGCGAAGGCCTCATCGCGTTGACGTCAGGCGAGCCGCGCGCCGCGCTCGACTATCTCCTCGAATCGCTTCCCGGGCTTGCGTCGATCGGCGGCAGTCGGGTGCAGCAGGAAGTGATTCTCGAAACGGCATTGGCCGCGATGCTCCAACTCGGCGCGCCGGGCCAGGCGGCCCGCCTGTTGTCCCGGCATCGCACCGCCCCCGGCCCGCAGGTCACCCGCGGCGCGGTGAACTGAAGCCACCGGCGAAAGCCGCTGTGGGCCACGGTTTTGACAGCCGTGGAGTGATACCGCACTGGTATCATCATGGCATGGCCATGACCCTGCGGCTCCCCGATGAGTCATACCGCCAAACTGCGCGCCGCCGCCGAACGCGACGGAATCTCCATGCACGCCGCGGTCCTCAAGGCCGTCGACGACTACCTCGACGCCGTACCGCGCGGCGCGACGAGATGCTGGGCCGCATCGTGAAAGAACACGACGGTCTGCTGCGTCGGGTGACTGAACGCATGGTCGACTACCTCACCCTGGACGACGTACTCGCAGCCGCCGAAGCTCACCTCGGCTACCCGGCCGAAGTCGGCGACTATGGGCTGCTCGAATCCGCTGTAATGCGGCCACAAGCAACGGTGTTCGGCGAAGACGCCTACCCGGCCATCCATGAGAAGGCGGCAGCATTGCTGCAGTCCCTGGCCACGAACCGCGCGCTGATTGACGGCAACAAGCGCACCGCATTCGTGTCAACCGCGTTGTTCTACGCGCTCAACGGCCACCATGTGCCCGGAGGGGCTGAGGACGAATTGTTCGATCTGGTGATTGCTGTAGCGACCAGAAAGCTGGACGCCGTGCAGGAGATCGCGCTGGAACTGGCGCGCCTCGTCGACTGACGCGCAAGCTTACGAAGTACGCACCCGTTGGCCAAAGCCAAGATCAATGTAGATCTCGCAGCCATGATGACGGCGAAGGCCGCCTGGCTGTTCGACAACGGGCTACCGGCCGGCGAGGCGTCCAACGTGGCGAAGTACGCGGCCGCGGAAGCCGCGGTCGAGGCGGTCGACCATCCTCCAATTGCATGGCGGCAAGGGACTTTCCGCCGAGTACGGCCTGCTACCGCAGTGGGGCCTGGCCCGACTGCTGCGCATCGCGCCGGTCAGCCGGGAGATGATCCTCAACTACGTCGCGCAGCACAGCCTGTCGCTTCCGCGCTCGTACTAGTACATGATGATCGGCGCCCGGGGGCGTAGAGCATGCGCTTGAGAAGGTTGAGTGCGACCCCTGTCACTACCGCGCGCTCGTTCGTGATGGCGCCTTCGAAGGTCGGCGGGAAGGCTGTGGCCGAAGACCGCCACCAGGGACATCGCCACCGCGGCCCAGGTCCGGGCCTGCTGATCGCGGGGTAAGGATTGCACGTGTGTGCCGGGCGTTTGCGCAGGAATGCTTGTCGGTTCCATCGCCGCCCATACACGGTCGGCGGGTTCAACCCGAGGTAGCCGGCTCCGTCACCGCCACTAGCGCCGCGGAGCGCACCGCATTAGATCCGGCTACCTGCCAGCCCCATCAGACGCCGAAGTCCCTGGCTTTGTTGCACCGCCGTCGGAATCCCAAATTGACTGTGCTGCAGCCAGTTCCATGCGCCTAGCAGTGCGCAGCATACCCGCACGCAGGATGTCGGTCACGGTCAAGACTTCAGGAGTGACCGTCGCGTCCGGGCTTCCCATGTCGGCATGATTGCCGATAACACGCGCCTCGGTGATGTGGGTCATGGATGTCTCTCTATCTGCCCGCGTTAGCGGGCTGGTTAGGGTTCGGACCACATTCGTTTCGCGGAAGGGCAATGGATCATGCTCTCGTCGAGAAAATTGTCCTTGTGTTCCGGAGGCTTGGCCCTTAGGGCTGAATAATTCGCCGACAAGCACAAGTGCGAAAGTGGACTGCGCCCACGTGGTGCGCACTAAGAACAGCATGTGCTTATCGCTGATGCCCAGCGATTCCGGGCATGTTTTACCTGAGAAGATAGCGATCGTGGAATCATTTCAAGGGCTCGAACCAGCACGTCAGTCGGTCATGACAAGATGATCAAGCTTGTCGTCATGCGTGGGTGACCATGATGAATAAAGCCACAAGCATTAACATGACGACGATTGATGCAGCGACAATGAAAGAAGTAATCATTTTTTAGCTCCTTGCAATCCGGCCAGTCGGAAATTCCGATATTCGGCCGGCGGTGCTCCAGCTATTCCATAGATGCACCGTATTTGGAGTCTACGCCTAATTGCTCGTCGCCGGTTATCTGGCCCATTCGGCTCGCAGGTGCGACGATCTGTTGTTCCCAGACACCGACCGGACTGCCATCGATCAAACGAAAGCCGCCCCGGCACCAAACCGGGGCGGCTTTTCACCGACTCTGGACAACCACGCCTACATGGTCAGAAGTTCCAGTCCTCGTCCTCGGTGACGACGGCCTTACCGATGACGTAGCTCGAGCCCGACCCGGAGAAGAAGTCGTGGTTCTCGTCGGCGTTGGGTGACAACGCCGAGAGGATCGCCGGGTTCACGTCGGTCTCGTCGCGCGGGAACAACGCCTCGAAGCCGAGGTTCATCAGCGCCTTGTTGGCGTTGTAGCGCAGGTACTTCTTGACGTCCTCGGTGAGCCCGACCTGGTCGTACAGATCCTGGGTGTACTCAACTTCGTTGTCGTACAACGCGAACAGCAGCTCGTAGGCGTAGTCCTTGAGTTCCTGTTTGCGCTCGTCGCTCTCCAGCGCGTAGCCCTTCTGGAACTTGTAGCCGATGTAGTAGGCGTGCACGGCCTCGTCGCGGATGATCAGCCGGATCAGGTCGGCGGTGTTGGTGAGCTTGGCCCGGCTCGACCAGTACATCGGCAGGTAGAAGCCGGAGTAGAACAGGAAGGCCTCGAGCATCACCGAGGCGACCTTGCGCTTGAGCGGATCGTCGCCGCGGTAGTAGTCGAGCACGATCTGGGCCTTGCGCTGCAGGTTGACGTTCTCCTCCGACCAGCGGAAGGCCTCGTCGATGTCGGTCGTCGAGCACAGCGTCGAGAAGATCGAGCTGTAGCTCTTGGCGTGCACCGACTCCATGAACGTGATGTTGGTCAGCACCGCCTCTTCGTGCGGGGTGAGCGCGTCGGGGATCATGCTCACCGCGCCGACGGTGCTCTGGATGGTGTCCAGCAGCGTCAGGCCGGTGAACACCCGCATGGTGAGTTCCTTCTCGGCGGGGGTCAGGGTGTTCCAGGACGGGATGTCGTTGGACACCGGCACCTTCTCGGGCAACCAGAAGTTGCCGGTCAGCCGGTCCCAGACCTCTGCGTCCTTCTCGTCAATGACTCGGTTCCAGTTGATCGCCGTCGCCCGGTCGATCAGCTTCGCTCCATCGGCCACCGAAACCCCACTTCACCACGATGTATGCCCGTTTCCGGCTGACAACCAAAACACTACCCCTGGGGTCCGACAACACGCCGCAACACAACAAGTTGTGTTTCTCCGGGTTCGAACACACAGGTCCGCCGCGGGCGGCGAACGGCGTCGGCGTGTCGGGCGGCCTCAGCCCCGAAACCGTTGCCGGTCAGCCGACCGCGGCGCGCCGCGGCACAGCCTCGCGGATCGGCCGGTCCTGGTCGAGGTCGATGCCCAGCAGTTCGGCGGTGCCGTTGATGGTGCCGAGCATGATCGTCGTCAGATGCTTGACGAAGTCGTCCGAGGGCATGCGGCGCGGGCTCTCCGAATCGGGCCCGAGCCACCAATCGGTGGCCGCCGAGGCCGACCCGAACGTCGCCGAAGCGGCCAGCTGCAGCGCCGCCGGGTCCAGTTCCATCTCGCGCAGCTCGTGGTTGAACATCTCGGCCATGGCCATCGTGATCTCGCGGCCCTCGTTGAGCGCCCGCACGGTGGACTCGGACTGCTCGGGGAACCGGCCCTGCAGCATGAAGCGCAGGACGTTGGGATGTTGGTCGACCAGGCTGACGTACTCGGCGACGCTGCGGCGCACCACCTCGTGCACCGGGTCGACGGCGAAGTTGATGTTGGGGAAGATGGCCGCCCACAACATGTCGCGCAGTCGCGCGCCGATCGCCTGGAACAGGTCGGACTTGTCGTTGAAGTGCCGGTAGATCTTCGGCTTGGCGGTGCCCGCCTCTTCGGCGATTTCGCGCAGGCTGACCTCGGGTCCACGCTTGTCGATGGCGCGGAACGCGGCGTCGACGATCTCCGCACGCACCTTCTTGCGGTGCTCGCGCCAGCGCTCGCTGCGCGCGTCGACCTTGCCGGAGCCGGCTCCGGGTCGTGGTCGGGTCACTCTGCGCACGTCAAGCACTGTACCCGCTCGGCGCGCTGACCTGCCCGAACCACCCGCGACGTCACCGATGTGCAAGATTGCCCCGCGGGATTGAGACGCCGATCTCGGCTAGCATCAACCCAACCGACTATCGAAGTGAGACGAGACTCAGTGACCGAGCGATTCGACCTGGTGATTGCCGGCGGGGGGCCATCGGGATCCGCAGCAGCATGGCAAGCCGTGCAGACCGGCGCGAAAGTGGTGGTCCTGGACAAGGCCGAGTTCCCGCGGGACAAGCCCTGCGGTGACGGCCTGACTGCCCGCGCGGTGAGCTACCTGCAGAAGATGGGCCTGGCCGACGAGGTGTCCCAGTTCCACCGCATCAGCGGCGTGACGGTGTACAGCCCGTCGGAGTGGGAATTGTCGTTCCCGAAGCGCCCGGGCATGCCCGATCACGGCCACACCGCCAGCCGCACCGAACTCGACGCGATGCTGCTCAAGCACGCCGAGTCCGCCGGTGCGGTGATCCGGCAGGGTTGCGAGGTCGCCGGCCCAGAGCTCGACGAGCGCGGCCGGGTGATCGGGGTGGTCCTCAAGAGCGGTGAGAAGGTGTACGGCGACGCGGTGATCGCCGCCGACGGCGCCTACTCCCCCATCAAGCGGGCGCTGAAGATCGACTCGGACTACAACGGCTACTCCGCGATCGCGATCCGCTCGGAGATGCACGCCAACCGCGCGGACACCGATCGCTTCGAGATCTACCTGAAGCTGGCGTTCCAGGGCGATCAGCTGCCCGGCTACGGCTGGGTGTTCCCGATGGGCGGCGGCCGGTTCAACATCGGCCTGGGATACGTCAACAGCTACAAGAACTGGCAGTCCATCAACGCCACCCAGTTCCTCGGCGAGTTCCTGCGCACCCTGCCCCGCGAGTGGGAACTGCCGGCGATCGAGGAGCTGAAGAAGAACAAGAGCGTGCGCGCGTGGCGGCTGCCGATGGGGTTCACCGCGTGGCCGCCGTGGCGCCCGGGTGTGCTGTTCACCGGCGACTCGCTGGGCGCGGGCAAGCCGGCCTCGGGTGCCGGGATCTCCAAAGCTCTGGAGTCCGGGCTGGCGGCCGGCGAGTGCGCCATCGCGGCGCTGGAGAACGGCGGGCCCGACGACTTCACCAACTACGCCCTGCGCATGGAAGCGGCGTGGGGCAAGGAGTACCGCCGCGGCCGCTACATGCACAAGCTGATCGGCCAGCCCGTGCTGGCCAACGCCGGCATCAAGCTCATCGACAACGCACGCTTCCGCGACTACCTGCTCAAGTCGCTGTACAAGAAAGCCCAAGGGCCGCAACACAAAGTGAAGAAGTAGCCGCGCTGCTCCCATGCTCGACGACGGCACCCAGATCGGGGTTGAGGCGTCCCGACGGCTCGCGGCGCTCGGCACGGCGACGATGACAACAGGCCTTACCGACGATGAGCTGGCGTGCGTCGAGGATGAGTTCGGCTTCGAGTTCGCCGACGACCACCGGTCGTTTCTGTCCTGTGGTCTGCCGATCGGGGATTCCTGGCCCGATTGGCGGGATGCACCGCGCCGAAGCCTGCACCAGCGACTACAGCTGCCCGTCGAGGGAGTCTTGTTCGCTGTCGAGTGGCGGGGCTTCTGGGGCGCCGGGTGGGGCGCCCGCCCGTCTCGGATGAAAGATGCCTTGCGCAGCGCGAAATACCAGCTGGCGCGTGTGCCGCGGCTGGTGCCGGTGCATTCGAATCGCTACCTCCCCGCTGGCCGCGGCAGCCATGGCAACCCCGTGCTGTCGGTGTATCAGGCCGACGTAACCTGCTGCGGCACCGACCTTTTCACCTATATCGAGCGTGAGTTCGGGCACGTCGAGCCCGATATGCCGCAGCTGCCGACGCCGACGGTGCGGTTCTGGTCCGACCTGATCGGCTGACCGCATGGCGTGCTAGTCGGCGGGCAGGCCCAGGGTGTAGGACGTCATCGACAGCGATCCGTAGGCGCAGCCGTCGGTGAGCACGTTGGCGCGGCCGTCGTCGGCTGCGGCGAGTCCGGCGAAGTACAGCAGCGGGATGAAGTGGTCCGGGGTGGGCACGGCCGACGGGTAGTCGGGTTGTTCCTGAAGACGGACGGCGGCGACAGGATCGTCGAGGACCTGCGCCCTGGCCGCATCGTCGAAGCGTTGTGCCCAGCCGAATCCGCCGTCCTGCAACGACGGGTCCATGGCACCCAGATTGTGAACCACGTTGCCGCTGCCCACGATCAGGACTCCGCGGTCGCGCAGCGGCGCCAGCTTGGCGCCCAGTTCGAGGTGGTAGTCCAGTGGCTTGTAGGCGTTGATCGACAGCTGCACCACCGGCACCGAGTGATCCGGGAAGGCGTGCGCCAGCACCGACCAGGTGCCGTGGTCGATGCCCCAGCTGTCGAGGTCGGCGCCCACCCACGTCGGCTCGACCACGTCGGCGATCTCCGCGGCGAGATCCGGCAGCCCCGGGGCCGGGTACTGCATGTCGAACAGTTCGGCGGGAAAGCCGTAGAAGTCGTGGATGGTTCGCGGTTGCGCCATCGCGGTGACCGCGGTGGCGTTGATGTACCAGTGCGCGCTGATCGCGAGGATGGCCCGCGGCTCGCGGCGACTCGCACTGCGGCCGAACTCACGCCATGCCTGGGTGTACCGGTTGGTCTCCAGTGCGTTCATCGGGCTGCCGTGCCCGATGAACGCAGCCGGCATCACGATCGGTCATCCGTTCAGTGTAACCGCGCCCTGCCGCGATCGCACTTACGTCACGCGATAGCGCTTTCGCGTGCATCAAGTGGCCACTCGGCGAGAGCGGTCACAGCATGCAGGAGACGCAGCCCTCCACCTCAGTGCCCTCCAGCGCCATCTGGCGCAGCCGGATGTAGTACAGCGTCTTGATTCCCTTGCGCCAGGCGTAGATCTGGGCCTTGTTGACGTCGCGCGTGGTAGCGGTGTCCTTGAAGAACAGCGTCAGGCTCAGCCCCTGGTCGACGTGCTGGGTCGCCGCGGCGTAGGTGTCGATGATCTTCTCGTAGCCGATTTCGTACGCGTCCTGGTAGTACTCCAGGTTGTCGTTGGTCATGTACGGCGCCGGGTAGTAGACGCGGCCGATCTTGCCTTCCTTGCGGATCTCGACCTTGCTGGCGATCGGGTGGATCGAACTGGTCGAGTGGTTGATGTAGGAGATCGACCCGGTCGGCGGAACGGCCTGCAGGTTCTGGTTGTAGATGCCGTGCTTGGCCACCGACTCCTTCAGCCGCAGCCAGTCGTCCTGGTTGGGGATGCGGATTCCGGCGTCCTCGAACAGCTTTCGGACCTTCTCGGTCTTCGGCTCCCACACCTGCTCGGTGTACTTGTCGAAGAACTCGCCGCTGGCGTACTTCGACTTCTCGAAGCCCTTGAACGTCGCACCGCGCTCGATGGCGATCTTGTTCGACGCCCGGATCGCGTGGAAGAGCACCGTGTAGAAGTAGATGTTGGTGAAGTCGATGCCCTCTTCCGAACCGTAGAAGATCCGTTCGCGGGCAAGGTATCCGTGCAGGTTCATCTGGCCCAGGCCGATGGCGTGCGCCTCGTTGTTGCCCTGCTCGATGGACGGCACCGAGGTGATGTGGGTCTGGTCGCTGACGGCGGTCAGCCCCCGGATGGCCACCTCGATGGTCTGGCCGAAGTCCGGTGAGTCCATCGCCTTGGCGATGTTCAGCGAACCGAGGTTGCACGAGATGTCCTTGCCGACCTTGCTGTAGGACAGGTCCTCGTTGAACTCCGAGGGCGTGGAGACCTGCAGGATCTCCGAGCACAGGTTCGAGTGGGTGATCTTGCCCTCGATGGGGTTGGCCCGGTTCACCGTGTCCTCGTACATGATGTACGGGTAGCCCGACTCGAACTGCAGCTCGGCCAGCGTCTGGAAGAACTCGCGCGCCTTGATCTTGGTCTTGCGGATCCGCGCGTCGTCGACCATCTCGTAGTACTTCTCGGTGACCGAGATGTCGGCGAACGGCACGCCGTAGACCCGCTCGACGTCGTACGGCGAGAACAGGTACATGTCCTCGTTGTTCTTGGCCAGCTCGAAGGTGATGTCCGGGATCACCACACCGAGGCTCAGCGTCTTGATGCGGATCTTCTCGTCGGCGTTCTCCCGCTTGGTGTCCAGGAAGCGGTAGATGTCGGGGTGATGGGCGTGCAGGTACACCGCGCCGGCGCCCTGGCGCGCACCGAGCTGGTTGGCGTAGGAGAACGAGTCCTCCAGCAGCTTCATGATCGGGATGACGCCCGAGCTCTGGTTCTCGATGTTCTTGATCGGCGCGCCGTGCTCGCGAATGTTGGTCAGCAGCAACGCAACTCCGCCGCCGCGCTTGGACAGCTGCAGCGCCGAGTTGATCGAGCGGCCGATCGACTCCATGTTGTCCTCGATGCGCAGCAGGAAGCAGCTCACCGGCTCGCCGCGCTGCTTCTTGCCCGAGTTGAGGAACGTCGGGGTGGCCGGCTGGAACCGGCCGTCGATGATCTCGTCGACGAGCTGCTCGGCCAGCGTGGTGTCGCCGGCGGCCAGCGTCAGCGCCACCATCACCACCCGGTCCTCGAAACGCTCGAGGTAGCGCTTCCCGTCGAAGGTCTTCAGCGTGTAGGACGTGTAGTACTTGAACGCGCCCAGGAAGGTCGGGAAGCGGAACTTCTTGGCGTAGGCGCGATCCAGCAGCGACTTGACGAAGTTGCGCGAGTACTGGTCGAGAACCTCACGCTCGTAATAGTTCTCGCGGACCAGGTAGTCGAGCTTCTCGTCCTGGTTGTGGAAGAAGACCGTGTTCTGGTTGACGTGTTCCAGAAAGTACTGGCGCGCCGCGAGGGCGTCTTTGTCGAACTGAATGTGGCCGTTCGCGTCGTACAGATTCAGCATCGCGTTGAGCGCGTGGTAGTCAGTCTCCCCCGGCAACGCGTGCGTCGACGTTACAGGCTCAGCAGCTGTGACCGTTGGTGGCACGTGTCCTCGTCCTTCCAGAATTCAGTCAGTTCCGCACGGACGGCTTCCACGTCCTCTGCGGTTCCCATCATTTCGAATCGGTATAGAAGCGGCACCCTGCATTTGTGCGAGACCAGCGTCCCGGCAAAGCAGTACTCGGCACCGAATTGGGTGTTCCCGGCTCCGATCACGCCACGGATCAGAGAGCGGTTGTGCGGGTTGTTCAAAAATGCGATGACCTGCTTGGGCACGTAGCCCTTGGCGTCCAGGGTCGGGCTGTCACCCCGGCCCTTGCCGTAGGTGGGCAGCAGCAGGACATACGGTTCGTCGGACCTCGATGGGGCCTTCGATGCCGCTTTTGACCGGAATCCGGATGGCGGGCAGGCCCAGCTTCTGCACGAAGCGGTGGGTGTTCTCCGACACGCTGGAGAAGTACACCAGCCTGGCGCCCCCATCCGGATTCATCACGTGCTCCCGTGGCGCCTGGATCGCTAGGCGCTTACTGCGGCGGTCGCTGCCCGCGAGGGACTTGATGCGATCGGGCCGGAACCCGGACCAGTGGTCGCTGCCGGCGACCACGACGGGCGCCTGCAGGTAACCCAGCGCCATCACGTAGTCGCGTGCCTCGGGCACCTCGGTGATGTCGACGATGTCGTAGGTGAGGCCTTCTTTGTCCAATGCCTTGTAGGTGGCATTGCACTGCACGCACGCGGGCTTGGTGTAGACGGTGATGGTCATCGTCGGTATGGCTCCTCAGCGAAACATAATGACGGTCACGGGACTGGCGGTGCGCAGGCACTCATGGATTTTCAGCGTGCTTTCGGACCTTGAAATTCCAAGCCGGCGGAGTCGTCTCGATCGGCTTGGCGAGCCGATTTCGGCGTTCCGGCGGACCTGTGACTCTTGTGGTCTGTCGGCTTGTCAGACACTACACCTAGTGGGTGACATCGAGAAGAGATACAACATGTTCTGAATAACAATCGTGAAACTCCCAGGTCGTAACCACTCCATCGCCTTCCGTCACGGCGTGTCGCACGTCACAACACGCCGAGCCAATCCCGTCACGTCAGGTCTATCAGCAGGCACCGACAATTCCGTCGCACCGCGGTGCGCGCACCCCCGCAGACAGCAAAGCCGCCGGCGGGATCGGCTGGCGACCCGGCCGGCGGCTGCCGGTCACAACTGCGGTTCAGCTCACCTCGGCGGCGAGCTTCCCGAGGGCCTCACGCACCGCCTCGGCGACCTCGGCGCTCTCCCGCGGGTGCTTGCCGTCGAGGGTCGTCGTGGGCAGCGACAGCTTGATGGACTCGACCACGCGCGGTCCGGCGATCCCGAACGACTTGCGGGTCTCGTCGTGCGCCCACACCCCGCCGAACTGGCCCAGCGCCGCCCCGATGACCGCCAGCGGCTTGTCCTTCAACGCGCCGTTGCCCCACGGCCGCGACAGCCAGTCGATGGCGTTCTTCAGCACACCGGGGATGCTGCCGTTGTACTCCGGGGTGATCACCAGGGTGGCGTCGGCGTCGGCCGCCGCGGCACGCAGCGCCGCCACGGCTGCGGGCGCGTCCTCGGTGTCGATGTCCTCGTTGTAGAAGGGCAACTCCCCCAGGCCCTCGTAGATCGTCACGCTGATGCCGTCGGGCGCCGATTCCGCCGCCAGCTCGGCCAGCTGACGATTGATCGATGCGGCCCGCAGGCTGCCCACCAGCGTCAAGACCTTGATATCTGCCATGTCCGAAGTTCCTTCCGTTGTGTCCCGGATCATCGCACGAGATAACCGGACCGCAGTCCGATTTATTTCCGGCTGAGCTAAAGTGGAGAAGGTGACGGCCGTGGACGGGGTGGGTGAGCTGCCGGTGGCAGCGCCACACGAGCGCGGCGACGCCGCGCGCAACCGGTTACGGCTGCTGGACGCGGCCCGCACGCTGATCGCCGAGCGGGGCACCGACGCGGTCTCGATGGACGACATCGCGACCGCCGCCGGAGTCGGCAAGGGCACCGTGTTCCGCAGGTTCGGCAGCCGCGCCGGTCTGATGATGGTGTTGCTCGACGAGGACGAACGCGCCATGCAGCATGCGGTCCTGTTCGGGCCGCCGCCGCTGGGCCCGGACGCCGCTCCCCTGCAACGCCTGCTGGCCTTCGGCCGGGAGCGGCTGCGCTTCGTCGACACCCATCGCGAGCTGCTCTCGGAGGCCAACCGCGATCCCGACGCCCGCTACAACGCGCCGTTCGCGGTGATGCACACCCACGTCCGGGTCCTGCTCGACGCCGCAGGCAGCACCGGTGACCTCGACGCCCAGGCCGACGCGCTGTTGGCGCTCCTCGACGCCGACTACATCACCCGCCAGCTCGTCGACCGCGGCCGGACCCTCGACACGCTGGGCGACGCCTGGGAGAGCGTCGCCCGCAAGCTGTGCGGGAAGTGAGCGCGGCCGAGCCCCGCGACTGGGTCCTGCACGTGGACCTCGATCAGTTCCTGGCCTCCGTCGAGCTGCGCCGCCACCCCGAACTCGTCGGCCTGCCGGTGATCGTCGGCGGCAGCGGCGATCCGACCGAGCCGCGCAAGGTGGTGACGTGCGCGTCCTACGAGGCGCGCGAGTTCGGCGTGCACGCCGGAATGCCGTTGCGCAGCGCGGCGCGCCGATGCCCGGATGCGACGTTTCTGCCTTCGGACCCGGCCGCCTACGACGAGGCCTCCGATCAGGTGATGGGGGTGCTGCGCGATCTCGGTCATCCCGTGGAGGTCTGGGGCTGGGACGAGGCCTACGTCGGTGCCCGCGTAGCCGACCCGGTGGCGCTGGCCGAGACGATCCGCGCCCAGATCGCCGCCGAGACCGGGCTGGCCTGTTCGGTGGGCATCAGCGACAACAAGCAGCGCGCCAAGGTCGCCACCGGCTTCGGCAAACCCGACGGCATCTACACCCTCACCGATGCGAACTGGATGGACGTCATGGGCGATCGGCCCGTCGACGCGCTGTGGGGTGTCGGGCCGAAGACCGCCAAAAAGCTTGCCGGCCTGGGTATTACGACGGTCTGGCAGCTGGCGCACACCGACGCCGAGCAGCTCACCGCGACGTTCGGCCCGCGAACCGGCCTGTGGCTGCTGCTGTTGGCCAAGGGCGGCGGGGACTCGACGGTCAGCGCCGAGCCGTGGATTCCGCGGTCGCGCAGCCACGTCGTCACCTTCCCGCGCGACCTGACCGAGCGCACCGAAATGGACGGCGCCGTAGTCGATCTGGCCCGACAGGCCCTGGCCGACGTCGTGGCGCAGTCGCGCATCGTGACCCGCGTGGCGGTCACCGTGCGCACCAACACCTTTTTCACCCGCACCAAGATCCGCAAGCTCGACCGGCCCAGTGTCGACGCCGAGGAGATCTGCGCGGCCGCCCTTCGCGTGCTCGACCTGTTCGACCTCGACCGGCCGGTGCGCCTGCTCGGGGTGCGACTCGAACTCGCACCGCCACGGCGTCGAGTGAGGACTCCCGCAGACGGAATTGCGAGTGACCCGCTGCGAGGTTCCTCACTCACCGCCGACCGACAAGTACTCAGGCCGACGGCAGGGACGGCGCCCCACGCGGCCGCAGCGCCCGGGTGAACACCACGTTGACGCGGGTCATCACCGCGCTGTAGGGCCGCCAGGCCAGCCTTTTGAACGCATACAGCGCGCGAATGTCGGCCGAGGTGAAGATCAGGAATCGGTTCTTGGTGATCCCCGCCAGAATCCGGTCGGCGACCTTCTCCGGCGACACCGCGTGTCCGCTGAACAGGCCGACCAGGCGCTGCACCTTCGGGTGTTCGCGGTCCACGCCGGCGATGTGCACGGTGTCCACCAGTGGCGTGTTGACCGCGCCGGGCACCACCACCGACACGCCGATGTCGTGGCGGGCCAGGTCGAACCGCAGCACCTCCGACAGGCCGCGCAGCCCGAACTTGCTGGCGCTGTAGGCGGCATGCCAGGGCAGGGCCACCAGGCCGGCGGCCGACGAGACGTTGACCAGCTGACCGCCGCGACCGGCGGCGACCATCGGCGGCAGGAACGTCTCGATGACGTGGATGGGGCCCATCAGGTTGACGTCGATCATCGACCGCCAGTGCTGGTGGGTCAGGTGCTCGACGGTGCCCCACGCCGAGATGCCCGCGATGTTCATCACGATGTCCATCGCCGGGTGGTGGGTGTGGATGTCGGCGGCGAACCGCGCCACCGCGTCGTAGTCGGAGATGTCCAGCGCCCGATGTTCGGGCACGTCGGCGCCCAGCGCGCGGGCATCGGCGACGGTCTGTTCCAGCCCGTCGGGGTTGACGTCGGTGAGGTAGAGCTCGGCGCCCTCGCGAGCCAGGCGCAGCGCGGTGGCCCGGCCGATCCCGCTGGCCGCGCCGGTGATGAACACCCTCTTGCCCGCGAAGCTGCTGCCGGTCATCTCCTCAGCCGCCGATCCGTCCGCCCCACAGCGCGCGCAGCCACAGCTTCTCCAGGATCCGCACCGCGGCGTCCATGTCGTGGCCGGGGCCCAGGAAGGCCGACTCACCGGACAACGTGAAGGCGGTGGTCGCCGCCAGCGTCCGGACCAGCCCGTAGATGTCGTCGGTGATCGGGTCGGCAGTCCCGTTGCGGATCTCGGCCTCGACGATCGGCACGATCTGGGCGACGACGGCCTCGTTGTAGCCGTCGAGAATCTCGCGGATCTCGGCGTCGGTGTGGCGGGCGGCGTTGCAGGCCGACATCACCGGATCGTTGTGCGCGTACACCGCCGCCGCGCTGCGCACCATCCGCTCGGCGAAGGCGCGTCGGGGTCTCCTCCGGGCCGCGCGGGGCGAACGAGTGGGTGAGTTCCTCGAGTTCCTGGTTGGCTTCCCCGATGAGGTGGGCCAGCACGGCGTACTTCGAGTCGAAGTAGAAGTAGAAGCCCGAGCGGGCCACGCCGGCGCGGTCGCTGATCATGCTGACCGACAGCTCGGAGAAGGGTTTCTCCTCGAGCAACTCACGGACGGCCTGCACGATCGCGTGCCGCTGCTTGTCCCCGCGGCGGCGGGGCGCCTCGACGGAGTCCTGTTGCGCGGTCACCCGTTCACCTTGCACCACGCCCGGGCCGAAATGAAACTTGACACGCGTCAACACTCATGGTGAGGATGGTGATACCTGAGGTACCGCCCGTCCCTTCCCAGGAGCGTCGATGGCCACGATCAGTACCCCGCAATACCTGCTCGATCAGGCTCGCCGCCGGTTCACCCCGACGATGAACACGATCCCCGGGATGGGAGCGGTGGACAAGCGGTTGCGGGAACGGGAGTGGCCGCAGTATCTGATGGCCGACCCGCCGCCCGGCAGCGGTCTCCGGCCGGTGATGGGCGACGCCGGACTGCCGGTGGTCGGGCCACATGATCGAGACGTTCCGCAACGGTCCGGACTTTCTGGCTGGAGGCGTACCGCAAGCACGGCCCGCTGCATGCTGCGCAAGACGCACCGCGCATCCCCGCCGTCGCCGCGCTGGGACCCGACGCCACCCAGGCGGTGTTCTCCAACAAGAACAAGGACTTCTGCCAGAAGGGCTGGACAGCCGGTCATCGGCCCGTTCTTCACCGGCGGCCTGATGTTGATCGACTTCGAGGAGCACATGTATCCACCGCCGGATCATGCAGGAGGCCTTCACCCGCAGCCGACTGTCCGGATACGTCGAGCACATCGACCGGGTCGTCTCGCAGGTCGTCGCCAACGACTGGGTCACCAACGATCCCCGCTTCCTGTTCTACCCGGCGATCAAGGAACTGACACTCGACATCGCCTCGGTGGTGTTCATGGGTCACCAGCCCGGCAGCGACCGCGAACTGGTCACCAGGATGAACAAGGCATTCACCGTCACCACCCGCGCCGGCGACGCGATCATCCGCACCGCGTGCCGCCGTTCAAGTGGTGGCGCGGGCTGCAAGGCCCGCGAGGTGCTCGAGAGCTACTTCACCGAGCGGGTCAAGGAGCGCCGCGACGCCAGGCGGCTCCGACATGCTCACGCGTGCTGTGCCAGACCAGGACGAGGACGGCAACAGGTTCTCCGACGACGACATCGTCAACCACATGATCTTCCTGATGATGGCCGCCCACGACACGTCGACGTCGACGCTGACGACGATGGCCAATCAGCTTGCCGCGCAACCGGAGTGGCAGGAGCGTTGCCGCGACGAGTCGGCCCGGCTCGGCGACGGACCGCTGGACATCGAGTCGCTGGAGAAGCTCGAGACGCTCGACCTGGTGTTCAACGAGTCGATCCGGTTGGTGACGCCGGTGCCGTTGGACGATGCGCCAGGCGGTGCGTGACACCGAACTGCTCGGCTACTTCCTCCCGGAGGGCACCAACGTGATCTCTGGCCCGGGCATGAATCACCGGCTCGCCGAGACTGTGGACCGAGCCGGAGAGGTTCGACCCCGACCGCTTCGCCGAGCCGCGCGCCGAGCACAAGCGGCACCGCTACGCGTTCGCGCCGTTCGGCGGCGGCGCGCACAAGTGCATCGGCATGGTGTTCGGGCAGCTGGAGATCAAGACCGTCATGCATCGGCTGCTGCGCAAGTACCGGCTCGAGCTGCCGCATCCGGGCTACCGGCCGCGCTACGACTACGGCGGGATGCCGGTGCCGATCGACGGCATGCCGATCGTGTTGCGCCCGCTGCGCTGATCAGTTCGAGGCGCTGAGCAGCAGGCGGTTCGCGCAGGCGATGACGGCGAACAGCGCCGACTCGGTGGCGTCCTGCGCCCAGCCCATCGCCCATTGGTCGTGGTGGCCGTCGCCGCCGCGGACGAACGTCGCGGTGTGGTCGCCCGCCCGCAGTTGGTGAAAGCCCGTCATCTCCACGCCGATGCCCCGGTCGTGCAGCATCGCGGTCAGCGCGGCCACCGGTCCGCTGGCCCGTGCGGTCACGGTTTCGATGCGGTCGCCCAGCGCCAGCGTCGCGCGGAAGCTGCGGGCCTGCGCGCCGAGCCGGGTGGCCGGACGGTGCGCGTCGTCGCACGCCCAGTCGCCGAGCCGAAGCGGTCCCCCGCTCGGGCTGTACCTGGCGGTGAAGTCGCTCCACGACATGGCCTGCGCGTCGTCGCGCAGGCCCCGGGGCAGCGGCGCGCAGAACCGTGGGGACGGTTCGGGCTGATCGGTGATGCGGTGGTTCATGGGTTCGGTCTTTTCCGTAGTACGAAGGTGACCGACGTCGTAGCAGCTCCGACCCACAGCGGGGGGTCGGTTCGGATCAGACCCCGCTGTGGGCTGCTACTACGAGACGCGCGTTACGCACGGCCGCGATGGTAGTCCCCGGCTCAGAAGCGGTGCAAATGAGTTAGACGGCTGCGCCGCGGCGACGAACGCATCGAACAGTCGGATCCGGTCAGCCTGGGGTCCGTAATCGTCTTCGGGATGCCACTGGACGCCCAGATAGAAGCGGTCTGGGTCTTCCACGGCCTCGATGATGCCGTCGAGGGCGCGGGCGGCGACAACCAGGCCGCGTCCGACTTCGTCGACGGCTTGGTGATGGCCGGATCTGCCGATCACCCGATCGGTACCCAGGATCGATGAGAGCCGAGTGCCTGGCACGATGTCGATCGGCTCGTCGACGAACTCCGGCTCGCCGGGCGCCCCGTGGTGCAGCACGTAGTCAACGATGTCGGGGATGACAGTGCCCCCTCGGGCCACATTCAGCAGCTGAGACCCGCGGCAGATGCCGAAGACCGGGCGTCCCGCGGCCTCCGCGGCCCCGATGGCGGCCAACGCATCCCGATCCGCGCGCGCGTCGACACCGTAGGTGGCCGGGTTGAGCTCGGTGACGCCATAGCAGCTGCCGTCGATGTCGCCACCGCCGAGTAGCAGAAGACCGTCGAAATCTGCTGCACTTGAGGGCTTCTCGAGCGGCACCCGGTGTCCCAAAGCTCGTAGGACGCATCGAGTTCGACCAGCGTCGTCAACGCCACGCGGGTGAACCGGCGGATGAGTTCGATGTCGGCGGCGCTGATGTCCGGGTAGTTCAGCGAACCGAGTACACATATGTGTGCCCGCGGCGTCTGCGGCATCGGGAGATCCGGAAGGACTTCCTCGCGGTGCACACGGCACTCGATGGTCATTGCCCCTGCTTTCGTTTGGCGGCTCGGTCGACGAGATCGGAGAACAGCGCGGCGTCGGTCTGCGAGGTGGCATGCCGGTCCTCGGGGTGCCACTGGACGGCGACGATGTCGGCGTGGCGATGCTCGACGGCCTCGATGACGCCGTCCGCTCGCGACCGCGGAGACGACCAGGTCGGCGCCAGACAGGTCGAGGGCCTGATGGTGGTAGGACGAGACCTCGATGTCGAGCGCCCTACCACGGCGTGCAGCCGGGAGCCTTCGACCACGTCGACCCGATGAACCGAATCGTGATGGACGGTGGAGGTTTCGGTGACGTGCTGCACAAGCGTCCCGCCGAGGGCGACGTTGAGTACCTGCATACCGCGACAGATGGCGAGAGTGGGCATGTCGAGTTGGATTGCGGCAAGGGTGACAGCGATGTCGAACTCGTCCTGAAATGCGACCGGGTCTCGGACATCCGGTGAGGGTTGGGCGCCGTATCGGTGCGGCTCGATATCGGCTCCGCCCGGAAGGACCAGACCGTCAAGGCCGGCCAGCCGCTCCGGCAGTTCGGCGAGCGGGTCTGAAGCCGGTCCGTGCAGAATCAGCGGCTCACCGCCCGGCTGACCACACCGCCTCGCAGATGGCTTCTGCGGCAAGGGTTGCCGAGAAGCGCAGAACGGGCACACTGCTTGCCCGTCGTCCGACCACGGCCACCAGCGGCCGGGGCATCCTCACTGCGGGAAGGGGTATTCGAGGGTGGGAAGCCACTGTTCCACACCTGGCGCAAAGCGCCCGACTCGATGAGGTCGACCGAGCGCAGCGTCGATCTCGGCCAGGACGTCGGGATGGTCCTTCGACACCGCGATCCCCACTTGTTGGCGGTCTGCACCGTGAAGGCGAGTTCGTAGTCGGGGTGGGTGGCGCCCAGCGGGACGAAGACCACGTCGTCGTCGACGACGGCGTCGACCTCACCGCTGAGCAGAGCGGCCAGCATGTCGGCGTACACGTCGTCGGAGCCCGCCCCGAAGGCCACTGGAACGGCACCGGCGAACGTTTGCGCCAGTGTCATGTTGGTGCTGTTCTCGATGGCGGCGACCTTGCGGCCGACGAGATCCTCCGCAGAATGGATTCCGGCGCCGCGCGGACCAGCACCCCTCGTGGAAGATGGCATAGGGCCGGGTGAAGTCGACCTGAGCCAGCCGTTCGGCTGTGATGCCCTGCGCCGCACAGCACGGCATCGGCGTCGCCGCGCTGTACCGCCGGGATCATGTCACCCAGGGCACGCGGACCCATTCGACGGGCCGGCCGAGTTCGGCGCCGAGCGCCTCGGCGACACCGGGTTCATAGCCGGCGCGACCGTGTTCGGCAGTCCACAGGGAGAACAGTGGCGGGGCTTCGGCATCCGAGGCAGGCCAGCCGCAGGGGCGCGGTCACGGTGTGTCATCCAGTACATGTCGCGCTCCCAGTCGGTGACGTACCCGCAGAATCGCGCCCACTCGTCGGTGTGGTAATCGACCAGCAGTTCCGAAGCTTCGGTCCGAAGGTCGACGTCGAGGAGTCATCGGCGCGGAAAGCCTCGATGGCCTCACCGAGCGTCAGCGGCAGGGCGGGGAACCTGTTGTCCTGCGGGCTGTCGTAGGACGAGCCCTGGGTTGGGGCCCCAGGGTCGGTCGCGTTCTTCATGCCGTCCTCGCACGCGGCGAGGATGACCGCGTGTGACAGGTAAGGATTCACCGCGGCGTCCGGCAACTTGTACTCCAAGCGCCCCACCGTCGAGAGCCGCACGGTGCAGGTTTTGTTGTCCAGTCCCCAGTCGATTCGTGACGGGGCGAATTGCCCTGCGTCCCAATACCGTTTGTAGGAATTGACCGTTGACGCGTTGACCAGCATGGCGCCGGCCGTGTGCGCCAGCAGACCGCCGAGCGCGTGCGCCCGATTTCGGACAGATGCAGTTGGGTGACGCCGGGGTCGGCGAGGACATTGACATCGTCTCGCCAGAGACTGAAGTTGTGGTGACAGCCGTTGCCCATCATGCCGGTTCGCGGCTTGGGCATGAAGCTCGCCTGGATCCCGAGTTCGCGGGCGACCTGCTTGCAGATTTGCCGGTAGGTGGTGAGCCGATCGGCGGTGAGATCGGCGCGGTCGTACATGAAGTTCAGTTCGACCTGGAACTCGTCCTCGTAATCGCCTTCGACCATGTCCAGGCTGAGGGCCTGGGCGTACTCGACGACCTTCTTGACGATCGGCCGGTTCCGCTCCAGATGCTCGATGTGGTACGCCGGGCTCGAACCCGGTCGGAAGTGCGCATCGAGCCTCCCTTGCCACGTCATCTCCGGTTCGCAGCCGGTCCTCAATTCCAAGCCGGTTCGGTCGGTGAAGCCGACGTGCAGCCGTCGGAGTAAACCCCTTGTGTCGGAGGCGAATTCGGTCCCTGCGTCGTCCGCCAGATGGTCTGGCTGGTAAAGCCTGCAGAACACCCGGGCGAAGCTGGTGTCCCACGGCAATACGGCGAAGGTCTCCAAATCGGGCAACGCGGTGTACTCAGGAGCGTTCACGCCCCCGGCCAGCAGGACGCCTTCGCGGGTGCCCTGGAGGTTGGCGACCGCAGTCTGGTGCTGTTGCACACCCTTGACGGCGAGCCGCTCGAAGTGCCGGGCCGGAGCCACCTTGCCGACGACCCGGCCGGTGATGGTGATCGCCTGGAAGTAGACGAACTCCACCCCTCGATCGGAGATCGTCTCGAGTGCTGCGGCGAGGTCGGCGCTGCTCGCGTTGGCCTGACGGTGGGCGTCCAGCGCGGTGGTGCTCATGAAGTTCCTTTCGGTGGCTGGAGCAGTCGGTCAGGAGCCTGGCGTGAAGCCGACGGGAAGCGTGTTCGGTCCGGTGTTGCCCGAGTCCGGCAACCAGGTCGCGCCGGGCAACTCGTGAGGATCGCGCATCCGGCGGGCCAGCAGCGGCAACGCCTCGCTCATGTCGGCGCGTGCGACGAAATGCCCGAGGCAGTAATGCACTCCCCCGCCGAACCCGAAGTGCGGCTTGTGTTCGGCGGTGATGTCGAAGCCCGGCTCGAACACGCGCGGGTCGGTGCCGGCCGACTCGCTGTAGAGGTGCACGGTGGTACCGGCCCTCAGCAGCACGCCCTCGTACTCGAAGTCCTCGATGACCTCCGGGTCACCCAGCGGGTGGTGGGATTGACGCGCATGACCTCTTCGACGGCTTTGGCGCCGAGCTCGGGCCGCTGCGCCAGCAGCCGCCACTGGTCGGGATGGCTCAAGAACGTCTGCATCGCCAGGCCGAGCTGGTTGCGGGTGGTGTCGAACCCGCCAAAGATCAGCAATACCAGGCCGTCTCGCAGTTCGTCGTCGCTCAGCCGTCCTTCTTCGGGCGACGACGCGTTGACCAGTGCTGTGACGAAGTCGTCGCGTGGGTTGACCCGGCGGTCGGCGACCAGCTCGTCGCAGAAGGTGTACAGCCGGGCCAGGGCGGCTTCGATCTTGGGCAGGTCCTGCTTGAGAGTCACGCCCATCGCCAGCCCGAGTGTCGCGGACTCGGTGGCGATGACATTCCACTCCGACTCGGGAAGACCGAGCATGATCGGCGATGACGCGGGCCGAGTACGGCTCGGCGAACTCGCTGACGAACTCGCAGCGGTCGGGTTCGGCGAAGTTGTCGACGAGCTCGTCGGCCAGCGCTTGGAATCGCGGAACGAGATCGACGATGAGCTGCTGGCGAGAAAGCCGGGGTCATCAGCCGACGCAGACGGCGGTGCTCCTCGCCCTCCTTGTTGAGGAGCCAGCTCGACCACCACCGCGCGAACGGGCCTTCGGTCACGCCGTTGTGGGCTGGCCAGGCAATCGAACCTTGGCGTAGTTGGCGGCTCTTCAACAGCTTGTTCATCTGCTCGTAGCGCAGCACTGCGATGCCGTAGGGGTGGTCGCGTACCAGCGGCGCTCGCGCGCCTCGTGGACGGCCTTGGAGGTGATGGAAAACGCGGGGTCGGCGACGTCGAAGGCGGGCACGGGGCCGAGTGCAGCAGACGACATGCGCATCACCTTCACGAGCGGGACATCAAACAGTCTTTAAATACTCTAGAAATAGAGGCTTGATGTCAATGGCCAGAGTGGCGTGACGTGCAGTCTCACGCCGTGGCTTCCGGCCAGGCGATGGCGAGCACCCACTCGGTGCCCAGTGGCATCTCCGCGACGTCGCGGAAGGCGAGCCGCATCCGATGCCGGCCCGGGCTGCGGCATGGCCGACAGCAGCGACCCGACGATCCAGCGCGGGGTGTTGGCCGCGATCACCCGGCGCTCGGTATTGACTACGACGGCATCGTCCGGGCTCTGTCGGAGCACCTCGATGAGTTTGCGCTCCACTTGGCCGACAACCAGATCGGCTCCGGCCACACCGAGGAAGTCCCCGTCGGCGACGACCGGGACGGTGGCGGTGATCGTGTACATGTCCGATCCGCTGTAGTCGACGTACGGGCCGTAGGCGACCCGAGCCTGTCCGCGCTGGGCCAGCTGGTACCAGTCCATCTGGAGATAGTCGTAGACATCGATGCTGGTCGGGTCGAAGTTCAGCCGCAGCCGGGCCACCCGCTCGTTGTGCCGCTGCCACCACGCCATGTAGCGCTCGCGACCTCGACCACGAACGGCGCGGCGACAAAGCCCATGCCCCATACGCCCTGCTCGCGGGTCAGCAGCTCCGCGAGCAGCCGCTGCAGTCCGCTGAAGTGCGCCTCGGTCAACGCAGCGCGCGCCGGCCGGCTGCGCAGCACCTCCTCGGCGACCTGGCCGAGCAGCTCGTAGACCGGTTCGAGTGACTGCGATGCCCGCTCGGCGAGATCGCGCGCCAGCGCGTCGCCGGTCATCGGCCCGACCCGTCGGTCGACAGCTCGAGGTTGATCCGGGTCAGCCGCGCCAGCTGTCCCATCACGTGGTCTTCGGCCAGCCGGCGCGCCTCGACAGGATTCTCCGACGCGACCGCCGCGGCAATGTCGTGCTGCTGCTCGACATGGGCCGCAACGTCGACGGGCGGGCCGATCGGCAGCCAGATCAGTCCCGCGACCTCGGCTTGCAGATTGGCCTCGCGACGGGCCAGCCGGGCCGACTGCGAGGCGACCGCGACCTGGATGTGGAACCTGCTGTAGGCCCGGATGCGGTCGCCAAGGGTGGCAGCCGCACCGAGCTGATCGGTGAGCGCGAACAGCCGCCGCACCGTGTAGGACGCGGCACGCTCGGCGGCCAGGCGAGCGGCCTGCCCGGCGACGGCGGTGTGTTCGTCGAAGAGGTCACGCAGGTCAGAGGCACTCATTGCGGCCAGCCGTGCCGTCAGCGCCTCGACCGGAGGCCCCTCGGGCCGCCGCACGAACGAGCCCGCCGCTACGACCACGGCGAGTTTCGACCAGTTCCTGCTCGCGGAGGGTGGCCAGCGCCTCCGGACAGTCATCGGGGCGACGCCGAACTGGGCCGCGAGGTCGACCTCAACCGGCAGCCGCTCGCCGTCGTCCAGCAGCCCCAGATGGATCGCCTCGGTGATGCGCTGAACGATCTCGTCAGCTCGGCTGACCGGGGCTTCCGGGCGCGACGAGCGGCGACAGTGACGACACCGGCCCCTCCTCCGCTGACGCCCAGCCGATCGATACGACACCGGCAACGTACCCGATTTCCGACGAATTCTGCCGTTTCTGTTGCTGTATAAACAATAGCTCTGTAGTTTTTCGGACCACGCCAGACTTACGGAAGAAGGCAGCTCGATGTCCACACCCAGCGCGCCGAATCCGCCGCGACGACGGCTACTACGGGTTCCACGAGGAAGACGACATCAGGCATCTGCACGCGCTGGGTTACCAGTCGGAGTTCAAGCGGGACATGAGTCCGTGGGCCAACTTCTCACTGGGCTTCACCTACCTGTCGCCCGTGGTGGGCGTCTACACACTGTTCGCCTTCGCCTTGGCGACCGGTGGCCCACCGATGATCTGGAGCTTCCTCATCGTCGGGGTGGGCCAGCTGCTGGTGGCGCTGATCTTCAGCGAGATCGTGGCGCAGTTCCCGGTGGCCGGTGGCGTCTACCCGTGGGCTCGGCGGCTGTGGGGCCGTCGATACGCCTGGATGACGGGCTGGGTGTACATGATCGCGTTGCTCGTGACCATCGCGTCGGTGGTGTACGGCGCGGGGCCATATGTCGCGGCGGCATTAGGCGCCGAGGCGACCGTGAACAACACCATCCTGTTCGCCCTGGCCCTGCTTGCGGTGGCGACGGTCATCAACTTCCTGGGCACCAAAGTCCTTGCCACCGCGGCCATCATCGGCTTCACCGCGAGATCATCGGCGCGCTGGTCGTCGGTGGCTGGCTGTTGATCGCCCACCGCGAGCACGGCCTCGGTGTGGTCTTCGACCGGTTCGGCGCGGGCGGGGACGGCAACTACCTGTGGGCGTTCGCCGCCGCGGCGTTGATCGGCGTGTACCAGTACTACGGCTTCGAAGCCTGCGGTGACGTCGCCGAGGAGGTCCCGAACCCGGGTGGGCTGATCCCCAAGGCGATGCGCCGGACCATCTACATCGGCGGGGCCGCGGCGACTTTCGTCTGTCTGGCCTTCGTCCTGGCGGTGACCGACATCCCAGCCGTCATCGCCGGGCGAGGACACCGACCCGGTCAGCACCGTTCTCAACGAGGCGTTCGGAACAGGCGGCGCACGAGCTGGTTCTCGCCGTCGTGCTGATCTCGTTCCTGTCCTGCGCGATGAGCCTTCAGGCGGCCGCGAGCCGGTTGGCCTACTCCTACGGCCGCGACGACATGATCATGGGCAGCGCGCTGCTCAAGAAGTTCTCCGCCAGCCGGCATGTCCCGCCTTATGCACTGCTCCTGGCCGCCGCTGGTGCCGGCGGTGATCGTGGTCGGCTCGAAGTTCTCGACCGACGCGATCACCAAGATCATCAGCTTCGCGGCATTCGGCATCTACGTGGCCTTCCAGATGGTGGTGCTGGCCGCCCTGCGCGCTCGACTGAAGGGCTGGGTGCCCAGCGGCAAATACACGCTGGGCAAGTGGGGCGTGGGCGTCAACGTCGCCGCTTTGGTCTACGGCGTGATCGCCATGGTCAACATGGCGTGGCCGCGCACCCCGGATGCGCCCTGGTACGACAACTGGATCGTGGCGTTGTCAGCGGCCGTCGTCATCGGAATCGGCCTGGTCTACATGGCGGTCCATCCGCTGCACGACCGCAGCACGGCCCCCTACGCGGACGCCATCCCGACCGGCGCCGGCCGGGAGCCGTAAGGCTGAACGACGCCTGTCAGCCGGCGAGGGAGTCGATGGCCGACTGGAGTTTGGCGGTGACCTCGTCGGCGACCGGCCGTAGCTTGGCCTCGCCGGTGACCTCCACGAGCAACTGCGGGTTCATCGCCTCGACATGCACGGTGGTGTCGTCGGGGTCGCGGCGCACGACGACGTTGCACGGCAGCAGCAGCCCGATCTGGCGGTCGATGCTGACCGCGCGCTGGGCCAAGCGGCGGGTTGCAGGCACCGAGGATGACGTAGTCACCGAGCTCGTCTCCGGCCGACTCGCCGAGCTTCTTGCTCAGGGTGGCTTTCATGTCGATCTCGGTGAGCACACCGAAACCCTGCGCCGCCAACGCCTCCCGCGTGCGGGTGACCGCGTCGTCGAACGGATCCGCGCAGCGTGGTGGACAGCGCGATGCTCATGTTCACTCCCCCTTGGGTTGTTACGCCAGTGCGAGGAACAGCTTCTCGAGCTCCGCCTCGTTCATGGGCTTGCCGCCGTCGGCCGCTTCACCGGTGACGCACTCTCGCAGCCCGGTGGCCACGATCTTGAAGCCGGCCCGGTCCAGCGCCCGCGACACGGCGGCGAGCTGGGTGACGACGTCCTTGCAGTCGCGGCCCTGCTCGATCATCGAGATCACGCCGGCGAGCTGGCCCTGCGCCCGGCGAAGGCGGTTGAGCACCGCGGCGATCGCGTCTTCATCACCAACCATTGGGAAACCTCCTCAGGTGTATCGGACAAGCGTACCCGCGGGGGTATAACAGCACGACTCGGCAATTCATGCCCGTGTCGTCAGGAATACCCTATGGGGTATATTCGTTGATGATGTCGAACCCACGCGAAAGGACATCACCGTGAGCACCGTCAACGTCACCGCCGACGACTTCGAGTCGACGATCGTCGACAACCCGATCGTCGTCGTCGACTTCTGGGCCTCCTGGTGCGGACCGTGCCGGGCCTTCGCCCCGGTGTTCGACCGCTCCGCCGCGGCGCACCCCGACGTCGTGCACGCCAAGGTCGACACCGAAGCCGAGCAACAACTCGCCGCCGCCCTGCAGATCAGGTCGATCCCGACGATCATGGCGTTCCGCGACGGCATCCTGGTCTACAGCCAGCCCGGCGCGATGCCCGCGCCCGCGTTCGACGAACTGATCACTAAGGTCAAGGAACTGGACATGGACGAGGTTCGCGCCACCATTGCCGCCCGCGAAGAGCACTGCGACGCGTGAGCTGCACAAACGCCAGCTCGAGCATTTTCCGACGAAAGCTTCCACCCGGAGGTAGCCGCCCACGCATAACCGTCACGGACGAGGAGAGATCATGTGCTACCCCGTTGAATGCCCGCATTGCCACAAGACCACCTGGGCCGGCTGCGGCGAGCACATCGCCGACGTCAAGCGCTCCGTGCCGCCGGCTCAGTGGTGCACCTGCGACGGGCAGGGCTCGGCGCCCCGCTGAGCCTGCCTGGCGCAGAGCCTATTCGGTCACCGAGAGCGCGCTGAGGAACAGCGGCAGGAACGGCCGGTGATTGGCCGCTCCCCCGCGCCGGTAGGGCATGCTGTCGCGGGAGGCCGCATACCACTGCGCGCGGGTGACGTCGGTCAGGTCGAGCCGATGCCCGCACAGCGCGGCCAGCGTGTGCAACAGCAGGGTTCCGGTGCGGCCGTTGCCCTCCCGGAACGGATGAACCTGGTTGTAATCGGCGTACCACCGCGCGAACTCGAACGCGAGCCGCGCGGTGTCACCGGCTTGCAGCTCGGCGGGTACCGCCCGCGCCCTGGCGTCGAGTTCGGCGACCGCCTCGGCCAGATCGGCCTGCCAGGCGAAAACGGTCTCACCGCGGCGTAGTTCGGTGACCCGAAGCCGCCCCGCCCACGAGTAGACGTCGGCGAAGACATGCTGGTGCAGGGCGCGCACATCGAGGTCGTCGACCCCCGCGTCCCCGCCGGCAAGCCGCTGGTGCCACTGTGCGGTGCGCCCGGCGGTCGCGACGAACTCGAGTTGGGCGAGCACCTCGGCGGAATCGGTGCCGAAGTTGTTGCGCAGCGTCGTGGTTCCCGGGATGAGGTACGGCCGCTTGCGGCGCAAGGTCCGCCTGCGCGGCGCGGGCGGCGGGAAGAGCGACTCGGTGTTCGGCGAGGTATTCGGCGAATGTGCTTTCCCCGCTGAGCAATTCGGCCAGGGTGTGCAGATGGCGATCGGTCGGCCGCCAGCCCTCGAGGCGCTGCGCGGCCACCGTCTGGTCGATACCGTGCCGCAGGCCCGGCGGCAGTCGATCGCGCGGATGCATTCAGTTCGGCATCGAGGACAGGAACTCGAGCTTGCGGCGAACGCCGTTGACCTCGCGCGCGATCGAGCGCAGGGTGGCGCGCTCCTGCGGCGCCAGATCCGACATCGACACGACGTCGTCGACCCGCTGACCGGCCAGCCACGGCGCGGTTCGCAGGCGCCACCGGATCCGGGACAGCGCGACATAGCAGTCCTGCAGGCTCGAGGCGTCGTCGGTGTCGATCACCGAAGCGGCGGCGGCGTCGTTGAGACGCTGCATCGTCGTCAGCGCCTCCGATCCCGCCGACAGCGCGCCCCAGCGGGCGATCTTGACGATCGGGTCGATCACCGCCGACTTGAGGTCGGCCCGGTCCACCTGGGTGGCGAAGATGCGCAGTCGCGACGGGATGGACG
>CAVXWQ010000034.1:0-46478 GCA_963765445.1 uncultured Actinomycetota bacterium
GGAGGAGTCGCCTGCAGCGGTTGGCACTTCCCCGGCATGGGGGACCGTTATGACCGCCGGCCCGTGGTCGTGATGGGCCACGGCTTCGGCGGCACCAAGGACTCCGGCCTCGAACCATTCGCCGACCGGCTGAGCCGGGCCGGACTGGACGTCCTGGCCTTCGACTACCGCGGCTTCGGCGCCTCGGAAGGCACTCCGCGGCAGACGGTTTCGCTCACCGACCAGATCCGCGACTTCGAGGCCGCGGTGGCCGCTGCCAAACGGCTGCCCGGTGTCGACCCGAACCGCATCGTGCTGTGGGGGTCGTCGATGTCGGGCGGCCATGTGCTGCGGGTGGCCGCCGGACGTGACGACATCGCCGCCGTCATCGCGATGACGCCGCTGACCAGCGGTGCGGCCGCGAGTCGCGCCGCCGTCGCCCACCGCGACGTCGCGTCGGCGCTGAAGTGGACGGCGGTCGGGCTCAAGAGCCGCGCCGACGTCGCACGCGGGCATCGCCCCACGATGATGCCCCTGGTCGCCCATCCCGGTGAGCCAGGCGCGCTGACACTGGACGGCGCGTACGAGAGTTACACCGCACTGGCCGGGCCGACGTGGCGCAACGAGATCGACTCCGCGGTAGGCCTGCAGATCGCCGGCATTCGCACCGCCGAGGCCGCCAAGCAGTTGCGCTGCCCGGCGTTGTTCCAGATCGCCGACTTCGACCGCTATGTGCCTGCCGACTCGGTGGCCAAGACCGCGGTGCTGGCCAGGGGAGTGGTGCACCACTACCCGTGCGACCACTTCGACGTCTGGCCCGGCCACGACTGGTTCGAGAAGGCCGCCGCCGACCAGGTGGCGTTCCTGAGCCGTGCGCTCAGTACTTCGTCGAGCCCTGATCGACTGAAAGCGCCTCAGCGGTAATCAGTTTCGACTCATCGCTGGCCAGCCAGCACACCGCGTCGGCGATGTCCTCCGGCTCGGCGATGTAGGTCGGCAGGAACGGCGTCAGCATGTTGTTCAGCGCCGGGTTGGTTTCCATCGCCTTGCCGAGTGCGGCGACCATGTCACCGGTGCCCATGTCGGTGGCGACCGGCCCCGGGTGGACGCTGTTGACCCGGATGCGGTGCTTGCCGAGTTCGGCCGCGAACGCCCGGGCCATGCCGGTGACCGCGTGCTTGCTCGCGGTGTAGTGCACCATGAACGGCTGCATCTTGATGCCGGCCGCCGAACTGATCAGGATGATCGAGCCGCCGCGGCCGCCCTCGATGATCGTCGGCGCGCCGGCCATCACGGTGTTCCAGACGCCGGTGACGTTGATGTCGATCACGTCGCGGAACGCCTCCGGCGTGATGGCGTCCCACGCCGCCGGCGCGGAGACGCCGGCGTTGGCGACGATGATGTCGAGCCGGCCCAGCGTCGCAACACCCTGGGCGACAGCCTCTTTGAGGCCGTCGTAGTCGCGGGTGTCGACGATTGCGGAGACGATGCGCCGGCCGGTCGCTTCCACCAGGCGGACCGTTTCGGCCAGGTCCTCGGGCGTGGCCGGGTTGTACGGAACGCAGTCCGGCAGCTTGCCTGCGATGTCGACGGCGATGATGTCGGCGCCCTCGTTGGCCATTCGCACCGCGTGCGCACGGCCCTGGCCGCGCGCCGCCCCGGTGATGAAGGCGACCTTGCCCTCGAGTCGGCCGCTCACCGGTTGCGTGCTGCGCTTGCTTGACCAGACCGCCGCCGATGATCAGTCGCTGGATCTCGCTGGTGCCCTCATACAGCCGCAGCAGCCGCACCTCGCGGTAAATGCGTTCCACCGGAACCCCTCTCATGTAGCCCGCGCCGCCGTGCACCTGGACCGCGAGATCGGCGACGTTGCCTGCCATCTCGGTGCAGAACAGCTTGGCCACCGACGGCGCGATCCTGCGGTCCTCGTCGTGCAGCCACTTCTGTGCCGCGTCGCGCACCAGGGCGCGGCCGGCCATCACGCCGGTCTGCTGGTCGGCCAGCATCGCCTGCACCAACTGGAAGGTGCCGATCGGGGTGCCGCCCTGGGTGGCGGTCGCGGCGTAGGCCACCGACTCGTCCAGCGCGCGCTGCGCCGAGCCGACCGCCAGTGCGGCGATGTGAATCCGGCCGCGCGCCAGTGACGTCATCGCCGCCCGGTAGCCGATGTCCTCGCTGCCGCCGATCAACGTGTCGTTGCCGACGCGGACGTCGGTGAAGTTCACATCCGAGGTCCAGGCGCCCTCCTGGCCCATCTTCGCGTCCTTCACGCCGATCTCGACACCGGGAGTATTCGCCGGGACCAGGAACACCGCGATGCCCGGCCCGTCGGCGTCGGCGGGCCGGGTGCGGGCGAACACGATGAACAGGTCGGCCACCGGCGCGTTGGTGATGTACTGCTTGCGGCCGGTGATCACCCAATCATCGCCGTCGGCAACGGCTTTCGTCTTCAGGCCGGACGGGTTGGAGCCCGCGCCGGGCTCGGTCAGCGCGAAGGAGGCGACGACGTCACCGGACGCGATGGGTTCGAGCCAGCGGGCCTTCTGACCGTCGGTGCCGAAGCCGACGAGCACCTGTCCGGCGATGCCGTTGTTGGTGCCGAACATCGACCGCAGCGCCAGGCTGGTGTAGCCCAGTTCCATCGCGAGCTCGACGTCCTGGGCGATGTTGAGGCCCAGCCCGCCCCACTCCTGCGGGATCGCATAACCGAACAGCCCCATCTTCTTGGCCTGGTCGCGCAGATCGTCGGGCACCTTGTCCTCGGCGAGGATCTCCGCCTCCCGCGGCACCACGGCGGTGCGCACGAAGTGACGGGTCTGCGCCAGGATCTCGCGGAAGTCGTCGTCGCTGACAGCAACAGCAGGGCTCATCAAGGCTCCTCGAGAGCGTGGGGGCGCTGGATGCGAGCGATCATATATGAAATATGATGTGCAGGAATTTGGGGTCCATCGATCGGAAATGGGAGTTCAGATGTCGCTGCTGGCCGGTCAGACCGCGGTCATCACAGGTGGAGCGCAGGGATTGGGCTACGCCATCGCCGAACGGTTCATCGCCGAGGGCGCCCGCGTGGTCCTCGGTGACCTCAACCTCGACGCCACCAAGGAGGCGGTCGAGACGCTCGGCGGTGCCGACGTCGCCCGTGCGGTGAAGTGCGACGTGACGGCGTATGCCGATGTCGACGCGCTGGTCGAGGCGGCGCTGGCGGAGTTCGGCCGGTTCGACATCATGGTGAACAACGCCGGCATCACCCGCGACGCGACGCTGCGCAAGATGACCGAGGAGGACTTCGACCAGGTCATCTCGGTGCACCTGAAGGGCACCTGGAACGGGCTGAAGAAGGCCGCGTCGATCATGCGGGAGCAGAAGCGCGGTGCGATCGTGAACATGTCGTCGATCTCCGGCAAGGTCGGCATGATCGGCCAGACCAACTACTCCGCGGCCAAGGCCGGCATCGTCGGCATGACCAAGGCCGCGTCCAAGGAACTCGCCCACCTCGGTGTGCGGGTCAACGCCATCCAGCCCGGCCTGATCCGCTCGGCCATGACCGAGGCTATGCCGCAACGCATTTGGGACTCCAAGGTCGCCGAGGTGCCGCATGGGCCGAGCCGGTGAGCCGTCCGAGGTGGCCAACGTCGCGCTGTTCCTGGCCTCGGACCTGTCGTCGTACATGACGGGCACGGTGCTGGAGGTCACCGGCGGACGGCACCTGATCGCGCGCCGAGATCGACGAAATGGCGCGATCACCGCACTTCCGCCGTTTGTCGGTTGGGCGAGAGTGACCGCCGTGATCTGTGAGCCGGTCCGCACGCCGATCGGGCGCTACGGCGGCATGTTCGGTTCGCTGACGGCAGTCGACCTCGGGGTCGCCGCGCTCAAGGGACTGCTCGAGCGCACCGGTGTGGTCCCCGACGCCGTCGAGGACGTCATCCTCGGGCACTGCTACCCCAACAGCGAGGCGCCGGCGATCGGGCGGGTCGTCGCCCTCGACGCGGGCCTGCCGGTGACCGTGCCGGGCATGCAGGTCGACCGGCGCTGCGGTTCGGGACTGCAGGCCGTCATCCAGGCCTGCCTCCAAGTCGCCTCGGGTGACAACGATCTCGTCGTCGCCGGCGGCGCGGAGAGCATGAGCAACGTCGCGTTCTACTCCACCGACATGCGCTGGGGCGCGGGCCGTCATGGCGTGCAGGTGCACGACGGACTGGCTCGCGGGCGCACCACCGCCGGCGGCAAGTTCCACCCGGTGCCCGGCGGCATGCTCGAGACCGCCGAGAACCTGCGCCGCCAGTACGGCATCTCCCGCCAGGAGCAGGACGAACTCGCCGTCGCCTCGCACCAGCGGGCGGTCGCCGCGCAGCAGCAGCGGCATTCTCGCCGAGGAGATCATCGGTGTCACGGTGTCCACCCGCAAGGGTGAGCAGGTGATCGACACCGACGAGCATCCCCGCGCCGACGCATGCGTCGAGTCGCTGGCCAAGCTCAAACCGGTTCTGGCCAAGCAGGATCCGGACGCCACCGTGACGGCCGGAAACTCCAGCGGTCAGAACGACGCCGCCTCCATGTGCCTGGTCACCACCGAGGAGAAGGCGGCCGAGCTCGGCCTGACACCGCTCGTGCGGCTGGTGTCGTGGGCATCGGCAGGCGTGGGTCCGGAAGTCATGGGCATCGGCCCCGTCCCCGCCACCGAGGTCGCGCTGCGCAAGGCGGACTTGCAGCTGAGCGACATCGACGTCATCGAACTCAACGAGGCGTTCGCCGCGCAGGCGCTGGCGGTCATGCGCGAGTGGAAGTTCACCGACGCCGACATGCAGCGCACCAACGTCCACGGCTCCGGCATCTCGCTGGGCCATCCGGTGGGCGCCACCGGCGGACGGATGCTGGCCACGCTGGCCCGCGAACTGCACCGGCGCCAGGCGCGCTACGGGCTGGAGACGATGTGCATCGGCGGCGGGTCAGGGGTTGGCCGCCGTGTTCGAAAGGGTGGGACCGTGACCAGACTGGCGCAGACCCTCGGACTCACCGAGGTCCAGACCGAAATCATCTCCACGGTAAGGCAATTCGTCGACAAGGAGATCATCCCCAACGCCCAGGAGCTCGAGCACGCCGACACCTACCCGCAGGCGATCGTCGACCAGATGCGCGAGATGGGTCTGTTCGGCCTGATGATCCCCGAGGAGTACGGCGGCCTCGGCGAGTCGCTGCTGACCTACGCGCTGTGCGTCGAGGAGATCGCCCGCGGCTGGATGAGCGTCTCCGGGGTGATCAACACCCACTTCATCGTCGCCTACATGATCCGCCAGCACGGCACCGACGAGCAGAAGCAGCGCTTCCTGCCGCGGATGGCCACCGGCGAGACCCGCGGCGCGTTCTCGATGTCCGAACCCGAGCTGCGGCTCCGACGTCGCCGCGATCCGCACCCGGGCCGTCGCGACGACGGCGACGGCACCTACACCATCGACGGCCAGAAGATGTGGCTGACCAACGGCGGCAGCTCCACGCTGGTGGCGGCACTGGTGCGCACCGACGAGGGCGCCGACAAGCCGCACCGCAACCTGACGGCGTTCCTCGTCGAAAAGCCCGCCGGCTTCGGCGAAGTCGCGCCCGGCCTGACGATCCCCGGCAAGATCGACAAGACTCGGCTACAAGGGCATCGACACCACCGAGATGGTCTTCGACGGCTACGTCACCGGCGCCGACGACGTCCTCGGCGGCGAGCCGGGCCAGGGCTTCTTCCAGATGATGGACGGCGTCGAGGTCGGCCGCGTCAACGTCGCCGCCCGCGCCTGCGGTGTGGGCATCCGCGCGTTCGAGCTCGCGGTCGCGCTACGCCCAGCAGCGCAGCACCTTCGGCAAGCCGATCGCCGAGCACCAGGCCATCGCCTTCCAGCTCGCCGAGATGGCCACCAAAGTCGAAGCGGCACATCTGATGATGGTCAACGCGGCCCGGCTGAAGGACTCCGGTGAGCGCAACGACCTCGAGGCCGGCATGGCCAAGTACCTGGCCAGCGAGTTCTGCTCGGAGGTCACGCAGCAGAGCTTCCGCATCCACGGCGGCTACGGCTACTCCAAGGAGTACGAGATCGAGCGGCTGATGCGCGACGCCCCGTTCCTGCTGATCGGCGAGGGCACCAGCGAGATCCAGAAGAACATCATCAGCAAGCGGCTGCTCGCCGACTACCGGATCTGACATGAGCGCACCGGATTTCGCTCCCCGGCCGCAGCTGGCCGAGGATGTGGCGCGCTTCGTGCGCAGACGGATCTTCAACGGCACCTATCCTGCCGGCGAGTACATCCGGCTGGAGCAGCTGGCGGCCGAACTCGGCATCAGCGTGACGCCGGTGCGCGAGGCGCTGTTCGAGCTGCGCGGCGAAGGGCTGCTGGACCAGCTGCCGCGGCGCGGATTCGTCGTGCTGCCGTTCACCGACCGCGACATCACCGACGTCTCCAATCTGCAGGCCTACGTCGGCGGTGAACTGGCCGCCCGCGCCGCGGTGAACATCACCGACGAACAGCTGCAAGCACTTTCGGCTGTCCACGATGAACTGACCGATGCCTACGACGCCGACGACGGCGACCGCGCCGTGCGGCTCAACCACGAGTTCCACCGCGCCATCAACGTGGCCGCGGACTCGCCGAAGCTGGCCCAGCTGATGTCTCAGATCACCCGGTACGCACCGGAGTCGGTGTTTCCCACGATCGAAGGATGGCCCGCGCGGTCGGTGGCCGACCACCGGCGCATCCTGGCCGCGCTACGGGCGCACGACGGTGACGGTGCCCGCGCCGCGATGTCCGATCACCTGGCGGCCGGTGCGACGCCGCTGATCGAGCACCTGGTGAAACAAGGTGTGGCGGAGAGGGTGGCACCGGTCGAAGAGCGAGGCTGACCAGCCCGCGCGGCACATACTTGCATTTTGGCGCCAGTGGCGCCAAAATGGCGCCATGACGAGTGTGCAGATCAAAGACGTCCCGGAGGAGACGCATGCGGTCCTGCGGCAGCGCGCAGCGCGCGCCCATCAGTCGTTGCAGGAGTACCTGCGGAGCCGGTTGATCGAGGAGGCCGCGATGCCAACCGTCGAGGAAGTCCTCGAGCGTGCCGGACAGCGGTCCGGTGGTTCGCTGACGTTCTCGGCTGCGGTCGAGGCGGTCCGGAGCGACCGTGATAGTCGTTGATGCCAGCGTCTTGTCGGTCGCCCTCGGTGACGACGGTGGCGATGGCGCAAGTGCGCGGGCGTCACTGAAAGATCGGACCCTCGTGGCACCCGAACTGATCGATCTCGAGGTGGTGTCGGTCCTGCGCCGTCGGGTGAAGGCCGGGCTGATGACCCCGGCGCGTGCCGAACTCGCCCTGACCGACTTGACCGAACTGCCGATGCGACGGGCTTCGCACCGACCGCTGCTGTTCCGGTGTTGGGAACTGCGGGAAACCGTGACGCCGTATGACGCTGCTTACATCGCCCTCGCGGAAATCCTGGGGATCGCGTTGTTGACCGGGGACGGCCGGCTGTCGCGAGCGCCCGGCATACGCTGCGCGATCGAAGTTGTTGCCTAATCCCTAGTTTGGAACACGCCGTCGTCTGAGTCCAGCGGCAGCCGCACCGTAGGTACTTTGACGAACTCAGCCACGCCGCGCTGGGACCGCAAACTCCTTGGTGTGCTTGTCGCACGACACCGCCGCACCGACCTGACCGTCGACCTCGGTGACGAATACCGCACGCACAACGACGGTAGCGCAGAAGGCGACGCAGTCGACGAGGCCCTGCCCGTTCATCTGGGAACGATCGTCACGGAACACTGGAACTCGGCGGCGCGGCCCGCGCGGCTGAGACGTTCATCCGCTGTCACCAGCGCGCAGTTCAAGTTCTCGGCCAACGCGACGTAGGTCGCGTCGTAGGCCGACAGATTGTCACGCAGTCCCCAGATGCGGTCCAACATTCCCTGGGCTGGGTAGCGCGTCAGTGCAAGACGCCGCCAAGTGTCGAGAGCCGCCCACCCTTGATCTGAGGTCAACTGACCCGCGCGAACTCGCCGCCGTACAGCGTTCGCGACCTCACTGTCGACGAGGTATGGCGCGTGCAGGCGCTCGGAGGCCAGGAGTCGGCGGGCGGGCCCATCGTTGAGCAGGCCGGTCAGCGCCGCTGAGGCATCCAGCACGATCACCGGCCGGCGCGCTCCGCATCGATATCCTCGACGAGGATCGCCGGTTCGATCTGTAGATCGGGCAGCGCGCCCAGGAGTGCAGGATTGTCCACTCGCAGAGACGACTCAGTAAGTTCCCGTACCGCTATGGCCGACACCGAAGTGCTCTCCCGCCGAGCGAGGCGTTCCAACCGTTCGACCACGTCGTCAGGAACATTGCGCAGGTACAAAGTCTTCACGACTGCATGCTAGCACTCTGCAAGCAGTCGGCAAGATAATTGCTAACACGGCCTATGCGCCGACTGAAAACATGCCAACCCTTCAGAATCCGATATCGCCGGCCAGAAGCTCCCGCAGGCGAAGCACGTCGACCTTGCCGGTGCCGCCGCGCGGCACGTCGTCGTCGGACTCGAGCAGCAGCCACACTGTCGGGATTTTGAACGAACTCAGCAGCTGCCGCGCCTCGGACCGCAACTCATCTACGGAGGTGGCGCCCACGACGACCGCTCCGACCCGCCCGTCGACCTCGGTGACGAATGCCGAACGCACACCGTCGATTTTGCGTAGCGCCGCCGCCACCTCGCTGGGGTACACCGAGGCGCCGCTGACCTTGAACATGTCGTCGGAGCGGCCGTGGTAGAACAGGAACCCGTCGGAGTCGAGCAGTCCGAGGTCGCCGGTCGGGTAGAACCCGTCGACGGTGAACAGATCCTCGCGGCTGCGCCGGCACATGCCCCGCAGTATCTGCGGTCCGCGGATCTGGATCTCCCCGACCGTGCCCGCCGGCACCGGTCGGCCCGTCTCCCGGTCGACGATGCGAACGTCCATGCCGTCGAACGGCTTTCCGCACGAACCCCACGCCGAGCGTGGCATGTCGGTGTCCATGGCGTAGCCGCAGTACGGTCCGAACGACTCCGTCATCCCGAGCAGGTTCGCCCGTGCGCCGGGCGCCGAGCGCTGATCCGGCGGCAGCAGCGCCTCGAGACTGCCGGGCCGCAACGCCGAGAGGTCGGCGCCGAGTTCTGCGGCGTGGCGGGCCAGGGCTTCGGCCTGAGCGGGCCAGCCGCGAAACGATGTGACGCGCTCGCGCTCCATCAGCCGCAGGGTGGTCTGCGGTTCCGGTATCGCCTCGGTCACCAGCGTCGCGCCCGCGACGAGCACGGTCAGCAGGCCGGTGCCGAACCCGCCGACCCAGAAGAACGGCATCGGCACATACAGCCGGGTGTCGGCGTCGATGCGCCGGGCCGACAACCCGGCGCGCACCGCGGCCAGCGCGCTGCCGTGCGAGTGGATCACGCCCTTCGGCGGGCCGCTGCTGCCCGAGGTGAACATCACCAACATGCGGGTCGGCCGGTACGACGGTGCCGGCCAGCGCGTCGACGTCGGCATCGCTGCCGCCGGACGGCAGTTCGTCGGCGAGTCCAGATACCCCGTAGGGCAGGCAGATTCGCGCGATGGGGCTGCACGCGCGTCCAGGTACCGGTGACCGCGGAACTCCTCCACCGAGATCAGGTAGCGCACCGAGGCCACCTCGAGCTGCGCGACGAGTTCCGGACCGGTCAGCAGCGTGCTCAACGGCACCAGCACGGCCCCGATTCTGGTGAGCGCGAGCGCGATCTGCGCCCACCGCACGCCGTTCGGCATGATCAACCCGACTCGGCTGCCCTTCGTCACGCCTGCCGCCACGAACCCGGCCGCCAACTCCGACGTCGTGGCAGCCAACTCGGCGTAGCTGATCCGCGATGTGGTGTCGATCAGGAATGGCTTGTCGCCCAGGCTTGCCCGGGCGCGCACCAGCGTGTCGACGGTGTCAGGCATCGAAAAGCTCCGCCAGCCGGCGCATGTCGACCTTGCCGCTGGACATCAACGGGATGTCGGCGGCCCGCAACCGCGACGAAAGCGCCGGGGGATCTTGTACGACGACAGTTCGGCCTTGAGTTCGTCCCGCAGCGTCGCGACATCCAGGCCTGCGCCGTCGGGGATGACGACGACCGCCGCGACGATCTGTCCGCGTTCGGAATCCGGAAGCCCCAGCACGTGCGCCGCCATGCCGCTCACGGCGAAGATCGCCCTCTCGACCTCGACGGGGGAGACGTTGGCCCCGGCGGTCTTGATCATCGACCCGCGCCGCCCGAGGAAGTAGAAGAAGCCGTCGTCGTCGACCCGGACCAGATCACCGGTGTGGAACCAGCCGTCGGCGTCGAAACACTCTTCGCGGCTGCGCTTGTGGTAGTGCTGCATCAGATAGGGCCCGCGCAATAACAGTTCGCCGGGCTGCCGTCTCGCCGCTGTCGGTCGACCACACGGGTCTCGAATCCGGGTGCGGGTTTGCCGAACGAACCACGCCGATGCTCGGGCTGGTCGGTCTCGTCGCCGCTGAGCAGCACCACGCTGCCGCCTTCGGTCATTCCCAGCATGCCGTGGCGCAACTCGGGATCACGCGGCCGGGCGTCGGGTGCCATGATCGGGTACAGGTTGCCGCGGCGCATCGACGACACGTCGCGGTCCGGGAAGCTGTGATGCCGCGCGAGATGGGCGACACCGGCGGCGAAGCCGTTCGTCACGGTGGGCCGCACGCTCTCGAGGAGGTCGAGGGTCTCGGCGGGGTCGGTGGCGTTGGAGCACACCAGCGTCGAGCCGGCGAGCAGGGTTGCGAGCAGACCGAACGCGAACCCGCCGATCCAGAAGAACGGTGAGTTGCAGAACAACCGGTCGTCCGCCGTCAAGCCGCGAATCTCGTTGAGGTTGCGCTGATGGCCCAGCAGCGACTCGTGGGTGTGTACCGCTCCCTTCGGAACGCCGGTGGACCCCGAGGTGTAGATGATGGCCAGCGGATCGCAGCCGTCGACGTCATCTTCCAGAGCCGGCAACAACGCCGAGTCACCGGTGAGCCGATTGTCGAAGATGACCTGTCGCAGCCACGGTGCGGAGATATCCGTCAACCGTGCGGCATAGTCGTGGCCGCGAAACCCGCTTGCGGACAGCAGGATCTCGGTATCGCTGTGGACCAGCTGCTCGCGCAACTCCGCAGCGGTGGCGAACGTCGAGAACGGCACGACGACCGCCCCGATCCGAGCCGCCGCCAACATGGCGACGACGAACGCCGCGCTGTTCGGCTGCAGCACGCCAACGTGGGTGGCCTTGGCCGCGCCGAGCGCGACGAGCCCGCGCGCCAGCTGCGCTGACTGTTCCTCGGCCTCGCGATAGCTCAGCCGCTCGTGGTCGCAGACGAGCAGCGGATGATCGCCGCGCACGGTCGCCTGACGGACGAGCAGGCGGCCGACGGTGTCCGGGTGGTCAGTGCGCACGGCCGCTCGCGGGCTCGGAGAAGTGGGCGCGGACCGCGGCCAGATCGGCCTTGCCCGACGGTGTGCGGGGGATCGCGTCGACGACGGCGATCTCGGCTGGAATCTCATAGGGCGCCAGACGGTCTCGCAGGAAGTCGGTCAGCTCCGTCACGGCGGCGGCCTCACGCAGTTCGACCATCGCGACGGGCACCTCACCGAAGCGCGCGTCGGTTCGGCCCACGACGGCGGCGCCCGAAACAGCGGGGTGGGACTCCAACGCGGCGCGGACGTCATCGGGAAGCACCTTGAACCCGCCGCGGATGATCGCCTGGTCGGCCCGGCCCAGAATCCACAGGAAGCCGTCGGCATCGATGCGGGCCAGATCCGTGGTGCGCACCCACTCGACGTCGGGACCCAACTGGCCGGGCTTCACCTCCAGCAGGCCGGGCTCGTCCGGCCCGAGGATCGCGCCGTCCTCGGACACCACGCGCAGTTGCGCGCCCAGGCTGGCCCGGCCCACGCTGCCGCGCTTGGCCTGCCAGTACTTCTGATGATCGGCCAGCGTCCAGCCCGCGACGCCGCCACCGAATTCGGTTGCCGCGTAGGACGTCAGCACCGGGATGCCGAACTTCGCGGTGAACGCGTCGGCGTCCTCGGCCGACAGCGGCGCGGTGCCGGAGGTGACGGCACGAATACCGGCCAGATCCTCGGCGTCAAGGTCGGAGTGCAGTACCGCGCGCAGTGCGGCCGGCACCAGCGACACCGCTTTGGGGCGGTAGCGGCGAACCGCCGCGGCCCACGCCGCCAGTTCGAAACGCGGCAGCAAGACGAACGGCCGCGCCTCGGCGACGCACTGCAGTACCCGGTACACCCCGCCGATGTGCACCAGCGGCGCGTTGACGATCGCGACGCCGGCGGAAACAGCCTTCGGCGCAGACGCGTTCGCGAAACCGGCGCCCAGCACCGACACCGCCAGCATGTCGTAGGTCAGGTCCACACGCTTGGGTGGCCCGGTGGTGCCGCTGGTCAGCATCCGCACCGCGACAGCGGTCGTGACAGCCGGCGTCGGCGGTCCGCCGCGGACCACCGGCGCGGTATCGAGGTCCGCGATCGTCGACGCGGATGGCGGTGGATTGCGCCAGCTGCTCGAGGTCCTCGTCGGTGTCCGATGATCACGGGCAGGTTCGAGCGCGGCGATGTCGTCCTTGGTGCGGTCCTCGCCGCGTGACGGGTTGATCACCACGACACAGCCGCCGGCCAGCAGCACACCCAGCAGCGCTGCCACGTGGGCGGGGGTGTTGCGCAGAAGGATGCCCACCTGAGCGCCGGGCAGCAGTTCGGCAATCTGCGGCTCGCATCGCCGAGATCCGACCAGCGCCACCTCCGCGAACTCGATCGCCCGCCCGCCTGGGTCCAGGTTCAGGACCTCGGCGATGCCCCGGCTGGCCGCCGCGACGTGGTCCTCATACTCGATGGCCCGGCCGTCAGGGTCGAGGTCGAGGACCGCGGCGATGCGCCGACGCAGCGGATGGTCCACTTACCGGACCTTGGGGGCCACGCGGATCCCGGTGTGCTCCTGCTCGGCAAGTTCGGCCTGCCCCAACGGATTCCCCAGCCGGGTGTAGATCAGGTTCTGCTCCATGGCGGCGCGGTACGGCTTGTCCAGAGACTCCCAGATCGCCTTGACGGTGCCCTGCGTCGCCGACGGTGGCTTGGCGGCGATGGTGGCCGCGATCTCGTGCGCCCGGCTCCACAGGTCGTCGGGCGTGACGACCTCGGACACCAGACCGATGCGCATGGCGGTCTGCGCGCTGACCCGTTCGTCGTTGCCCATCAACGCGATTCGCAGCGTCTCGCCGAGCCCGATCTTGCGCATCAACCCGACCGGCTCCAGCGCGCTGACCAGACCGGCACTGACGTGCGAGTCGAAGAACGTGGCATCCGACGAACAGATCACCACGTCGGACTCGTTGACGAAGTAGAACGCCCCGGCCGTGCACATCCCGTGCACCGCGCACACCACCGGCTTCCACATCTTCTGCCACTTCGGGCTGAGCAGTTCACCGGGATCCTCGTGGTTCCACACGTTGTGCGGCTGGCCGTACGGGGTGTTGACGTCCAGCCCGGCGCTGAAGGCCCGGTCGCCGGCCGCGCGCAGCACCACCGCGTGGATGGCCGTGTCGTGCTTGACGATCCGCCAGGCCGCGGCCATCTCCTCACACATCGTGCGGTTGAACGCGTTGAGCTTGTCCGGCCGGTTGAGCGTGATGGTCGCGACGTGGTCGGTCCGGTCGAAGTCGAGCAGGATGGTCTCGAACGCGGCGGTCATCGGCACTGCCAGTTCGGGGTGCGCTTCTCGACGAATGCCTTCGGCCCCTCGAGGGAGTCCTCGGTGTGCAGGTTGCGCTCCCGGAACGCCTCGGCCAGCATCTCGGCCTCGTGCATCGGGATCTCCCGGCCCTTGATGACGGCCAGCCGGGTTCCGCGTACGGCCAGCGGCGCGTTGCGGTTGACGGTGTCGGCGATCTCGTGGGCCCGGGCGAGCAGTTGGTCATGGGGCACGATCTCGGTGATCAGGCCCAGTTCGTAGGCCCGTTCGGCGCTCATCCGCTCGTGCTTGCCCATGATCGCCATCCGCAGGGCCACCGATCGGGGCAGCACCCGCGCCAGGCGCACCATCTCCCGGCCGGCGACCAGGCCGATGGACACGTGCGGGTCGAAGAACGTCGCCTGGTCGGAGGCGATCACGATGTCACCGGTGGTCACCCAGTCCAGCCCGGCGCCGCAACAGATGCCGTTGACCGCGACGATCACCGGTTTGGCCATCCGCCGGAACGGCGGGGTGCCCTCCTGCGGCGCCTCCCACTGGTCATAGCTCGACAGGTAGGCCCGCTCGTTGATCACCTTGCCGTCTTCGGGGATCTCCTTGACGTCGGCCCCGGTACAGAACGCGCGACCGGCGGCGGTGACGATCAGCAGCCAGATGTCGTCGTCGTTCTCGGCGGCGTCGTAGGCCGCCCGCAGCTCGGTGATCATGAACGGGCTCAGCGCGTTGAGCGCATCGGGACGGTTCAGGGTGATCGTGGCCTTGTGGCCGTCGACCTCGTAGGTGATCGTCTCGTAGGAGACTGTCGGCATGTGCGGGTCCCTTCGTCTCATCGCCCGGTGAAGTCGGGTGCGCGCTTCTCCCGGAACGCGGCCAGACCCTCCTTGAAATCAGCGGTCCGGCAGGCCAGTTCGAGGTTGAACAGCTCCTGCGTCATCGCCTGGTTGAGGGTGGCGTGCTGGCTGTGGTTGATGGCCTGCTTGGCCAGACCGATCGCCACGGTCGGCCCCGAAGCCAAGCGGTCGAGCAGTCCGGCCACCGCCGCGTCCAGGTCGGCGTCGTCGGCACTGCGGTGGATCAGCCCCCACTGCGCCGCGGTCGCGCCGTCCACCTTCTCGCCCAGCAGCAGCATCTCCTTGGCCCGCGCCATCCCGACCAGCCGGGGCAGCAGCCACGTCGACCCGGAGTCCGGGCTGAACCCGCGATCCACGAACGGCTCCCAGAACACCGCGTCGTCGGCGGCCATAGTGAAGTCGGCGGCGAGCGCGAGGTTGCAGCCCATCCCGGCTGCCCAGCCGCGAACCGTGCACACCACGGGAAGGTGCAGTGTGTGCACGAGCTCGATCACCCGGTGGGCGGTGTGCGGGATGCGGCGGACCAGGTCACCGGTGCGGGGCCGCCGGCCGCCGCTGTTGGACACCCACCCAGTCCACGCCCGCACAGAAGTCGGTGCCCGCCCCGCGCAGGTGGACGGCGCGCAGCGCATCGTCGCTCGCGGCGGCGACCAGCACTTCGATCAGCGTGTCGATCATGCTGTGGCTCAGGGCATTCCGATGGGATATCCGGTCGAGGGTGATGTGCAGGACGGTGCCGTCCCGCGACGTCGTCACGGCACCGTCGGCCGACCGGGCCTCGTCACCCACCGCAGAATCCGCCCTTTCGCCGCGATACGGATAGACATACAGTAGTGCTATCTTGTACTAAGTTAGCAAGGATAGCCCGGTGAGGGGGCCCATGGCCGACGGCGAGGATCGACGCTTCGGCGAGCTGCCGCTGCCGCAGACGGTCGCCGCGGCTGCGGCCATCCGTCGGCTCACCGCAATGCTGCTGTCACTCGAACAACCTCACGGCCGCTGCGGCCGCGGCCATCCGCCGGCTCACTGCAATGCTGCTGTCGCTCGAGCAACCTCACCCCACGGTGGACGCGATGCTCGACCAGTTCGCCCGATGGGAGTCCGAGCTCGCGCCCGCGCTGCCCGCGGACCCGCGGCCGCAGGATGAGCGGGGACACGCGCCGACAAGCGGGTGTACCTGCAGCGCGCACTGGACATCGGTGCGTTCAATCCCTGCTTCCCCGAGTACCGCTTCGACGAGATCGGTCCCGAAACCGCCTCGGGCACCGTCACTTTCCCGGTCGTCTTCGAAGGGCCGCCCGGCCTGGTCCACGGTGGGTTCCTCGGGGTCTTCTTCGACTGCGTGATCCAGCACCAGAGCTGTGTTGCCGGGGTGGCCGGCAAGACGCGGTCGCTGACTGTCGCCTACCGCAGGCCGACTCCGCTGGACACCGAGCTTCGGTTCGACATCGCACGCTCTCACGACGAGCGACGGCATCTCCGCGACCGCCCGCCTGACTCTCGACGGCGAGGTGCTGTGCACCGGCCAGGCCAATACCGTCGCGCTGCCGCCGGAGCGCCTGGCGCCCAACCGGTTCGGCCAGCGGCGGGAGGTCTGAACCATGGCCGCCCCACGGATCCGCCAGCCGCGCGTCGCCGAGATCGTAGCCTCCCGGCTGCGCGACGACATCCTGTCCGGCCGCCTCAAGGAGGGCGACATCCTGCCGTCCCAGGAGAACCTGTTCACCGAGTTCGGAGTGAGCCCGCCCGCGCTGCGCGAAGCGATCCACATCCTGGAGGTCGACGGTCTGGTCTCGGTACGCCGCGGCAACATGGGCGGCGCTGTGGTGCACCTGCCGTCGGCCGAGCGCACCGCGCACATGATCAGCATGGTCCTGCAGTCGCGGTCCTCCACACCCGCCGACGTCAGCGGGGCGCTGATGCACCTGGAACCGATCTGCGCGGGCATGTGCGCCGCGCGCAAGGACCGGATGACCGAGGTGGTTCCCTACCTGCAGGCCGAAATCGACCGCCAGGAAGAACAGTTCGAGGACACCGCGCAGTACGTGGGTAATGCTCGACGCTTCCACGAAGCGCTGGTCTCGCGCTGCGGCAACGAGCCGATGATCCTGCTGATCGGCTCGCTCGAACTGATCTGGTCGGCCCACGAGTCGTCGGTGTGGGGCGACGACGGCGGCCCGATGCAGCACAAGACCATGCGGGCGGCGCTGCGCGATCACCAGCGGTTGCTCGACGCGATCCGCGACGGCAACGCCGACCGGGCCGTGCGGCTGGCGCAGGACCACCTGGCCGCGGCCCGCCGCAACACCCTGGCCTTCGGCCGGGACAAAACCATTGAAGCCAAACTGATTTCGAGGAACATGCCATGACTGCCGACGACCGCGTCCTCTTCGACGTCGACCCCGACAAGCGCATCGCCACGATCACGCTCAACAATCCCGCCCAGCGCAACTCCTACGACGCGGCGATGCGGGAGACACTCGCCCGGTATCTCGATGTCGTCGCCGAGGACGACGACATCACCGTCGTCCTGCTGCGCGGGGCCGAGGGGGTGTTCTCCACCGGGGCGGACATGAACAACGCCTACGGCTGGTACGGCCAGGGCGATGAGCGCTTGCGCGAAGAGCAGACAACAGAAGCGCCGAAGAGTGCTGAGGCGACACAACGCAAGAGCCGCCCCAGCCAGCGCCGCCGGCTGACCGTGGACCGCAAGACCTTCGGCTTCTACCACAACCTGATGGGCTTCCCGAAGGTCACCGTCGGCGAGATCAGCGGCTACGCGCTGGGCGGCGGCTTCGAGATGGCATTGATGACCGACATCTCGGTCATCGCCCGCGACACCAGGATCGGCATGCCCGCCACCCGCTTCCTCGGACCCGCGCTGGGCAGCCTGCACATGTTCTTCCACCGACTGGGTCCGGTCCTCGCCCGACGGCTGCTGCTCACCGGCGACATCATCACCGCCGCCGACGTCGAGCACCTGGGCGTCTTCACCGACACCTGCGACGCCGCGTCGGTGACCGCCCGCGCCCGGTACTGGGCGGAGAAGGCGGCCAAGATGCCGGCCGACGGGGTGGTGATCGCCAAGGAGGCGTTCCGGCTGGTCGAGCAGAGCCAGGCCTACCAGGGCGAGGAAGTCGCCAGCTACCTGTTCCACGCCTACGGCACCAACCTGCAGTTCGCGCCCGGGGAGTTCAACTTCGTCAAGACCCGGGCCCAACACGGCACCAAGGAGGCGTTCCGCCTGCGTGACGAGCATTTCGACGTGCCCGAGCCGGACTGAGCACCCCCTGCCGCCGCCGATACACTATCTGCTAGTTTTGTAACGTCGTTGACGCGTCCAACCCGAGGTGGAGAACTATGCCCGAACCAGTCATCGTCGGCGCCGTCCGAACCGCGATCGGCCGGTCCTTCAAGGGGACGCTGGTCAACACCCCGCCCGAGACGCTGATCACGGCCATCGTCCCCGAGGTCATCCGCCGCGCCGGGATCGACCCGGCCGACATCGACGACATGATCTTCGCCGAATCCCATTACGGCGGTGGCGATCTCGCCCGCTACGCCGCTGACGCGATGCGGCCTGAAGCACGTCCCCGGCCAGTCGGTCAACCGGCACTGCGCGGGCAGCCTGACCGCGATCGGCAACGCCTCGGCGCAGATCGGCTCGGGCATGGAGCGCGTGCTGATCGCCGGCGGTGTGCAGTCGCTGTCGATGACTCCGCTGATGAGCCAGCGCATCATCGGCCCGGAACTGAAGTTCGAGGAGCGGTGGATGCCGCCGACCCACGTCGAGACGCCGGACGCGCCGACCAAGGACATGTCGATCACCGTCGGCTGGAACACCGCGCAGGCTGCGGGAATCAGCCGTGAGGAGATGGACGCCTGGGCCGCGCGGTCACACCAGCGCGCCATCGCCGCGATCGATGCGGGCAAGTTCCTCGACGAGATCCTGCCGCTGAAGATCCAGCAGCTCGACGGTTCGGTGGTCGACTTCAGCGTCGACGAGCAACCGCGCCGCGACTCGACCGCCGAGAAGCTGGCCGCCCTCAAGGTGCTGCACCCGGAGATCGAGGGCTTCTCGATCACCGCGGGCAACGCCAGCGGCACCAACGACGCCTGCGCCGCGGTGGCACTCGTCGACCGTGCCTACGCCGCTGGACAAGGATCTCGACGTCATGGCGACGGTCAAGGCCTGGGGTGCGGTCGGTGTGCGGCCGCGCGACACCGGCCTGGGCGGCGTCGAAGTGATCGCCAAGGTGCTCGACCGCGCGGGGCTCAAGCCGTCGGATGTGGCGCTGTGGGAGATCAACGAGGCCTTCGCGTCGGTGCCGATCGCGGCCTGCCGCAAGTACGGGCTCGACGAGGAGCTGGTGAACTTCTCCGGCAGCGGCTGCAGCCTGGGCCACCCGATCGCGGCGTCCGGCGCCCGGATGATCACCACGCTGGTCTACGAATTGCGCCGCCGCGGCGGCGGTATCGGCGTGGCGGCGATGTGCGCCGGCGGCGGTCAGGGCGGCGCGGTCGTCATCGAGGTCTAGCCCGTCTCGCGAGCAGTCACACCAGCACCCGACCCGCCGCAGTTTCAGGGACGTTTGCGTCTGCTCGTGCCGGGTTTCTTGCCCTCGTCGATCAGGCGGTCGGCGTGCTCGAGGATGCACTGCAGCCCGTACTCGAAGTTGTGGTCGTCTGCGGCGCCGATCCGGATGGTGTCCTCCAGCGCGTGAGAATCCTGGTCGGCGTCACGGTTCTTCTCGTAGAGCCGGTGCAGCACAACCGAACCGCGCACATGCAGCGACACCGCGGAGTAGACGTCGAACGCGTCCTTCGGTGACAGGCCTGCCTCGACCAGGCTGGCGATCGCCTTCTCCACCTCCTGCTCACCGACCCGCGCCGCCCGCGGGCTCAGCGCCGAGCGGATCAGGATCAGGTCGCACAGGATCGGGTTGCCCATGAACGTCTTTCGCATCGAACGCGCATGGTTGGCCAGCGTCTCGCGCCAGTCGTCCGCTTCCACGTAGGGGGTGGCGAACACGTACTGACGCAACGCCCGGTCGGTCATCGCGTTGAGCAGGTCGTCCTTCTTGCGGAAGTACCAGTAGATGCTCGTGACACCCACACCGAGGTGCTTGCCCAACACCGGCATGCTCAGGTTGTCGATCGACACCTGCTCGGCGAGCTCGAAGGCACCGGCGATGATGTCGTCGGGGTTGATCGACCCACGCTCGCGCCGGGGGCGCTTCGCCGCGGTCGCTGGCTTGGCCACTGCACGTCCACCTTCCCTCGGAATCGGCCCCGTCGGGGCCATCTCTTCCAGTTACTGTAAAGCCTATAGTAGGTTTTACCGATACCAGCGAGCGCGACGTGGAGGTTGCCGGTGTCGGACGCAGGGTCGTGGACCTCGGGCTGAAGGACGCCATCGCGGTTGTGTTAGGCGGTGGACGCGGCATGGGCCTAGCCGCGGCGCGATGCCTGGCCGACGACGGCGCCCGGGTCGCTCTGGTCGGCCGCACGCGAGCCGTACTCGACAGCGCCACAGCGGATCTGAGTCAGCGCGGCAGTCCCGACGCGGTGGCATTCGTGGCCGACGCCGAAGACGAGCACCAGGTGCAGCAGGTCTTCGACGAGATCTCCGTGCGGTGGGGCGGTGGGCTGAACATCCTCATCAACACCGTCGGACCGGGCGTGCAGGGCAGTTTCGAGCAGCTCGGCGACGACCAGTGGCGCACGGCCGTCGACGGAGGCGTGATGGGCATGGTGCACTGCGTGCGGTCGGCACTGCCACTGCTGCGCAAGGCCCAATGGGCACGCATCGTGAACTTCTCGGCGCAGTCGACGCAGCGGCAGAGCCCCAACCTCGTCGCCTACACCGCGGCCAAGGCGATGGTCACCAGCATCTCCAAGAACCTCTCCCAGCTCTCGCGCCCGACGAGATCATGGTCAACGTGGTCCCCCCGGCAGCATCGCCTCCGAGGCGCTCGTCGGCGGCAGCGACTTCACCTGAGCCCGAGGAGGACTGATGGCCACAGGCCTCGTCAAGACATGATTGCGGAAGGCTATACCGATAGGTGTACAGTATGCATATATCCAACGGCGGTCGGCTGGTGTGGGAGGTGCGCGCAACCTGATGGACGCCCGTACTGACCCCGACGCGTCCCTTGGCCGCAATTCGACTGTGGCCCAGGATAATTCCGCAGTTCTCTACGAGGTCCGCGAAAGCGGGGTGGCGATCCTCACCCTCAACCGGCCCGAGCGGATGAACGGGTGGGGCGGCGGTCTGGCCGCGGGCTTCTACGCCGGCCTGGACCGAGCCGAGGCCGATCCGCAGGTCCGCGCCATCGTCATCACCGGTAACGGCCGCGCGTTCTGCGCCGGGGCGGACATGGGCGACCTCAACAGCATCGGGTCGGCCACCGTCGACAGCGCAGGCGAGGCCGACGTGTCCGCCATGGTCGGGGAGCGGCACGCGTTCTTCCTGACCACGCTGCGCAAACCGGTGATCGCCGCGATCAACGGTGCCTGCGCCGGCATCGGCCTCACTCAGGCGCTGATGTGCGATGTCCGATTCGCCGCCGCCGGAGCCAAGTTCACCACCTCGTTCGCCCGCCGCGGACTGATCGCCGAGTACGGCATCTCCTGGATCCTGCCCCGGGTCATCGGCTGGGGCGCCGCGCTGGACCTGCTGCTGAGCGGACGGGTGTTCCTCGCCGAGGAAGCCGCCGGACTCGGCATGGTCAAGGAGGTGCTCGCGGCCGAGGATCTGCTGCCGCGCGCGATCGCCTATGCCGAGGACATCGCGGCCAACTGCGCACCGAGCTCGCTGGCGGTGATCAAGGCGCAGGTGTACGGCGACGCGCTGCGCGAGGTCGCCGACAGCAGCGGCATGGCCGAAGCGCTGATGCACCAGTCGATGCGACGCCCCGACTTCATCGAGGGCATTACCGCCTTCTTCGAGAAGCGGTCCCCGAACTTCCCACCCCTGGCGTGACCGGAGAGGAAACCCCGATGGCACTGGACTACAAGCCGATCGACGTCGACAACCACTACTACGAACCGCTCGACGCATTCACCCGGCACCTCGACAAGAAGTTCAAACGCCGTGGCGTACAGATGTTCAGCGACGGCCGCCACACCCAGGCCGTCATCGGTGACCGGGTGAACCACTTCATCCCCAACCCGACGTTCGACCCCATCATCGTGCCGGGCTGCCTGGACCTGTTGTTCCGCGGCGAGATCCCCGAGGGCGTCGACCCGGCGTCGCTGATGAAGGTCGAACGGCTCGCCGAGCATCCGGAGTACCAGAACCGCGACGCCCGCGTCGCAGTGATGGACCAGCAGAACCTCGAGACCGTGTTCATGCTGCCCACCTTCGCCTGCGGGGTGGAAGAGGCGCTCAAGCACGACGTCGAGGCGACGATGGCTTCGGTGCACGCCTTCAACCTGTGGCTGGACGAGGACTGGGGTTTCGATCGGCCCGATCACCGCATCATCGCCGCACCCATCATCTCGCTGGCCGACCCGGACGCGGCCGTCGCCGAAGTCGACTTCGTGCTCTCGCGGGGCGCCAAACTCGTGCTGGTGCGGCCGGCGCCGGTGCCCGGTGTGGTCACGCCGCGGTCGCTGGGTGATCCGCTGCACGACCCGGTGTGGGCGCGGCTGGCCGAGGCCGGTGTGCCGGTCGGCTTCCACCTCAGTGACAGCGGCTATCTGCAGATCCGCGGAATGTGGGGCGGCAAGTCGACTTTCGAGGGCTTCGGTGCGCGCGATCCGCTGGACCAGGTCCTGCTCGACGACCGCGCCATCCACGACACGATGGCCTCGATGATCGTCCACGGCGTCTTCACCCGGCACCCCAAGCTGAAGGCGGTCAGCATCGAGAACGGTTCGTACTTCGTCTACCGGCTGATCAAGCGGCTCAAGAAGGCCGCCAACAACCACCCCCGCCACTTCACGGTGGATCCGGTCGAGCAGTTGCGCACCAACGTGTGGATCGCGCCGTACTACGAAGACGACCTCGCCGACCTCGCCACCCTCATCGGGGTGGACAAGATCCTGTTCGGCTCGGACTGGCCACACGGCGAAGGCCTCCAGACGCCGATCGACTACGTCGCCGAGCTGACCACCTTCGGCGACGCCGATGTCCGAAAGATCATGCGCGACAACGCCGTGGATCTTCTCGGCGTCACCGTATCCTCGGCGGTCTGAGGGCTCATCGATGCCTGAATGGACCATAGGCGCGGTCCTCGACGCGATCGCCGAGGCGATCCCGGACCGTCCGATGACGGTGTGCGGCGAGCGGGTGAGCACCTATGCCGAGTCGGCCGACCGTACCCGCCGGCTGGCCAACTTCCTTGCCGCCCAGGGCCTCGGCGCACACCGCGAGCGCGATGACCTCGAGAACTGGGAGTGCGGACAGGACCGTGTCGCGCTGATCATGCACAACGACCTGTACCCCGACATGGTCATCGGCTGTCTCAAGGCCCGTACCGTCCCGGTCAATGTCAACTACCACTACACGCCCCGTGAAGTCGCCGAACTGCTCGACTACGTCAAGCCCACCGCCGTCATCTACCACCGGTCACTGGCCGCGAAGTTCGCCGACGTCCTGCCGCCGCCCAGCGCCACACTGCTGATCTCCGTGGACGACGGTACCGAGGGCCCCGACCTACCCGGCGCCGTGAGCCTGGATGACGCACTGGCACAGGGTGATACCGACCAGGACATCACCGCGTCACCCGACGACGTCCTCATGATCTGTACCGGCGGGACCACCGGGCGCCCCAAAGGGGTGATGTGGCGGCAGGCCGACACCTACACCGTCTCGATGAACGGCGCCGACCACGAGTCCGCCGCCGAGATCCACGCCAAGCTCGGCACACCGGGGCCGCCCTGGTTCGCGGTGTCGCCCCTGATGCACGCCGCCGGCATGTGGACGGCGTTCGCCGGCGTGCTCAACGGGCAGACCGTGGTGCTCTACGACTCGACGAAGTTCGACCCCAAACGCGTGCTGTCCACCGCCGAACGTGAGAAGGTCGGCATGATGACGATGGTCGGCGACGCCTACGCCGCGCCCCTGGTCGCCGAACTGAGCGACGGCGGATACGACCTGTCCTCGCTGTACGCCCTGGCGACCGGCGGGGCGGCGACCAACCCCAAGCACCAGCGCGCACTGCTCGAGCTGCTGCCCAACATCATCCTGATCAACGGTTACGGTTCATCGGAGACCGGCAACGTCGGGTTCGGCCGCAGCATGCGCGACGACCACAAGGACACCTTCGAACTGCGTGACGGAGCGCTGGTCCTGGCCGACGACTACAGCCGGTTCCTGCAGCCCGGCGAAGACCAGGCCGGCTGGGTGGCCCGTGCCGGACGAATCCCGTTGGGCTACTTCGACGACGCCGAGGCCACCACGAAGACCTTCCCGCAAGTCGACGGGCAGCGGGTGGTGATCTCCGGTGACCGCGGCTCACTGGCGGCCGACGGCACGCTGCGACTGTTCGGCCGCGACTCGCTGGTGGTCAACACCGGTGGGGAGAAGGTGTTCGTCGAGGAGGTCGAGGAGGTGCTGCGGGCCCACCCCGGAATCGCCGACGCCCTGGTGGTCGGGCGGCCCAGCGAACGGTGGGGCGAGGAGATCGTCGCACTCGTGGCGTTCCACGGCGACGATGTCGCCCACGACGAACTGCAGGCGCACTGCACCGCCGAACTGGCGCGCTACAAAGCGCCCAAGGAGTTCATCACCGTCGAACAGGTCAAGCGGCTGGGCAACGGCAAGGCCGACTACCGATGGGCGAAAACCGTTGCCACTCAACAGGGAGCCGCACTATGACTCGGCGAGTGATTGATGGCCTGGTCAACGTCCACTTCGGCGAGACCGAGCAGCAACCCACCTGGATGCTGAAAGTCCGCGACGACTACTTCAAGGGCCCGACGTCGATGTTCGCGCCGGTCGACCTCGACGAGCTGCTCGAGGAGATGGACACCCACGGCGTGCAGAAGGCGATCCTCATGGACAGCATCGCCAAACCGCACATCACCGCGCGCAAGTTCGTGCAGGCCCGGCCCGACCGGTTCGCCCTGGCGATGGGCGGCCTCAACCTGCTCAAGCCGATGCCCACGCTGCGCGAGCTCAGCGCCGCCGTCGCCGACCTGCCGGTGGCGTACGCCGTTGTGGGACCGAGCTTCTGGGGTGACGCCCAGTACCCGCCCAGCGACGCCGTCTACTACCCGCTCTACACCAAGTGCGCCGAGCTTGACCTGCCGCTGTGCCTCAACACCGGCCTGCCCGGACCGCCGATTCCCGGTGAGGTGCAGAACCCGATCCACCTCGACCGGGTGTGCGCGCGGTTCCCCGAACTGCGGCTGTGCATGATCCACGGCGCCGACCCGTGGTGGGATGTCGCAATCCGGCTGATGATCAAGTACGAGAACCTGCACCTGATGACCTCGGCGTGGTCACCGAAACGGCTGCCGGACAGCCTCCTTCACTACATGCGCACCCGCGGTCCCAACAAGGTGATGTACGCCTCGGACTGGCCGGTGCTCACCATGCGCCGCCTGATTCCCGAAGCGCTCGCGCTCGACCTGCCGCCCGACGTGCTCGACAACTACCTCTACAACAACGCCGCCGACTTCTTCTTCAAGGAGCGCTGAATGGATCGCTACGAGTTGCGGCGGCTGGACTACAGCCTGACCGACGACCACACCGACCTGCAGAACGCCTACCGGCAGTTCTTCAAGTCGTACTGCCCGATCGACACCGTCCGCGCGGCCGAGGCGTCCGGGTTCGACAAGAGCCTGTGGGAACGCCTGTGCGCCATGGGCGCGACGACGATGGCGCTGCCGGAGTCGGTCGGCGGTGACGGCGCAACCCTGGTGGATCTGACGCTCGTGGCTGAGGAGATCGGTCGATCGCTGGCTCCGGTGCCGTGGATCGACCACGTCTGCGCCGCAAGGCTGCTCGCCCGCCTCGGCGAGCTGGACTCCGCTGACATCGTCGACGGCACCAGTCTGGTGGCCCTCGATCCGCAGGAGGAGGCCGGTACCGGGCGGCGGCTGATCCCCACCGGCTCGATCGCCGACCACATCGTGGTGCGCGACGGAGACGACATCGTGCACTTGAGCTTCAGCACCCGGCCGGTGAAGGTCGACAACATCGGCAAGCTGCCGATGGCCTGGGTCGACCCGGCCACCGCCGACAGCCGTACCGTCATCGCCTCCGGCCCCGCGGCGCTCGCCGAATACCAACGTGCCCTGGACGAGTGGCGGTTGCTGACCGCGGCCGCACTGGTCGGACTGGTCGAGGAGACGATGACCATCGCCGCGGAGTTCGCCAAGACCCGCTACACCCTCGGCGTGCCGATCTCCACGCTGCAGGCCATCTCACACCCGCTGGCCAACATGGTCATCACCATCGAGGGTGGCCGCAACCTGGCCCGGCGGGCGGCCTGGTTCTGCGACAACGAGCCCGACGAGCGGCCCGAGCTCGCCCCGTCGGCATTCGTGTTCATGGCCGAGGAGGCCTCCAAGGCCGCGACGATGGCCGTCCACATCCAGGGCGGTCTGGGGGTGTCGGCCGAGGCCGCCGCAACCGCCTACCTGGTGCGCGCCCGCGGCTGGTCACTGGCCGGCGGTGATCCCGCAGCCAGCGCCAAGCGGATCGCCCACATCATCGCCGACCGCGAATCAGCCTAGGAGACAACGAGTATGGACTTCTCACGCGTCGAGCTCGCCGAGGACGACCAGGACTTCCTGCACGACGTCCGCGACTTCCTGCGGTCCCAGGTCACCGAGGACGTGATCCGCCACGACCGCGAGACCGGGGACAACTTCCACGAAGGCGTGCACCTGGCCCTCGGCGCGCACGGCTTCCTGGAGAAGGAGTGGAAGCCCACGGCCGAAGGCGGGTTCAGCCGGGTGCGGCGGCGGATCTGGGAACTGGAGAAGCGCCGCGCCCACGTCCCGTGGGTGACGTGGGGAACCACCGCGATGGTCGCCCGGTCCGTGGCCGGATTCGGCTCGCCGGAGCTCAAAGACGAAGTGCTGCCTGGGGTGTTCAGCGGGCAGGTCCGGCTGTGCCTGGGCTACACCGAACCCGAGGGCGGCTCGGACATCGCCACCTGCAAGACCCGCGCGGTACGGGACGGCGACGGCTGGGTGATCAACGGATCGAAGATGTTCACCACCGGCGCGCACAACTGCCAGTACGTCTTCCTGATCACCAACACCGACCCGGATGCGCCGAAACACAAGAGCCTCACCATGTTCCTGGTGCCACTGGACACACCGGGCATCGAGATCCAGGGCATCCGCACCGTCGACGGCGACCGCACCAACATCGTCTACTACAGCGACGTCCGCGTCGACGACAAGTACCGACTCGGCGAGGTCAACGGCGGCTGGACCGTGCTGCGCGAACCACTCAACGCCGAGCACGGCGCTGTCGAGGCGGCCACCGACGGCCTGGCCGATGTGTCGATCATGATGCACCAGGGCGGCTTCATGGCCACGGCGGTGGACAAAGCCGCCGCCAACGTGGGCACCAAGGACCCGAACGGACGCCGCGCGGTGGACGACGGAGCGGTTGCCTACCGGCTCGGCCGCAGCGCGGCACGGCTGGAGGCTGCGCTCAGCGCGCCCAGTATCTTTGGCCGGGTTGCGTTGTCGCAGACCATGCGGGACATCGCCCCTGACCTCATGGATCTGCTCGGGACCGCGTCGACCCTGCCGGTGGGCACCGATGGGGCACCCGACGACGGGGCGTCGGAGTACATCTACCGGTTCGCACCGCTGTCCGGCATCTACGGCGGAACACTGGAGGTTTTCCGCAACATGATCGCCCAGTACGTGCTGGGCCTTGGCAAGCCGGCCTACTCATCGCCGGCCACGAAGGTGTCCTAGCCGGGTCTCACGTCGTCTTGGGGGTCACGACAACCTCGACGGTGGTCGCGTCCGCCGCGATGATGAGCTGACGCGCACCGGGCGCCGAGGTGACGTGGCCGCCGGTGACGCTGACCGTGTAGCCGTTCGGGTACTCGATGGCCGGCACCGAGATGGTGGTCAGCGAGCCCGCCGCGAAGCTTTCCGAGCCGTCCACCTTGGCGGTGGAGTAACTGAACGTGAACGTGCCGTCCTTGAACGACCATGCCTTCGGCGTGCCGGAGATCGTCTGCGGGTAGGGCGCGGCGAGCGTGAGCAGAGTGGAGGTGTTGACGTTGCCGTCGATGGGAGGCTTCGCCGGGTCGTAGACGATCGCCTCCTCGTTTCCCGCTCCGGTGGTGGTGATGTCACCGACGCCGGTGTAGGCCCACTGCGCCCAGCTGATCAATCGTTTGTCGGCAGAGAGCATTTCGGTGTTCAGTTCGGAGACCTTGCTGGTCGCGCCGAACTCGTTCATGTTCGACGGCATGTCGTGGCGCGTGGCGTACCGGTCGGATTCGTAGGCCACGCGCTCGGAGATGAAAGTACACAGCGGACCGGGCGCCCCGGCACAGTAGTTGTGCCATGCCAGAACGGTGTTCGGGTCGTTGACCGTCCCCAGGATAACCGGAACGCCCAGGATGTTGCCGACCTGCGCCGCGGCCGGGGCCGGCGGTTCGATGTAGAGCGGGGTGTTCGGGTCGACCGCCCGGATGGCGGCGGCCACCTGGTTGTACATCGGAGCCAGCTGCTGGTTGCCGAAGAACGGGATGCCGATCAGGGCCGCCGGCCACGTCGAGCCGGGGAACGGCTCGTTCATCACGTCGTACCCGATCACTGCCGGGTTGCCGCTGAAGTAGCTCGCGATGCTCTCCCAGGCCTGGGCGTAGTGGTCTTGCAGACCGAGTCCGTCCGGCGCAGAGGCGTTGGACCAGAACGAATCCCACGCGTGGTTCTCCGCGGGGTTCAGCCAGTAGTTCGCGGGAAATCCGAACTTGGGATTCGGCAGTCCGCCGTCCATCGTCGCCCAGGCCGGGGCACCTTCACCCTGGAACTCGGTGCTCCAGTTGTCCTGGTGCATGTCGATGACGGTGTAGACGCCGTTGTCGGCCAAGGTCTGTACGGTCTGCTTGATCGAGGCGAGGTACGCGGTGTTGATGACGCCGGGCTCGGGCTCGACTGCGGCCCAGATGACACCGAGGCGGACGGCCGTGAACCCGTTGGCGGCAAGGAAAGCCGCGTCCGCGGCGTCGAACCCGCTCGCGGACGGCTCGTACGGTGGCAGCTTGTACACCTCGTTGGTGCCATGCAGGATCACGACCTGACCGTCGCTGTTGGTCAACCAGGTCCCGGTTGTCGAAATGGGCCGCAGCGACCCGGCGCTGATCTGCGCGGCGGCCGACGGGTTGACGTTCTTGCCGAACGCGCCGACGGCACCGTGGGTGCCCAGCCATCCGGCGGTGCCGCCCGCGCCGCCGAGGGCGGGCAGCTTCGTGGCTGCTCCGCTGTCACCGGCGCCGCCACCGTTGCCGCCGCTGCCCAGCAGCCACGCGCCGTTGCCGCCGTTGCCGCCCCGACCACCATCGGAGCCGTCACCGCCCTCGCCGCCGTCACCGCCGATGCCGAACACCAGACCGCGGCCGGCGCCGCCGGCACCGCCCGCTCCGCCGACACCGCCGCCGGCGCCCGGTCCGCCCATTCCACCGTCGCCGCCGTTGCCAAGCAGCCATCCGCCGGCGCCGCCCTTACCTCCGGTCACACCCGCACCGCTGGCGCCGCCTCGGCCGCCGTTGCCGAACATGCCCGCCGAGCCGCCGTTGCCGCCGGGCAGTCCGTCCTCGTTGCTGTCCCAGCCGGTACCGCCGTCACCGAACAGCCACCCGCCGGCGCCGCCCTCGGGGTGAGCCTGGGTGCCGTCCGCGCCGTCGCCGATCACGTTGGACCCCGCGATCGTGTTGATGAGGCCGTCGATCCGTTGACCGACATCGCTGTGGATCCAGCCTTCGGCAGCGCTGTGAAGCGGTGTGTAGACAACCCGGTCGAAGATCACCACCGGGTTGATCGGTGTCGGGGTTCGACCGGTCCCGGTTGTGGATGCCGACGGGCTGGACGCCGGTGTTCCCTTGACGGTGTCCCGGCGCGAGGCGGCCAGCATCAGGACGTCAAGGGCTGCGCTCGCCGGAGCCGACGGCGAATTCGCCGGCGTAGTTGCCGTGGCGGCGGCACGGGAGGCGGACACCGCCGCCGACGGGCGGGCGGCGGCCCGTGCCGTCGGCGCAGAAGTCCGGCGGCCGGTATTCGGTACCGAGGTGTGGGAAGGGTTCGAGCTGTGGGCGGCACCGGTGGCGGTCGAGTCGCCCGCGTCTGCCCACGCCGACCCCATTCCGGAGCCCAGAGCCACGCCGATTCCGAGCGCGACCGCCAACCCGCCAACCCGGCCAATGCACGTCGATGCCGTCATGTCTCTTCTATACGGGACAGCTGGCCCCCGCAGGGCCATTTCCGCCCGACGTAAGACCTAGAGCGTCAGAACCGTCGCCGCGGCCGTCCCGGGCGCACCGTAGAGCTGGGCGAAGCCGACCCGCGGGTCACCGGGGACCTGCCGGTCGCCGGCCTCGCCGCGCAGCTGGCGTACCAGCTCGTGGATCTGCCGCAGGCCGGACGCGCCGATCGGCTCGCCGTTGGCGATCAGTCCGCCGTCGGTGTTGACCGGCATCGACCCGGTGATCTCGGTTTCGCCGTCGGCCAGCAGCCGCTCCTGGTCGCCGTCGGCGCAGAACCCGCACTCGGCCATGTGGATGATCTCCGCGCCGGCATCGGTGTCCTGCAGCTGGATGACGTCGACGTCTTGCGGTGCGACCCCGGCCTTTTCGAACGCGGCGCGCGCCGCGTACACGGTTGGCGCGACGTCCTCGACGACGGGGGCGAAGGTGGTGTTCACCTCGTAGGCGCCGTAACGGCGGGTGCGCACCTCGACCGCGCGCAGGTAGACCGGCTTGGCGGTATAGCGGTGGGCGATGTCGGCGCGGCACATGACCACCGCCGCCGCGCCCTCGTCGGGTGCGCAGAACATGTACTGCGTCAGCGGGTAGTTCAGCATCGGCGAGTTGAGGATCTCGTCCTCACCGATGGGCTTGCGGCGGAACGCGTTCGGGTTCAGCGCGCCGTTGCGGAAGTTCTTGGCCGCGACCTTGGCGAGGGTGGCCTGCGAGATGCCGTGGTCATGCAGATAGCGGTTGGCCTTCATGCCGAAGAACTTGGTGGTGAGGTACTGCCCGTTCTCGGCATACCAGCGCGGCATGCCCACCAGTGCGGGGTCCTCGGTGAACGCACCGCGCGGATGCTTGTCCAGCCCGATCGCGATGCCGATGTCGTAGTCGCCCAGCCGGATTCCATCGGCGCACGCCTTGGCCGCGCTCGCCGCCGTCGCGCAGGCGTTGAACACGTTGGTGAACGGAATGCCGGTCAGGCCCACCATCGCCACGATCGCGTCCGGGTTGGCGACGGTCCAGCTGCCGCCGGTCGCGAACTGGATGTCACGCCACTCCAGGCCCGCGTCGGCCACCGCCGCGACGATCGCGTCCACGCCCATCTGCATCGCGGACTTGCCCTCGAACCGCCCGAACGGGTGCAGACCCACCCCGATGATGGCGACGTCGTTGGTCATGCGCGATCCCTCCTACGCGATCGCACCGGACTCCTTGAGCGCCTCGATGCGGTCCCAGTCCATGCCGATCTCCATCAGCACGATCTCGGTGTGCTCGGAGGCCTGCGGCGCCCTGGTGGTCTCGAGCGGTTCGTGGTTGAACTGCACCGGCCCGCGCACCACCTTGAACGGCGCGCCACCGTCGCTGGCCTCGACCTCGACGATCATGTCGTTGGCGATCGCCTGCTCGTCGCTGGTCAGGTCGAGCAGGCTCTGGAACGGCGCCCACTGGCCCTTCATCGTCTTGAGGTGCTGGCGCCAGTACTCGAACGGCTTGCTGCGAATGGCCTCGGCCACCAGTTCGGCTGCGGCCGAGGCATTCTGGATCAGCGGCAGCACGTCGTTGAACCGGGGGTCGTCGGCGAGCTCGCCGAGGCCGAGGTGCTCGAACGCGTCGCGGATGTAGCCGGTCGGGCTGACGATGCACAGGTTGATCGTTCCGCCGTCCGACGTCCGGTAGTTGCCCATGAACGGGTTGACGCTGGGCGAGAGGCTGTCGGGCATCAGCGAGCGCATGGTCTCGCCGGTCTCCATGCCCTGGGTGACGCTGGCGCCGGCCGCCCACCACGCGGTGCTCAGCAGCGACACGTCGATCTCGACGGCCTCGCCGGTGCGCTCCCGGTGGAACAGCGCGGCCGAGATCCCGCCGGCGATGTTCATCCCGCCGATCGAGTCGCCGAACGCCGGAATGCCCTGGGAGAGCGGCCCGCCCAGCTCCTCGGGGGTCAGCGCCCAGCCCACCCCGCTGCGGGTCCAGAACGCGGTGCCGTCGAAGCCGCCGACGGTGCGCTCCGGTCCCTTGTCGCCGTAGGCGCTGCCGCGCGCGTAGATGATGTTCGGGTTCACCGCGCGGATGTGCTCGACGTCGAAGTTGTTCTTCTGCCGCACCGCGGGAAGATAGTTCGTCAGGAACACGTCGGCCGTCTTGGCGATCTCGTAGAGCACCTCCTGGCCGTCCGGCGTCGAGACGTCGATCCCGACGCTGCGCTTGCCCCGGTTGGGGTGCTCGATCAGCGGGTGCCGGTCCGGGTCCAACTGGAAGCCGCCCATGTTGATGAAGCCGCGCTGGGTGTCCCCGCGCACCGGGTGTTCGACCTTGATGACGTCGGCACCCCAGTCGGCCAGGATCGCCCCGGCCGCCGGGACGAAGGTGAACTGTGCGACCTCCAGGACGCGGACGCCCTCCATGACTTTGATCAACTGCGCATCTCCTGAACCGCTCAGTTCCGAATAAACTACTGTAACAATTACAGTTGATTGGCCGGGAGGTGTGGTGGATTCGAGCGTCGAGTTGGGCCGCAGGGCGGCGAAGCGAGCCGAATCCCGGATGCTGATCGACGGGCAGCTGGTCGCCTCGTCCTCGGGCGCCGAGTTCGACAACCACAGCCCGGCCACCGGGCTGCTGCTCGGCACCGTCGCCGCGGCCGGCGCCGAGGACATGGACCGTGCGATCGGCGCGGCCCGACGTGCATTCGACGACTCGGACTGGTCGACCAACCGCGCCCTGCGCAAACGCGGCCTCGACCAGCTGCAGGCCGCGATCGAGGCCGAAAAAGAAGACCTGCGTGAGGAATTGATCGCCGAGACCGGCTGCCCGGCGATGACCACGCAGTCGGCTCAGCTCGACTGGCCGCTGGCCGAGGCGCTGCGCTATCCCACGGGACTGATCGACGATTTCGAGTGGGAGCGCACCCTCGACGGCGGCGGACTGTTCGGCGAGCGCAACGTGCGCACCGTCGTCAAGGAACCCGTCGGCGTCGTCGGCGCCATCACGCCGTCGAACTTCCCGATCGAGGTCATCCTCAACAAACTCGGCCCGGCGCTGGCCGCGGGCAACACCGTCGTGCTCAAGCCGGACCCCAACACCCCGTGGAACGCCACCCGGCTCGGCCGGCTGATCGCCGAGCGCACCGACATCCCGCCCGGCGTGGTGAACGTCGTCCCGACACCGTCGAACGAGGTCGCCGCCCAACTCGGCACCGACCCGCGGGTGGACATGATCTCGTTCACCGGCTCCACGGATGTCGGCAAGCTGCTGATGCGGCGGGGTGCGGACACCATGAAGCGGATGTTCCTCGAACTCGGCGGCAAGTCGGTGGCGATCGTGCTCGACGACGCCAACCCCGCGGTCATCGTCCCCAGCGCGATCGGGGTGTGCGTCCACGCCGGGCAGGCGTGCGCGGCGACCACCCGGATGCTCGTCCACCGCTCGCTCTACGACCAGGCCGTCGCCGACATCACCGCGGCGTATACGCAAGTGCCGGTGGGTGATCCGGTGCGACCGGACGTCCTGGTCGGCCCGGTGATCAGCGCGGCCCAGAAGCAGCGGGTGCTGACCGCCATCGACAACGCCCGCGCCGAGGGAGCCGAGATCACCATCGGCGGCGGGCCTGTCGAGAACCTGCCCGACGACCTCGCCGGCGGCCACTTCGTGGCGCCCACCGTCGTCGTCGGGGTGGACAACAGCGCGGCGATCGCGCAGCGGGAGGTGTTCGGCCCGGTGCTGATCGTGCTTCCGTTCACCGACGACGACGACGCGGTCCGGATCGCCAACGACAGCCCCTTCGGTCTGGCCGGCGCGGTGATGTCGAGGTCGATGGAGCGCGGGATGAACATCGCGCACCGAATCCGCACCGGCTCGTTCGGGGTCAACGGCGGCATGTTCTACGGCGCCGACGCACCGTTCGGCGGCTACAAGAACAGCGGCGTCGGACGGCAGTGCGGACTCGAGGGCTTCGGCCAGTACCTGGAGACCAAGACCATCGGCTGCCGGGTGCCGCGGGTGCGCTAGTCGACGAGAACTGGGCCGCGCTCTGTTACCCGGTCGAGTCGGTGTTCGGGGTCGTTGAGATGCAAACCGAAGGGGCCCTGCGACCGGCGGTGAGGTGATTGCCGGCCCGTTCGATCCCGGCAGGACGGCCGACGACGGCATGCTGGGCATCACTGGAGCGACCGAGGTGACGAGGTGCGTGGTGGTCGGCGGTCGGTGGAACACGGGCGCGCTGGTCTTGGTCTGCGGTGGTGGTGGGGCGTAGGCGACGGTCGGTGCCGCAGGCGCGGGCGGCGGGGCGGTGGCCGAGCGTCGCGGCGGGGCAACGGTCGTCGCAACGACCGCCGGCGCTTTGGTCGTGCTGGTGACCGTCGGCCGTCCACTGGGGGTGGTCGAGACCGTGGTGCTCGGCGGTGGCAACGGCGCCGTCGAATCGATCGGCGTCACGGTGGGTGACGAACGAAGGTTCCCGATCAACGCGGCACCGGCGCCGAGCAACAGCAACAGAGTGATCAGCAGAGCGATCGTCAGGCTCCCGGTCCGGCGCTTCGGCTCGCCGCCGCCATACAGCAGCGCCAGGGGTGAGTCGTCGTCATCCTCGTCGTCCAAATCCGAGGTGTCGAAATCGGCAGGGGGCCACCATGATTCGTCGCGATGCCAGGTCCGTGGTCGTCGCGCCGTCGGCGACGCCGTTCGCCGATGCGACGGCCGCCATCGAGAGACCGAAGGCGCACAGCTTGACCACCTGTCGGCGCAGCCATTGCGGCGCGGGGATGAACAGCGGCGCACCGCCGAGCAGTGCCACCGGGTTGACGCGTTCCCGTCGATCGTTTTCGCACACCGTGCAGGCGTCGATGTGGCGGGCAATGCGTTTGCGCATCAGGACGGTGAGCTTCCCGTCCCAGCCGTGCAGGATCTCGGCCAGCGTCGGGCAGCTCTGCGGATCGGCGACGGTGTGGCGTGCCACCAGAAGCGCACCGAGGGAACGCTGGATGTTCTCCCGCAGCCGCCCGACCAAGGTGTTGGCGTTGGTATGGCTGACGCCGAGTGCGTCGGCCAGTTCCGGGCCGTCCAGGCCGTGGCGGTAGGTCAGCTCCAGCACGGTGCGGTCCCGGTCGGTCAGACCCCCGCAGGCCTGCTCGATCAGGTCGGCCAGGTCGTGGCGAACCGCCAGTGCTTCAGTGCCGGGTTCGGCGCTGGGTTGATCGGGCATCGTGTCGGTGAGATCTTCCCGGCGGCGCGCGTTGAGACGACCGATGGCTTCGTGCCGTGCGATCGCGTACAGCCACGACCGCAGCCGGTCCGGCTCCCGCAGGCAGGCTCAACTTCGTCGCCGCGGTCACGAACACGTCCTGGACACAGTCCGCGGCGGCCTCGCGGTCCCGCAGCATTCCCACGCAGAAGTCGAACAGCCGGTCGGCGTAGCGGTCGTAGATCGCGCCGAAGGCAACCGAATCGCCGCCGGCGGCGGCGCGGGCGAGTTCGCCGTCGTCATCAACGTGGACATTGGCTGTCTCTGCGGTTGTCATTGACGCTCCCAACCGGCCGGCCAGCGACTGTTGCTTGAATTAGTGCTGTTCGCAAAGTCTCGCTGTTCGCGCAGGATATTGCAATGGTCGGCAGGAGTGTCGCGTCATGTGAGTAGTCCATTTCTGTGGGTGGTCCCGAGCGGCCCGCAATCCCCGGCCCGCGGCGCGGCGTGCGCAGGCGGACCGGGGAGCACGGACAGGCTGAATCTGGTTGGAACGCAACTGCCTAGAACGCGCGGACCTGGTTCGGGTCGCTCGCGCGGTCAGGGGTCATGGCGAACGGCTTGGTGAACAGGTCGACACAGTTGACGTGCACGTGGCCCTGGTAGGAGCCCAACTTGCCCGGTGTTGCAGCCTCCGGTGACACCGACGGCGTCGACGCCGATGGTGTGCCTGCCGATCCCGACGTGGAAGTCCTGGCCGCCGGTGGACTGGCCAGGTCCGACCGCGGGCTGGGACGGCATCACCAGCCCGTCGATGGTGATGACCGGGGTGATGGACGAACAACCCGCGCCGCCCGCGGTGAACTCGACGTTCACTTCGGGGGACAGCGTGGTGAACTGCCAGACGCAGGGATCGCCGCACAGTTGGCTGGCCCCTGTGCAGGCGGCGTTGAACGACTCATCGAGCACGGTGTGCCATCCGTCTGCGGAGGCAGACCCTGCCGTGGCGAGGGACAGGGCGGTCAACGCGGCGGCGCTGAGCATCGCGAGACGGGAAAAGGCCTGGCGGGGGGTGGTGGCGGAAGTGATCACGGGTGTTCTCCTCACGGTGCAATCGAGACCTCGGATGAGGTTCGTTCACATGTAGGAGGGCTCGGCGACGGCGAATCGCACACTTTTTTCAAAAGTCTTTCGCCTAGCCGACGGCGGTGAATGTCACCGGTAGCGCGGTCGGTGACCGGAACGGCTGACCCCAGATGTGCGGGTTGTCGTCGGTGACCAACTCGATGTCGGTGATCCGGTCGAGCAGCGTCTCGAACGCCACCCGGGTCTCCATCCGGGCCAGGTGCAGGCCCATGCAGGTGTGCTCACCGGCGGCGAACGAGATGTGCGGCAGGCGTTTCCGGAAGATGTCGAACTCCTCGGAGCGCTCCCAGCGCTTCTCGTCGCGGTTGGCCGAGCCGATGCAGACGTCGATCACCGCGCCCTTGGGGATCGCGACCCCTTCGACCTCGGTGTCGGAGTTGGCCGAGCGCTGCACCGTGGTCAGCGGCGTCTCGTAGCGCAGGCCCTCCTCGATGGCCGACGCGACGAGTTCGCGGTTGTCCTGCACGGCCCGGAACTGCTCGGGGTGGGTGAGCAACAGATAGATCAGGTTGCCCGAGGACCGGTAGGTGGTCTCCAGCCCGGCGGGCAGCAGCAGCCGCAGGAAGGAGTAGATGGCCTCGTCGGTGAGCTTCTCGCCGTCGATCTCGGCCGACACCAGATCGCCGATGATGTCCTCGGTGGGCTTGGACCGGCGCAGCTCGATCTGTTGCAGGAAATAGTCTTTCAGCGCCGCCGACGCCTCGAACGCCCGCTGGTAGCGGATGTGGTAGCTGATCAACTCGATGGCGCGCTGGCGAAACCACGGCAGGTCTTCCTCGGGCAGGCCGAGCAGCTTGGTGATGACCCGGGTGGGGAACTCGAAGGTGAACTGCTTGACCAGGTCGGCCTGTCCGTCCTCGATGAACTCGTCGATCAGCGCGTTGACCACGGGCCGCACGATCGCGGGCTCCCAGCGTTGCAGCGACTTCGATTTGAACGCCGCCGACACGAGGTTGCGGTGCTGCCAGTGCGTCCGGCCCTCCATCGCCAGCATCGTGGGACCGATGAACAGCCCGATGGTGGAGTCGTAGATGCGCGAGTTGAACGCCTGGCTGTCCCGGAACACCCGGTTGACGGCATCGAAGGACACCGCGGCGTACATGTCCTTGGGCCGCATGTCGGCGGCCTTGGACCAGTCCATGACCGAACCCTCGAAGATTCCGGACGACTCGCGGCGCCGCTCGGCGAACATCGGGTACGGGTTGCGCAGCAGGTCGAACGGCTCGTCGACGGTGGCGTCCTGGACCGGGCTCTCCACGTCAGACCTCCACGTCGTCGCACTCGACCGCGTTCCAGCGATATGTACTGTAAAGATTACAGTAGATGCGCACAGCAGAACAGCCCGCTAGTGCCACGCCTCGAGCAGCTCGTCGGTGGTGGTGATCGTCGCCAGCAGCGACAGCGTGTTGTCGATGACGGCGTCGGCGTAGTCGGCGGGGATCCCGGCGACCGCGTCGCGGGGGAGGACGACGCGGTAGGCGGCGTTGACGGCGTCCATCACCAGATTGGTGATCGCGACGTTCACACTCACCCCGACGGCCACGATGGTGGAGACGCCGAGATTGCGCAGGATGGCGTCGAGGTCGGTGCCGCCCATCGGGCCGATGCCGTGCCAGCGGCGCAGCACCAGATCGGTTGGCTCGGGGCCGAGTTCGGGTAGCAGTTCCGCGCCGGGCGTGCCGGGCGCGATCGCCACGTCGCTGCTGCCGATCCGGAAGATCTTCGCGTTGTGGTTGGCGCCCAACCCATCCGGGCGCCGCTGCACCAGACAGTGCACGACGTGCACTCCCGCGGCGCGGGCGGCAGGCAACAGCCGGGCGATGTTCGGGACGGCCTGCCGGCGGGCCTCGTCGGCCAGCAGCCTGAGCCCGGCGTCCGGGCCGACCACCGCGCCCTGGCATTCCTGGGTGACGAGTGCGGTGTGGCCGGCCGCCACCAGTTCGTCCAATTTCACGCGGCCCTCCTCATACTAAGAGTATTACGGTATATCTTTCCGGTAGGGCGAGCGGAAGGTGCACGGTGACATCGACGGCGGACGAACTCGAGGCCATCCGGCAGTTGAAGGCGCGCTACTGCCGCTACCTCGACACCCGTGATGTCGAGGGCTGGCGAGGAATGTTCGCGCCCGACCTCACCGTCCTGCTCGACGGTGCGGTGTCCACCGGAGGCGCCGACCCGCAGACCGGGCCGCCGATCGAGGGCGTCGACAACTTCGTCCCGATGGTGCTCGGCACGCTCGAGGGTGTCGCGACGGTGCACCACTGCCACACCCCCGAGATCACCCTGACCTCGCCGACCACGGCGACCGGGATCTGGGCGATGGAGGACCTGCTGTTCTTCCCCGACGGAAACCGGCTGCACGGTGCTGGTCACTACCGCGAGACCTACGAGAAGCGCGACGGCCAGTGGCTGATCAAGACGCTGCATCTCACCAGAACATTGCTGCGCTTCTCGGGTCCCGCCGAGTGAGCACTGGGCGATTCGACGCGATCGTCATCGGCGCCGGATTCTCCGGCCTCTACATGCTGCACCGGCTCCGCGAGCTGGGTCTGCACGCCAGGGTCTTGGAGAAGGCCGAAAACGTCGGTGGCACATGGCTGTTCAACCGGTACCCCGGCGCGCGCTGCGACATCGAGAGCATCGAGTACTCCTACAGCTTCTCCGAGGAGATCCAGCAGGAGTGGGTGTGGACCGAGACCATGCCGGCCCAGCCCGAGATCGAGGCGTACCTGAACTTCGTCGCCGACAAGCTCGATCTGCGCCGCGACATCAGCTTCGGCACCACCGTGGTCGCGATGACGTTCGACGAGGCCGCCGCGCACTGGGTGCTGCGGACCGAGGCGGGGGAGAGCTACGTCGCCCCGTTCGTGGTCGCCGCCGCCGGCATCCTGTCGGCACCGCTGGAACCGGACATCCCCGGGATGGACAGCTTCACCGGGACGTCGCTGTTCACCAGCAGATGGCCCCGCGGCGACGTCGATCTGCGCGGCAAGCGGGTCGGTGTCATCGGCACCGGATCCACCGGGGTGCAGCTCATTCCGGTGATCGCACCCGACGTCGACGAGCTCGTCGTGTTCCAGCGGTCACCCGCCTACACACTGCCCTGGTCGGTGCGCGCGCTGGAGCCCGGCGAGCTCGACGAGATGAAGGGACGCTACGGCGAGATCCGGGAGGCCCAGCGCCAGCATCCGGTGGGTGCGGCACGGCTGAGCGCGTTCTCGGTGCTGATCGAGATGCTGAGCTGCCCGCCGATCAAGTCGGCCTCCGCCGAAGAGAAGCTGCGCGCGGTCGACGAGCGCGGCATCGTGGGAGCGTTGAGCTGGGGCGACATCTTCTTCGACATCGAGGCCAACCGGATGGCCACCGCGCTCTACGGGGAGGCGATCGCGCGGATCGTCAAGGATCCCGAGACCGCGGCCGCCCTGGTGCCCAGCCACCCGTTCGGCTGCAAGCGGCCCATCATCGACCAGGGCTACTACGAGACGTTCAACCGGGACAACGTCACTCTGGTCGACCTGCGCAAGACCCCGATGCGGGCGGTGACACCCACCGGTATCGACACCGAGGCGGGCCACCACGACCTCGACGTGATCATCTATGCCACCGGCTTCGACGCGATGACCGGAGCGCTCACCCGCATCGACATCCGCGGCCGCGACGGGGTGCTGCTGCGCGACGTGTGGGCCACCGAAGGTCCGGTCGCCTACCTCGGGCTGGCGGTGGCGGGCTTTCCGAATCTGTTCATCGTGCAGGCGCCGGGAAGCCCGTCGGCCGCGACGAACTTCATCGCCGCGATGGAGCAGCACGTGGAGTGGATCGGTGACTGCATCACGCATCTGCGTGACGGCGGGTATCGCACCATCGAGGCGCTGCCCGATGCGCAGCGCGAGTGGATCGAGCACACGACTTCGCTTGTCGCGCCGACGGTGCTGGTCCATCCGACGTGCAACTCCTGGTACAACGGGGCCAACGTCCCCGGCAAGAAGCGGATGTACATGGGCTACACGGCGGGCATTCCGGAGTACCGCCGGCGGTGCGACGAGGTGGCCGACAACGGCTACACCGGATTCGTGCTGCGGGTGATCCGATGCGACTGACCGCCCACGCCCATCGGTTGACCACCCAACTCGGCGGGATACTGCCGCGGTCGGTGGCGGCGCTGCGCGAGTCGGCCGACTGGAACGCGCTGTCGATCGACGGGTTGCGTCAGGCAGCCGAGGTGGCGCTGGACGAGCTGGTGGTCACCGGCATGACGCTGCTGTCCTCGCCGCCCGAGCTCGACCGGCCCGTCGACGACTACGCGGCGGCGGCGCAGGAGCTGGCCGCGCTCGGTGTCCTGGGAGCCCACACCGATCCGGAACCGTTGCAGGTGAACCAGATTCGGCCGGTGCGCGCCGGGGTGCTGTCCTACGAGCGGATGAGCTACCAGCACGACCCGCAGTTGGTGGCGCCGCTGGCCGCCGAAGGGCACGGCGGCCCGGCGCTGGCCGAGGTGGTGCTGTTCCGCCACGACGACGGGCCCGCGGCCCTGGCTGGTGTGGGTGCACGGGGCGGGCCAGGGCGGGATGTCGGACATCCTGGTCGCCAGGGCCGGCCGCATCCACCGCGACCTCGGCTTCAACGTGGCGATGCCCGTCCAGCCCGGGCACGGACCACGGCGCGATCGCTGGCCGGCCTACCCCGGCACCGACCCGATGGCCAACGTCGCGGGCATGATCCGGGCGGTCTCCGAGGTGCGGGCGGTGATCGGGTGGGTCGAGCCGCAGGCATCGGCGATCGCGCTGTCGGGCCTGTCGCTGGGCAGTGCCGTCGCGGCGCTGGCCGCGGGCCTCGACGACCGGGTCGACGCCGTCGCTCTCTACACCCCGATTCTCGGTCTGAACGGGATGATCGCCCGCCACCTGCACCGGTGGGGCTCGGCAGCCGACATCGTCGGTGCGGCAATGGCATCCGAGATCGTGACCGACCTGACGTCGGTGATCGACCCGCTGGCCGTCGAGCCGTCACCCCCGCCGGAGCGACGGCTGATCGTCGGGGCCTGGCATGACCAGATGGCCTACCGGCAGAGCGCGCTCGCCCTGCACGAACGGTGGGGCGGGCGGCTGCACTGGCACGACGGCGGTCACGTCGGCCATCTGCTGTCCCGCTCGGTGGAGGCGGAGACCGAACGATTCCTGCGGGAGTTGTAGATTGCGGGTTCACCGATTCAGCGAGGAGTTCGCGTGACCCGGACCGCGCGTGAGGTCGTCGAGCTGTACAACCTGGTGGTGTGGAACAAGCGGGACTTCGCACTCGCCGAGGAACTGCTGGGCGACACCGTGACTCGCCACGAGGTGGGCGAGGTCCACGTGCTCACCCACGACGAGGCGGTCCGGCGCGTCGTCGACACCTGGGAGATGTTCGACGACATCCGCTTCGACTTGAACCTCGTCGTCGCCGGCGACGACGGCGAACACGTCGCGGTCGTCTACCAGTCGCCGATGACGCTCAAGGACGGCACCGAGATCAGCATCGGCAGCATGGAGATCTTCCGGGTGGTCGACGGCAGGATCACCGAGGTCTGGAACTGTGGCTACAAACAAGGAGTGTGGGAGTGACGAGTAATCGGCGGGCGGGAGCGAAGCGACACGGGGATGAACCCGTACTCGACGAGCTCGGCTATTACCTGTTGGCGGGCGCCGGCGGCGAGGGTCCCGCGACGCTGATGGACGAAGCGCGCCGCGGTGAGGAACTCGGCTTCGGCACCGGCTTCATCTCCGAGCGCTGGAACGTCAAGGAGGCGTCCTCGCTCGTCGGCGCGGCGTGCGCGGTCACCACCCGCATGCAGATCGCCACGGCGGCAACCAATCACAACACCCGCCATCCGCTGATCACCGGATCGTGGGCCACCACCATGCACCGGCTCTCCGGCGGCCGGTTCACCCTCGGCATCGGCCGCGGCATCGGCGCGATCTACTCGGCGTTCGGCATCCCCGCGGTCACCACCGCGCAGATGGAGGACTTCGCCCACGTGATGCGCCGACTCTGGCAGGGCGAGATCATCTTCAACCACGACGGTCCGATCGGGAAGTACCAGATCCTCTTCCTCGATCCGGACTTTCGCGAGGACATCAGGCTGGCCCTGGTGGCGTTCGGGCCCAACACCCTCAAGCTCGGCGGGCGGGCTTTCGACGACGTCATCCTGCACACCTACTTCACGCCGGAGACATTGCAGCGCTGTGTGAAGACGGTCAAGGACGCCGCCGAGCAGGCCGGCCGCGACCCCGACAGTGTGCGGGTGTGGTCCTGCTTCGCCACCGTCGGCGATCACCTGCCCGAGGAGTTGCGGCTGAAGAAGACCGTCGCGCGGCTGGCCACCTACCTGCAGGGCTACGGCGACCTGCTGGTGAAGACCAACGACTGGGATCCCGCTGTGCTGGAACGGTTCCGCGCCGACTCGGTGGTGCAGTCCGTCGCCGGCGGCATCGACCACAAGGCCACCGCCGAGCAGATCGAGCACATCGCGACACTGATTCCCGACGACTGGCTGGAGCCCTCGGCGACCGGGTCGGCAAGGCAGTGCGTCGACCGGATCCGCAAGGAGTTCGACTACGGCGCCGACGCGCTGATCATGCACGGCGCCACACCTGACGAACTCGAGCCGATCGTCGCCGCCTACCGCGAGCAGAGTAGGTCCCGAAACTCGGCGTGTCGAGGGACGTTTATGTCTGCTCGCGGGAGATGCGGGGAGGGCTACGGCGTGATGACGGTGCGGGACACCGGAACAGCGGCTTCCTGCCTGGCGTGGATGCCGCGCTGAAGCGCGAGCAGCAGGGCGTTGCGGGTCTCCTCCGGCGAGATCAGTTCGTCGAAGCCCAGATTGCTCGCCGAGCGGAAGGACGCATCGAGCTCCATCTGCTTGAGTAGCTCGGTGACGTCCTCGTCGGCGTTCGCGGCCCGGCTCAGCGCGGCCGCGCTCATCGCCCCCATCGTCGCGCCCGGGTAGGCGAACGTCGCCACCTGGTTGTCGAACCCCAACAGCGACATCACCATCGAGCCGAAACCGAAGGCCTTCCGCAGCGTCACATGCAGCTTCAGCGTGGTGGCCGCGGTCTGGGCGGCGAACATCCTTGCCCCGCTGCGTAATACGCCGCTGCGCTCGGAGCGACTACCCGGAAGCATGCCCGGGTTGTCGGCTAGGAAGACGATCGGCAGGTGGAACGAGTCGGCGACCATGATGAAATGCGCCGCCTTGTCGGCGGCGTCGGCGTCGATGGAGCCGGCCAGCTTGGTCGGCTGGTTGGCGACCACCGCCACCGGATGACCGCCGAGATGGGCCAGCGCGCAGATGATCGCGGGGCCGAACCGCGGCTGGACCTCCAGCCAGTCGGCCTCGTCGAACACCACGTCGAGGACCGCGCGCATGTCGTAGATGCGCCGGTTGTCCCGGGAGATGATGTCGAGCAGTTCGGGTGTCGCACGCAGGTCGGCGGAATCGTCGTAGAGCCGGGTCGGCGGGTACGACCAGGCGCTGGACGGGAAGTAGGACAGGTAGCGCCGGATGTCGTCGAGCACGGCCTCGTCGGTCTCGGCGAAGTTGTGGATCACCCCGCTGCGCAGCGCGACGTCCGGGCCGCCGAGGTCCTCCTTCGAAATATCCTCTCCGGTGGACTCTTTCACCACCGGCGGGCCTGCGGTGAAGATCGCGCCCTGGCCGCTCATGATCGTGAAGTCGCATACCGGGGCCACCAGCGCACCGTGACCGGCCGACGGGCCGAGCACCGCCGCGACGGTGGGGACCTTGCCCGAGCACTGCGCCTGGGCGATCAGGTCGGTGGGGCTGCGCCCGTAGTGCTCGCCGCGCGGGCGGAAGCCGGCGCCCTCGAGAAGCATGATCAGCGGAATCTTCTGCCGCAGAGCCAGTTCGGCCAGCCGGAACCGCTTGGCGTTGCCGCCCGGGCCGATCGAGCCGGCCAATGTGGTGAAGTCCTCGGCGCCGACCATCACCGGTGTTCCGTCGATGCGTCCGGCGCCGGTGACGATCCCGTCGGCGGCGATCTCACCGCCCACCAGCGTGCCGAACTCCTGGAAGGTACCGGCGTCGAGGAGGTGGTCGATGCGGGCGCGGGCATCGAGCTTGCCCTTGCCGTGATGCTTGGCCAGCCGCTCGTCGCCACCCATCTCGTGTGCGTGCTGGCGCCGGCGGCTCAGGTCGTGCAACGTCTCCTGCCAGTCCTGCGCGTTGCTCATCGAGGCGTCCTAACCCATGGCGGCGTTGACCATACTGAATTGCTTACTGTAGCGTCTGCCGCCATGGGCGCGGGCGGCGGTCTCAAGGTCGACCGCGGGGTCATGACCCGGCTGGCCGACGTCGCCGGCGCGGCACGTGAGGTGGAGCGCCTCGGCTACGACGGCTGCTGGACAGCCGAGATCAGCCACGACCCGTTCCTCCCGCTCACGCTGGCCGCCGAGCACACCTCGACTGTCGAACTGGGTACCAGCATCGCGGTCGCGTTCGCCCGCAGTCCGATGACCGTGGCCAACGTCGGCTGGGATCTGCAGGAGTACTCGCGGGGCCGGCTGCTGCTGGGGCTGGGCACCCAGATCAAGCCGCACATCGAGAAGCGCTTCAGCATGCCGTGGAGCCAGCCGGCCAAGCGGATGCGCGAGTTCGTCCTTGCCCTGCAAGCGATCTGGGACTGCTGGCACAACGGCACCAAGCTGAGCTTCGAGGGCGACTTCTACACCCACCGGCTCATGACGCCGATGTTCGTCCCGGAGCCACAGCCGTACGGCACCCCGAAGGTCCTCGTCGCCGCGGTCGGTGAGCTGATGACCGAGATGTGCGGTGAGGTCACCGACGGGATGATCGCGCACGCCTTCACCACCAAGCGCTACTTCGACGAGGTGACGATCCCGGCGCTGCAACGCGGATTGGCCAAGTCGGGCCGAAGCCGAGACGACGTCCAGGTGTTCTGCCCGGTGTTCGTGGTCACCGGAACCGACGAGGCCGAGATGGCCGCGGCAGCGGCAGGCACCCGCAAGCAGATCGCGTTCTACGCCTCGACGCCGGCCTACCGCAAGGTGCTCGAGCTGCACGGCTGGGGAGAGCTGCAGACCGAGCTGCACCGGCTGTCGCTGGACGGGCCAGTGGGACGCCATGGCCGGTCTCGTCGACGACGAGATCCTCGAGACCTTCGCCGTCGTCGCGCCGATCGGGACACTGGCCGACGCGCTGAGGCGGCGCTGCGACGGCATCATCGACCGGGTGATGGTGGGGCTGCCCGCCGGCACGCCGGACACCACCGTCCGCGCATTCCTGGACGAAGTCCGGGGCGCCTCGGCGACATAGCCGGACCTAACCCCGACGTGCGCTTACGCCTCGGCAAGAATGCAGGTTATGGCCGTACCACGTCGTGTCCTCGAGGAAGAAGAACTCAAGCCCTATCAGGTTGAGTTGCTCAAGCTGCAGCGCTACCTCGAAGAAGAGAACCGGCGCATGATCGTGCTCTTCGAGGGCCGGGATGCCGCGGGCAAGGGCGGGACCATCCGCCGCGTCACCCGCTACATGAACGAGAAGCACTACCGGGTGGTCGCGCTGGGCAAACCGACCGAGGAACAGCGCACCCAGTGGTACTTCCAGCGCTACGTCGCCCAGTTCCCCAGCGGCGGTGAGATCGTCCTGTTCGACCGCTCCTGGTACAACCGCGCCATGGTGGAGCCGGTCTTCGGCTTCTGCACCGACGAGGAGCACCGCAACTTCCTCAAGGGCGTGGTGGGCTTCGAGAAGGACCTGGTCCGTCAGGGCACCATCATGGTGAAGCTGTACTTCAGCGTCACCAAGGAGGAGCAGGCCCGACGGTTCGAACGCCGCCGCGACGACCCGCTGCGGCAGTGGAAGCTCAGCGAGATCGACGTGCAGGCCCAGGAGCACTGGGACGACTTCACCGACGCCAAGTACCAGATGCTGCGGCGCACCAGCACCGCCGATGCGCCGTGGACGATCGTCCGCTCGGAGGACAAGCACAAGGCCCGGCTCAACGCGATCCGGGTGATGCTCAACGCCGTGCCCTACGGCGGCCGCTCCGACGACGTCGACTTCGTGCCCGACCCAGAGGTCGTCATCCCCGCCGCGCAGGAGCTGGCGCTGATGGAGGCCGACCGCATCCGCAGCGGCAAGTTCACCGGGTA
>CAVXWQ010000035.1:0-39933 GCA_963765445.1 uncultured Actinomycetota bacterium
AGTCCGGAACATATTCCAGCCCTTCAACTTTCGGCCTACCAAGCAGCGTCAGCAACGGTCCCATGAAGACGTACTTGAACAGCCAATACCACATGGAGCCTCCTGATCGAGCGCGCGCGCTTTGGGCCAACTCTACCCAGCAGGTGGGTGGGCCGACCACACGTCGGGAGGGTTCACACCGGATCAACAGGCACCGGGGCCTGTTGAAGCCTCGACCGTGAAAGTCTGGATCCGAATGCCGTAGCGACCCTGCGTCGGCCTGCCATCCCGTCCGGACCGTCGCCATCGGGCGTCGGCGAGTCCGTCGGGACTGCCCTGCTGCGAGCCGTCCCCGGTCATGGACCGGATCAGCGTCAGCAGTGCGACGCTGTGCTCGGCGATGACGGTCAGCAGCGGATGCTGTTCACCGTTGACCAGCGCGGCCAGCGCGCAGACCGGGCACCACACCTGCTGGCACTTGCCGGGCCCGTTGCCCGCTCCGGAGGCCATCGCCGCGGCCGCGCGCACCGCCGGGTCCAGCCGGTCGAGGATCGTCTGGGCCAGGGCGCGCAGTTCGGCCCGATGTCGGGGTGCGGTCCGGTCACGCGGGCCACACCTCCGGGTTGGGTCGAAGCGCACGGTCAGTTCGCTACCGCGTAGCGCGGCGTCGATCACGACACATCGGCGCAGGACCGATGCCAGCCGCACCCGGCGCCGCATCCCTGCGACGCCGATGATCAGGTCGTCGTCGACTCGGCCCAGCGCCAGCGTGCCGGAGTCGATCTGGGGCAACTCTAGCCGCAAGCGGTAAATCGCTTCGAGCCCGGAACCCGATTCCCGGTCGACGACCGGGCGCAGCGGCCCGGGCGGTGGTGAGCCGTCGCGCCGGCACACGCTGTCCAGAAGCTGGCCCAGCGCCTTGGGGCCGATCGGCTCGCCGGCCAGATGCGGCGCCAGCACCAGCTCGACGTCGCCGATCGTGCCGGTGAGCTCGTCGAGCACCGACTGCTGTTCGGAGATCCGCTCGGCGTACCAGTCGAACGCCGGATGATCCGGCAGGTTGCGGTACTCGTACGAATCGTCCTGAACCAGAACCTGGTTGACGATCAGCTCGGCGACCCGCACCCCCATCAGGGCCAGCGACCCCAGGGTGCGGACGGCCTCGGCGGCCACCACCCGCTCGGCGGTGAGCACCAGATGCGCGCTGACCCGCTCACCGTCGGTGAGCAGGGCCGACAGTCCCTCGACCCCGGTGCTGATCGACTCGAACACGGCGACCGTGGCGGCACCCCGGATGTCCTCGGCGGCCGAACTCAGCCTGCGGTGGCGCGGCCAGGCCCGCTCGAGGTACATGGCGAACGCGGCGGGCAGGGTCAGCATCCGCATCGCGTCGGCGGTCGAGGCGCAGTCCACCACCAGGTAGTCCCAGCGGCCGGAGGCGGCCAGCGTGGCCACCTCGGACAGACCCAGCACCTCCTGAATGCCCGGAAATGCCGAGAGCTCCTCGGGCGCAACGTTTTTCAGGTCGGATTCGGGGAACCGGGCGGCCAGTACGGGTGCGACGTCGCGCCACCGCGCTTCCAGCAGGGCCAGGGTGTCCAGCGCGAGCGCGTCGAGGTAGCCGCCGGCGCTGTCGTCGGTCTCCTCCTCGGTCAGGATGCGGACCGGCTCGCGGCCGCCGGTCGGCGGCACCGCTACGCCGAGGACGTCGCCGAGCGAGTGCGCCTGGTCGGTGGAGACGGCCAGCACCCGGTCGCCGGCCAGCGCCGCGCGGACCGCAGTCGCCGCCGCCAGGGTGGACTTGCCCACCCCGCCTTTGCCGACGAAGAAGCCGATCCGGGCCCGGGCTTCGGTGCCCGCATCGCCGGCGGGTGCGTCATCGGGCTTCACTCAGCCCTCGACCCGTTTCTTCAGGTCTTTCAGTGCGGTGTCGGTCAGCCGCCGTTCGGCCTTGCGCTTGAGCAGGCCGATCATCGGGATCATCAGGTCGACGGACAGTTCGTAGGTGACGTCGGTCCCAGATCCCTTGGGCGCCAACGTGTATGCGCCGTCGAGCGCCTTGAGCAACGAGCTGGAGACCAGCGACCAGCGCACCGACTTGCGGTCCTTCGGCCACTCGTACTTGAGCACCATGGTGTCCTTGAGCACCGCGGCGTCGAGAAGCAGCCTCGCCGTCAGCGGGTAGCCCTGTTTGTCGGACTCGAGAACCTCGGTCTCCTTGTATTCCGACACCCACTCCGGGTAGGAACCGATGTCGGCGATGACGTCCATCACAGTGCGCGGGTCCGCGTCGATGTAGATGGTCTGCGCCGTCTTGTCAGCCACTTATGCCAAGCCTCCTTGGCCACAAACGGTACCCTTCCGGCCCGAAGTGTGACCTGATATCACCTGCCGGGTGCGACGCCCACCGGACGCGACGCCTCGAGCGTGGCCTTGACCTCGAAGGCCATCCGCTTACCCGCGACGCGGCGCTGATGGGTCAGCTTGGCGAGGTTCATCTTGGCCAGTTGCCAGGCGGCGACGCCGGTCGGTTCGGCGTGCAGGAAGTAGTGCAGCAGCACGCCGTCGAGCACCGGCTCCAGCCAGATCTCCATGGTGCCGGTCAGCGGACCGGTCACCGTCCACCGCATGCCCTTGTCGGCCCGGTCCTCCACGACCTCCAGCCGCAGATCGGGCCACCACCGCCGCCAGCTTGCCGGGTCGGCGACCGCACGGCCGACCGCCGCGGGGTCGGCGGCGACGAACGTCTCGTCGGCGATCTGGATGCTGTGCATGCGGACAAGCTTCACATATGCCGATCCGGAGCCGATCCCGGCCCGGCGGGTGAAGGCCGTCACAGCCGGGCGGTGCCGTTTGGCTAGGCTGGGCGGCATCAAGCGCGATTCCACAAGGGGTTCATGTGCGTGAATACAGCGTTCCGGCGCCGTTCACCATCGGTGAGAACGACAACGTCGTCAGCTCGGTCTACGACCACGAGCGCGACGATCCGGACTATGTGATCCTGCAGCGGCTGGTCGACGGCGCCTGGACCGACGTGACGTGCGCGGAGGTCGCCGCCCAGATCCGCTCTGCGGCGCTGGGATTGATCGCCCATGGCGTGCAGGCCGGTGACCGGGTGGCGATCCTGTCGGCGACCCGCTTCGAGTGGATGATCCTCGACTACGCGATCCTGTCGGTCGGCGGGGTCACGGTGCCGATCTACGAGACGTCCTCGGCCGAGCAGGTGCGCTGGGTGCTGGAGGACTCCGGTGCGGTGCTGGCGTTCACCGAGACCGAGGCGCACGCCCAGATGGTCTCCGAGTTGCACGACGAGCTGCCCGCGCTGCGCAAGGCGTTGCGGGTCGAGGCCCTCGACGAGCTGGCCGAAGCCGCGGCCGGTGCCGACGCCGCCGAGCTGGGCCGCCGGCTCGACGGCCTGCGCTCGAGCGATCCGGCGACGTTGATCTACACCTCGGGCACCACCGGCCGGCCCAAGGGCGTCCAGCTGACGCACTCCAACCTGCTGCACGAAACCCGCGGTGCGGCAACGTGTTTCCCCACCCTGCTGCGTCAGCACGAGCGGCTGCTGGTGTTCCTGCCGATGGCGCACGTGCTGTCCCGCGCCCTGTCGATGACGGCGTTCGCCAACAAGGTGACGCTGGGCTACACCAGCGACATCAAGAGCCTGGTGCCGATGCTGCAGCTGTTCAAGCCGACCATCGTGGTCTCGGTGCCGCGGGTGTTCGAAAAGGTCTACAACACAGCGGAGTTGAACGCCCGCGACAGCGGCAGGGGCAAGATCTTCGAGCTGGCCGTCAAGACGGCGATCGCCTACAGCGAGGCGCTCGAAGGCGGCGGCACGGCCCGAACCTGGTGCTGCGCGCCGGGCACGCGGTGTTCGACCGGCTGGTGTACGGCAAGCTGCGCGCCGCCCTCGGCGGTGACTGCCACGCGGCGATCTCCGGCGGGGCGCCGCTGGGCAAGCGCCTCGGCCACTTCTACCGCGGTGTCGGGCTGTCCATCTACGAGGGCTACGGCCTGACCGAGACCAGCGCGGCGATCACGGTGAACCGCATCGGCGAGCTCAAGGTGGGCACCGTCGGCAAGCTGATGCCGGGCAACGCCATGAAGGTCGCCGAAGACGGCGAGCTGCTGGTCAAGGGCGGCGTGGTGTTCAGCGGCTACTGGCACAACGAGAAGGCCACCGCCGAGGCGATCGTCGACGGCTGGTTCCACACCGGCGACCTGGCCAGTGTCGACTCCGAGGGCTTCCTGTCGATCACCGGGCGCAAGAAGGAGATCATCGTCACCGCGGGCGGCAAGAACGTCGCGCCGGCGGTGCTCGAGGACGCGCTGCGGGCCCATCCGCTGATCAGCCAGGCGATGGCCGTCGGCGACAAGCAGCCGTTCATCGGCGCGCTGATCGCGATCGACCCGGAGGCCTTCGACGTCTGGAAGCAGCACCACGGCAAGGGCGCCGACGCCTCGGTGGGCGATCTGCGCGAGGACCCGGATCTGGTCGCCGAGATCGAGCTGGCCGTCAAGGACGCCAATCAGCATGTGTCCCATGCCGAGTCGATCCGCAAGTTCCGGATCCTGCCCTGCGACTTCACCGTGCTGACCGGTGAGCTCACCCCGACGCTGAAGGTCAAGCGCAACGTGGTGGCGCAGAAGTTCGCCGAGGAGATCGAGGCGATCTACACCAAGTAGCGGCGCGGTGAGCCGGCGCAACAGCCACGCCAGCGGGACGGTGACGGCCAGCGTCGTGACGAACAGTCCGGTCAGCGAGCCGGTGAACAGCGGCCAGCGCAGCACCTCGCCGAGCACCACGGCCATCACCAGCACGTGCAGCAGGAAGATCTCGTAGGAGATCTCACCGAGCCACACCATGGGCCTGCTGGACGAGCATGCGGTCGACGAGCCCGCGGTCACCCAGGGCCGCCGGCGCGACGGCCAGCGCGGCGATCACCGCGTAGAGAACGGTCTTGGTCAGCGGCTCCCACACCCGTACCGGCCCCATCGTGACCGCCCCGGCCAGCGGGGTGGACACCACCAGGAAGGCGCCCAGCGCGATCGGCACCGCCACCTTCGCCGGGCAGCGCACCCCCGTTTCGGCGAGCACGGCCAGCGCCATGCCGCCGGCGAACGACGCCAGATGCGCGGGCAGCCACATCCCCGCGGAGTTGGGCAGCCAGTCGGTGGTGTTCAGCACGACCTGCCACACCAGGCTGATCGCCGCCAGCCCGCCCAGCCCGGCCAGCAGGCGCGCCGGGCGCCAGCGGTCACCGCACAGGACCACCAGCAGCAGGTGGGCCAGCAGCGGCAGGACGGCGTAGAACGCGACCTCCACCGCCAGGCTCCAGGTCTGCGAGAGCCCGCGATGCAGGTAGGTGAACAGGTAGTTGTCGGTGTAGATCTGGGTCAGCGTGAGGTGGCGCAGCAGGCCCGCCCAGCTCTGCCCGGGGTTGGGTCCGGTCGAGTAGACCGAGTACACGCCGTAGGCCAGCAGCACGGTCGCCACATACGCGGGCATGATCCGGCGCACCCGCCGGCGGGCGTAGTCGGCCGCCGACGGGGACTGCGAGCCGGCGGCGGCCGCCGTCACCCACGGCCGGAACAGCAGGAAACCGGACAGCGCGAAGAAGATGGCCACCCCGATCTCCAGCCGGGCCGCCATCACGCCGACGTAGCCGTGGGTGAGCTTGCCGGTCGCGAACGCCGCGTGGGTGCCCACCACCAGCAGTGCCGCCACCGCGCGCAGTCCGGTCAGGGACGCGACGCGGGGACGCAGGCCCTGATCGGCGACGGGAGTGAGCAACACCGGGGCGAGGGTAGCCGCTCAAGCCAAGAAACCGCTGAGCCGCTAGAGCAGCGCGGCGACGAAGGCGGCGGCCTGCTGGGGGTACGGCGGCAGTTCGTAGGCGCTGTGGGCGGCGCGGTCGCGGCCGGCGGAGCAGATCGGATCGCCCTCGACGCAGACGTCGATGGCCCGGCCCGCGAACGCCCCGGTGGTCGACAGCGGGCTGCCGAAGCGAGCGCCCGGGTTGCCGAAGACCGCCACCGCGGCGACCTGACCGGCCGCGGCCGGCGGCAGCGGCGGCGCCGAACCAATGCTGCCGATCCGGTCTCCCACCGGGGGCACCCCGGCCAGCATCGACACCGCGGCCGCGCCCTGGGAGAAGCCGCCGAGCACCAGGCGGGTCTGCGGGCAGCGCACGCCCATGTCGGCGATGCGCGCGGCGGCGGCGTCGGCACCGGAGGATGCGTTGAGGAAGTTCAGGCTCGCCGGGTAGTCGACCCCGTAGACGTCCAGGGATCGTCCGCCGAGCTGCGGGGCCAGCGCGTCGGCGAGAGCCTGGCCGACGCGCCCCGGCCCGGGCGGCTCCCCGGTGCCGCGGGCGAAGATCAGCTCGACGTCGGGGCAGTCGTCGGCGGCCGCGGGACCCGCGGGCACACCGGCGATCACCGCCGCGGCCGCCAGCACACCGGCGGCCATCGTCGTCATCAGTGCCGGCTTGTTCATCCGGACATGGTCACACGTAGACACGAGTCCGGACAGCCGCGCGGTCTGAGTCGCCCAGGACCAGTCGCGGCTGATCCAGGCGCGCCCGGCCGCGCCCATCCGCGCCGCCAGCTCGGGGTCGGCGAGGATCGAGCCGACGGCGTCGACGATCTCGTCGTGCGAACGGCCGTCGACCAGGCGCCCGGTCTCGCCGTCGCGGACGGTCTCCGGCGCGCCGCCGGAGGAGCCTGCCACCACCGGCACGCCGCTGGCCGAGGCCTCCAGGAACACGATCCCCAGGCCCTCCACGTCCATCCCGTAACCCCTTGTGCGACAAGGCATTGCGAACACATCAGCCATCGCGTAGTGGGCAGGCAACTCGGCGCTCGGCACTCCCCCGGTGAACACGACATGCTCGCTGACGCCGGCCTCGCGGGCCAGCCGGTGCAGATGCTCGCCGTGCGGGCCGCCGCCGACGATCACCAGCGCGGCGCCGTCGACGCGGCGCCGGATGTCGGGCAGCGCCTTGATGAGCATGTCCTGGCCCTTGCGCGGGACCAGCCGCGATACGCAGACGACGGTCGGGCGATCGCCGAGCCCGATAACGGGCGCGCAGTTCGGCGCGCGCCGCGGCGTCGGGGCGGAAGCGGTCGACGTCGACTCCCGGCGGCAGATGCTCCAGGTGGGCTCGGGGCCCGAACGCGGAGGCGAACCTGCCGCGGGTGTAGTCGCTGACGAAGGTCACGACGTCGGTGGTGTCGCCGATGCGCCGCAGCGCCGAACGCGCGACCGGAAGCATCGACCAGCCCACCTCGTGGCCGTGCGTGCTGGCCAGCACCCGCTGGGCGCCGGCGTGGCGGGCGCGGCCGGCTAGCAGGGCCAGCGGCGCGGCGGCCCCGAACCACACGGTCTCGATGTCGTCCTCGGCGATGAGCGCCCGCATTCGGCGCTCCACTCCGGGCTCGGGCAGCATCAGCGTGCCGGGATGGCGCACGATGCGGTAGGCCGCGGCGCGGTCGTAGTCCTCGCAGCCCTTCCAGCGCGGCGCGTACACGGTCAGCTGGTGCTCGCCGGTGGCGGCGAGGTGAGCCGACGAACTGCTCGAGGTAGGACTGGATGCCGCCGGGGCGCGGCGGAAAGTCATTGGTGACCAGCAGGACCCGCGTCATCGCCCCACACGCTATCTGCTCAGCCACTGCGCCCAGCGCACACGCAGCTCGGTGGGGTCCGTGTCGAGCGCGCGCCGCACCGCGGTGTGCGAAATCCGCGTGGTGGGGGCCGGCAGCCGCGACGTAGAGCGTGCGCAGCGCGTCGACACCGTAGGTGTCGGCGACGAACCGGGCGAACCACCAGGCCCGGTCATAGCCCATGGCCCGCTGCGGGACCGGCGGTGTCCAGTTCGGCGTCAGTCGGCAACGCGGTGTCGCTCGCGGCGTCGGCGGGCAGCGCGGCGGGCGGCCGGGCGACGAAATCGGCGACACCTTCGACGAGCCAGCGCGGGGCGTCCGCGGCGGTGTCGGCGCGGGCGGCGAGGTGAAAGAGCTCGTGGGTCAACACGATTCGCAATGACCCGTCGCTCATCGCTGCCGCGCCCGGGGCGAACACGATCCGCTGCCCGTCGGCGCTGTGGTGCTCGAGGTCGACGTGGTCGGCGACCGAGACGGCGGCGATGTCGGCCCACTGCCGGTTCGGGTCCAGGCCGGCCTGCGCGACGAACTGCGCGTCGGAGTCGGTGGCGATCACCACGATGTCGCGGTCCCAGTCGGTGCCCCAGAACTTCTCGACGGCGCTCACCGCGGCACCGATGTCGCCGCCGATCCGGGCGAGCAGGCCGTCGGTGCGCGGACCGCCCAGGCTGATCAGGTGCACCGTGCGGCCGTCGCCGACGACGAGCGGAGCCGGCATGGGCGCCGTCGTGGGGCTGGTCCGAGGCGCCGCGTCCGGAGTGGCGGGCGCGACGAGCAGAACGGTCGCGGCGACGAGCTGGGCGACGAAGGCCACCGCCAGGACGGCCGGCAACCGGCCGCGAGTGCGCTGGTCGATCAGTAGCGACGGATGTTGTAGATCGGCGCTTCGTTCACCGGTGCGACGCGCACCGGAACGCCGAACGTCGAGGCGTGCACCATCATTCCGTCGCCGATGTAGATCGCGGTGTGCGAGGCGTCGGAGTAGTAGTTGACGACGTCGCCGGGCTGGATCTGGTCCATGCAGACCGGCTGGCCGCCGTGGGCCAGGGCCTGGCTGGAGTGCGGCAGGTAGATGCCGGCCTGCTGGAACGACCACATGACCAGGCCGGAGCAGTCGAACTGGTTCGGGCCGCCGCCACCCCAGACGTACGGGTCGCCGATGCGGGTGAGCGCGGCCTGGACCGCGATGGCGCCTTCGTCGGTTCCCGGGCCCGGGGTCGGCACGGCGGCCATCGGGATCACCTCGGCGGCGGCCGGGGCCTCCGGCGGGGCGTCGATCGGCGGCAGCGCTTCGGGCGCGGGTGCGGCGAGGATCTCCGGCGGCGGGACGGGACCCGGAGCGGCCAGCGCGACCCGCTGGTTCGGCGTCAGCGTCTGGTAGCGCGACTTGACGATCGCGATCTGAACCTGCAGCTGAGACTGCTTGCGCTGCAGGTCGGCCCGCACCGCGGCGGCCTGCTCGGCGGCGGTCTTGGCATCGGCGGCCGACTTGGCCGATTCGGCCTCGGCCTTGGCGGCCTCGTCGGACAGGCGGCGATAGCTCTGCATCTGGGCGGCCATCTCGGTGGCCATCACCTTCTGCACGGCCATCTTGTCGATCAGGCCCTGCGGCGACTCGGCGGTCAGAATCGCGTTCAGACCGTCCGTCCGGCCACCCATGTAGACGGCGGCAGCAAAGTTGTCGACGGCCCCCTGATAGGTAGCCAGCTGGGCTTTGGCCGCGTCGACGGTGGCCAGGTCGTCGGTGTGCTTCTTCTCGGCGGCGGCCTGCACTTGCAGCTTGTTGTCGAGGTCGAGCTGAGCCGAGTGCATCGACTCGGTGAGCTGCTCAGCCTGCCGGGACAGCTCGTTTATCTTTGCCACACCGTCGTCAGCGGGATCGGCGTGCACAGAGCCGTTTATAACGGCGGAGAACACCGCGAGGCCAGCAATCCCACCTACTACATAACGCCGAAGAACGCGTCGAGTCAGGGACCTGCTGTCAAACCTCAAGATTGCGCATCCTTTAAGTGCCGTCGACGCCTTCTGCATCGAGCTGCCTTAGGTCTCGAACAGGTTACGAAATGGCATCGGCGTTGTCCAACGTAAGAGCCAGATTTAACAAATGGCCAGTCACGCCCGCCACACCAGTCACAACCTGACGACCAACCTACCAGGACGTCAGCTCGCCAGGCCCGGCCCCCCGCGCCGATGGATCGGAACCAGCCGCAGTCGCGGCGCCAGACCGGCCTCCGCGAGCACCTCCAGCGCCGCCCGCTCATCGGAGAGCAAAGTCTCGGGCACCCCCAGCAAAACACTCACCACACAGTCGCGGCACCCAGGGCCACGTGCCGCGCAGTCGTCGCAATCAATGACGACCGGCTCGTCGGGCTGTGTTCCCATCTCGGGTCTCCTCTCGTGGGTACGGCCGCACGCTATCGGGGGGTACCGACAAGAACGGTTCGGCCGCTCGAGTGGCGGCCCGATCCTGTCGGTGCGGGTGCTTACCGTCGACAGCTGTGGCCGGCTCCCCGACTGATGCGCAGCTCAGTTTCGCCGATGTCGACCCGGCCGCCGATATCTCACTACGTGAGACGACCTTCGTCGTCGTCGACCTCGAAACGACCGGTGGACGGGCCACCACGTCGGCCAACGGGGCCCGCGACGCCATCACCGAGATCGGGGCGGTCAAGGTCCGCGGCGGGGAGGTGCTCGGCGAGTTCGCCACCCTGGTGGACCCGCAGCGGGCCATCCCGCCGCAGATCGTCCAGCTGACCGGGATCACCACCGCGATGGTCCACGACGCGCCGACCATCGCCAGCGTGCTGCCGATGTTCCTGGAGTTCGCCCGCGGCGCCGTGCTGGTGGCCCACAACGCCGGCTTCGACATCGGGTTCCTCAAGTCGGCCGCCGAGCAGTGCGGCATCGGCTGGCCGCGCCCGCCGGTGCTGTGCACGGTGCGTCTGGCCCGGCGCGTGCTCACCCGCGAGGAGGCGCCCAGCGTCCGGCTGAGCCACCCTCGCCGCCCTGGTCGGTTCGGCGACCCGGCCCACCCACCGCGCCCTCGACGACGCCCGCGCCACCGTCGACGTGCTGCACGCGCTGATCGAGCGGGTCGGCAATCAGGGCATCGGAACCTACAGCGAGCTGCGCGAGTACCTGCCAGGTGTCTCCAACGCCCAGCGCAGCAAGCGGGTGCTGGCGCAGAAGCTGCCGCACCGGCCGGGGGTGTATCTGTTCCGCGGGCCGACCGGCGAGGTGCTCTACATCGGCACAGCCACCGACCTGCGCCGCCGGGTCGGCCAGTACTTCAACGGCGCCGACCCGCGCGGCCGGATGAAGGAGATGGTGGGCCTGGCCACCGCCGTCGACCACGTCGAATGTGCCCACCCGCTGGAGGCCGGGGTCCGCGAGCTGCGACTGCTGGCCGCCCACGCCCCGCCCTACAACCGCCGCTCCCGCTTCCCGCACCGCTGGTGGTGGGTGGTGCTGACCGACGAGGCCTTCCCCCGGCTCTCGGTGGTCCGCGAACCGCGCCACGACCGCGCGATCGGACCGTTCCGATCGCGTGCCGACGCCGCCGACACCGCCGAACTGGTCGCCCGGTTCACCGGCGTGCGCACCTGCACGGCGCGCATCGGCCGCGCGGGAGAGCACGGACCGGCCTGCCCCGAGCGCGAGGTCGCGCCCTGTCCCGCACCGCGCGGGATCTCCGCCGCGGAGTACGGCGCCGCCCCGCAGCAGGCCGCGGCGCTCATCGAAGGACTCGACAACACCGCCCTGGCCGCCGCCGTGCGGCGGGTGACCGAACTCGCCGCGCGATCGCGCTATGAAAGTGCGGCCCGGCTGCGCGACCAGACCGCCGCCAGCGTCGACGTGCTCTGGCGCGGCCAGCGGCTGCGGGCGCTGGCCGCCGTCGAGGAGCTGGTGGCCGCCGCACCCGACGGCGCGGGCGGCTGGCAGCTGGTGGTGGTCCGGCACGGACAACTGGCCGCCGCGGGTACCGCGCGGCGCGGTGTCCCGCCGATGCCGGTGGTGGAGGCGCTGCGGTCGGGGGCGCAGACGATCCTGCCGCAGGCCGCACCGCTGGGCGGCGCGCTGGTCGAGGAGACCGCGCTCATCGCCCGCTGGCTGGCCGCACCGGACATTCGGATCGTCTCTGCCACAACGGGTTTCGCGTCACCGGTCGGCTCGGCCGGCCCGTGGTCGTCGTGGGCCGCGACCGCACGCTCGGCGCGGCTGGCCGCCGAGCAGGCGCAGCGGCTGGACTCAGAGCTCCTGCGTGAACCGCACCCAACGCGCGAGGAGCTGCTCGGCCGCCCCGGAGTCGATCGCTTCGGCAGCCCGGCCCAGCCCCTCCTCCCAGGACGGCAGCCATTCGGCGTGGCTGGATAGCCCGGCATGGGCGACCATCGCGCCCGCGGCGTTGAGGATCACCGCGTCGCGGACCGGTCCCGTGGCGCCGCCGAGCACGTTGCGTGCCTCCGCAGCGTTGAACTCGGCCTCGCCACCGACCAGCTCCTCGATGCGGGCCCGCGGAAATCCGAAGCCCAGCGGGTCGAACGTGAGCTTGTCGATGGTGCCCGCCTGTACCCGCCAGATGGTGCTCGTGGTCGTCGTGGTCAGTTCGTCGAGACCGTCGTCGCCGTGCACGACCAGAACGCTGCAGCGGCGTGCGGCGAACACCCCGGCCATCACCTCGGCCAGGTCACCGAAGGCGCAGCCGATCAGGCCCGCCCGCGGGCCTGCCGGATTGGTAAGCGGCCCAAGCAGATTGAACACCGTCGGGACGCCGATCTCCCGGCGCGGAGCAGCCCGCGTACTTGTAGGACGGGTGGAACACCTGGGCGAAGCAGAACCCGATGCCGACCTCGGCTACGCAGCGGGCCACCTGGTCGGGTCCGAGGTCGATGCGCACGCCCAGCGCCTCGAGCATGTCGGCGCCGCCGCTCTTCGACGACGCCGCCCGGTTGCCGTGCTTGACCACCGGCACGCCGGCCGCGGCGACCACGATCGCGGCCATCGTGGACAGGTTCACGGTGTTGGCGCCGTCCCCGCCGGTGCCCACGATGTCGACGGTGTCGGTGCCGATGACATCGGTCGGCACCCGCAGCGCGTAGCGCAGCATCGTGTCGGCCAGTTCCCGCACTTCGGCGGGCGTCGGGCGCTTCATCTTCATCGACACGCCGAAAGCGGCGATCTGAGCCGGCGTCGCGGCCCCCGTCATGATCTGGTCCATCGCCCAGCCCGCCTCCCCCGGCGCGAGCTCCACCTCGGCCGTCAACCGGCCCAGGACCTGCGGCCATGTCGAAATCGGGGCGTCGGATGCGGGCTGCGAAACGGGCTGGGTCACGCGCCGATATTCGCACGCCCGTCCGGGAACTTCACAGGGCTCGCCGCAAGGACAGTTATGACTAATTCGGCCCCTGGCTGTACCTCAACAACTACAAAGCGTCATACTTCTTGATGTGACGAGCGCTGTTGGCACTTCGGGAACTGCGATCACATCGCGCGTTCATTCGCTGAACCGGCCGAATATGGTCAGTGTTGGCACCATCGTGTGGCTTTCCAGTGAGCTGATGTTCTTTGCTGGGCTGTTCGCGATGTACTTCACTGCCCGTTCTCAGGCCGGCGGTGTATGGCCGCCGCCACCGACCGAACTGAACTTGTATCAGGCGGTACCGGTGACGCTGGTGCTGATCGCGTCGTCGTTCACCTGTCAGATGGGTGTGTTCGCGGCCGAGCGCGGTGACGTCTTCGGACTGCGCCGCTGGTACGTGATCACGTTCTTCATGGGCCTGTTCTTCCTCCTCGGCCAGGCGTACGAGTACTACCACCTCGTGACGCACGGCACGACGATCCCGGGCAGCGCCTACGGCAGCGTGTTCTATCTCGCCACCGGCTTCCACGGCCTGCACGTCCTCGGCGGTCTGATAGCGTTCGTGCTGCTACTCATCCGAACTCGGATGAGTAAGTTCACGCCGGCGCAGGCCACCGCGGCGATCGTCGTGTCCTACTACTGGCACTTCGTCGACATCGTGTGGATCGCCCTGTTCGCGACGATCTACTTCATCCGTTGATGAGAAGGGGTTCGATGCTCAAGAAGATGGGGCGGACGACTCAGAACGAACGACAAGTCGCGCCGTCGACTTCGTCGCCGCCTGACCGGCGCGGTGCTGCTGCTGGTCGGCCTCGGAGTCGCCGGAGGGCTTGCCGCCACGCTGACCCCCACACCGCAGGTCGCAGTCGCCGACGAGTCACAGTCGGCCCTGCTGCGCACCGGCAAGCAGCTCTACGAGACCGCCTGCGTCACCTGCCACGGCGTCAACCTCCAGGGCGTCGCAGGGCCGCGGACCCAGCCTGATCGGTGTCGGCGAGGCCGCGGTCTTCTTCCAGGTCAACACCGGCCGCATGCCGGCGATGCGCGGCGAAGCCCAGGCTCCCCGCAAGGCGCCGATCTTCGACGAGGCCCAGACCGATGCGCTGGGCGCCTACATCCAGGCCAACGGCGGCGGACCGCTGACACCCCGCGACGCCAACGGGCAGATCGCCAACCAGTCGCTGATCGGCAACGACCTGGCCCGCGGCGGCGACCTGTTCCGGCTCAACTGCGCGTCGTGCCACAACTTCACCGGTAAGGGCGGCGCCCTGTCGTCGGGCAAGTACGCGCCCGGCCTGACCGACGCCTCGCCGGCGCAGATCTACACCGCGATGCTGACCGGTCCGCAGAACATGCCCAAGTTCTCCGATCGCCAGCTGTCGCCGGATGAGAAGAAGGACATCGTCGCCTACGTCCGGATGGCGGCCCACACACCGAATCCCGGCGGTTACGGGCTCGGCGGTCTCGGGCCGGCGCCGGAAGGTATGGCGATATGGATCATCGGCATGGTCGCCGCGATCGGCGTGGCGCTGTGGATCGGGGCACGAGCATGAGGGCCCAGCGAGTAGCGAAGGCGGATCGCGCATGAGCGACGTGAACAAGCCGACTGACGAGCAGCTCGCGGCGATGTCGCGCGAGGAGCTGGTCGAACTCGGCGGCCGCATCGACGGCGTCGAGACCATCCTCAAGGAGCCGCGCTGGCCGGTCGAGGGCACCCGCGCCGAGAAGCGCTCCGAGCGCCTGGTGGCGTTCTGGCTGCTGCTCGGCGGCATCAGCCGGTCTGCTGCTGCTGGTGGTGTTCCTGTTCTGGCCGTGGGAGTACAAGCCGGACCACACCAAGGGCAACTTCCTCTACACCCTGGCCACGCCGATGTACGGCGTCACCTTCGGCCTGTCGATCCTGGCGATCGGCATCGGCGCGGTGCTCTTCCAGAAGCGGTTCATCCCGCAGGAGATCTCGGTCCAGGATCGCCACGACGGCGCGTCCTCCGAACTGGACCGCAAGACCGTGGCCGCCAACCTCACCGACGCCCTCGAGGGCTCGACCATCAAGCGCCGCAAGATGATCGGGATGTCGCTGGGCATCGGTCTCGGCGCCTTCGGCGTCGGTACGCTGGTGGCGTTCGTCGGCGGCCTGATCAAGAACCCGTGGAAGCCTGTCGTGCCGACTGCCGAGGGCAAGAAGGCCGTGCTGTGGACCTCCGGCTGGACCCCGCGCTTCACCGGCGAGACCATCTACCTGGCCCGGGCCACCGGCACTGCCGGGTGAGTCGCCGTTCATCAAGATTCGTCCCGAGGACCTCGACGCCGGCGGTATGGAGACGGTGTTCCCCTGGCGGGAGTCCGACGGCGACGGCACCACCGTGGAGTCGCACGAGAAGCTGTCCGAGATCGCGATGGGCGTGCGCAATCCGGTGATGCTCATCCGCATCAAGCCCGTCGACATGGCCCGCGTGGTCAAGCGTCAGGGCCAGGAGAGCTTCAACTTCGGTGACCTGTTCGCCTACACCAAGGTGTGCTCGCACCTGGGCTGCCCGGCGTCGCTGTACGAGCAGCAGACCTATCGCATCCTGTGCCCGTGCCACCAATCTCAGTTCGACGCACTGCATTTCGCACGACCGATCTTCGGTCCGGCCGCTCGCGCGCTGGCGCAGCTGCCGATCACCATTGATCAAGAGGGCTACCTGGTCGCCAACGGCGACTTCATCGAACCAGTCGGACCGGCATTCTGGGAGCGCACATCATGAGTTCCTCCAAGGTCGCTGATCGCCTCGCCAAGCAGGGCGACGAAATCGATTCCCGCTATCACCCGTCGGCTGCGGTCCGGCGGCAGCTGAACAAGGTCTTCCCCACGCACTGGTCGTTCCTGCTGGGCGAAGTCGCGATGTACAGCTTCATCATCCTGATCCTCACCGGCGTGTACCTGACGCTGTTCTTCGACCCGTCGATGACCGAGGTCACCTACAACGGCGTCTACCAGCCGCTGCGCGGGATCCAGATGTCGCGGGCCTACGAGACCGCGCTGAACATCAGCTTCGAGGTGCGCGGCGGTCTGTTCGTCCGCCAGATCCACCACTGGGCCGCGCTGTTGTTCGCCGCCTCGATCATGGTGCACCTGGCCCGCATCTTCTTCACCGGCGCGTTCCGCCGTCCGCGCGAGGCCAACTGGGTCATCGGCTCGCTGCTGCTGATCCTGGCGATGTTCGAGGGCTTCTTCGGCTACTCGCTGCCCGACGACCTGCTCTCGGGCACCGGTATCCGCGCGGCGTTGTCGTCGATCACGCTGGGCATGCCGGTGATCGGCACCTGGCTGCACTGGGCGATCTTCGGCGGCGACTTCCCCGGCGACGATCCTGCTGCCGCGGCTGTACGCCGTGCACATCCTGATCTTCCCGGGAATCATGCTGGCGCTCATCGGCGTTCACCTGGCGCTGGTGTGGTTCCAGAAGCACACCCAGTTCCCCGGCCCCGGCCGCACCGAGAAGAACGTCGTCGGCGTGCGGGTCATGCCGGTGTTCGCGGTCAAGTCCGGCGCCTTCTTCGCGATGGTGCTGGGCATCCTGGGCCTGATGGGCGGTCTGCTGCAGATCAACCCGATCTGGCAGCTGGGCCCCTACAAGCCCTCGCAGGTCTCGGCCGGCAGCCAGCCCGACTTCTACATGATGTGGACCGACGGTCTCATCCGCCTGTTCCCGCCGTGGGAGCTGTACTTCTGGCACCACACCGTGCCCGCCGCGGTCTGGGTCGCCTTGATCATGGGCCTGGTGTTCATCCTGCTGATCGTCTATCCGTTCCTGGAGAAGAAGTTCACCGGCGACGACGCGCACCACAACCTGCTGCAGCGTCCGCGTGACGTTCCGGTGCGAACCGGCATCGGCGCCATGGCGATTTCGTTCTACATGTTGCTGACGCTGGCGCGATGAACGACATCATCGCGCTGAAGTTCCACATCTCGCTCAACGCGACGACGTGGATCGGCCGCATCGGCATGGTGGTGCTGCCGCCGCTGGTGTTCTTCATCACCTACCGCTGGGCGGTCGGCCTGCAGCGCAGCGACCGCGACGTGCTCGAGCACGGCGTGGAGACGGGCATCATCACCCGCCTGCCACACGGCGCCTACATCGAGCTGCACCAGCCGCTGGGCCCGGTCGACGACCACGGCCACCCGATTCCGCTGGAGTACCAGGGCACCGCCGTGCCCAAGCGGATGAACAAGCTGGGCGCCGGCGGCGCACCGGGCCGCGGCAGCTTCCTGACCGCCGACCCGGCCAGCGAAGCCGACGCACTCAACGCAGCCGCCCACACCACCGAGGTCAAGGCACTGACCGCGCTGAAGGAGTGGCAGGACGACGAGTCCGGCCCGAACGGCAACGGCCAGCACTAGCGGCAGTCACAACGAAGCAAGCCCCGGGCTACGGCCCGGGGCTTACTTCGTTGATCGCATCCAGTACTCAGTGCGGCTGATCGCGCTGGACCGAATCACGCCTGACGCGCTCGAGCGATCCGAGGCGTCTGAGCCTCGTCCAGCGCCGCGCGCAGCTGACGCAGATAGAACACCGGGATCACCGGCATCGCGACGGTGACGACCGCGGCCACGCCCAGCGCCACCCAGGCGCCGGTGTCGTTGGCCGAGGCCAGCAGATAGGTGGCGAGCGAAACACCGATCAGGGCAAGGCCGATCGCGCTCATCAGCGTCGCGGTGCCGCGAAGCCACAGCCGGTCCAGCTGGGTCGCCGGCAGCAGCAGGTCACCCCGGCGCGACGCCGACGACTGGGCGAAGGCGGGCTGATACGGCTCGTACGGGTCGACCGTCGCCCCGAAGACCTTCAGCTTCTCCGTCGGCGCCTCTGTGGGCCGTACAGGGGTGCGCGCGGGCGTCTGCGGCGCCGCCGCGGCAGCCTTGGCGGCGGTCTCGCCGGCGGGCAGCACGGGTTCGGCCTGCGCCGCACGGCGCGCCCGGATCAGCAAGTGGGATGGCGCCGACGATGATCAGCGCCGACACCGCGATGACGCTGTAGAGCACCCAGGGGGTGTGCTTGCCCTCGCCGCCGAGGGTGTGCCCGCGGCCGAGATCAACCAGCGCGACCACCGCGATGACGGTCACCGCCAGCAGCACCAGCCAGATCGCCCCGCACACCCCGACCAGGATGCGATCCACCGTCTGCGGTGAACGGTCGTCGTCTTCTGTCGCGCCTGCCACGGCGACCTCCGATTCGCGCGCCATCAGCAGCTCGTCTGCGCGGAGTTGCTCTGGTTAGACGAGAGTACGGTGCCGTCGCTGGTCGTGATCGAGCAGTTCAGCCTGCTGACCAGGAACAGGCTGGACGCCTGGACCGAGCCGACGTCGGACTGCGAGATCGGCGTCACCGTCAGCGACCAAGGGATGTAGACATTGCGCTGGGTGCGGCGACGCCCCGAGGCGTCGACATACGTCACCGTGATGATGTCGCCGGGCGCCTTCGTGCCGGTCACGGAGTAGGTGACCTGACGCGGCCCGGCCGGCGTGGTGGTCGTCGGCGGCGGAGCGGGGGTGGTGGTCACAGGCGGCGGCGCCTCCGTCGGAGCGGGCGGTGGTGGGGGTGGCGGCGGTTCCGGCGTCACCGTCACCGTCTCGGTGGGCGGAGGTGGCGGCGGCGGTTCCTCTGTGCTCGGCGGCGGAGGCGGCGGTGGCGGCGGCACAGTGGTGGTGATCTCGTCCTGCACCGGCGGGAGCGAGACGGTGGTGGTGGTCTTGGGAGTGGCAAGCTTGTCGGTGTCGGTGCTGGTGACCAGCAACGACACCGAGACCACCAGTGCGATGGCGGCGATGATCGCGGTGACACCCACCACCCACGGCCATTTGGGCGGTTCGCCGTCCTCGATGACCTCGGGTGCCGAGTCGTAGGTGTCGTAGTCGTAGAGGCGAGGGTCGGGTGCGACGTAGGGGCCCGTGGTGTAGTGCTCGAGCTCGGGGGCGGAATAGGCCTGATGGAAGCCGGTGTCGGTGACCAGGTCGTCCTGGTACTCGTCGGTCGGCTGACCGCCCGGCTCCTCGTCTGGCGGATTCGGCCCGCTCATCCTCGCCTGTCCTCTTTCGACTACATCACCGCAGCACGCGGGCCAAGGACTGGCGCGCGGCGTGCCGACGGCTCGCATTGTCCTGGCGAAACCCTACCCAACCGGGTGGGCCGGGCGCGTCGCAGCACACCGTTGGGCGTCAAGTGACGCCTCGATTGTGACCTTCGAACGCTCAGTGCTTCTCGGGACCGACGTAGTACTCGAAGACCAGGCCGGAGACCGCGGCCAGCACGAACACGACGCCGGCGACGATCAGCCAGGGCAGCCACAGCGCGGCGCCGACGGCGGCGGTCGAGAAGGACAGCGCGATCAGGATCGGCCACCAGCTGTGCGGCGCGTAGAAGCCCAACTCCCCTGCGCCGTCGCTGATTTCAGCGTCCTCGTAGTCTTCGGGCCGGGTGTCGAGGCGACGGGCGACGAAGCGGAAGAAGGTGCCGATGATGAGCGAGAGGCCGGCGGTGAGCACCAGCGCGGTGGTGCCGGCCCATTCGATTCCACCGTGGCCGTAGAGCGCGGTGAGCACGCCGTAGACCACCGCGGCGAGGACGAAGAACGCCGTCAGGATCTCGAACAACCTGGCTTCGATATGCATGAGCGATCCCCTACTTGCTCGCCTGCGGAATTACCTGCTGGCCACGACGCGTGTCGAACGGGTGGGTGCTGATCGCGACCGGCGACTGGTTGATCGCCTGCAGCGCTTCGGCGTTGGTCTTGCCTGCGATGCGCGCGTCCATGTAGGCCTTGAAGTCGTTGGCCGACACCACCCGGACCTCGAAGTTCATCATCGAGTGATAGGTGCCGCACATCTCAGCACAGCGTCCGACGAACGCGCCGGTCTGGTCGATCTCGGCGACCTGGAACTTGTTGTCCGAGTGGTTGGCTTCCGGATCCGGGAAGACGTCGCGCTTGAACAGGAACTCGGGCACCCAGAACGAGTGGATGACGTCGGCGGAGGCCACCTGGAACTCGATGCGCTTGCCGGCCGGGACCACCAGGACCGGAATCTCGTCGCTGGTTCCCAGCGTCTCGACCTTGTCGAAGTTCAGGTAGGTGCGGTCCTCGGGGTTCAGGCCGCGCACCGCGCCGACCTTCTCCTCGCCGCTGCGGGCGTCCATACCCTCGGGCTTGGAGACCATCGCGGCCTTGCGGGCCGGGTCGGCGCCGTCGTAGTTGAAGGTGCCGTCTTTGAAGGCGATCTTCTGGTAGCCGAACTTCCAGTTCCACTGGAAGGCGGTGACGTCGACGACGACCTCGGGGTTCGGCTCCTTGTGCAGCATCTTCTCCTGCACCACCACGGTGAAGTAGAAGAGCACCGAGATGATGAGGAACGGGATGACGGTCAGCACCAGCTCCAGCGGCATGTTGTAGCCGAACTGGCGGGGCAACTCGTCGTCGCCCTTCTTCTTGCGGTGGAAGATCATGGTCCAGAAGGTCAGGCCCCACACGATCACGCCGACCACGAGGGCGGCGGCGACAGAGCCGACGAACAGGTCACGGTTGGCGTGCGCTTCCGGAGTGATGCCCTTGGGCCAGCCCAGGCCCAGGACTTCCTGCCAGCTGCACCCGCTGAGCGACAGCGCCAGCACACCGAAGGTGACCGCCAGCGCCACCCTACGGAGCCGGGAACCGCGGGTCTTCACTTTGGCGCCTCCTGTTTCAGGTCCTGCTCATGGCCCTAATGAACCGCTTTTTTCTGATCGCGAGAGCATTTTCGCGAATCGAATACTACGCAGCGTAGACCACGCGCGATCAGCTAGCCCGACACACCTCCAATTCCGTCATCGAGTCGGGATGCCGCCGCGGCAGGCGGCCGAGGACGTGCGGCATACTTGGCCGCGTGTGCGGACTGCTTGCCCTGGTTTCTGACCCGGCGAGCGGCATCACCGCCGAGACGGTCGAGGCGGTGGCCGGCGCATCGCCCCTGATGCGCCACCGGGGCCCCGACGAGCCCGGCACCTGGGCCGATGAACAGGTGGTGCTCGGTTTCAACCGGCTCTCGATCATCGACATCGCGCACTCGCACCAGCCGCTGCGGTGGGGCCCGCCGGAGGATCCGGACCGCTATGTGCTGGTGTTCAACGGCGAGATCTACAACTACCTCGAACTGCGTGCCGAACTCGCCGAGCAGCACGGCGCCGTCTTCGCCACCGACGGCGACGGCGAGGCGATCCTGGCCGCCTACCACTACTGGGGCACCGAGGCGCTGACGCCGGCTGCGCGGCATGTTCGCTTTCGCGCTGTGGGACAGCCGCGAACTCGAGCTGTTCTGCGCCCGGGACCCGTTCGGCATCAAGCCGCTGTTCATGGCGACCGGGCCGGGCGGCACCGCCGTCGGCAGCGAGAAGAAGTGTCTGCTCGACCTGGCCCCCGTGCTGGGCCTGGACACCCGGATCGACGAACGTGCCGTCCAGCACTACACGGTGCTGCAGTACGTGCCCGAACCGGAGACGCTGCATCGCGGGATCCGCCGGCTGGAGTCGGGCTGCTACGCGGTCATCCGCCCCGGCGAGGCGCCGAAGGTCAGCCGCTACTTCGTACCGCGCTTCGCCGCCACGCCGTTCACCCCCGGCAGCGAGCAGGCCCGCTACGACGAGATCACCGCGGTGCTCGAGGACTCGGTGGCCAAGCACATGCGCGCCGACGTGACGGTCGGGGCGTTCCTGTCCGGCGGCATCGACTCCACCGCGATCGCCGCACTGGCGATCCGGCACAACCCGCGGCTGATCACCTTCACCACCGGCTTCGAACGCGAAGGCTTCTCGGAGGTCGACGTGGCGGTGGCCTCGGCGGAGGCGATCGGCGCGCGGCACGTGGCCAAGGTCGTCAGCCAGTCGGAGTTCGTGGCCGCGCTGCCCGAAATCGTCTGGTATCTCGACGAACCCGTGGCCGACCCCGCCCTGGTGCCGCTGTACTTCATCGCGCGCGAGGCCCGCAAGCACGTCAAGGTGGTGTTGAGCGGAGAGGGCGCCGACGAGCTCTTCGGCGGCTACACGATCTACCGGGAACCCTTGTCGCTCAAGCCTTTCGACTATCTTCCGCGTCCGGTGCGCAAGTCGCTGGGCCGGGCTTCGCGGCCGCTGCCCGAAGGCATGCGGGGCAAGAGCCTGCTGCATCGCGGCTCGCTGACGCTCGAGGAGCGCTACTACGGCAACGCGCGCAGCTTCTCCGACGACCAGCTGCGCGCCGTGTTGCGGGGATTCAACCCGGACTGGACCCACACCGACGTCACGGCCCCGGTCTACGCCGAGTCGGCCGGCTGGGATCCGGTGGCGCGCATGCAGCACATCGACCTGTTCACCTGGCTGCGCGGCGACATCCTGGTCAAGGCCGACAAGATGACGATGGCCAACTCACTCGAGCTGCGCGTGCCGTTCCTGGATCCCGAGGTGTTCGCGGTCGCCTCCCGGCTGCCGTTCGACCAGAAGATCACCCGCACCACCACCAAGTACGCGCTGCGGCGCGCGCTGGAGCCGATCGTGCCTGCGCACGTGCTCAACCGGGCCAAGCTGGGCTTCCCGGTCCCGATCCGGCACTGGTTGCGCTCGGGTGAGCTGATGGACTGGGCCTACGGCATGATCGACGCCTCGCAGGCCGGCCAGTTCGTCGACACGGCGGCGGTGCGCACGATGCTCGACGAGCACCGCGCCGGCGAGAGCGACCACAGCCGGCGGCTGTGGACGGTGCTGATCTTCATGCTGTGGTACGCGATCTTCGTCGAGCACAGCATCGTGCCGACGATCAGCGAGCCGCAGTACCCGGTGCAGCTCTAAGCCCAGAGCGCCTGCGCGATCTCCTCGGCCGCCTCGGCGCCGTAGGCGTCGGCCAGCGCGGGTCTTGGCCACGTCGCGATCCCACGTCCAGTTCTGGGTGCCGGTGGTCTCCAGGACCAGCACGGCCACCAGGGAGCCCAGCTGCGCGGCGCGCTCCAGGCTCAGACCGGCGCTGCGGGCGGTCAGGAATCCGGCGCGGAAGGCGTCTCCGACTCCGGTCGGATCGACCTGGGCGGTCTCCGGGACGACGTCGACGTGGATGTTGGTGCCGTCGGCGGCGACCAGGTCCACGCCCTTGGCGCCCAGGGTGGTCACGCGCAGGCCGACCTGGGCCAGCACGTCGGCGTCGGTCCAGCCGGTCTTGGACAGCAGCAGGTCCCACTCGTAGTCGTTGGTGAACAGGTAGGTGGCGCCGTCGATGAGCCGGCGGATCTCCTCGCCGGAGAGCCGGGCCAGCTGCTGGGACGGGGTCGGCGGCGAACGCCAGGCCCGAGCTTGCGGCACTCGTCGGTGTGCAAGAACATCGTGTCCGGGTCGTTGGCGCCGACGATGACGAGCTCGGGTGTACCGATGGCCTCGACGACGATCGGCCAGCTTGATGTTTCGTGCCTCGCGACATCGCGCCCGGATAGAACGAGGCGATCTGGGCCATGTCGGTGTCGGTGGTGCAGACGAACCGCGCGGTGTGCGCGGTGTCGGAGATCAGGACGCTGTCGCAGTCGACGCCCGCGCGCCTCCAGCCATCGCCGGTAGTCGGTGAAGTCCGCCCCCGCCGCACCGACCAGGGCCGCGCGCCCGCCCAGCACGCCGATCGCGTAGGCCATGTTCCCGGCGACGCCGCCGCGATGCACGACGAGATCGTCGACCAGGAAGCTCAGCGATACCTTCTGCAGGTGCTCGGCGAGGAGCTGTTCGGAAAACCGCCCGGGAAAGCGCATCAGGTGGTCGGTGGCAATGGATCCGGTCACCGCGATGGTCACGAAGCGTCCGCCCTTCATTTGGTAGCTGATCTAGGTAACGATAGCGGCGTAAACGCCGCCGTTCATCTCCGACCCGGTGCGCTAGCCTGCGTACAAGAGCCGACTATATGGGCCGACAGCGGCGTCGATGTGGCCGGTACTTCCGTATACCCCTGCGACGACCCCAGGAGACGTATCGATGGCTGACCCCTTTCCGCCGCCCCAGCAGGTCGGCGCCGAGGGTCAACCGTTCCCCGGCCCGCAGGCGTACTCCGAGCCGTATCCCGACGACCGGTTCGGCCCCGCCGCCGCCCCACCGCCGGGCGTGCCCTATCCCGGCGCCTATCCGGGAATGCTGCCGCCGCCGGTGGGGTACCCGCCAGCCGAAACCGCGCGGTCGCAAGGTGCTGTGGCTGAGCCTGCTGGCGCTCGTCGTGGTGGGCGCCCTGGTGGCGGCCATGCTGGTCATCCGGACCACCCGGCCCGCGACGGGCGCCGGCGTGTTCACCGAGGCCGCGACCAAGTCGGCGATCCAGAGCTATCTCAGCGCGCTGTCCGACGGCGACACCGAGATCGTCGCGCGAAACAACCTGTGCGGCATGTACGACGCGGTCAAGGACCGCCGCGGCGATCAGGCGCTGGCGCGGCTGGCCAGTGACGCGTTCCGCAGGCAGTTCACCCGCGCGGAGGTGACGTCGATCGACAAGATCGTGCTGTCGTCGTCGTATCAGGCTCAGGTGCTGTTCACCATGAGGGTGGCACCGGCGTCGGGCGCGCGGAACAGCCGCGACGAGGAGCAGGGTGTCGCGCAGGTGCTGCGCCAGGACAACCAGCTGCTGGTGTGCTCGTACCTACTGCGAACGGCCGCCCAATACTGAGACCGGGCGGCCGTTGCGGAGGTTGTTAGGTCAGTTGAACGAGTCGCCGCAGGCGCAGGAGCCGGTGGCGTTCGGGTTGTCGATCGTGAAGCCCTGCTTCTCGATGGTGTCGACGAAGTCGATCGTGGCGCCCTGGATGTAGGGAGCGCTCATCCGGTCGACGGTCAGATTCACGCCGCCGAACTCAGTGGTGAGATCACCGTCGAGGGTGCGGTCGTCGAAGAACAGGTTGTAGCGCAGGCCAGCGCAGCCGCCCGGCTGCACAGCAATCCGCAGCGCCAGGTCGTCGCGGCCCTCCTGGTCCAACAGCGCCTTGGCCTTCGCGGCCGCGGCGTCGGTCAGGACCGCGCCGTGGGTCTCGGTCTTGGTCTCGGTCGACTGATCGGAAACAGTCATTGCAGCTCCCTCAAAAGCAGATGTCGGTGGGATTCATCCCACCTCATCAACGGTACCTTGTCCGGCCGCTATTCCCGACTCAAGCCGTCCCCAGGCCGGTTGCCGTGCGGCAGGCCAGCCCGGCCAGCTGGTTGGCGGCGTCGTCGATGGCGGCCTGCACCGACCCGGCGTAGTCGGCGATCGCGTAGGCCGCGGTGATACCCGCCTCGGGCAGCGCGGCGGGATCGAGCGTGACCTGGCCGGCCAGCACGATCACCGGGACACCGCGCGGGCGCGCTCCGGCAGCCAGCGCGCTGACCACCTTGCCGTGCAGCGACTGGTCGTCGAAACGGCCCTCGCCGGTGACGATCACGTCGGCCGCGCGCGACGTCGTCGGCCAGCCCGGTGTGCTCGGCGATGACGGCCGCACCCGACTCCCGGACGGCACCGAGCGCCAGCAGCGCCGCGCCCAGTCCCCCGGCCGCGCCGGCCCCCGGCAACGGGCTCACCGGACGGCCGGCCAGCGCGTCGAGTTTGGCCGCCCAGGCCGTCATCCGCTGTTCGAGGATCTCGACGGTCGACGGGTCGGCGCCCTTCTGGGGGCCGAAGATCCGCGCGGCACCCATCGGCCCCAGCAGCGGGTGTTCGACGTCGGTGGCCGCGATCAGCCGGATCCCGTCCAGTTCGTCGTGCGCCTGGCGCAGGCCGCCGAACGCGTCGATCAGCCCGCGTCCGCCGTCGGTGCAGGCGCTGCCGCCCAGCCCGACGACGATCGTCGTCGCTCCCGCCTTCAACGCGGCGTCGACGAGCTGGCCGACGCCGCGGCTGTGCGCGGCGACCGCGGTCTGGTCGGTCGGCGGGCCGCCGAGCAGCGACAGCCCGCAGGCCTGGGCGCATTCGATGTAGGCGGTCGAGGTGCGCGGGTCGTAGACCCATTCGGCGTCGACCTCGCCGTCCAGCGGCCCGGACACCCGGGTGTGGCGGACCTCGCCGAGCCGCCCGGCCAGCACACCGACGAAGCCGGGCCCGCCGTCGGACTGCGGTGCCAGGACCAGCCGGTCGTCGGGCCGCGCCCGGCGCCAGCCCGCGGCGATGGCGTCGGCGGCCTCGACCGCGCTGAGGCTGTCGCCGTAGCAGTCCGGGGCGATCAACACCTGCAAAGGCGCCTCCGAACCCGTCATTCCTGCAGGGTAGAGCCGCGCATCGCGAGGTGCATGCCGGGCCGGCGCCGGGGCGAAGTAACCTGGCAGGCGTGAAGCTGCTGGGCCGCAAGAACGACGACGGCGACGTGCCGGAGGCCGAGCCGACGGCGCTCGAGGATTCCGCGGCGGTGCGGCACCACCGCGCCCAAGGGCAGGCCGACCCCCAAGCGCAGCCAGTCCGAGAAACGGCGCGGACCGGTGGCGCCGGCGCCGATGACGACCTCCGAGGCGCGCAAGCGCCGCAAGGAGATGCGGGCGACCCTCACCAAGGAGGAACGCAAGGCCGAGAAGCTGCAGCGGCGGGCGTCGATGACCGACCGCCGCGAGAAGATGATGGCCGGCGAGGAGGACTACCTGCTCCCGCGCGACAAGGGGCCGGTGCGCCGCTACGTCCGCGACATCGTCGACTCCCGGCGCAACCTGCTCGGCCTGTTCATGCCGGCGGCGCTGTTCATGATCTTCGTCATGCTCGCCGTGCCCAAGGTTCAGCTGTTCATCTCCCCGGCCATGCTCGTGCTGATGGCGATCATGGGCGTCGACGCGGTCCTGCTGGCCCGCAAGGCCAACAAGGCGGTCGCGGCCAAGTTCCCCGAGAACACCGAAGGTCCTTGGAAGCTCGGACTTTACGCCGCGGGCCGGGCTTCGCAGCTGCGCCGCATGCGCGCCCCTCGACCTCGGGTCGAGCGCGGCGCCAAGGTCACCTGACCAGACCGGCACAGTGCGCACGCTGGTGCTCGGCGGGATCAGGTCGGGCAAGTCACGATGGGCGGAGATGGCGATCGACACCGACGGTGCGGTGCGTTACGTGGCGACCGGCGCTGTGCCGCAAGGATGATCCGTCCTGGGCGGCGCGGGTCGCCGCGCATCGCGAGCGCCGTCCGCAGGCCTGGGACACCGTGGAGACCCTCGACGTGGCGGCGCAGTTGCGCGCCGCACCGCACACCGCGACCCTGGTCGACGACCTGGGCGGCTGGTTGACCGGGGTGCTGGACCGGCGCGGCTGGGATGACGGTTCGGTGAGCGACGAGGTCGACGAACTGGTCTCGGCGGTCGAGGAATTCAGCGCCCCACTGGTATTGGTCAGCCCCGAGGTGGGGCTGACCGTGGTGCCGGCCACCGCATCCGGGCGTCGCTTCGCCGACGAACTCGGCACCCTCAACCAACAACTCGCCCAGCGCTGTGAGCGGGTGGTCCTGGTGGTGGCGGGGCTACCGGTCTGGGTCAAACCGACGGAGGCGTCGTGACGGAGTTCCCCGCGGTCACCCCGCCCGATTCCCGTGCCGCCGCGGCGGCACGTCGCAGGCAGGACATCCTCACCAAGCCGACCGGCGCACTCGGCCGGCTCGAGGACTTGTCGGTGTGGGTGGCCTCCTGCCAAGGACATTGTCCGCCAAGGCAATTCGAACGAGCGCGAGTGGTGGTGTTCGCCGGTGACCACGGCGTGGCCCGCGCCGGCGTGTCGGCATACCCGCCGGAGGTCACCGCGCAGATGGTGATGAACATCGACGCGGGCGGCGCGGCGATCAACGTCCTGGCCGAGATCTCGGGCGCGACGGTGCGGGTGGTGGACATCGCGGTGGACACCGACGGGCCCGCCACGGATTACAAGGTGCGCCGCTCCAGCGGCAACATCGCCGTCGAGGACGCGCTGAGCGAGGACGAGGTGCTCGCCGCCCTCGATGCGGGCCGGCGGATCGCCGACGAGGAGGTCGATGCAGGCGCCGACCTGCTCATCGCCGGCGACATGGGCATCGGAAACACCACGGCGGCAACGACGTTGATCGCCACGCTGACCGACACCGAACCGGTGGCCGTCGTCGGCCGCGGCACCGGCATCGACGACGCCGGCTGGTCGCGGAAGACCGCAGCGGTGCGCGACGCGATGTACCGCGGGCGCCGCTTCCGGTCCGACCCGGTCGCGCTGCTGCGGACCTGCGGCGGGGCGGACCTGGCCGCGATGGCCGGTTTCTGCGCGCAGGCGGCGGTGCGGCGCACTCCCCTGCTGCTCGACGGTCTGGTCGTGACGGCCGCGGCACTCGTCGGTGACCGGCTGGCGCCGGGCGCACGGGCCTGGTGGCAGGCCGGCCACCGCTCCACCGAGCCGGCGCACACGCTGGCGCTGGACCACTTGGGCCTGGAGCCGATCGTCGACCTGGGTCTGCGACTGGGCGAGGGCACCGGCGCCGCGGTGGCCCTGCCGCTGGTTCGCGCGGCCATCGCGACGCTTGTCGTCGATGGCGACCTTCGAGGACGCCGGCGTCTCCGAGAAGACCCCGGACTGATCGTGATGCGTTCGCTGGCAACGGCTTTCGCGTTCGGAACCGTGCTTCCGGTCCCGTCGCGCGGGCCGGGTGTCGGGCGGGCGACGATGACCGCGCTACCGGTGGTCGGTGTCGCGCTCGGCATGCTGGCCGCCGGTGCGCTGTGGGCCGGGCAGTGGGCATTCGGTGCGCACAGCGCTCTGGCCGGGGTGCTGACGGTGGCCGCCCTGCTGCTGGCGACGCGGGGCCTGCACATCGACGGACTCGCCGACACGGTCGACGGGCTGGGCTGCTACGGGCCGCCGGAGCGCGCGCTGCAGGTGATGCGCGACGGCTCGGCGGGGCCGTTCGGCGTGGCGGCGGTGGTGGTGGTGCTGGCCGCCCAGGCGCTGGCGTTCGCCGCCGTGCCGCCGGGGCTGACGGGCGCGGCGGCGGTGGTCACCGCGGTCACGGCCGGGCGGGTGGCCGCGGTGCTGGCGTGCCGGCGCGGGGTGCCCGCGGCATCGGGCAGCGTGCTCGGCACCGCGGTCGCAGGCAGCGCGCCCGCCGCGGTGGTGGCGCTGTGGGTCGGGGTGCTCGCCGGGGTGTCGGTGCTGGCGACATCCCGGCCGTGGCAGGGCCCGGCGGTGGTGCTGGCGGCCTTGGCGGTGTCGGCTGTGCTGGTGGCCCACTGCGTGCGCCGTTTCGGTGGGATCACCGGAGACGTGCTCGGTGCGGTCGTCGAACTGACGACGATGCTGACGGTGATCGGCCTGGTGATCCATGCTCGGTGAACTGGACGCTGCCCAGTGCGAGGACCTGTTGCGCACCGAGGTGATCGCCCGCATCGGCTGCCTCAGCGATGGCCGCGTCTACGTCGTCCCGGTCACCTACGTCTACGACGGCACCTACGTCTACGGCCACGCGATGGACGGCGCCAAGCTGCGTGCGATGCGGGCCAACCCGCAGGTCTGTGTCGAGGTCGAGCACGTCGACGACCTGTCGAACTGGCGCAGCGTCATCGCCTGGGGAACCTTCGAGGAGTGCGACGGCCCGGACTGGGATGCCGGCTTCGCGATGCTGGCCGAGCGGATCATGCCGCTGCTGACCCTGCCCGCGAACCAGCCGCCGCCGGACTTGTCGGTGCTGCGCCGCGGGTCGGTGTACCGGATCAAGCTGGATCTGAAGACCGGCCGATTCGAGCAAGTGAAGCCCGACTGAGCGCTACCCTTTCGCGCAGACCTCGCCTTCGAGAAGGAGCTATGAAGACATCGGACGGCCGGCCCGATGCCGAGTGGTTTCGGCAGATGGCCAACGGCAGTGCGGTGGTGTTCTTCGTCCTGCGCGTGCAACCGGATCTGGCCTTCGAGTTCCTGACCGACGCCGTCGAGACCCAGATCGGCTGTCCGGCCGCCGAGGGTCTCGCCGACCCCGCAGCGGTGCTGGGCCTGGTCGATCCTGAGTACGCCGACCAGCTCGCCGCGCTGCTCGGCCTGACCCCGGCGAGGAGACGACGACGGAGATGACGTGGCGCCACCGCGATGGTCGCCCCGTGCACGCCCGGGCCTGGGTGCGATCCCGGCGGCGCGACGACGGCTCGGTCATCCTGGAGGGCTCGATCCGCGACATCACCCAACTGCACGAGGCCGAGACCGACCTGCGACTGTCCGAGCAGCGGTACCGCCTGCTGGCCGAGAACGCCTGGGAGATCATCTGGACCGCGTCGCTGGACGGCACCATCAACTACATCAGCCCGGCCGTGGAGCGAGTCCGCGGATTCACTCCCGAGGAGGCGATGCACCAAACGGTCGAGGAGACTCATCCGCCGGAGTCGGCGGCGCGTGTCGTCGACTTCTACCGAAGGTTGTTCGCCGCGATCGAAAAGGGCGAGGAGACGCCGGTGTTCCGCGGGGAGCAGGAGTACTACCGCAAGGACGGCTCGATCATGGAAGGCGAGCTGCAGGTCATCCCGCATGTCGACACCGACGGCTCGGTCGTGGAGATTCTCGGCGTCACCCGCGACATCAGTGAGCGCAAGGCTTTCGAGGCCGAACTGACCCGGCTGGCCGGCACGGACGCGGTCACCGGAGTGTGGAACCGGCGCCATGGTGGAACCTTGCTGGCCGCCGAATCTGGAGCAGGCCCTCATCGACGGCCGGCCGCTCTCGGCGCTCATGGTCGACATCGACCATTTCAAGCCGGTCAACGACATCCACGGCCATCAGACCGGCGATCGGGTGCTGGCCGAGACCGCCCGTCGCATGCTGGAAGCCGTCCGCGGCACCGACATCGTGGCGCGTTGGGGCGGCGAGGAATTCGTCATCATGCTGCGTGACTGCGGCCTCGGCGAGGCCATGGCCATCGCCGAGAAGATCCGCACCCAGATCGCCAACACACCCTTCCGCCACGTCGGCACGGTGACGGTGAGCATCGGCGCCGCCGAACTCCGACCGGACGAAGGCCTCGAGCCGTGGCTCGCCCGCGCCGACGCCGCGCTCTACGAGGCCAAGCGGTCCGGACGAAATGCGGTGAAGGCGTCTAGCTGAGCCGCGCCATCCAGCCATGCGTGTCGGCGAAAGTGCCGCGCTGGATTCCGGTGAGCGTGTCGCGCAGCGCCATCGTCACCTCGCCCGGCTCGCCGTCGGCGATGGTGAACTCCCCCTCGCCGAACTTCACGTGCGACACCGGCGTGATCACCGCGGCCGTCCCGCAGGCGAAGACCTCGGTGATCTCCCCGGTCGCCACGCCCTTCTGCCATTCCTCGACGTCGATCTTGCGCTCCTCGACGGCGAATCCGGCGTCGCTGGCCAGCTGCAGCAGCGAGTCGCGGGTGATGCCGGGTAGCAGCGAGCCGGACAGCTCGGGGGTGACCAGCAGCGAGTCGCGGGTGATGCCGGGCAGCAGCGAGCCGGACAGCTCCGGGGTGACCAACCGGGCCGAGCCGCCGCTACCGAAGACGAAGAACAGGTTCATCCCGCCCATCTCCTCGATGAACCGGCGTTCGATCGCGTCCAGCCACACCACCTGGTCGCAACCGTGCTCGGCGGCCTCGGCCTGGGCCAGCAGCGAGGCGGCGTAGTTGCCGCCGAACTTGGCCGCGCCGGTGCCGCCCGGGCTGGCCCGCACGTACTCCGTCGACAGCCACACGCTGACCGGCTTGATGCCGCCCTTGAAGTACGCGCCGGCCGGTGAGCCGATCACCAGGTAGCGGTACTCCGAGGCGGGCCGTACGCCCAGGCCCGGCTCGGTGGCGAAGATGAACGGCCGCAGATACAGCGACGCCTCGCCGCCGGCCGGCGGCACCCACTGCTCGTCGACGGCGATCAGCTGGCGAAGCGATTCGATGAACACGCTCTCGGGCAGCTCCGGGATGGCCAGCCGGCGAGACGAGGTCCGCAGCCGGGCGGCGTTGGCCTCCGGCCGGAACGACACGATCGACCCGTCGGCCCAGCGGTAGGCCTTCAGACCCTCGAAGACCTCCTGCGCGTAGTGCAGGACGATCGCCGACGGGTCCAGCTCGATGGGGCCGTAGGGCAGCACTTCGGCCTGGTGCCAACCCAGCTCGTGGGTGTACAGCACCGACACCATGTGGTCGGTGTGGAAACGGCCGAAACCGGGATCCGACAGGATCTCACCGCGTACCTCGTCACTCGCCGGATTCGCGTTGCGCTCAACCGTGAATTCGAGGGGCCCGATGGTCATACGGCGATTGTAGACCGGGCCGCTAGCGAGTTTTGACGTCGACGAACGGGGGTTTGACCACCTCGCACTCCAGGGCGCGGCCGCGGACGTCGACGTTGACCACCGCGCCGTCCTCGATCCCGGCGTCGGTGTCGATGAGGGCAAGGGCGATACCGACTTTCAGCGTCGGCGAGAACGTTCCGGACGTCGTCACGCCCACCGGCTCGGAGCCGTCGAGCACGGTGAGATCGGGACGCAGCACCCCGCGGCCCACCGCCCGCAGGCCGCGCAGCAGCCGCCGGGGGCCGGCCTGCTTTTCGGCCAGAAGCGCTTCGCGGCCCCAGAACGCGTCCTTCTTCCAGCCGATCGCCCAGCCGCACCGCGCCTGCAGCGGCGAGATGTCCAGCGACAGTTCGTGGCCGTGCAGCGGGTAGCCCATCTCGGTGCGCAGCGTGTCGCGCGCGCCGAGACCGGCCAGCTGTCCCCCGGCGTCGCCGACCGCGCCCACCAGCGCGTCGAACACCGTCGGGGCCGACTGCCAGGGCGGCAGCAGTTCGTAACCGTGCTCACCGGTGTAACCGGTCCGGCACACCCGCACCGGCACACCGGAGTACTCGGCGTCGGCGTAGCCCATGTAGTCCATGTCGGTGGGCAGGCCCAGCGCGGCCGAGCACGTCGGTCGAGCGCGGCCCCTGAACGGCCAGCACCGCGTACGAGCGATGTTCGTCCGTGATCGAAATATCCTGCGGTGCAGCATCTTTGCAGCGCCTGCACCACGGCCGCGGTGTTGGCGGCATTGGGCACCAGGAAGATCTCGTCGTCGCTGACGTAGTAGGCGATGAGGTCGTCGATCACGCCGCCGTCGGCGGTGCAGCACAGGGTGTACTGCGCCTTGCCCGGCCCGATGCGGCGCAGGTCGTTGGTGAGCGCGGAGTTGACGAACTCCGCCGCGCCCGGGCCCACCACCAGCGCCTTGCCGAGGTGGCTGACGTCGAACAGGCCGACCGCTTCGCGGGTGGCCGTGTGCTCGCCCACGGTGCCGGCGTAGGACACCGGCATCAGCCATCCGCCGAAGGGCGCGAAGGTGGCACCCAACGCGCGGTGCTGACTCTCCAGGGGGCCGTGCAACAGGTCTGTGTCGGTCACGGCGAACAACACTAATGCCCCATCGTTAGGGTTGATCCCCGTGAGCACCGAACCCGGATACACCGCACCCGCCGTCACCGTCGCGACCTCCCTGCCCAAGCGGGGCCTGGGGTCGGCGGTGCTGATCGTTCCCATCGTGACCGGCAGCGTCACCGGATCCGACAGCGACGGCTCGCCGAAGGTGGTCGGCGGGCCGTTCCTCGACGCCGAGGCCATCGGCGAGATCGAGGTCGGCCTGCGCGCGCTGGGCGCCAAGGGCGGCGCCGAGCAGGTCACCCGGTTGCACGTGCCGTCGCTGCCGGTGGGCAGCGTGCTGGCCGTCGGGCTGGGCGCGGCGCGCGACGAGTGGCCGGCCGAGGTGATCCGCCGCGCCGCCGGCGTGGCGGCCCGCTCACTGTCGGGTGTCGAGGCCGTCGCCACCACCTTGACCGAACTGCACCTGGAGGCCGCGATCGAGGGCCTGATCCTGGGCAGCTACCGGTTCACCGAGTTCCGCAGCGCCAAGACCGCGCCGAAGGATCCCGCCCTGGCCAAGATCACCGCGCTGAGCACCGCCTCGGGGGCCAAGAAGGACGCGGCCCGCGCCACCGCGATCGCGGTCGCGGTCAACACCGCCCGCGACCTGGTGAACACCCCGCCGAGTCACCTGTTCCCGGCCGAATTCGCCAAGCGGGCAAAGGCTTTGGGCGAGGCAGCCGGACTGGAGGTCGAGGTGCTCGACGACAAGGCGTTGGCCAAGGCCGGCTTCGGCGGCATCGTCGGGGTGGGCAAGGGTTCCTCGCGTCCGCCGCGGCTGGTGCGGCTGGCGTATCGGGGCGGCAAGGGCCGCAAGAGGTGCCAAGAAGGTCGCACTCGTCGGCAAGGGCATCACGTTCGACACCGGCGGCATCTCGATCAAGCCGGCCGCCTCGATGCACCACATGACCTCCGACATGGGCGGTGCCGCCGCGGTGATCGCCACCGTCGTGCTGGCCGCCCAGCAGCAGCTCCCGATCGACGTGATCGCCACCGTGCCGATGGCCGAGAACATGCCGTCCTCGACCGCGCAGCGCCCCGGCGACGTGCTCACGCAATACGGCGGGACCACGGTCGAGGTGCTCAACACCGACGCCGAAGGCCGGCTGATCCTGGCCGACGCGATCGTGCGGGCCTGCGAGGACAAGCCGGACTACCTGATCGAGACCTCGACCCTGACCGGCGCGCAGACCGTCGCGCTGGGCGCGCGCACGCCGGGCGTGATGGGCAGCGACGAGTTCCGCGACCGGGTGGCCGCGCTGTCGCAGGCCGAGGGCGAGAACGCCTGGGCCATGCCGCTGCCCGACGAGCTCAAGGACGACCTGAAGTCCTCGGTGGCCGACCTGGCCAACGTCAGCTCGCAGCGGTTCGCCGGCATGCTCGTCGCCGGGGTGTACCTGCGCGAGTTCGTCGCCGACGGGGTGCAGTGGGCCCACGTCGACATCGCCGGCCCGGCGTACAACACCTCGGGCCCGTGGGGCTACACCCCCAAGGGCGGCACCGGGGTGCCCACGCGGACGATGTTCGCGGTCCTGGAGGACATCGCCGCGAACGGCTAGCGGACCTCCGCGAACGTGGATTACCGGCACGCTTGCGCGGCATTTCGCGTGGGGGTAATCCACGTTCGGCGCGAGGGGCTACACCACCTTGCCGCGCGCGGTGCTGCGCAACGCCTGCGGCGCCAGCCGCGAGGTCCCGTACAGCAGGTAGGCCTCGGGGGTGACGGGCCGGACCGGCTTGTTCTTCTTGACCGCCGACACGATCGCGTCCTGGCCACCTTGTCGGGTCCGTAGCGGCGCAGCTCGAACATCCGCTCCAGCTGGGCCCGCCGGCCCGGCACCGCGGTGCGCTTGCCCTCCGGCGCGTGAAAGCCGGTCGTCGAGACGATGTTGGTGTTGATCAGGCCGGGGCAGATGGTGGTGAGGCCTATTCCGGCGGCGTCGAGTTCGGCGCGCAGGCAGTCGGAGAACATGTACACCGCCGCCTTGGACGTGCAGTAGGCGTTGAGCGACTGCAGCGGCGCGTAGGCCGCCATCGAGGCGACGTTGACGATGTGGCCGCCGGTGCCCGCGTTCGACCAGGCGCCGGGCGAAGGACCGGCAGCCGTTGACCACGCCGCCGAGGTTGACGTCGAGCACCTTGTCGAACTGCTCGGCCGGGGTGTCGAGGAACGCCCCGGCCACCCCGATACCGGCGTTGTTGACGACGATGTCGGGCACGCCGTGAGCGGCGCACACCTCGTCGGCGAACTGTTCGACGGCCTCGGCGTCGGACACGTCGAGCAGGTACGGGTGCGCGACACCGCCGCGCGCGCCGATCTGCGCGACGGTCTCCTTGAGGCTTGCCTCGTCGATGTCGCTGACGATCAGTTCGGCTCCCTCGCGGGCGAACGCCAGCGCGGTCTCGCGCCCGATGCCGCTGCCGGCACCGGTGACCGACACCAGCGTGTCGCCGAACTCCTTGCGCGGCCGGCCGACCTGGGCCCGCAGCAGCGCGCGGCTGGCGGGCTTGCCGTCGAGGTGCTCGGCCAGTTCGGTGACGGCGGTGGCCAGCACCTGCGGATGCGAGAACGGCGACCAGTGCCCGGCGCGGATGTCGCGGCGCCACAGCCGCGAAACCCACCGGGAGGTGTCGTCGTAGACGTACGGGCCGCACGTAGCGGTCGTCGAGGTTGACGATCACCTGCACCGGGACGTCGACGTAGCGGCCGCGACCGGCTTTGCCCAGCGAGCGGAAGAAGTTGGCGCGGTAGATGTTCATCCCGTTGGCCGCGTCGCTGACGAAGGTGTCGCCGTAGTGCAGCTTCTCGGCGGGAATGCCGCGAACCAGCAAGCGGCGCACCCGCTTTGCCCCGGCTCGCATCAACGCCGGCGCCAGGACCGGCACCGAGAAACCCGCCATGTAGCTCAGGTGGCCGGCTTGAGACAGCGCGTGGGAGAACCGCTTTGGCCGATAGGGCTGCTTCACGCCGTCGCGGACATAGCGGCTGAAGTGGTCGGCGGACGGGCCGGATACCGAGGTGAACGACGCGACCCGGTCGGCCGCTCCCGGCCGGCCGACGTACTCCCACATGCCGGCCGATCCCCAGTCGTGGGCGATCACGTGCACCCGTTCGCCGGGGCACAGTTCTGTCGATGACGGCCGCGAAGTCGTCGGCGAAGCGGGCCATCGCGTAGGACGACGCCTTCGCCGGCGCCGACGAGGCGCCTGCGCCCCGGTTGTCGTAGCGGATGACGCGGAACTTCTCGGCCAGCAGGGGCACCACCCCGTCCCACAGCACGTGCGAGTCGGGCCAGCCGTGCACCAGCACGAGGGCCGGCCCGTCGGGATTGCCCTCCTCGTAGACCGCGATGCGTGTTCCGTCGCTGCTCTCGACGTAGCGCGTGGCCATCACACCTCTCCCAGACGCGATTGCTGTAACCGGCAGTAGCTCATACCGTTGGTACCGAACAGCTTTGACCCTGCCTGCGTGAGCGCCGGGGTGTCAAGGCGCTCAGCGGCCCTCGAGTTCGTCGCGCAACGCCCGGCGGCGCTCGACGCGGCGGCGTGCGTCGTAGTCGCGCATCCGCTGCGGGTACCCGACTTTCTGCACGTCATAAACGGGTATGCCGAGTTGCTCACCGAGTCGGCGGGCGCCGGCGGGCCCGCCTGCCGGACGGCGAGTCCATTCCCCGTCGGCGGCCACCAGCACCACGGTCAACGGCGTCACACGTGGTCTCCGGTTCGACGAAGGCCTCGACGCCGGTGCGCTGCGCCGCCCAGTCGCGCAGCTGTCTGTGATCGTCGGCCGAACGGGGCGCGTTCCGCCGAGCGGACCGGAACTTGTCGAACAAGCCCACCTTGTGTCGAACTCCTCTTCTCAGCGGGGTCTTTCTTCGATGGTGCCAGAGAAAAAACACCCTTCGCCCTGAGTGCATACGAGCGGCCCGGTGATGACAGGATGGACACCGAACCGCACGACTGACCGTTCGAGGGAGCCAAGACCTATGGCCGTGTCCGTCCAGATGCCCGCACTCGGTGAAAGCGTCACCGAGGGGACCGTCACTCGATGGCTCAAGCAGGAGGGCGACACCGTCGAGGTCGACGAGCCACTGCTGGAGGTCTCGACCGACAAGGTCGACACCGAGATCCCGGCCCCGGCATCTGGGGTGCTGACCAAGATCGTCGCCCAGGAGGACGACACCGTCGAGGTCGGCGGCGAGCTGGCGATCATCGGCGAGGCGGGTGAAGCCGCCGAGTCCGCACCGGCGCCCGCCGAGGAAGGAAGCCCGCCGAGGAGCCGGCCGCGCAGCCCGAGCCCGCCGCCGAAGAGGTCGAACCGGAACCCGAACCCGAGCCGGAGCCCGCGGCCCAGCCGGCCGCCCAGTCGTCGGGCTCGTCGACCCCGGTGCTGATGCCCGAACTCGGCGAGTCGGTCACCGAAGGCACGGTGACCCGGTGGCTGAAGAAGGTCGGCGACTCGGTCGCCGTCGACGAGCCGCTCGTCGAGGTCTCCACCGACAAGGTCGACACCGAGATCCCCTCACCGGCGGCCGGAACGTTGATCAGCATCACCGCCGAGGAGGACGACACGGTTCAGGTCGGCGGCGAGCTGGCCAAGATCGGTGACGCCGGCGCCGCGTCGGCCCCTGAGCCGGCACCGAAAGCGGAGCCCGCCCCGAAGTTCGGCGGGTTCCTGACGTATGCCGCGCCGCCCACAGCGCATTCACGCGGAGCCAAGGGCGACCTCGAGGCCGGGCCGGGGCGGGCTCGCTGGCCGAGATGCGGCCTACCGCGCCGACCGCATCGGCCGCGAGACGCGCTACTACGGCGTCATCGCCGACCCGGTCAGCCACAGCCTGACCGCGCATCCATAATGCGGCCTTCGCCGAGACGGGCCTGGACGCGGTGTACCTGCCCCTTTGGGTCGAAGGCGACCCGGCGGCGTTCGTCCGAGCGATAAGGGAGTTCGAGTTCGACGGCTATAGCGTGACGATCCCTCACAAGCAGGCCGTGATGGCGGCCGTGGACGAGATCGAGCCGCTCGCGCGGCGCATGGGCGAGATGAACACGATCCAGCGCCGGCCCGACGGCCGCCTCCTGGCCACGAACACCGACTGGACGGCGGGCCTTGCGGCCATCGAGGCCGTGGTGGGCACCGGTTGGGTCCGCGGCAAGCGTGCGCTTCATCCTGGGGGCCGGCGGCGTCGGCCGCGCGATGGCCTTCGGACTCTCAAAGCGCGGAGCGATGGTCACACTGACGGATGTGGATGTTAAGCGTGCGGGCGCTGGCCCGCGAGGTCCGGGCCGCCACGCGCTCACTTGATGGTGCCCTCGGGCGGCCGTACGACATCCTCCTCAATTGCACGCCCGTCGGGATGCATCCGAACGTGGACGAGTCGCCCGTGCGCCGGAGTTCCTGCGCGAGGAATGGTAGTTTACGACGCGGTCTATAACCCGCTGGAGACGCGGCTCCTTCGGGAAGCCCGCGCTGCCGGATGCGCACGGTGCCCGGCATCGAGCATTTCGTTCGCCAGGCGGTCGAGCAATTCGAGTTGTGGACCGGCCGCCCGGCCCCCGTCGAAACATGCGCCGCGTGGTCGTCGAAGCACTCGCATAGAACCAACCCCACCGGCCGGCCAGAGGTTTCGGTTCGAGACGGAGATGCTCATCAAGCCGAATCACCCCCAAGGTTTATACAGGTAAAATTTCGTGTTTAACAGCCTTTAGGTTGTCGTCTTCCGCTAGCGAACGAAGAAGTATCCGAATTTCGTCTGCCGCATCCAGAAGAAACTCGGGCGTGAAGAACGAGATGGACTGTCCATGCCGCAATTCGTAGGTCTTTCCTCGCCATGTGAAGGCTCGGTCACGTTCCTGCGGATCACAGACTTTTCCTCCGTTGTGAGCGCGTTCCGCATGCAACGAAGCAAGTCAAGAAATTCTATAGCATCATGACGTGCCTTCGATAACTTCGACTGAGTAACAATCATAGACTAACTTCGCCGTGCCAGTTCCCTTGTTGCAGGCCTTGGGATCAAGTGCACGAAGGTATGCCCTAGCGGCCGACTCAAAGCATGCGAAGAGAAGGAAACAAAAACCGATCCTGTTCATATCCGCGAACGCAACTGTTGTTTGCTCAGTGCTGGGTTGCCATCCCTCTTTTGTATTCGAATTCCACCATGATTTGTCCAGAAGATGATGTCCAACGAAGACCATGGCGAATTGAAATGAGTCTAGGAGGCGAATCAATGCCGAGAAAGCGTAGATGCGCATATCCCTCGTCGGCTCAAAGGCTGAGTAAGTGACCGAGAGGGCCTTCCAGTCTGCCCTCGCCTTCTGCCCGATCGCATGGGTCTTATCGCACAATCCATTAAAATACTCTGCTCCAACTCTTGGCATCGTAAGTTTTTCACCTCCTCAAGCCAGGGCCGTTTTGCTGCCGGTTTACCCATCCCAACTTCCCTTGACTTTGTTTGACGCCCTATACGGCCGGCAGAAAACCGCAGTCATTTATCCTGGCACAACCAGTCGTAAGGGATGTCCGGCGTGTGGGCGGGGAGGCGGAATTCGTCGGGGTCCTTCGGGTTATAGGGTTCGCTCGATGTATTGACGATGACCGCCTCCT
>CAVXWQ010000036.1:0-19517 GCA_963765445.1 uncultured Actinomycetota bacterium
GTCATCCCGACGATCAGTCGTTTCAGGTTCATCGCGTGTTCCTTCGTGTCCTTGCGGCCGTCCGTGTGACGGCGTCAGAGGTAGGAGCGACAACGCCCACCATGCGTAACACTTTTTCGTGCATGCGCCAGCGTGGTCACGCCGGGACGGCGGCCCCGGCGGGGATCTGCTGGGTGATGCAGTGCGGGCCGCCGCCGCCGAACGCGAGGACCTCGCCGGGCACACCGACCACCTCGCGATCCGGGAATGCGGCCGCGACCTGCTCCAGCGCGTCCGGTCGTCGGGCTGGCGCCGACCGGGACGATCACCGCGCCGTTTGCGAGGTAGTGGTTGGCGTAAGCGAGCGCCTGCTCGGTGCCCGGGTCGAGCGGCAGCACCTCGAACCGGCGGCCGCGCGCGTCGGTGGCGGACGCAGCCGCGCCAGGTTGTCTTGCCCGATCGCGTACCCGGGGTGGCTGGGGTCGGCGGGGACCTCGAGCAGCACGCGGCCCGGCGCGACGTAGTGCGCGATGCCGTCGACGTGGCCGTCGGTGCCCTGCGGACCGGTGTCGTCGCTGTGGCCGCGGCAGCCAGACCACGGTGCTCACGCCGAGGTAGTCGCGCAGCTCCTGCTCGATCTGCTCCCGGGTCAGTCCGGGATTGCGGTTCGGGTGGAGCAGGCACTGCTCGGTGGTGAGCAGCGTGCCCTCGCCGTCGACCAGGTAGGCGCCGCCCTCGAGCACCATCGACGATGTGTAGCAACGCATCTGGAGATACTCGGCGATCCGGGCACCGAGCGCTGCGTCGTTGTCGTGCGGGTGCCAACGCTCGCCCCAGGCGTTGAACCGGAAGCTCACCGCGGCGACACGGCCGGCGGCGTCCCGGACGAAGACCGGCCCGCTGTCGCGGATCCAGGAGTCGTCGATCGGGATCGGCAGCACCTCGACCGCAGAACCGCACATGCCGCTGACGTCCGCCTCGCAGCCCGGGTTGCACACCATCAGGACCGGCTCGAACCTGCCGATCGCCTCGGCGACCGCGGCGTAATCGCGCTTGGCCTCGTCCAGTCGGCCGCCCCACAGATCGGACCGGCTGGGCCAGGCCATCAGGCAGGCGGCGTGCGGCTCCCACTCCGCCGGCATCGCAAAACCGTCGGCGGCCGGCGTGCTCGACGTCAGTGTCATCCCGGCACCGTAACGTGCCTCGCAGAATCTAAAGCCGTCTACACCAATCTGCTCGAGGCGCCTACCGCGATACCGGTAGAGCGAGATTCCGTAAACGCAAAAACCCCCGTTTACCGGGGGTTTTCGAGTGCGCCGTCAGGGTTTCGAACCCCGGACCCGCTGATTAAGAGTCAGCTGCTCTACCAACTGAGCTAACGGCGCGAGAACCGCGTCAGCGACTTTAACAGGCGAGCCGACGTAGTGAGAAATCTCGGTCGTCACCCAGGTATGGCTGCCCTTAGACTGTTGCCAACGACTCCCAGCAACCCCACAGCGAGCGAGGTAGCGCACCAGATGACGCAGGTCGGTTCGGCACACGGCCGATGGCTTCGGGCCCGGCTGGCGGTGCTTGCCCTCATCCCGGCGCTGCTGCTCGGTATCACCGCCTGCGGCAGCGACCCAGCGCCGGCGCCGGTCAATGTCATCGCCGACAAGGGGACGCCTTACGGCGACTTGCTCATTCCGCAGGTGACCGCGTCGGTCAAGGACGGCGCGGTGGACGTCGCCGTCGACAAGCCGGTTACGGTGACGGCCACCGGTGGCGTGCTCGGCTCGGTGACGCTGCTCAACCAGTCCGGCGAGCAGGTCGCCGGCCAGCTCAGCGGTGACGGCGTGACGTGGACGACCACCGAACCGCTGGGCTACAACAAGAGCTACACCATCAGTGCGCGCTCGCTCGGCCTCGGCGGTGTCACCACCGAGAAGCTGACGTTCAAGACGCACTCGCCGGAGAACCTGACGATGCCGTACCTGCTGCCCGGTGACGGCGAGGTCGTCGGCGTCGGGCAGCCGATCGCGGTGCGCTTCGACGAGAACATCCCCAACCGGGTCGCCGCCGAGCGCGCGATCAAGGTGACCACCGACCCGCCCGTCGAGGGCGCCTTCTACTGGCTGAACAACCGCGAGGTGCGCTGGCGGCCGCAGGACTACTGGAAGCCGGGCACCACGATCGACGTGACGGTCAACACCTATGGGGTCGATCTCGGCGACGGGCTATTCGGCCAGGAGAACCTGACGTCGCACTTCACCATCGGCGACGAGGTGATCGCGACCGCCGACGACGACACCAAGACGCTGACCATCCGGCAGAACGGCGAGGTCATCAAGACCATGCCGATCTCGATGGGCAAGAACAACACGCCCACCTCCAACGGCGTGTTCATCATCGGCGACCGGTTCTCCCACATGATCATGGACTCGTCGACCTACGGCGTTCCGTCCAACTCGCCCAACGGATATCGCACCGAGGTCGACTGGGCCACGCAGATGTCCTACAGCGGCATCTACGTCCACTCGGCGCCGTGGTCGGTGGGCAGCCAGGGCTACTCCAACGTCAGCCACGGCTGCCTCAACGTCAGCCCGAGCAACGCGCAGTGGTTCTTCAACAACACCAAGCGCGGCGACATCGTCGAGGTGCGCAACACCGTCGGCTCCACACTGTCGGGCACCGAGGGCCTCGGCGACTGGAACATCCCGTGGGAGCAGTGGAAAGCCGGTAACGCGAACGCCTGACGGCGCGCGTCCGTCATGGGTGTCAACGGTTAGACTCCGTCCCGGGTGTGCCGGGAAGTCTGGTCGGCGGTGTTGCGATCGACCCGTCGAAAGGCTCTCAGGTTGGCTGATGTGATGTTCTGGCCGCCGCCGTGAACGACACCCTTCATTACGCGCTGATCGTGTTGTTCGCCAGTGCCGTCGGATTGGTTGCGGTGCTGGCCAACCGTCTCACCGAACGGGTGAAGGTTCCGGTGGCCCTGCTCGTGCTGCTCGGTGCCGCGGTGGCGGTGAACGCGCTGCCGGCGCTGCACGCGCCGTCGGCGCAGACCGTGCAGCGGGTGATCACCTTGGCGCTGGTCTTGGTCCTGTTCGACGGCGGCATGCACATCGGCTGGTCGCGTTTTCGCTCGGCGATGGCCCCGATCATCTCGGTCGGCGTCCTGGGCACCTTCCTCACCGTGCTCGGCGGCGCGCTGGTGCTGCACTACGCATGCGGGATCGACTGGTACCTCGCGGTGCTGGTAGCCACGGCTGTGGCTCCCACCGACCCGGCCGTGGTGTTCGCTGTCCTTGGCAAGCGTGAGATCGCCGGGCGCAGCGGCACCATCCTGGAGGGCGAGTCTGGCGCCAACGATCCGGTCGGCATTTCCCTGATGGCCAGCCTGCTCGCCGCCGGCGGCCTCGGCGTCGCCGGTTTCGTCGATGTCGGAACCGAGTTCACGCTGCAGATGGTGATCGGCGCCGCCGTCGGCGTCATCGGCGGCCGCGCCCTGCTGCTGTTCATGCGCCGCGTGCCGCTGCCCAGTGAAGGCCTCTACCCACTGCGGACACTGGCCGCGAGCCTGATGCTCTATGGCATCGCGACGCTGGCGCACGGCTCGGGATTCCTGGCCGTGTTCATCGCCGGCATCATGATCGGCGACGCCCGCGCGCCCTACCAGCCGGAGGTCAAACGGTTCCATTCCGCCCTGGCCGGACTGGCCGAGATCGTCGCCTTCGCCATTCTCGGGTTGACGGTCGACCTGCACGTCCTGGCCCATCCCGATGTGTGGATTCCCGGGCTGGTGCTCGCCGTGGCCCTCACGGTGGTGATCCGGCCGTTGGGGGTGGGTGCCTGCTTGCTGCCGGTGCGGTTGCAGCGCAACGAACGGACCTTCATCCTGGTCGCCGGACTCAAAGGTGCGGTGCCCATCCTGCTCGGCGAGTTTTTGCGCGCCGCCCAGGTCCCCGACGCCGAACGGCTGTATGGCATCGTGGTTGTCGTCGTCGCGTTTTCGGTTCTGGTGCAAGGCAGTTCGGTGCCCGGCATCGCACGATTCTTACGCCTGCCGATGCGCACCATTGAGCCTGAACCCTGGGCGATCGGCGTTCGGTTGGGCGACGAACCGCAAGGGGTGCACCGCCTCACCGTCGCCTCCGGATCGACCGCAGACGGGTCGACCATCGAAGACCTCGGCGAGCGTGCCGGCGACATCTGGGTCAGCATCGTGGTCCGCGCCCGCGGCTTGGTGCCGGTGCGGGCCGACACCGGACTGCTGGCCGGCGACGAGGTCGTCATACTCGCCGATCCCGAACTCCGCGACACGCTTGCCGCCCTGTTTCGCCCGTCGTGAGCGGGTGGTACAGAAAAAGGTCAGGGAGCCCGAAGGCTCCCTGACCTGCTGGGTGGCTGACGGGACTCGAACCCGCGACAGCCAGGATCACAACCTGGTGCTCTACCAACTGAACTACAGCCACCATTGCCGGAAACCGGCCCGTCGATACTAGCCGCTTTCCTGCTGATGAGCCGAATCGGAATCCGTCGACTCCGTCGATCTCCGCGGCTGCGGCGGCGATCTCGCTGGTAGACGGCCCCGGCTGCGGAACGAACGCGGTGCGGCGGTAGTACTTCAGCTCGCGGATCGACTCCTGGATGTCGGCCAGGGCCCGGTGTGCGAGACCCTTCTCCGGCTGCCCGTAGTAGATCTTGGGATACCAGCGCCGGCACAGCTCCTTGATGGAGCTGACGTCGATCATCCGGTAGTGCAGGTAGTTGTCCAGCTCGGGCATGTCCCGAGCGATGAAACCGCGATCGGTGGCGATGGAATTCCCGGCCAGCGGCGCGGTCTTGGCCTGCTTGACGTGGGTGCGGATGTAGTCGAGGACCAGCTGCTCGGCGGCGGCCATGTCGACGGTCGACTTCCGCACTTCCTGGGTGAGGCCCGACCGGTGGTGCATCTGCGCGACGACCTCGATCATGCCGTCCAGCGCCTCGTCGTCGGCGTGGATCACCACGTCGATTCCCTCGCCGAGCACGTTGAGCTCGGCGTCGGTCACCAGGGCAGCGATCTCGATCAGACGGTCGGTCCGCAGGTCCAGCCCCGTCATCTCACAGTCGATCCACACCAATTCTTCACGCACAGCGCTCAACAGTATGCCCACCCCGGCGCCGGCGCGCCCGTTCCACCCATCCAGAGGGCGCCACGCCAAGTAGTGTCTTACCGGCCAAGGCGCAAGGACATACGGAGGATCGGGCCATGACGAGCGAATCGACAGCGACACCTGCCCAGCAGATCGCCGCCGGCTACGCCACCACCGGGCAGGCGCTCGACCTCGGCTCGGTCGTCGTCGACGGTGCGGTGGATCCCGCGGCACAGATCCGCATCCCGCTGTCGATGATGAACCGCCACGGCCTGGTGGCCGGCGCCACCGGCACCGGCAAGACCAAGACGCTGCAGGTGATCGCCGAGCAGCTCTCGGCCGCAGGCGTGCCGGTGATGATGGCCGACGTCAAGGGCGACCTGTCCGGCCTGTCCCGGCCGGGTGAGGCCAACGACCGCACCACCCAGCGCGTCAAGGACACCGGCGACGACAGCTGGACGCCCGCGCCGTTCCCGGTCGAGTTCCTGTCGCTGGGCACCGGCGGGATCGGGGTCCCGGTCCGCGCGACGATCTCCGCGTTCGGGCCCATACTGCTGTCGAAAGTGTTGGGGCTCAACGCAACTCAGGAGTCCACTCTCGGGCTGATCTTCCACTGGGCCGACCAGCAGGGGCTGCCGCTGCTGGACCTGAAGGACCTGCGCTCGGTGATCACCTTCCTGACCAGTGACGAGGGCAAGGAACAGCTCAAGACCATCGGCGGCGTCTCGTCGACCACCGCGGGCGTCATCCTGCGCGCGCTGGTCAACCTCGAGGCCGAGGGTGGCGACACGTTCTTCGGTGAGCCCGAGATCGACCCCGCCGACCTGCTTCGCGTCGACGCGCAGGGCCGCGGCGTGATCACCCTGCTCGAACTGGGCGACCAGGCCGCCCGCCCGGTGATGTTCTCCACGTTCCTGATGTGGGTGCTGGCCGACCTGTTCACCTACCTGCCCGAGGTCGGCGACGTCGACAAGCCCAAGCTGGTGTTCTTCTTCGACGAGGCCCACCTGCTGTTCACCGACGCCTCGAAGGCCTTCCTGCAGCAGGTCGAGCAGACCGTCAAGCTGATCCGGTCCAAGGGCGTCGGCGTGTTCTTCTGCACCCAGCTGCCCACCGACGTCCCCAACAACGTGCTCTCCCAGCTGGGTGCCCGCATCCAGCACGCCCTGCGCGCGTTCACTCCGGACGATCAGGCAGGCGCTGACCAAGACGGTGCGCACCTACCCCAAGACCGACTTCTACGACCTGGCCACGGATCTGACCTCGCTGGGCATCGGCGAGGCGATCGTGACGGTGCTGTCCGAGCGCGGCGCGCCGACGCCGGTGGCCTGGACCCGGCTGCGGCCCCCGCAGTCGCTGATGGACACCATCGGCCCGGACTACATCAAGGCTGCCGCCCAGGCCAGCCCGCTGTTCCTCAAGTACGGCCAGACCGTCGACCGCGAATCGGCCTACGAGATGCTGGCGGCCAAGACTGGCGCCGCCGCCCGAGGAGCCGACGCACCGACCTGCCGCCGATCATGCCGACCGGCATCGACCTGCCGCCGATGCCCAAGCAGGCGCAGAAGGCCGAGCCGGGCATGCTCGAGCAGATGATGGACAACCCGGCGTTCAAGAGCGCGATGCGCTCGGCCGGCACCGTGATCGGCCGGGAGATCACCCGCAGCATCTTCGGGACCGGCAGGCGCCGCCGCAGGCGCTAGTCCCCGCCGAGCTTCTTGTACACCGCGCCGACGATCGGGGTGACGATCGCGCGCGGCGCATAGCCGGAGGCCACCGACATCGCCTTCGACGTCACACCCGGCACCACCCGCATCTTGTTGCGCTCCAAGCCATCCAGCGAAATCCGCGCCGTGTACTCGGTGTCGATCCACAGGAAGTCCGGGATCAACCGCTCCACCAGTGACTGCTCTGCCGGGTCGGGCAGCTCGGTGCGCACCGGGCCCGGCGCCAGCAGCGTGACGTGGATGCCCGAGTCCTTCAGTTCGCCGCGCAGCGACTCGCTGAACGTGTTGGCGAACGCCTTGGTCGCCGCGTAGGTCGCGTTGTTCGGGATGGGCGAGTTGCCGGCCGCCGAGCCCGAGATGAGGATGCCGCCGGCCTTGCGCGCCACCATCCCCGGCAGCACCGCGAGCACCAGGTCGTGCACGCCCAGCACGTTGAGCTGAACCTGCGCCTTCTCGCCGGCCGGGATCGAGCTTGGCCACCGGCCCGAACGTCGCGGTGCCCGCATTGGCGCACAGGATCGAGATGTTGCGCTCGGCCAGCTCGTCGGCAAGTGCGGTGCGGGCCGCGGGGTCGGCGAGGTCGACGGCGCGCACCTCGACCGTGACGCCGTAGCGCTCGGTCAGTCGCGCGGCCAGATCGGTCAGGACCTCCCCGCGGCGTGCGGTGACGATCAGGCTGTGGCCGCGGGCGGCGAGTTCGGTGGCCAGCGCCTCACCGATGCCCTGGGAGGCTCCGGTGACGACGGCTCGGCTGTCCGGTGAGGGTGCAGGGACTGGCATGCGGCCATCGTAGGGGGCTGGATACTCTGGCCCATATGAGCGGACCCCGGGCGGCTCCCGAAACCGTCCCGCGGTCGAAGATCCTGGCCTGGGCGCTGTGGGACTGCGGTTCCACCGGCATGAACGCCATCGTCGCCACCTTCGTTTTCTCGGTGTACCTGACCAGCACGGTCGGCGCCGGGCCTGCCTGGCGACACATCGCCGGCCAGCTGGCTGGGCCGGGCGCTGACCATCGCCGGGCTCACGGTCGCCGTGCTCGCGCCGCTGACCGGCGTGCTGGTGCAGGCGCCCGCTCGCCGCCGGGCGGCGCTGACGATTCTGACCGGGCTGGCGGTGTCATTCACCGCCGCGATGTGCCTGATCCGCGCCGACGCCGGCCTATTTCGCGATGGGATTGGTGCTGCTGGCTTTCACCGCGGCCTGCGGAGACCTGGCCAGCGTGCCCTACAACGCCATGCTGCGACAGCTGACGCACGCCGGCAGAACTCCGGGCCGGATCTCCGGGTTCGGCTGGGCCGCCGGCTACCTGGGCAGCGTCGCGTTGCTGGTGCTGATCTACGCCGGGTTCATCGCCGGCAGCGGTCCGACCCGCGGCCTGCTGGGCGTCGCGGTCGACGACGGGCAGAACGTGCGAGCGGCGATGCTCCTGGCGGCCGGCTGGTTCGTGCTGTTCGCGATGCCGCTGCTGTTCACGGCCCACACCTTCATCCCGGCGGCCGAGCCCGACACCCGACGCCGTCGGGTCTGTTCGGGCGGCTACCGGCAGCTGTGGGTGGACCTGCGCGCCGAGTGGCGACCGCGACCGCAACTTCGTCTACTACCTGATGGTCAGCGCGGTCTTCCGGGACGGGCTGGCCGGAGTGTTCGCCTTCGGCGCGGTGCTCGGGCGTCAGCGTCTACGGGATCTCGCAAGCCGACGTGCTGATCTTCGGCGTCGTCGCGTAGCACGATGGCCGCGGCCGGCGCGGTGGCCGGGGGTCACCTCGACGACCGGCTCGGGGCCAAGCCGGTGATCGTCGCCTCGCTGTCGGCGATGATCGCCGTCGGGATCACCCTGCTGTCGCTGTCGGGCCCGGTCGCCTTCTGGGTGTGCGGACTGCTGCTGGCCCTGTTCGTCGGGCCCAGCCCAGTCCGCGGCGCGCACGCTGCTGCTGCGGATGGCCAGCGACGGCAAGGAGGCTGTCGCCTTCGGGCTCTACACCATGACCGGACGTGCGGTGGCGTTCATCGCGCCGTGGTTGTTCTTCGTCTTCGTCGACGCGCTTCCACGCCGACCGCGCCGGGCTGGCGGGCTCTGCGTGGTGCTGGCCGCCGGCCTCGTGGGCATGCTCGCTCGTACGGGTGCCCGAGCGCCGCGGCTTAGCCGGCGCCGGTGCAGATCGTCAGGCCTCGGCCGGTGCGCTGACGCACCTGGACACCGTTGACCGACACGCTGCAGGTGACGTCACGACCGACGTTGACCACGGCGACGCTGGCCGAGCCGCGGGCCGGGGACGACAGGCTGACCTCTTTGCTCCACGGCAGCATCACGTTGAACTCGGTCTGCATGATGCCGCCGGTGTCGACGTAGGTGATGTTGATCGCCCGGCCGTCACCGTCGACGTTGTAGACGACGGTGTCGGTTCCGGTGGGACTGGTGGTCTCGGCGGGCGGCACCGGGGTGCCCGGCGCCTCGGTGGTGGTCGGCAGCGGCGACTGCGACGTGGTGGGCAGCGGGAAGCGGGACGTCGTTGTCGGGATCGACGGGTTGGTGCTGGTCCCGGTCACCGGCGGCACCGGCACCGCGACCGTGGATTCCCTCGACGAACTGGTCACGATGACCAGGGCGATGACCAGTCCGACCACCAGGAGCACGGCCACCGCGGCGAGGATCCACAGCCAGCGCGGTGACTTCGGGGGGCCGGGCGGTGGCTGGGGTGGTTCGGTGGGCTGGTAGCCGCTCTGCTGCCACGACGTCGGCAGCTGTTCGGTGGGCTGAGTGGGTGGCGGCACGTAACCGGGGCCGGTGTACGGGGCTCCGTACCCGTAGTACTGACCGGCGTAGGCGGGGTCGGGGTTCGGTGGATATCCGTTGCCGGCCTGCTGCGTCGGGTCGGACCACTCTGGTCGACGCGGATCGTTCATTCCCACCTCATGCCTGCAGGCTACCGCCTGCCGGCAACCACTCGTTTCGGCCCCGTTGGCCCAGCAACGTGTTTACCACCGGTCTGCTGCGTGGAAAGAGGTACGGGTGGATCGGGACGTTCGGGCGACATATGGCGCGTCCTTGTCGCCGGACGCCACCGCGTTCGCCCACCTGGTCGACGACGGCGGCTACCCGCGGCGGTACAGCGGTTCCTGCGCGGCCGGCGGGCGTCCTCCTCGCGCGACGTCGAACTGCCGGTCGAGGGACCGGTGACCAAGGTCGTGCACTGGGCGGCGTTCAGGTCTGATGTTTAGAGAACTGTCGGACGGGTAAAACCCTGTGCGCCAAGTGGTGCGGACTATCAAGGGAGGCTCACCATGCGAGGCCGCGGAATCGTGGGTGTGATCGTGGTCGTGTGGCTGCTGATCGGCGTGTTCGCTACCTGGCAGCGCGGTTACTTTTCGAGCAGCGAAGCCAACTGTGCTACGGCAGGGTCCATCGCACTGACCGTCGTGGTCGGTCCGTTGAACTACGCAGGGGTCAACCCCAAGGTGGCCAACTGCAACCTGCCGCAACCCAGCCAGTAGTGGGGCGAAAACAGTTCAGCAAGTTACATTTTGGAGGAAGCAATGATCGTGCTCGGAGCAATTCTGCTCATCCTCGGGTTCGTTCTGAAGATCCAGATTCTCTGGACCATCGGAATCATCCTGCTGGTCATCGGCGCAGTCCTGTGGCTGCTGGGTGCGGTGGGCCGTCCCGTCGCGGGACGCCGCTACTGGTATTGACCGATCGCGCGGGAATGACGGTCGCCGGCCGACGACACCGCGGCCATCGTCATCGCCCGTAGTACGTCGCGTGAACGCCCCGGGTCGGCCGCCCGGGGCTTCATGCTGTGTGGGGTCGAATTGAGCAGGCCGAAGACGGCGTGTGCCATCAGGCGCGCGTCGGACTCGTCGAGTTGAGGGTCGAGGTCGCGCAGCGTGCTCACCCAGACCTCGACATAACGGCGCTGCGCGCGGCGCACCTGGCGTTGCGCGGCGAGCGGGCACGTTGTCCAGGTCGCGGTCCTGGATGCGGATCAGGTCCGACTCGCCCAGCGCGAAGTCGAGATGGAACTCGATCAGGCCGTCCAGCGCGGAAGCGGGGTCAGGGGCCTCGGCCACCACCGCCTGGGCGCCGGCCAGCAGCCGGGTGCTGATCCCCACGAGCAGTTCGACCAGCAGCGCTTCCTTGTTGGGGAAGTGCCGGTAGATGGCCGGTCCGCTGACTCCCGCGGCCGAGCCGATGTCCTCGAGCCGAACCGCCAGGAAGCCCTTCTCGGCGATCAGCCGTTCGGCGGCGGTCAGCAGGGCCGAGCGGCGGTCGGACTTCTGCCGGCTGCGCCGTGTAACTGCCTCTGACATGGGACCCTCCGGCAGCACGTCTGGACGTTTCGGTTAATCTTCACTAACCTAACACGAGTTAGTCGTCATTAACTCACGACGGGACTGCGACGATGACTTCACCGGCTGCGAACCGTGAGGCGCACCTGCAACTCGTCGATCAGTTGCGCTCCAAGCTGGCCGAGGCGGCGTTGGGCGGACCGGAACGGGCCCGCGAGCGCCACGTAGCGCGCGGGAAGCTGCTGCCGCGCGACCGGGTGGACGGATTGCTCGATCCGGGCAGCCCGCTGCTCGAGGTCGCACCGCTGGCCGCTGACGGCATGTACGACGACGACTGCCCTGCCGCCGGGATGATCACCGGCATCGGCCGGGTCTCCGGGCGCGAGTGCATGATCGTCGCCAACGACGCCACCGTCAAAGGCGGCACCTACTACCCGGTGACGGTCAAGAAGCACCTGCGCGCCCAGGAGATCGCGCTGCAGAACCGGCTGCCGTGCATCTATCTGGTCGACTCCGGCGGCGCCTTCCTGCCCCGCCAGGACGAGGTGTTCCCGGACCGCGACCACTTCGGCCGCATCTTCTACAACCAGGCCACCATGAGCGCGCAGGGCATCCCGCAGATCGCCGCGGTGCTCGGGTCGTGCACCGCCGGCGGCGCCTACGTGCCGGCGATGAGCGACGAAGCGGTGATCGTGCGCAACCAGGGCACGATCTTCCTCGGCGGGCCGCCGCTGGTGAAGGCCGCCACCGGCGAAGTGGTGACCGCCGAGGAACTCGGCGGCGGCGACCTGCACTCCAAGACCTCCGGCGTCACCGACCACCTGGCGCACGACGACCGCGACGCGCTGCGCATCGTCCGTCGCATCATCGCCACGCTGGGCCCCCGCGAGCAGCGGCCCTGGGCCGTTCGCGCAAGCGTCGACCCGATCGCCGATCAGCACGAGCTCTACGACGTGGTGCCGGTCGACGCGCGGGTGCCCTACGACGTGCACGAGGTGATCACCCGCATCGTCGACGGCGGCGAGTTCACCGAGTTCAAAGCCGAGTACGGCACCACGCTGGTCACCGGGTTCGCCCACATCCACGGCCACCCGGTCGGCATCGTCGCCAACAACGGCGTGCTGTTCGGCGAATCCGCCCAGAAGGGCGCACATTTCATCGAACTGTGCGACAAGCGGATGGTGCCCCTGGTGTTCCTGCAGAACATCACCGGCTTCATGGTCGGCCGCGACTACGAGGCCAGCGGTATCGCCAAGCACGGCGCCAAGATGGTGACCGCGGTGGCCTGCGCCCGGGTACCCAAGCTGACCGTGGTGATCGGCGGCTCCTACGGCGCAGGCAACTACTCCATGTGCGGGCGGGCCTACTCGCCGCGCTTCCTGTGGATGTGGCCCAACGCCCGCATCTCGGTGATGGGCGGTGAACAGGCCGCCTCGGTGCTGGCCACGGTGCGTGGCGAGATGACCGCCCGAGGAGGAAGAGGCCTTCAAGGCCCCGATCCGCGCACAGTACGAACACCAGGGCAACCCGTACTACTCGACCGCCCGGTTGTGGGACGACGGCGTGATCGATCCCGCTGACACCAGAACTGTTCTGGGACTGGCGCTTTCGGTGACCGCCAACGCGCCCGTCGAACCGGTGTCCTACGGCGTCTTCAGGATGTGACGATGTTTACCAGTGTCCTTGTCGCCAACCGGGGCGAGATCGCCGTGCGAGTCATCCGCACACTGCGCGCCATGGGCATCCGCTCGGTCGCGGTCTACAGCGATGCCGACGCCGGTGCGCGCCACGTCGCCGAGGCCGACGTCGCAGTACGCATCGGGCCGCCGCCTGCGCGACAGAGCTATCTCGACATCGAGGCGGTGGTGGCGGCCGCGCTGCGCGACCGGCGCGCAAGCCGTCCACCCGGGTTACGGATTCCTCTCGGAGAACTCCGATTTCGCCGCGGCGCTGCGAACGTGCCGGGCGTGACGTTCATCGGGCCGCCGAGTGGGGCGATCCGCACGATGGGCGACAAGATCGCGGCCAAGGCGGCGGTGTCCGCGTTCGGGGTTCCGGTGGTTCCCGGCATCGCCCGGCCCGGACTCAGCGACGCCGATCTGATCGCCGCGGCCGACGACATCGGCTTCCCGATCCTGGTCAAGCCGTCCGCCGGTGGCGGTGGCAAGGGCATGCGCCGGGTCGACGACGCCGCCGAGCTTCCGGCCGCGCTGGCCTCGGCCCGCCGGGAGTCCGGGGCGGCATTCGGCGACGACACCCTGTTCCTCGAGCGGTTCGTGCTGCGGCCCAGGCACATCGAGGTCCAGGTGCTCGCCGACGGCTACGGCACGGTGCTGCACTTCGGCGAGCGCGAGTGCAGCCTGCAGCGCCGGCATCAGAAGGTCATCGAGGAGGCGCCGTCGCCGCTGCTGGACGCGGCCACCCGCGCACGCATCGGCGCCGCCGCCTGCGACACCGCCCGCAGCGTCGACTACGTGGGTGCGGGCACCGTCGAGTTCATCGTGTCCGCCGACAAGCCCGACGAGTTCTTCTTCATGGAGATGAACACCCGCCTGCAGGTCGAGCATCCGGTCACCGAGCTGGTCACCGGATGGGACCTCGTCGAGTGGCAGGTCCGCATCGCGGCGGGGGAGAAGCTGCACGTCGGCCAGGACGACATCACGATGCACGGGCACGCCATCGAGGCCCGCGTCTACGCCGAGGACCCCGCGGCCGGCTTCCTGCCGACCGGCGGGCCGGTGCTCGGCCTGCTGGAACCGTCCGGCCCAGGGGTTCGGGTGGATTCCGGCCTGGCGGTGGGGATGACGATCGGCAGCGACTACGACCCGATGCTGTCGAAGGTGATCGCCCACGGCGCCGACCGCTCGACGGCGTTGCGGTCGCTGGACCGGGCGCTGTCCGACACCGCCGTGCTCGGTGTCGGCACCAACGTCGAGTTCCTGCGGTTCCTGCTCGCCGACGACGACGTGGCGGCGGGCCGGCTCGACACCGGCCTGATCGACCGCGTGGTCTTCACCGCTGAACCGCCCGGTGACGAGGCCTTCATCGCGGCGGCCGCATATCGATGGCTTCGGCTGTGGGCCGACGCCGGAGCTGACCTCTGGGACGTGCCGACGGGTTGGCGCCTCGGCGATCCGGCGCCCACCAGCATTCGGCTGCGCTCGGGCGCACGCACCGACCACGTCCACATCACCGGCACCCCCGACCGTGCTGTCGCGCAGGTCGAGAACGGTCAAACCCGTTCCCTGTCAGCCCAGTTGAGCGGTGACGTGCTGACGGTGACCCTCGACGGACTCCGCGCCACCTACACCGTCGCCACCTCCGGCCATCAGATCTGGCTCGCCGGTGAGAGCCCGACGGTGATGCTCGAGGAGGTTCGCGAAGCGCCGGTCCGCCCCGACGACGCCCACAGCGGGGATGCCGAGCTGCTCAGTCCCATGCCCGGTTCGGTTGTCGCCGTTGGCGTTTCCAACGGGCAGACCGTGACCGCGGGGACGGTGGTGGTCGCCGTCGAGGCGATGAAGATGGAGCATTCGCTGACCGCGCCGGTCGACGGCGTGGTCGAGCTTCTGGTCGCCGTCGGCGACCAGGTCAAGGTGGGCCAGCCGCTGGCCAAGGTCATAGCCGCCACAGAAGAGAAGGCAACATCCGATGAGTGACTTCCTGTCCGCGGGACTGCTTCCCGACGAGTACGAGCAACTCGCCAAGACCGTGCGGGACTTCGCGCGCTCGGTGGTCGCCCCCGTCGCGGCCAAGCACGACGCCGAGCACTCCTTCCCCTACGAGATCGTGGCGGGCATGGCCGAGATGGGCCTGTTCGGCCTGCCGTTCCCCGAGGAGTACGGCGGCATGGGCGGCGACTACTTCGCCCTGTGCCTGGCGCTGGAGGAACTCGGCAAGGTCGACCAGAGCGTGGCGATCACCCTGGAGGCCGGTGTGTCGCTCGGCGCGATGCCGGTCTACCGGTTCGGCAACGAGGCGCAGAAGCAGGAATGGCTGCCGCAGCTGACCAGCGGTGCGGCGCTGGGCGCGTTCGGGCTCACCGAGGCCGGCGGCGGCACCGACGCCGGCGCCACCAAGACCACCGCGCGCATCGACGACGGGCACTGGGTGATCAACGGCTCCAAGCAGTTCATCACCAACTCGGGCACCGACATCACCAAGCTGGTCACCGTCACCGCCGTCACCGGAACCGTCGGCGACCGCCGGGAGATCTCCTCGATCCTGGTGCCGGTTCCCACGCCCGGCTTCACCGCCGAACCGGCCTACGACAAGGTCGGCTGGAACGCCTCGGACACCCATCCGCTGACGTTCGCCGATGTCCGCGTCCCCGAGGAGAACCTGCTCGGCGAGCGGGGCCGCGGCTACGCCAACTTCCTGCGCATCCTCGACGAGGGCCGCATCGCGATCGCCGCGCTGGCGACCGGTGCCGCGCAGGGCTGCGTCGACGAGAGCGTCAAGTACGCCAAGGAGCGGGCCGCGTTCGGTCAGCCGATCGGGCGCTTCCAGGCCATCGAGTTCAAGATCGCCCGCATGGAGGCCCGTGCGCACGTGGCACGCACCGCGTACTACGACGCGGCGGCTCTGATGCTGGCGGGCAAGCCGTTCAAGAAGGAGGCCGCGATCGCCAAGATGATCGCCAGCGAGGCCGCGATGGACAACGCCCGCGACGCCACCCAGATCCACGGCGGCTACGGGTTCATGAACGAGTACCCCGTTGCGCGGCACTACCGCGACAGCAAGATCCTCGAAATCGGCGAAGGGACAACCGAAGTGCAGCTGATGCTGATCGCGCGGGAGCTGGGCGTCGCATGAGTGAGCCGGTCGGGGAGCGGGTCGTCGAGCAGCGCGGCCTGTGGTTCGAGGAGTTCGAGCCGGGCGTGCGCTACCTGCACCGGCCCGGGCGCACCATCACCGAGGCCGACAACGTGCTGTTCACCACGCTGACGATGAACACCCAGGCGCTGCACCTGGATGCGGCGTTCTCCGACGCGCTGCCGCCGTTCCACCAGCGACTCGTCAACTCGATGTTCACCCTGTCCACGCTGGTGGGTCTGTCGGTGGCCCAGTTGACGCAGGGCACCATCGTCGGCAACCTCGGCTTCTCCGACATCGCCTTCCCCAAGCCGCTGTTCCACGGTGACACGCTGTACGCGGAGACCGTCATCACCGACAAGCGCGAGTCCAAGAGCCGTCCGGGCGAGGGCATCGTGACGTTCGCCCACACCGGACGCAATCAGCACGGCGACATCGTGGCGACGGCGAGCCGCAAGACCATGGTTCGGAAGAAGCCCGTCTGATGGCACTCGACAATCCCGGCCCGGCCTGGCTGTTCTGCCCCGCCGACCGTCCGGAGCGCTTCGAAAAGGCCGCGGCGGCAGCCGATGTCGTCATCCTCGACCTCGAGGACGGGGTCGCGGCCAAGGACCGCGACGCCGCGCGGGAGGCGCTGCTGTCCACCCCGCTCGACCCCGGGCGCACCGTGGTGCGGGTCAACCCGTCGGCCACCGAGGACCACCCTCGCGATCTCGAGGTGCTGGCCCGCACGCCGTACACGACGGTGATGCTGGCCAAGACCGAGTCCGCCGAGCAGGTCGCCGCGCTGGCCCCGCTGGACGTGGTGGTCCTCGTCGAGACCCCGCTCGGTGCGCTGGCAGTGACCGAGACCGCGCGGGTGGACAACGCGTACGCGGTGATGTGGGGCGCCGAGGACCTGTTCGCCGTGACCGGCGGCACCAACAACCGCTACCCGGACGGCACCTACCGCGAGGTGGCGCGCCACGTGCGGTCGCAGAGCCTGCTGGCCGCGAAGGCGTTCGGCAAGCTCGCGCTCGACTCGGTGTTCCTGGACATCAAGAACCTCGACGGCCTGCGCGCCGAGGTCGACGATGCCGTCGCCGTCGGCTTCGACGTCAAGGTGGCCATCCATCCCAGCCAGGTCGCCGTCATCCGCGACGGGCTACGCGCCCACACCCGATCAGCTCGAGTGGGCACGACACGTGCTGGCCGCCGCCCGCGATGAGCGCGGTGTGTTCCAGTTCGAGGGCATAATGGTGGATGCCCCGGTGCTGCGGCGAGCAGAGCGCATCGTCCAGCTCTCGCCCGATCCCGGTCGTTAGCTGGCACTCCGCCACAACGGATCTTGCTCTGACCGCCTCCGCACTGAGCAGACCTGAGGTCGTGACGGCCGAACATGCCGTCGACGTGGCCACAAGGAGGCGGCATGGGTCAGTTGGTGCAACACATCGCACCGGACGGAACCGCGACTGCGGACTCCGATTACCGCCTGCCGCCGGAAACCTTGGCCTGGCTCTACGAGAACCTGGTCGTCACCCGCGATCTCGACGGCGAGTTCGTCAACCTGCAACGCCAGGGTGAACTGGCCCTCTACGCGTCGTGTCGCGGCCAGGAGGCCGCTCAGGTCGGCGCGGTGGCCTGCCTGCGCAAGACCGACTGGCTCTTCCCGCAGTACCGCGAACTCGGCGCCTTCCTGGTCCGTGGCATCGCTCCCGCGCAGATGGCCGCGGTGTGGCGCGGCGCGTGGCACGGCGGGCTGCAGTTCACCCGGAAATGCTGCGCCCCGATCGCGATTCCGATCGCCACCCACGCCCTGCACGCCGTGGGCGCGGCGATGGCCGCTCAGCGCCTCGGCGAGGATTCGGTGACGGTGGCCTTCCTCGGTGACGGCGCGACCAGCGAGGGCGACGCCCACGAGGCGATGAACCTGGCCGCCGTCGACAAGGCGCCGTGCGTGTTCTTCGTCCAGAACAACCAGTGGGCGATCTCGGTGCCGGTGAGCCGCCAGCACGCCGGGCCGTCGATCGCGCACCGCGCCTCCGGGTACGGGATGCCCGGAGTCATGGTGGACGGCAACGACGTTCTGGCCTGCTATGCGGTGATGAGCGAGGCGGCCGAGCGGGCCCGCGCCGGCGAGGGGCCCACGCTGATCGAAGCGGTCACCTACCGGATGGGGCCGCACACCACGTCCGACGATCCCACCCGCTACCAGCCCGCCGAGGAACTCGACGAGTGGGCCGCGCGGGACCCGATCACCCGCTACCGCAAGTACTTACAGCGTATCGGGGTACTCACCGACCGGCTCGAACAGCGGGTGAGCCGCGCGCTCCGCCCGGCTGCGCGCCGAACTCCGCGACGCGGTGGTCGACGCCCCGGATCCGGATGTCAGCGAACTGTTCGACACCGTCTATGCCGAGATCACGCCGCTGCTCGCGGCCCAGCGCGAGCAGTTGCTCGCCGAGATGGCGAAGGAGATCTGAGATGACCCAGATCATCGAGCGGCCACCGAAGTTGACCGACCTGCCCGAGGTCACGACTCTGACCATGGCACAGGCGATCAACCGCGCCCTGCACGACGCGATGGCCGCCGAGGAGCGCGTGCTGGTGTTCGGCGAGGACGTCGCGACGTTGGGCGGGGTGTTCCGCGTGACCGAGGGGCTGTCCGAAACCTTCGGTGCCCAGCGGTGTTTCGACACGCCGTTGGCCGAGTCCGCCATCATCGGCATCGCCGTCGGCCTGGCGATCCGCGGCTTCGTGCCGGTACCCGAGATCCAGTTCGACGGCTTCTCCTACCCGGCGTTCGACCAGATGGTCAGCCACCTCGCCAAGTACCGGATGCGCACCAGAGGCGAAGTCGACATGCCGGTGACCGTGCGGATCCCGTCGTTCGGCGGCATCGGCGCGGTCGAGCACCATTCGGAATCCACCGAGACCTACTGGGCGCACACCGCCGGACTCAAGGTCGTGGTGCCCTCGACTCCGTCGGACGCGTACTGGCTTCTGCGCCATGCGATCAGCTCCCGCGACCCGGTCGTCTACCTCGAGCCCAAGCGCCGCTACTGGGCCCGCGACGTCGTCGACTTCGCCGAGCCGGCACCGCCCATCGGTCGCGCCGCGGTTCGCCGGTCCGGCGGGGACGTCACGGTGATCACCTACGGCGGTCTGGTCGCCACCGCGCTCAACGCCGCCGAGATCGCCGAGTTCGATCTGGAGGTGATCGACCTGCGGTCACTGAGCCCGCTGGACTTCGACACCGTCGCGGCCTCGGTCCGCAAGACCGGCCGGGCGGTGGTCATGCACGAGGGGCCGCGCACCCTGGGCTTCGGCGCCGAACTTGCGGCGCGGATCTCCGAGGAACTGTTCTACGACCTGGAGTCACCGGTGCTGCGCGCCACCGGATTCGACACACCGTATCCGCCGGCGCGCATGGAGAAGGTCTGGTTGCCCGGTGTCGACCGGCTGCTGGACTGCGTCGAGAAAGCGATGCGACGGCCATGAGCGACTTCCTGGTTCCCGACCTCGGCGAGGGCCTGCTAGACGCCACGATCACCCGGTGGGCGGTCTCGGTCGGCGACGTCGTCGAACTCAACCAGACGCTGTGCACCGTGGA
>CAVXWQ010000037.1:0-48795 GCA_963765445.1 uncultured Actinomycetota bacterium
TCTGCAGGTAGACGTCGATGTGGGTGATCTTGCCGGCGTCGTTGAACTCGTAGACCGACGCGGAGTTCACCGAGTTGCTGAAAGTGCCGATCTGGCTTCGCTCTTCGAGTTCGAGGAACACCACATTGCCGGCCTCGGTGACCCGCTTGAACGAGCAGTCCCACTCCGACGAGCCGGCCCAACTGGTCAGGAAGCCGATGTAGTCCTGCCAGTTCATCACCTCTTTGAAGTTGCCGACCCGCACGAAGTTCTCGGTGTCGATCAACTCGGCCAGCGGCCCCCAGCTGTCGACGGTGAACCCGGGCTTCTTGGCCTCGTCCACCATCCGCTTCATCAGCGCGCTGTAGTCGAGCACCGTGCGGGCCAGGCCGGTGTAGTCACCGATGACGTCGTCCAAGTTCTGCAACGCCATCAGACCGTCAGCCCCTCTTCGGCAAGCCGGCGTTCCAGCGCATCGGTGTACTCGTGGGTGCCCTGGAACGGGCCGTGCACGCCGATGGCGACATCGAGGAAGTCGCTGTACTCGCTGTTGACGTGGGTCTCCCAGCGAGTGACCTCACCGTTGTCGTCGGTGTCGACGAAACTGTAAGAGTAGAAACCCATTACGGCTCCGGTGTCCTTGTTGGTGCCCTGCCAGCGGGTCTTCATCACGAAGCCGTTGTCGGCCGGCCAGTACTTGAAGTCGACCGGCTTCCAGTCCGGGAATCGCAGCGAGTACACCTTGGCCTCCATGGTCGAGGCGCGGGCGGACTCCTCCGGGAACTCGCTGAGCTTGAACGCCTTGTCGCCGGTGAAGTACGGCGAGGCGTACATGCAGTCCGGGTGGAACTTCCAGACGTCGACGAACTTCTCGCCATCCTGCACGCCCTGGCGCAGATAGGCGTCACCGTAGGCGTGGGCCATCCGGACGTGCAGGGCGATGCGGTCCTCGAGGTTCACCGTGCTGCCTTTCCGGCCATCCAGCGGTCCACGGTGTCGTGGAACTTGGCGACCACGACTTCTTCCTTCACCAGCGTCAGGTGGTCGAGACCCTTGTTGCGCAGGCCGGACTGCTGGCGCTGCATCTGCTCGTAATCCTGTTGCAGCGCTTCGAAGTACTTGTAGCTTCCCGGCTCGTCGACCTCGATGAGGTCCACCTTGAAGGCGTCCGCCATCTCCGGCGGCAGGTACATGTAGCTCGCGACATGCCAGATGCACCGGTTGGGATCGCCGTCGGGGTGCGGCAGCGCCATGATCACGTGGCATTCGCCGGCGCGGATGGTCATGAAGAAGTTCGGGAACAGGCACCAGCCGTGGTTGTCGCTCATCTGCGCGTCGGTCAGTCCGCTGACATCCAGGCCCATCTCGGTCAGGTGCGCTCGGGTCGCCTTCTGCAGCAACGTGCGCGCCGTGACACCCTCGGGGAAGTCGATCGACCCGTCGTCTGCGGTGTACTCCTTGACGAGTTCCTGGAAGCGCGGGATCACCGCGACCGTGCCCGGGAAGGTCTCGGGCAGAGCGAGGGTTCCCTCGACCTGCTTCTCGGGTGTTGCCCCTACGACCTCGAAGGGCGCCATGGCGATGGTGTGGTTCTCGAAGAACTTGTAGCGGGTGGTCTCCGGCTGGATATTGAGCACTGCCAGTAACTGTGGATGCACGCCGTTGACGTGGTAGCCCTCGTTGAAGGCGTCCATCACCACTTTCCAGTTGCAGTCCAGCGGCTCGCGGACGTTCATCACCGTCGACATCAGTTCCAGGTGGTACGGCGCCAGGACCGCCATCGCGTCCTCGCCGATCCACTCCGCCAGCGGCTGCGGCGTTGGGGTCCGGGTTGATGAAGATGAAGCCGCCGAAGGTGTCCACCGGAACCTCGATCAGCGAGTTGTCGCTCTTGTCGAGGCCGCCGGCACTCTCCTCGCGCAGCAGTCCCTTCAGCCGGCCGTCGAGGTCGTAGGACCACAGGTGGTACTGACACAGGAAGCCGCGCTTGGCGTTGCCGGTGGCGCCCTGGCAGATCGCATTGCCGCGGTGCCGGCAGGCGTTGACGAAGCCGCGCAGCTTCTCGTCCTTGCCCCGCACGATGAGGAAGGACTGGTCGTAGATCCGGTGTTCCTTCCAGTCGCCGACCTTGGGCAGGTCGTCGACGCGGCCGGCCATCTGCCACGTCTTCATCCAGATCGCGTCGCGCTCGCGGTCGGCGTACTCGCGCGAGCGGTAGCGGTCGGTGGAGATTCGCGTCTGGTAGGTGCCCGCCAGGTCGTCGAGACCGGGGGCGTGGTCGACCCATTCGCCTGGGAGTGCGGTTGTCGTCATGGCCTGCTGAAACCTCCTGTGTAGCGAAACGCTTCTGCGACGTGGCTTTTCGCGGCTGTCTCGCCGGCGGAACGCAGAGCACCCAGCTAATCGATCGCTTGATTGATTTATGATGCGTGCCACACGGCCGCGGTGTCAAGGGCGGGCGGTGCGCTAACGAAGCGCGAATCGCCGGCGATTGACGTTGTAGACAATTTGGGATCGGTAGCAACGCCCGGGCGATGCACTTGCTGCTGACACAACGTCCGAAGGAGGAAGTAGACGATGACACGAATCTCGCGGTATGTGGCGGGAGCCGCCGTGGCCGGTGCGGCGCTGGTCGGCATGACAATGGGCACCGGGACTGCGCAGGCCGTTCCTGAGCAAGGCAACAGCTGGTGCCCGGGTCAGGCATTGCCATTCGACAACATCCGCTGGGACATGAACGTCTGCCACACCTGGTACTACGTGCCGCCCGGCACGGGCAACGTGACGATGGTCGACCTCAAGGGCAATCCGCTGGGCAGCTTCATCTATGCCGGTGACACGCCGCCGGTGCGCAAGCCCCCGCCGGCGCCCTCGGGTCCGCCGCCGGGCACACCGTTCTGCAGCCCGCGCGGAGCCCTGATCATCATCCCGCCGATCTGCGACGAGATCGGCGTCGACTGGCCGCCCGGATCGCTGCAGAACTAGTACACCGAATTCGTCCAGTAGCGCGGGGTGGCCACGCCCGCTGACCGCAACTCGAGGGCGGCCAGGCCCCGGACCGCCAGCGGATCCTCGTGGCGCCACGCCCCGACCGGGTCGTGGCTGATCTCGGTCAGCTTGCGCAGTGGGCGGTTGGCCAGGGCGCGCAGCGCCAGCAGCTGCACCCCGGCCGGCGTCCTGGCCAGCGCGATCACCGTCCACTTGCGGCGGAAGAACCGGATGCGCAGGAACAGCCACGGCATGCCGATGGCCATGATCGGCGGGGCGGCCACCGCGATGGCCAGCAGCACCGCCAGCCACGAGGCCGTGGTGTCCAGTTCGTGGCCGGCACCGGCCAGGTCGAGCGCGGCCTCGCTGGCGGCGCGCAGCGGTTTGGACATGGTGTCGCCGATCAGCGGGACCCCGTGCACGCTGTCGCCGGCCGAGTGCAGGTTGTCCGAGATGCCGGTGGCGCTGTCCTTGACCTGGCGTCCCACCTTGGAGATCGTGGCGATCGCGGTGTGCACGCCGAGGCCGACCATCACCCACAGCGCGATCCACAGTCCCACCAGCACGTCGCTGAGCAACTGCGCCAGCAGCCGGCCGGGGGTGGTGGCATAGGGCAGAAACCGCGACTTCATACCCTTGATCCCAGCACAATCGCGTCGGCTCAGCGGCCGATAGGCTGACGCGATGCGCCCCGCTCTGAGCGACTATCGGCATCTGGCCAGTGGCAAGGTCCGCGAGATCTACCGCATCGACGACGAGCACCTGCTCTTCGTCGCCAGCGACCGGATCTCGGCGTTCGACTACATCCTGGACAGCCTGATCCCCGACAAGGGCCGCATCCTCACCGCGATGAGCGTCTTCTTCTTCGACTACATCGACGCCCCCAACCACCTGGCCGGACCGCCCGACGACCCGCGGATCCCCGGCGAGGTCCTCGGCCGCGCGCTGGTGGTGCGGCAACTGGACATGGTGCCCGTCGAGTGCGTCGCCCGCGGCTACCTGACCGGCTCCGGCCTGCTCGACTATCAGCGCACCGGGGCGGTGTGCGGCATCGCCCTGCCGCCCGGGCTCGGCGAGGCAAGCAAGTTCGAGAGCCCGCTGTTCACCCCGGCGACCAAGGCGGAGTTCGGCGAGCACGACGAGAACATCTCGTTCGACCGGGTCATCGAACTCGTCGGGGCCGTCCGCGCCAACCAGTTGCGGGAGCGCACGCTGCAGATCTACATCCAGGCCGCCGACCATGCGCTGACGAAAGGCATCATCATCGCCGACACCAAGTTCGAGTTCGGCGTCGACGCCGACGACCGGGTGGTGCTGGCCGACGAGGTCTTCACCCCCGACTCGTCGCGGTACTGGCCGGCCGACACCTACACCGAAGGCGTCGTGCAGCCCAGCTTCGACAAGCAGTTCGTCCGCAACTGGCTCACCGGACCCGAGTCGGGCTGGGACCGCTACGGATCCGCGCCGCCACCACCGCTGCCCGACGACATCATCGACGCCACCCGCGCCCGCTATATCGAAGCCTACGAACGGATTTCCGGATTGTCCTTCGCCGACTGGATCGGACCCACCGCATGACCCCGCCCGTACCCAAGCGTGTCGACAGCGCACGCGTCTTCCACGACGACGTGTTCGTCGACCCCTACGAATGGATGCGCGAGAAGTCCGACCCCGAGGTGATCGCCCATCTGGAGGCCGAGAACGACTACGCCGACCAGGCGACCGCGTATCTGGAGCCGTTGCGGCAGAAGATCTTCGACGAGATCAAGTCGCGGACCAAGGAGACCGACCTGTCGGTGCCCACCCGTCGCGGCGACTGGTGGTACTACGGGCGCAGTTTCGAGGGCAAGCAGTACGGCGTGCACTGCCGCTGCCCGGTCGGCGACCCCGGCGACTGGAACCCGCCGGTGTTCGACGAGCACACCGACATTCCCGGCGAGCAGGTACTGCTCGACGAGAACGCCTTAGCCGACGGCCACGACTTCTTCGCGCTCGGCGCCAGCAGCGTCAGCCTGCGACGGCAACCTGCTGGCCTACTCCGTCGACGTGGTCGGCGACGAGCGGTACACCCTGCGGTTCAAGGACTTACGCACCGGCGAGCTGTACCCGGACGAATCGGGGATTCGTGGCGTCACCTGGGCCGCCGAAACGCCACGGTGTACTGTTTCGTCCAGTAGCGCGGGGTGGCCACGCCCGCCGACCGCAACTCGAGTGCGGCCAGGCCCCGGACCGCCAGCGGATCCTCGTGGCGCCACGCCCCGACCGGGTCGTGGCTGATCTCGGTCAGCTTGCGCAGCGGACGGTTGGCCAGGGCGCGCAGCGCCAGCAGCTGCACCCCGGCCGGCGTCTTGGCCAGCGCGATCACGGTCCACTTGCGGCGGAAGAACCGGATCCGCAGGAACAGCCACGGCATGCCGATGGCCATGATCGGCGGGGCGGCCACCGCGATGGCGAGCAGCACCGCCAGCCACGACGCCGTGGTGTCCAGCTCGTGGCCCGCACCGGCCAGGTCGAGCGCGGCTTCGCTGGCGGCGCGCAGCGGTTTGGACATGGTGTCGCCGATCAGCGGGACCCCGTGCACGCTGTCGCCGGCCGAGTGCAGGTTGTCCGAGATCCCGGTGGCGCTGTCCTTGACCTGGCGTCCGACCTTGGAGATCGTGGCGATCGCGGTGTGCACGCCGAGACCGACCATCACCCAGATCGCGATCCACAGTCCCACCAGCAGGTCGCTGAGCAACTGCGCCAGCAGGCGGCCGGGGGTGGTGGCATAGGGCAGAAACCGCGACTTCATGGCTTGATCCCAGCACAGTCGCGTCGGCTCAGCGGCCGATAGGCTGACGCGATGCGCCCCGCTCTGAGCGACTATCGGCATCTGGCCAGCGGCAAGGTTCGCGAGATCTACCGCATCGACGACGAGCACCTGCTCTTCGTCGCCAGCGACCGGATCTCGGCGTTCGACTACATCCTGGACAGCCTGATCCCCGACAAGGGCCGCATCCTCACCGCGATGAGCGTCTTCTTCTTCGACTACATCGACGCCCCCAACCACCTGGCCGGGCCGCCCGACGACCCGCGGATCCCCGGCGAGGTCCTGGGCCGCGCGCTGGTGGTGCGGCAACTCGACATGGTGCCCGTCGAGTGCGTCGCCCGCGGCTACCTGACCGGCTCGGGACTGCTGGACTATCAGCGCACCGGTGCGGTGTGCGGCATCGCCCTGCCGCCCGGGCTCGGCGAGGCCAGCAAGTTCGAGCGCCCGCTGTTCACCCCGGCGACCAAGGCCGAGTTCGGCGAGCACGACGAGAACATCTCGTTCGACCGGGTCATCGAACTCGTCGGTGCCGTGCGCGCCAACCAGTTGCGCGAGCGCACGCTGCAGATCTACATCCAGGCCGCCGACCATGCGCTGACCAAGGGCATCATCATCGCCGACACCAAGTTCGAGTTCGGCGTCGACGCCGACGACCGGGTGGTGCTGGCCGACGAGGTCTTCACCCCCGACTCGTCGCGGTACTGGCCTGCCGACACCTACACCGAAGGCGTGGTGCAGCCCAGCTTCGACAAGCAGTTCGTCCGCAACTGGCTCACCGGGCCCGAGTCGGGCTGGGACCGCTACGGATCCGCGCCGCCACCACCGCTGCCCGACGACATCATCGACGCCACCCGCGCCCGCTATATCGAAGCCTACGAACGGATTTCCGGATTGTCCTTCGCCGACTGGATCGGACCCACCGCATGACCCCGCCCGTACCCAAGCGTGTCGACACCGAGCGCGTCTTCCACGACGACGTCTTCGTCGACCCCTACGAATGGTTGCGCGACAAGTCCGACCCCGAGGTGATCGCCCACCTGGAGGCCGAGAACGACTACGCCGACCAGGCGACCGCCTATCTGGAACCGTTGCGGCAGAAGATCTTCGACGAGATCAAGTCCCGGACCAAGGAGACCGACCTGTCGGTGCCCACCCGCCGCGGTGACTGGTGGTACTACGGGCGCAGCTTCGAGGGCAAGCAGTACGGCGTGCACTGCCGCTGCCCGGTCGGCGACCCGGACGACTGGAACCCGCCGGTGTTCGACGAGCACACCGACATTCCCGGCGAGCAGGTGCTGCTCGACGAGAACGCGCTGGCCGACGGTCACGACTTCTTCGCGCTCGGCGCCAGCAGCGTCAGCCTCGACGGCAACCTGCTGGCCTACTCCGTCGACGTCGTCGGCGACGAGCGGTACACCCTGCGGTTCAAGGACTTACGCACCGGTGAGCTGTACCCGGACGAGATCGCCGGGATCTCGTCCGGCGTCACCTGGGCCGCCGACAACGCCACGGTGTACTACACCACGGTCGACGACGCATGGCGCCCGGACACGGTGTGGCGGCATCGCCTCGGCGCCGGACAGCCCGACGAGCAGGTGTTCCACGAGCCGGACGAGCGGTTCTGGATCGGTGTGGGCCGCACCCGCAGCAACAAGTACGTGATCATCGCGGCGGGCTCGTCGATCACCTCGGAGGTGTGGTTCGCCGACGCCGCCGACCCGGCCGCCGAGTTCACGTCGATCCTGCCGCGCCGCGACGGAGTCGAGTACTCCGTGGAGCACGCCGTCGTCGGCGGCCAGGACCGATTCCTGATCCTGCACAACGACGGCGCGGTGAACTTCACTCTGGTCGAGGCTCCGGTCGACGACCCGACGGCCCAGCGCACCCTGATCGCCGCCCGTGACGACGTCCGCCTCGACGGCGCCGACGCCTTCGCCGACCACCTGGTGATCAGCTACCGGCGAGAGGCGTTGCCGCGCATCCAGTTGTGGCCGATCACCTCCGACGGGTACGGCACCCCGGAGGAGATCACCTTCGACTCCGAGCTGACCTCGGCCGGCTTGGCGGGCAACCCGAACTGGTCCTCGCCCAAGCTGCGGGTCGGAACCACGTCGTTCATCACCCCGCTGCGGGTCTACGACCTCGACCTGGCCACCGGCGAACGCACCCTGCTGCGCGAACAACCGGTGCTCGGCGGCTACCGCCGCGAGGACTACGTCGAGCGCCGCGACTGGGCCGTCGCCGAGGACGGCACCCGTATCCCGATCTCGCTGGTGTACCGGGCCGGGATCGACTTGCCCGCGCCCACAGTGCTGTACGGCTACGGGGCCTACGAATCCTCCGAGGACCCGCGGTTCTCGGTGGCCAGGCTGTCGCTGCTGGACCGCGGCATGGTCTTCGCGATCGCCCACATCCGCGGCGGCGGCGAGATGGGCCGGCTGTGGTACGAGGGGGGCAAGTTGCTCGACAAGCGCAACACCTTCACCGACTTCATCGCCGTCGCACAGCATCTGGTCGACACCGGGCTGACCCGGCCGCAGAACCTGGTGGCCCTCGGCGGCAGCGCGGGCGGCCTGCTGATGGGCGCGGTCGCCAACCTGGCGCCGCACCTGTTCGCCGGGATCCTGGCGCAGGTGCCGTTCGTGGATCCGCTGACCACGATCCTCGACCCGTCGCTGCCGCTGACGGTGACGGAGTGGGACGAGTGGGGAAACCCGTTGGAGAACAAGGACGTCTACTTCTACATGAAGTCGTACTCGCCGTACGAGAACGTCGAGGCGAAGGACTATCCGGCCATCCTGGCGATGACCTCGCTCAACGACACCCGGGTGCTCTACGTGGAGCCGGCGAAATGGGTTGCCGCACTGCGGCACACCAAGACCGACGAGCAGCCGGTGCTGCTGAAGACGCAGATGGCCGCCGGCCACGGCGGCATCAGCGGACGCTACGAACGGTGGAAAGAGGCCGCGTTCCAGTACTCCTGGCTGCTGGCGACCGCCGACCCGGAGCACTACGGGTCGGCGGCACAGCGGTAGCGTCAGCGCCATGAGTCTGACCGACATCCCGCTGACCACCCTCGACGGCAAGCCCACCTCGCTGGCCGACTACGCCGACCGCGCCATCCTGCTGGTCAACGTCGCCTCCAAGTGCGGTCTGACCCCGCAGTACGCCGGGCTGGAGAAGCTCGCGCGCGACTACGCCGACCGCGGGCTGACCGTTATCGGCGTGCCGTGCAACCAGTTCATGGGCCAGGAGCCGGGAACCCCGGACGAGATCGCCACCTTCTGCTCGACGACCTACGGCGTGACGTTCCCGCTGCTGGCCAAGACCGACGTCAACGGCGACGACCGTCATCCGCTCTACGCCGAGCTGACCAAGACCGCCGACGCCGACGGCCAGGCCGGCGACATCCAGTGGAACTTCGAGAAGTTCGTGATCGCACCCGGCGGCGAGGTGGTCAACCGCTTCCGGCCGCGCACCGAACCCGACGCACCCGAGGTGGTCGCCGCGATCGAAACGGTCGCTGCCGAACTGAACCGGATGGACGTCTGACGTCTTGATGGACGACACCGTCCAGACACCTGGAGTTGCCACACTGCGGATGTGGCTGGACAGCTCATCGTCTCGGTGTCCGGAATCTGCGACCGGACACTGCCCGACATCGACGAGTTCTGCCGGGTGCTCGACACCCGCGGCGTACCGGTGTCACTTCTCGTGGCGCCCAGGCTCAAGAACGGCTACCGGCTGGAGAACGACCGCGACACCGTCGACTGGCTGACCAACCGCCGATCCGGTGGCGACGCGGTGGTGCTGCACGGCTACGACGAGGCGGCCACCAAGCGGCGCCGCGGCGAGTTCGCCACGCTGCCCGCGCACGAGGCCAACCTGCGGCTGATGGGCGCCGACCGGGTTCTCGAACACGTCGGCCTGCGGACCCGGCTGTTCGCCGCCCCCGGCTGGACGGTGTCGGCCGGCACGGTCACGGCCCTGCCGCGCAACGGCTTTCGGCTGCTCGCCGGCCTGCACGGCATCACCGACCTGGTGACGGGTTCGACGATCCGCGGCCGGGTGCTCGGGTATCGGCGAGGGGTTCCTCACCGAGCCGTGGTGGTGCCGGACGCTGGTGCTGTCCGCCGAGCGCACCGCGCGCCGCGGCGGCATCGTGCGGGTGGCGGTCGCCGCCCGGCAGCTGCGCAAGCCCGGCCCGCGGCAGGCCATGCTCGACGTCGTCGACCTCGCCCTGCTGCACGACTGCGTGCCGACCGTGTACCGCTGGGGTACCGACCGGCCCGCATCGTCAGCGGCCTGAGTCTGATGCCGCCTCCTCCTCGGCCGCGGGCGGCCCGCATCGTCAGGCTGAGCCTGGCGATCCCGCCGTCCACCGGGATGATCGCCCCGTTCACATACGAACCCGCCCGGCTGGCCAGGAAGATCGCGATACCGGCCATGTCGTCGTCGCGGCCGATGCGGCGCAGCGGAGCCGACGCCGCGATCGCCTCGCCGAAGGCGTCCAGCGTCGCGGCCATCATCTTCGACGGGAACGGCCCCGGGGCCACCGCATTGACCGTGATGTGCTGCGGGCCAAGCTCTTTGGCCAGCACGCGGGTCAACTGGTGCAGCGCGGCCTTGCTGGCCGAGTAGGAGTAGGTCGGCATCACGCTGACGTGGATCGCGTCGATGCTGCCGATGTTGATGACCCGGGCGGGGTCGTCGTGGGTACCGGCCTTGCGCAACGCGGGCACCAACTCCTGCACCATCCAGAACGGCGACTTGACGTTGAGGTCGAGCACCTTGTCCCACGCCGAGGCCGGGAAGTCCTCCAGCGGTTCGCCCCACGTCGCACCGGCGTTGTTGACCAGGATGTGCAACTCGTCGGTGTCGGCGAGGACCTCGCCGGCCAGCCGCTTGCACTCCTCCTGGCGGGACAGGTCGGCGGCGATGCCCCGAACCTCACCGAACGCCGAGAGCTGCTCGACGGCTTGCTCGCAGGCGTCGGCCTTGCGGGAGCTGACGATCACCCGGGCGCCGGCCTGTAACAGACCGCGCGCCATCATCATGCCGATACCTCTGGTGCCGCCGGTGACCAAGGCTGTCTTGCCGGACAGCCCGAACAGGTTGTTCAGATCTGCTGCGCTCACGATGTCTCCTGACTATTCGGGTGGCTGATCGAGAAGCGCCCGGCGTTGTGCTTCCTGTTGGGCGCGAAGCGCTTTCATGTCGTAGCGCGGGTCACCGACCAAGTCGAAGACGGCCTGCCGCGACGAGGGTTCCCAGATCACCGGCACCACGTCACCGGTACCGGGTTTCAAGCCCATGACGGTGAAGGTGTCCGAGATCTCCACCCGCGCCGGCTGGCCCTCGCGAGGATGGACGTCGACGATGAAGTCGTAGCGTCGGTAGTCGTTCGTCGCGATCTTCTTGGCCTGCTGCACATGCACAACCGTTGCCTGGCAGCGTTCTCCGTGCCTGCGCAGCCGCCACTTGTCGAACATCACAGACTGCCTGCCTCAGAAGCGGACCGAGTTCTCCTCCGGCAGCACCCGGAAGTCGGTGTCGGTCATCTCGGTGAGTCGACCGTAGTAGATGCCGCGGGCCTCCGGGGCGACCACGCCCTGATGGATCGGCACGGCATGCTCGGGCGCCACCGCGCGCAGGTAGTCGATTGCCTCGGAGATCTTCATCCACGGCGCGGCCGCCGGGGTGGCCAGCACCTCGACCGGCTCGCCGGGGACGAACAAGCGCGTCACCCGGATGCATCAGCCGCGCGGGATGCTCGGCGTCGCCGACCAGATAGGAGATGTTGTCGATCACCGGAATCTCCGGGTGGATGACGGCGTGACGGCCACCCACCCCGCGGATCGTCAGCCCGTCGATGCTCAGCTCGTCGCCGACGTGCACCGCGCGCCACCGGCCGCCGAGTTCGGCCGCGGTGGCCGGGTCGGCGTACAGCGCGGCGTCCGGGTTCGCCTCCACCAGCGCGGGCAGCCGCTCGCGGTCGGCGTGGTCGGGGTGCTGGTGGGTGATCAGGATCGCCGACAGCCCGGTCACGCCCTCGAAGCCGTGGGAGAAGTTGCCGGGGTCGAACAACAGCGTCGCGCCGCCGAACTCGGCGAGAAGACATGAATGCCCGAAATGCGTCAGTTCCATGCTTACGATTGTGCGCTCAGGGGAGGCGTCACTATGCGGATGGTCCTGGCGGTGCTACTGGCAGCCGGTGGACTCGTCGTCGCGGCGCCTGCTGCCGCCGAACCGGAGACCTGCCCGCCGGCGTGTGACCGCATCCCCGACTCCGCCTGGATCGCGTCGTGGGCGATACCGCTGAACTCCCGCTACGCCTGGCCGCGGCTGCCCGGACTGGCGGTGACGGCCACCGCGCCGCGGTTCCGGTTCGAGGAGCTGTGCGCCAGCCCGCCGGTCGCCCAGGACCCGCGCTCCTACGTGGTGGCCGAGAAGGCGGTCGGTGGTCAACCCGGAGGGCCAGTGGCAGCTGCAGGCCCAGGTACTGCACTGGCGCGGAGAGACCTGGCGGGGCGGCCAGCTGGCCGAGGACGTCTTCAACACCGCCGTCGCCGCGCTGCGCTCCTGTCAGCGGACCAACCCGGCCGCCTCGCCGTCGCTGACCACCGCTGGAACCGGACCGGATGGCGGCCGTGGTCAGCGGGCCGGTGATCCTGCACCAGTACCTGGTGGCCAACCCGGCCAACAGCACGATCACCGAGTTGGCGCTGTGGTCGACCGCTCCGCCGCTGACCGCGTGGCCGCGCGACGGGCGACGACACGGTGCTCGACGCGCTCGGCGCGCCGCTGTGCACGGCCTATATCGGGTCGTGCCCGTAGTGCGCCGGTACAGTTGAGCCGCACCATTCCCCGACGTCAGCGAGGAGCTTCTGTGCCCCGGGTGGTTGTCAACGTGATGCCCAAAGCCGAGATTCTCGACCCACAGGGTCAGGCCATCGTCGGCGCGCTGGGCCGGCTCGGGCACGCCGGCATCTCAGATGTCCGGCAGGGCAAGCGATTCGAACTCGAGGTGGATGACTCGGTCAGCGACGCCCAGCTCGCCGAGATCGCCGAGTCGCTGCTCGCCAACACCGTGATCGAGGACTGGTCGGTCACCCGGGAACCGTCATGAGCGCCCGCGTCGGAGTCATCACCTTCCCGGGCACCCTCGACGACGTCGACGCCGCCCGCGCGGTCCGGCTCGCCGGCGCCGAGGCGGTCAGCCTGTGGCATGCCGACGCCGACCTCAAGGGGGTCGACGCCGTCGTCGTCCCCGGCGGCTTCTCCTACGGCGACTACCTGCGCTGCGGGGCGATCGCCAAGTTCGCCCCGGTCATGGGCGAGGTGGTGGCCGCGGCCGGACGTGGCATGCCGGTGCTGGGCATCTGCAACGGTTTCCAGGTGCTCTGCGAGGCCGGCCTGCTGCCCGGCGCGCTGACCCGCAACGCCGGCCTGCACTTCGTCTGCCGCGACGTCTGGCTCAAGGTCGACTCGATCACCACGGCGTGGACCTCCCGCTACGAGTGGGGCGCCGAGTTGCTGGTGCCGCTGAAGTCCGGCGAAGGCCGCTACGTCGCCAGCGAGGCCGTGCTCGACGAACTCGAAGGGGAGGGGCGCGTGGTGTTCCGCTACGCCGACAACCCCAACGGCTCGATGCGCGACATCGCCGGCATCAGCTCGGCCGACGGCCGCGTCGTGGGGCTGATGCCGCACCCCGAGCACGCCACCGAACCGCTCACCGGGCCGTCCGACGACGGTCTGGGGATGTTCTACTCCGCGCTGGACGCCGTTCTCGTTTAGGCGCCGAGCGTGCGGTTCCGGTGCGCCCGCCGCGGCGTGTCGTGAACTGACACGCACGCTCGCGGGCGACGGGGGCTACGGGGTCAGCGCGACGGAGGCCTCGGCCGTGTAGCAGAGGAACGTCAACGTCTCCTGCAGGTACAGCTGCACGGTCTCGGCGTCGTGGCTCAGGTAGCCGATCGACACGTCGGTGCCCAACTGCAGGTCGAAGTCGCCGCCGCGGGTGCTCAGCACGAACGCGCCGTCGATGGCGGGCGCCCAGATGATCTCACCGTCCACCAGCCGGTTGAGGTGTTCGCGGATCGGATAGCCGTGCTCGGTGGTCTCGCTGACCTTGGTGTAGGCCTCGGCCGAGAGCAGCACCGAGTACGGGCCGTCGACTCCGGCCAGCCGCAGCTCCGAAAGCGCTTGGGCGATCACGTCGGGGAACTCGCGCGCGTCGGCGGGCAGCGCCAGCGGAGGGTTCGAGCTGCAGCCGCGGATACCGTCGATCGACGCTGCGCCATAGCCTTCGAAGATCGCCCGGTCCTCGACGAACGCCAGCTTCTTGGCGGCCTCCTTGACCGGATCCCAGTCGGAGTCCTGCGAACCGCGCTCGACGTCATCGATCGCGTTGCGCGACAGCGTGAACGGCACCCGCAGCCGCACCAGCGGCTTGGCGTCGCGCAGATGCGCGACCACGCCGTCGGCGGGCGCGGACACATCACGCAGATGGCCGGTACTCACCGCGGCCGTCAACGGGCCGCCCGGCCCGCTGACGTCGACCACCCGGCGGCCCGCGATGTGCCGCTTGAAGGTCCGGGTGGCCTCCAATTCGATTTCTTCCCAGGCAGATTCGGTGACCGGGGCGAGCTCGCGATAGAGGTTGTTCATCAGGAGTCGTCCTTTCAGACTGCCGATCGCCAGTGAGCCGTCGGAGGAGGTGGGCGGTGCCGGGGGAGCCGCGGCCGCCTCGGTGCCCGGCAGCGGTGGGGGGTCGTTGAGGAAGTCGACGATGGGGGTGAAGAACAGGCAGCCGGTGAGTGCCGTGGAGAAGTCCAGGATGCGGTCGGTGTTGCCTGGCGGGTCGCCGATGAACATGTTCTCCAGCATCTTCTCGGTCACCGCGGGCGATCGCGAGTAGCCGATGTAGTAGGTGCCGTATTCGCCCTTGCCGACTTCGCCGAACGGCATGTTCGCCCGCACGATCTGCAGCTGGTTGCCGTCGGCGTCCTCGATAACGTTCAGTGCCACATGGGAATTGGCGGGCTTGACGTCGTCGGGGAACTCGATGTCGTCGAGCTTGGTGCGGCCGATCACCCGCTCCTGCTCGGTGACCGACAGCGCCTCCCAGGACGACATGTCGTGGACGTACTTCTGCACGTGGACGTAGCAGCCGCCGCCGAAATCGGGGTCCTCGGCGCTGATTTCGGTGGCGCTGACGGCCAGGGGGCCGTCCGGGTTCTCGGTACCGTCGACGAAACCCAGCAGGTCGCGGTTGTCGAAGAACTTGAAGCCGTGCACCTCGTCGACAATGGTGATCGCGCCGGCCATCGACTTGGCCACCTGACCGGCCAGCTCGAAGCAGACGTCGAGCACCTCGGCGCGGATGTGGAACAGCAGATCACCCGGCGTCGACGGGGCATGATGCCGCGCGCCGTGCAGTTCGATGAACGGGTGCAGATCGGCGGGCCGTGGTCCGGAGAACAACCGGTCCCAGGCGTCGGAGCCGATTGACGTCACCATCGACAGGTGCTTGGACGGGTCCCGGAACCCGATCGCCCGCACCAGTCCGGCAAGGCCCGGCAGTGCGTCGTGCACAGCCGTTTCGCCGCCCTCGTCGATGGTGGCCACCAGGAAGATGGCCGCCGGAGTCAACGGCGCCAGTACCGGCTGCGGCAGTGGTGAAGGCACTGTTGAACCTTAATCGGTGTTCGGTCGGCGATGATGGTCAACATGTCCACAGGGGCCAGTGCGCACGGGCTGTGCGAGTTCATCGACGCGTCGCCGTCGCCGTTCCACGTCTGCCAGACGGTGGCGCGGCGCCTGACTGCGGCCGGCTACACCGAGCTGGCCGAGACCGATCGCTGGCCCGACCGTCGTGGGCAGTTCTTCACCGTGCGGGCCGGCTCGCTGGTCGCCTGGAATAGCTCGGCGGATCTCGACCGGCCGTTCCGCGTCGTGGGCGGGCACACCGACAGCCCGAACCTGCGGGTCAAGCAGCACCCCGACCGGGTGGTGGCCGGCTGGCAGGTGGTCGCACTCGAGCCGTACGGCGGCGCCTGGCTCAACTCCTGGCTGGACCGCGACCTCGGGATCAGCGGCCGGCTCTCGGTCCGCGACCCAGACGCCGACGGCGGCGTCTCGCACCGGCTGGTGCTGATCGACGAGCCGATCCTGCGGGTGCCGCAGCTGGCCATCCACCTCGCCGAGGACCGGGCGGCGCTCAAGCTCGATCCGCAGCGACACGTCAACGCGGTCTGGGGGCTGGGCGACACCACTCGGTCGTTCCTGGACTACGCCGCGCAGTGGGCCGGAGTGCCGTCCGCCGACCTGCTGTCGGCCGACCTGATGACCCACGACCTCACCCCGTCGGCGCTCATCGGCGCGGACGGCGAGTTCGTCAGCGCTCCCCGGCTGGACAACCAGGGCACCTGTTATGCCGGGCTCGAGGCGTTCCTGGCCGCCGAGCCGCGCGGCTACCTGCCGGTGCTGGCGCTGTTCGACCACGAGGAGGTCGGCTCGACCTCCGACCACGGCGCCCAGTCTGACCTGCTGATCACGACCCTGGAGCGGATCGTGCTGGCTGCCGGCGGTGACCGGGAGGACTTCCTGCGCCGGCTGACCGCGTCGATGGTGGCCTCCGGCGACATGGCGCACGCCACCCACCCCAACTATCCGGAACGGCACGAGCCCGGCCATCTGATCTACGTCAACGGCGGCCCGGTGCTCAAGGTGCAGCCCAACCTGCGCTACGCCACCGACGGCCGCACCGCCGCGGCGTTCGAGCTGGCCTGCCGGCAGGCCGGAGTGCCGCTGCAGCGCTACGAGCACCGCGCCGACCTGCCGTGTGGATCGACCATCGGGCCGATGACCTCCGCGCGCACCGGCATCCCCACCGTCGACGTCGGCGCGCCTCAGCTGGCGATGCACTCGGCTCGCGAGCTGATGGGCGCCGCCGACGTGGCGTCGTACGCGGCCGCGCTACGCGCGTTCCTGTCACCGGAGTAGTTGCTCTCAGCCGGGCAGCTCGGCCGGGTCGTAGCGGATGACGTTCTCCACCACGATGCCGTCGCGGGTGCGGACGCGGTCGATCCCGCGGATCTCGAAAGGCCCTTCGGGGCCGGTCGCCCGGCCGACGTAGTGCAGGAACACCAGTTCCTCGTTCGCCGCGTCGGCGGGAACCGTTGCGCTGTCGATCAATTCGAGCCGCAGGTCGGGGTAGGCCGTCAACAGGTCGGCGATCTTCTGCTTGTAGCCGTCGAGGCCCCGAACCGGTTCCTGCTGTCCGGGCCAGTAGCCGACGATGTCGTCGGCGAGGATGTCCTGGCCCTGCGACAGCTCGGGTGCGGCCCAGAACGCGGCCCACATCTCGGCGCTGAACTTCGGGGTGGTCTGGATGTCTGTCATGGTCGGCCTCCTCTGTCGGGCGCTCCGGTCGAGCGCGTCACCGTCAGCCTGTCGCCGCAGGCGCGGACGCTCAATTACCCGGGAGGTCATGCCGGGTCACTAAGCTGTGGTGGTGACATCTGGCGCCACTGGAGCAGTCGACACGGTCGAGCACGCGGCGGCCACCCCCGATCACCCCCAACCCTTCCGCGAACTCGGCCTCAAGGACGACGAGTACCAGCGGATTCGCGACATCCTCGGCCGCAGGCCCACCGACGCCGAACTGGCGATGTACTCGGTGATGTGGAGCGAGCACTGCTCCTACAAGTCCTCGAAGGTGCATCTGCGCTACTTCGGTGAGACCACCACCGAGGAGATGCGGGCGGGCATGCTCGCCGGGATCGGCGAGAACGCCGGCGTGGTCGACATCGGCGACGGCTGGGCGGTGACGTTCAAGGTCGAGTCGCACAACCACCCGTCCTACGTCGAGCCCTATCAGGGCGCGGCCACCGGCGTCGGCGGCATCGTGCGCGACATCATGGCGATGGGCGCGCGCCCGGTCGCCGTCATGGACCAGTTGCGCTTCGGCGCGGCCGACGCCCCCGACACCCGCCGGGTCGTCGACGGCGTGGTCCGCGGGATCGGCGGATACGGCAACTCGCTGGGCCTGCCGAACATCGGCGGCGAGACCGTGTTCGACGCCTCGTATGCCGGCAACCCGTTGGTCAACGCGATGTGTGTGGGGGTGCTGCGCAAAGAGGACCTGCACCTGGCGTTCGCCTCCGGCACCGGCAACAAGATCATCCTGTTCGGGGCCCGCACCGGTCTGGACGGCATCGGCGGTGTCTCGGTGCTGGCCAGCGACACCTTCGGCGGTGACGAGGGCTCGGGGCCGGGCCGCAAGAAGCTGCCCAGCGTTCAGGTGGGCGACCCCTTCATGGAGAAGGTGCTCATCGAGTGCTGCCTCGAGCTGTACGCCGCCGGGTTGGTGATCGGCATCCAGGACCTCGGTGGTGCCGGATTATCCTGTGCCACATCGGAATTGGCGTCCGCCGGTGACGGTGGCATGGCCATCGAGCTCGACAGGGTGCCGTTGCGAGCGGCGAACATGACGCCCGCGGAGATCCTGTCCAGTGAGTCGCAGGAACGCATGTGCGCGGTGGTGGCGCCGGAGAACGTCGAGAACTTCATGGCCGTCTGCCGCAAATGGGAGGTCATCGCGACGGTGATCGGCGAGGTCACCGACGGCGACCGGCTGCAGATCAGCTGGCACGGCCAGTGCGTCGTGGACGTGCCGCCGCGCACCGTCGCCCACGAAGGTCCGGTCTACCAGCGGCCGATGGCCCGGCCGGACTGGCAGGACGCACTCAACGCCGACACCACCGCCGCATTGCCGCGGCCGTCGTCCGGCGAGGAACTGCGCGCGACTCTGCTTGCGCTGCTGGGGAGTCCGCATCTGTGCAGCCGGGCGTTCATCACCGAGCAGTACGACCGCTACGTGCGCGGCAACACGGTGCTGGCCGAGCACGCCGACGGCGGTGTGCTGCGTATCGACGAGGCCACCGGTCGTGGCATCGCGGTGTCCACCGACGCCTCCGGGCGCTACACCCAGCTCGACCCGTACGCCGGTGCGCAACTCGCGCTGGCCGAGGCCTACCGCAACGTCGCGGTCACCGGCGCCACCCCGGTCGCCGTCACCAACTGCCTGAACTTCGGTTCGCCGGAGGATCCGGGCGTGATGTGGCAGTTCGCCCAGGCGGTCCGCGGACTGGCCGATGGCTGTGCGGCCCTTGGTATTCCGGTCACCGGCGGCAACGTCAGCTTCTACAACCAGACCGGTGCGACGGCGATCCTGCCGACCCCGGTGGTGGGTGTGCTCGGAGTCCTCGACGATGTGAGCAGGCGACTGCCCACCGGGCTGGGCAACGAGCCCGGGGAGACGCTGTTCCTGCTCGGCGACACCCGTGACGAGTTCGACGGTTCGATCTGGGCGCAGGTCACCGCCGACCACCTCGGCGGCGTGCCGCCTGCGGTGGACCTGGCGCGGGAGAAGCTGCTGGCCGAGGTGCTCACCGCGGCTTCCCGCGACGGACTGGCCTCGGCTGCCCACGACCTGTCCGAGGGCGGTTTGATCCAGGCGGTGGTGGAGGCGGCGCTGGCCGGTGAAACCGGTTGCCGGATCGTGCTTCCCGAGAATGTCGATCCCTTCGTCTTCCTGTTCTCCGAGTCGGCGGGCCGCGTACTGGTCGCGGTGCCGCGCACCGAGGAGAGCCGGTTCCGGGCGATGTGCGAGGCCCGCGACCTGCCCGTCACCCGCATCGGCGTCTCGGACACCGGCTCGGATTCCGTTGAGGTGCAAGACTTGTTCAGCGTGTCGTTGGATGAGCTGCGCACCACCTCCGAGAAAGTGCTGCCCGGGCTTTTCGGATGACCAGTGCGGTCGGCGACGTCACCGGTGAGGCGCAGGTCCCACCCGAACGGCGGCGTCCCAGGGAATCGCTGGCGGCATGGGCGTGGAGCCTGGTCCGGCTGGACTTCGCCGGCGTCGCGTTCGGCGCGCTGTTCTTCTGCCTGTCGCTGACCCCGTCACTGCTGCCCCGCGACTGGGTGACCGGCGGTGTGATCGGCGGCATCAACGCCGCCATCGGCTACGGCATCGGTGTGTTGGTGGGCAAAGTGTTTCGGCGATTGTTCCTGTCACACCGCGACTGGTGGCCGCCGAGCCCGAACGTGCATTACGCGCTGAAGGCAGCCACCGTCGTGGCCGCGATCGGCACCAGTGTGCTGATGCTGATTCCGGCAGCCGCGTGGCAGCGGCAGATATCGGCCGTGATGGGCATCGAGGGTCCGGACACACTGGGCTATCTGCGCACCCTTGCGGTCGCACTGCTCACCGGCGGGCTGCTCGTGGGCGCGGCCCGCGTCATCAAGGACGCCATCAAGTTCCTGGCCCGCATCATGATCCGGCGCTGGGACATCAACGACGAGGTCGCCATGTTCGTCGGCACCGCGATCGTGGTGGTGCTGATCATCACGCTGGTCAACGGTGTGCTGGTGCGCGGCTTCATTGCCGGCGCGCGAACGGTGTTCCAGCCGCAGAACGCCAGCACCAGGTCCGGGATCGAACAACCGGTGCAGCCTGAACGGTCCGGCAGCGCGGACTCGTTCGCGGCCTGGGACACCCTGGGTTTCCAGGGCCGCAACTTCGTCGCCACCGGCCCGCACGCCGACGAGCTCGCCGCGCTCAACGGTCGGCCGGCCAAGGAGCCGATCCGCATCTACGCCGGCCTGCAGTCCGCCGACACCGACGCCGGCCGCATCGCGGTGCTGCTCTCGGAGTTGCAGCGCACCAAGGCTTTCGACCGCAAGCTGCTGGTGATCATCCCGACCACCGGCACCGGATGGGTGGACCCCGTCGCCGCCCGCTCGATCGAGTCGATGTACAACGGCGACACCGCACTGGTGGCCATGCAGTATTCGTATCTGCCCAGCTGGATTTCGTTCCTCGCCGATCAGCAGAAGTCGGTGGAGGCGGGCCGGGCGATGGTCGATGCGATCCACGACCGCTGGCTGCAGTGGCCCGCCGGCAGTCGGCCCCAATTGGCTCTGTACGGCGAGAGTCTCGGCTCGATGGCCGGGCAGGGTGCGTTCGAATATCTGCCCGACGTCGTCGACATGGACTTCTCGTCGGTGCTGTGGGTCGGGCCGCCGAACGCCAGCGCGTTGTGGAAGGCGTTGACAGTCAGGCGTGATCCCGGCACACCCGAGGTCCAACCGCGCTATGACAACGGCCGCACCGTGCGCTTCGCGCAGGCGTCCGGTCCGGAAGAGATCGCCGGAGAGGCGGCGTCGCCGCCGTGGAAGGGAACCCGGGTTCTCTATCTCCAGCACCCGTCGGATCCCGTGGTGTGGTGGACACCCGATCTGCTGTTCGACAAACCGGACTGGCTCAAGGAACCGCCCGGCTTCGACCGCAGCGCATCCATGCGCTGGTACCCGATCGTCACCTTCTGGCAGGTGAGCGCCGACATGGCGGGCAACGTCACCAACTCCCAGGGCACTCCCACCGGGCACGGCCACAACTACGGCGACAGTCAGCTCGACGGCTGGGTCGCTGTCGCCGCACCCGCCGGGTGGACCGCCGAGGACACCGAGCGGATCCGTCGGGCGCTGGAGAAGGTCATGGCCGCGGGCGGGCCCGAATTCCAGTGAGGCAGCGAGCTATTCGGCCCTTAGTGCGGGCCCTCGGCGGTACCGCAATGGCCGCAGTTGCCCGCGCGCCGCTGGGACTGCGGCCGCCGCAGTTGTGGTCCGGTTTGCGCGTCGGCGGTCTCGCGGCCGGTGCGGTGGCCGCCGGTGTGGCCGCGACGACTGCCGTGCCCAGGGTGCGGACGGCGATGGGTGACCGCGATCTTCCCGACAGCGCTGCCCGCTGGCTGGGGTTCGAGATTCCGCTGGGCACGGTGTGGTTCGAGGAGGCGATCTTTCGCGGGGCCCTGCACACCGTGGCCGCGGGTGCGTTCGGCCTGCGCGGCGGACGGCTGGTGCAGGCGATCGCCTTCGGGCTCTGGCACATCCCGGACGCCAGGAAAGCCGGCGAGCCGATCGTCGGTACGGTCCTGGTGACAGGCCTGGCCGGCTGGCTGTTCGGCTGGCTGGCCGAACGGTCGGGCAGCCTGCTCGCCCCGATGCTCGCGCACCTGGCGATCAACGAAGCCGGCGCGGTGGCGGCCTTGGCGGTGCAGCGCGGAGGTTAGCTCGCCGTCGTCGGCACGTCGCGGCTATCGAAGACCAGGTCGTGGGCTTCGCTCTCGGTGTCGTCGATGCCGAAGCTGATGATTCGTTTCGGGGTGATCCGGATCAGCGGCTCGCCCTTGTCGTTCTCGGCCTGCTGGGCGGTGCCGCGGATCTCCAGGCAGCGCACCCGCCACGGATCGTGCGAGAAGACGTCGTCGACGACGAACGCGACGGTGTTGTTGGTGGCGACGTTGCGGAACTTCTGGCTCTTGGCCAGGTTGTAGCCGTAGATGTCCAGGGTGCCCAGCTGCTCGTTGTAGTTGAAGCTCACCGGGCTGTTCTGCAAGGTGCCGTTCGGCTGGATGGTGGCGAGCCTGCCCAGGTCCGCCGAGTTCAGGTAGGCGATTTCGTGCGCTTTGAAAGACATGAGCCAAGGCTAGGACCTCAACTTCGGTTGATGTCAACGTCTGGCGACGGCATTGAAATACTGAACGCATGTCGTCTCGCCGGACCGCCGACCCCGCCGCCACCCTTGCCGCGGTGCGCGCGGTGGCCCCGTGGCTGCGGGACGACTCCGAGCCGACTCCCGACCGGGCCGTGATCGCCGCGGCGGTTCGGCTCACCGCCCGAACCCTCGCCGGGCTCGCGCCCGGCGCCAGCGTCGAAGTCCGCATCCCGCCTTTCGCTGCAATCCAATGCATCTCGGGGCTTAGGCACACCCGCGGCACCCCACCCAACGTCGTCGAGACCGACGCCCGGACCTGGTTGCTGCTGGCGACCGGCCTCCTCGATCTGCCCGGCGCCACCGCCAACGGCGCGCTTCGGCTGTCCGGGTCGCGCACCGGCGAGGTGGCTTCATTTCTGCCCTTGGTGAAGATCGACTGAGCCGTCCCGGCGACACTCGCCGTTCAATTCCGCGATTCGCAATGATCACCGTAGACTGGCTGACGTCACCAACCCCCGCCAGGGAGCAGCCCATATCGTGACCGGCCAACTGGAAAACGAGCCTCGCGAAGAGTGCGGCGTCTTTGGAGTCTGGGCTCCGGGCGAGGATGTTGCCAAACTCACTTACTACGGCCTCTATGCGCTACAACACAGAGGCCAGGAGGCGGCCGGTATCGCCGTCGCCGACGGAAATCAGGTGCTGGTCTTCAAGGACCTCGGCCTGGTCAGCCAGGTGTTCGACGAGCAGACGCTGGCCGCGATGGAAGGCCACGTCGCCATCGGCCACTGCCGCTACTCCACCACCGGCTCGACGACGTGGGAGAACGCCCAGCCGGTCTTCCGCAACACCGCGGCGGGCACCGGAGTTGCGTTGGGGCACAACGGAAATCTGGTCAACACCACTGAGCTGACGCGCCGGGCGCGCGACGCCGGCCTGATCAACGCCAACATGCCGGGCGCGGCCACCACCGACTCCGACATCCTCGGCGCCCTGCTGGCCCACGGCGCGGCGGACTCCAGCATCGAGCAGGCCGCCCTGGAACTGCTGCCCACCGTTCGCGGCGCGTTCTGCCTGATCTTCATGGACGAGAACACCCTCTACGCCGCCCGCGACCCGTTCGGGGTGCGCCCCCTGTCGCTGGGCCGGCTCGACCGCGGCTGGGTGGTGGCCTCCGAAACAGCCGCCCTGGACATCGTCGGCGCCTCGTTCGTCCGCGACATCGAGCCCGGCGAGCTGCTGGCCATCGACGCCGACGGCGTGCGCTCGAGCCGCTTCGGCAACCCCACGCCGAAGGGCTGCGTCTTCGAGTACGTCTACCTGGCCCGCCCGGACAGCACCCTGGCCGGGCGCTCGGTGCACGGTGCGCGCGTCGACATCGGCCGACGGCTGGCCCGCGAGAAGCCGGTCGAGGCCGACCTCGTCATCGGTGTTCCGGAGTCCGGCACGCCCGCTGCCGTCGGCTACGCCCAGGAGTCCGGGATTCCCTTCGGCCAGGGCTTGATGAAGAACGCCTACGTCGGGCGCACTTTCATCCAGCCCTCGCAGACTATTCGTCAGCTCGGTATCCGGCTCAAGCTCAACCCGCTCAAAGAGGTGATCCGCGGCAAGCGGCTGATCGTCGTCGACGACTCGATCGTGCGCGGCAACACCCAGCGCGCGCTGATCCGGATGCTGCGTGAGGCCGGCGCCGTGGAGGTACACGTGCGGATCGCCTCCCCGCCGGTGAAGTGGCCGTGCTTCTACGGCATCGACTTCGCCACCCCCGCCGAGCTGATCGCCAACGCAGTGGAGAACGAAGGCGAGATGCTCGAGGCGGTGCGCCACGCCATCGGGGCCGACAGCCTGGTCTACATCTCCCAGCAGGGCATGATCGCCGCGACCGAACAGCCGGCCACCCGGCTGTGCTGCGCCTGCTTCGACGGCAACTACCCGATCGAACTGCCCGGCGAGACCCAGTTGGGCAAGAACGTCGTCGAGCACATGCTGGCCACCGCGGCTCGCACCGGATTGCCGATCACGGAGCCGGACGGCCGGCGACTTCCGGTCACGGAGCCGGACGGCCGGCGACTTCCGGTCCAGGCCGACAACGACAACGTGTCGGCGCTGCGCAGGCCCTAAGCTGCCGCGGCGGTCACCCGTCGTACCCGGGCGTCCGAGGCGAGGGCCTGAATCGGCCGCCCGGCTAACCAATACACCCGGCCCAGCAGCCCCCGCGGATAGAAGATTGTTCGCTGTTCGTACCGGCTCCCATTGCCTTCCGGGATGACTCGCATCTCCAGCCAACGTTCACCGGGGCCGCCGTTCTGGGCTCGAAGCCGGACCAGACTGCCGGGTTCGTGTTCCTCGACTTGCCATCGGTCCGGGATGCTTCCCTCGACGGCCTTCCACAACTGTTCGGGACTGGCATCGCTGTGGCGAGCGCGGGTGTCGGTGTAGACCACCTCGCCCGCCCACTCGGGATCACTGGGCAGTTGCGCGGCGGTGCCGTTGTTCCATGTCGTCTCGACTTCACCGCGAGCGATGCGGGCCAGCGCCAGCGAGACCGAGCGACGATAGGGCGTCAGACCGCCGGGCGGGGGCGGGATGATCGTGTCGATGTCGTGGTTGTTCATCACCGCATCGCAGTGCAGCGACTCGACCAGTGGACGCGCCAGACCGGACGGTATCGGGGTCACCAACCCCACCCAGAGTGCGGCGATCCGCGGTGTGAGCACCGGAAGCACCAGCATGCGCCGCCGCCGCAGGCCCGCCACCTCGGCGTAGATCTGCATCATGTCGCCGTACTCGAGGACGTCGGGTCCGCCGATGTCCCAGGTGCGCGACTTGGGCACCGCGACGGTCGCGGCCGCAACGAGGTAGTGCAGCACGTCGCGGATGGCGATCGGCTGGATCTTGTTGTGCACCCACTTCGGCGTCGTCATCACCGGCAGCCGATCGGTGAGATGACGGATCATCTCGAACGACGCCGACCCCGAGCCCACCACCACACCGGCCTGCAGCACGATGGTCTCGATGCCCGAGGCGATCAGGATCTCGCCGACGGTGGTGCGCGACGTCAAATGCGTTGACAGATCCTGCACCTTCGGGATGCAGCCCGCTGAGGTAGACGATGCGGCGAACGCCGGCGGCGCGGGCGGCGGCCACGACGTTCTGGGCGGCGCGACGCTCCTCGGTGGCGAAGTCCTTCTCCAGACCCATCGAGTGCACCAGGTAGTAGACGACGTCGACGTCGGTGAACGCCGCCTCCAGCGAGGCCACGTCGTTGAGATCGCCGCGGGCCACCTCCGCCTTGTTGCGCCACGGCACGTTCGCGAGCTTGTCAGGGGTGCGGGCCAGCGCTCGCACCGCGAAGCCGCTCTCCAGCAGTCGCGGCACCAGGCGGCCACCGATATACCCCGTGGCACCCGTGACCAGGCACCTCATCTGCTCAGCCGACACCAAAGCCCTCCCATCGTCGACTTGTATTCGGAGCCGACGATCGTCTGGATTGCCCATGCGGGTGTCGGCTATGCCGCATCAGTCTCGTCCGTCTCACGCCCGGGCGGGCGACCGCGAAGTCGCTCGGAGGTGGGCACAGCGTGGCCGCACCTCGCGCGGTGCGGGTGGGGCCGGTGGGGCGCGTCAGAACGGGCAGCCCGGGTTCGGCATGTCCACCGTCAGCGGACTGCCGGCCGGGTCGATGTAGAGGACCCACATCACCAGCGGGTCGGGCCCCTCGTTGCGGCCCTCGTGCACGTAGCCGGCCCCGCTGCCCTCGGTGATCGGATCGTTCACGCTGTAGACGCCGTCGATCGAGCATCCGCTGTCGTAATGCGTCAGAGTGCCCGACTTGATCACACCGAACACCTGCCCCGGGTGGTAGTGCCAGCCGGTGGTGCCGCCCGGCGCGATGGTGATCTGCTTGGTGATGTAGTCCTTGCCGTTCAACGACGAGTGCGCGAACGTGATCGCCTCAACCCCGTCGCCCGGCGTGGCCGATGCCGAACCCGGCGTCACCAACACACCCCGTCAGCGCGAGCGCGCCAAGCCAAGCCAATGCCCTCATGCTGAGCAGGGTGTCACAGGCCGATCGCCGCCCGGGGGCGAACACACGGGTCCACAATGTCTCCCATGGCGTTTGCGGGATGGCCCATCGAGGCGGTCGAGTTCTACGAGGGCCTCGAGGCCGACAACTCCAAGGTCTACTGGCAGGACAACAAAGCGGTCTACGACCGCCACGTCAAGGCGCCGATGGAAGAGTTGTTGGCCGAGCTCGCCGACGAGTTCGGCACCGGCAAGATCTTCCGGCCCTACCGTGACGTCCGGTTCAGCGCCGACAAGACGCCGTACAAGACCAACTGCGCGGCGACCATCGGCTCGGGATACGTGTCGTTCTCGGCCGAGGGTCTGTCGGTGGGCGGGGGCCTGTACATGCCCGACCCGAAGGCGCTGGCCCGCTACCGCGAGGCCGTCGACAAGGAGAAGTCCGGCGCCGAGCTCGCCACGATCGTCGCGGCCCTGCACAAAGCCGGCTACGACACGATGGCCCACGAAGTCCTCAAGACCGCGCCCAGGGGCTATCCGAAAGACCATCCGCGGATCGACCTGCTCCGCCACAAGGGCATCGCGATGATGAAGACCTGGCCGGTGGGCGCGTGGCTGGGCACCAAGAAGGCCAGGGACCGGGTGGTCGAGACCCTGCGCGCCGGGGTGCCGCTCAACGACTGGCTGGCCCGTCACGTCGGCTGAACCACGGCCCGTTCCGGCGGCGGACGACGACCGGTAGCCTTATCCGCGATGACGGATCGCGAGGACGACACCCACATCTCCTACGCATCGGCCGGGGTGGACATCGAGGCCGGTGACCGCGCGGTCGAGCTGTTCAAACCGCTGGCCAAGCGGGCTACCCGCGCCGAGGTGCGCGGCGGGCTCGGCGGCTTCGCCGGACTGTTCGCCCTGCGCGGCGACTACCGCGAGCCGGTGCTGGCCGCCTCGACCGACGGCGTCGGCACCAAGCTGGCCGTGGCGCAGGCGATGGACAAACACGACACCGTCGGGCTCGACCTGGTCGCGATGGTGGTCGATGACCTGGTGGTATGCGGCGCGGAGCCGCTGTTCCTGCAGGACTACATCGCCGTCGGGCGCACCGTTCCCGAGCGGGTCGCCGCGATCGTCTCCGGCATCGCCGAAGGTTGCGTGCTGGCCGGCTGTGCGCTGCTGGGCGGCGAGACCGCCGAACATCCCGGCTTGATGGACCCCGACCACTACGACATCTCCGCCACCGGAGTGGGCGTGGTCGAAGCTGACGACGTGCTGGGACCCGATCGGGTGCGCCCCGGTGACGTCATCATCGCCATGGGCAGCTCGGGTCTGCACTCCAACGGCTACTCGCTGGCCCGCAAGGTCCTGCTCGAGATCGACCGGATGAACCTGGCCGGACATGTCGAGGAGTTCGGCCGCACCCTCGGCGAGGAGCTGCTCGAGCCGACCCGCATCTACGCCAAGGACTGCCTGGCGCTGGCCGCCGAGACCCAGGTCCGGACGTTCTGCCACGTCACCGGCGGGGGACTCGCCGGCAACCTGGAACGCGTCATCCCACACGGCCTGGTCGCCGAGCTCGATCGCGGAACATGGACTCCCGCACCGGTTTTCGGGATGATCGCGCAGCGCGGCCGCATCGAGCGCCCAGAGATGGAGAAGACCTTCAACATGGGCATCGGCATGGTCGCGATAGTCGCGCCGGAGGACACCGACCGCGCGTTGGCCATCCTGACCGCCCGGCACTTGAACTGCTGGACGCTGGGGACGGTCACCAAAGGAAAAGACGGCCCGAGGGCCAAGCTCGTGGGTCAGCACCCACGGTTTTAAGGGGGCGGCGACTCAGGGCCGCCAGTCATCCTCGTCGGTCCACGAATCCTCGACGAACCCGTTCTCGGACTTTTCGGTTTCGCTCGCGCCCGAACCGGCCAGCTCCTTACGGAGCCGATCGACATCGATCTGCGGGGAGCTGTATTTCAGCTCTCGAGCAACCTTGGTCTGCTTCGCCTTAGCCCGGCCGCGGCCCATGGGGGAACCCCCTCGCGCAATAACGGAGCGGCCCGAATTCAGGCGGCTCCGATCTGTGTGTTGGTTATTGTCCTGCCAACACTTTACCGTGCCCCGCTCCGATGTGCTGGCAGGCCCGGTCGGCCGCCCGCGAACATCAGCTGCCGGCACCCTTCAGTCGTTCCACGGCCAGCCGTCCCGCGCCGACGCCGTCGGCCTCGGGCACCGAATCCGGATCGATCTCGGCGGTGACCTGGTGCTCTCCGCCCGTGGTCAGCGGCGTATCCGCCGGAATTCCGCGTTTGACCAGGGCCAGCGCGATCGGGCCCAGGTCGACGTGATCGACCACGGTGCCCAACCGGCCGACGACACGCCCGCCGGCCAGGAGCGGATCACCGGTCGCCGGTCGCTCGCCGGAGCCGTCGAGGTGGACCAGGACCAGCATGCGAGGCGGTTTTCCCAGGTTGTGGACGCGGGCGACGGTCTCCTGGCCGCGATAGCACCCCTTGTCCAGGTGTACGGCGCGCCCGATCCAGCCCACTTCGTGGGGGATCGTCCGCTCGTCGGTGTCCACGCCCAGCCGGGGCGTCCGCGCGGCCACCCGGAGAGCCTCGTAGGCCCACACCCCGACCTGGCGCACGCCCGCGCCGGCCAGCCGTGCCAGCCACTCGCCCTTGGCGCCGCGGGGAACCACCAGGTCAAGCTGGATTGCGTCGTCGGGTGCGGGCATCCGCCGGACGAAGCCGCCGCTCGCCAGCGGCGCAGCCGTCGACGGTGCGGGCAGTTCGTCGAGGCCCAGCGTGGCCAGCACGTCGGCGTCGGCCAGCCGGGGGCCCAGCAGCGACAACACCGCGTAGTCGGCCGCCGCCGGGGCGACATCGGACCAGAACACCATTTTGCTCAGGTAGGCCAGCAGCGGTTCGCCGCGCCACGGTTCGGTGTCCAGGTAGGTGACGCCGCCCAGCTCGGTCTGGATCCAGTGATCCTCGACACGACCCTGGCCGTCGAGGCTGAGATTCTCGGTGACCGCGCCGTCGGGAAGCTCGCTGACGTGCTGGCTGGAGATCGAGTGCAGCCAGCTGCGCCGGTCGGCTCCGGTCAGCGTGATGACGGCGCGGTGGGACCGGTCGACGACGACGGCGTCGTGCTCGGCGGCCCGCTGTTCGCCGAACGGGTCACCGAAGTGCCAGAGCGCTCCAGCGTCGGGGGAGGTGGCGGGGGCGGCGACTGCTGACACACATCAACTCTACGGAGCCTGCAAGTACGCTGTGGCTCCATGCCTGGACAGTCATCGGTGGTCGTCACCCTCGACGGCGAGGTGCGCGACCCGGCTCAGCCGTTGTTGTTCGCCGACGACCTGGCCGCCGTTCGCGGGGACGGGATTTTCGAGACGCTGCTGGTGCGCGACGGCCGGGCCTGCCTGGTCGAGTCGCACCTGCGCCGGCTGGTTTCGTCGGCCAAGATGATGGACCTGCCCGAGCCGGATCTGCCGGCGTGGCGCAACGCCATCGAGGTCGCGGTGGGGCGGTGGACAGCTGGCGGTCCGGACGAGGGCGTGCTGCGCCTGGTGTACAGCCGGGGCCGGGAGAGCGGCTCTGCGCCGACCGCCTATCTCACCGTCAACCCCCTCGCCGACCGGGTCGCGGCCACCCGCCGCGACGGCCTCGCCGCGGTGCTGCTGGATCGCGGGCTGCCGTCCACCGGGGTCGACGCGATGCCGTGGCTGGTGGCCGGTGCCAAGACGTTGTCGTACGCGGTGAACATGGCCGCGCTGCGGCACGCCGCCGCCAGCGGCGCCGGTGACGTGATCTTCGTCAGCACCGACGGCTGCGTTCTCGAAGGACCGCGCTCGACGGTGGTGATCGCCGCCGAGAGCGACGACGGCTCCGGGCGCACCTGCCTCTACACCCCGCCGCCGTGGTATCCGATCCTGCGCGGCACCACCCAGCAAGCCCTGTTCGAGGTTGCCCGCGACAAGGGCTACGACTGCGACTACCGCGTCCTGCGCCCCGCAGATCTGTTTGCCGCGCAAGGAGTTTGGCTGGTGTCGAGCATCACCCTCGCGGCGCGGGTGCACACGCTGGACGGCCGGCTGTTGCCGCCTGCGCCGTTGGCCGCGGAGATGGCCGAACTGGTCGACGCGGCGATCGTCAGCGATCGCTGAGCGCGAAAAACTATTGGCACACCCCTGCCTGCGCGGGTACGGTCGGCCGTACACAGGGAAGGAGGTGGTCCGGAACATTGAGTAGTAATTCTTGGACATGTGAGGTGGCTGCCCGCTAGCAGCACCAGGTGCCGGAATCACCTGCGCCCTGAGCGCGCTGGCGAATTCCAGGCAGCTACCCGGCCCCCGAGCCCCTGGTTTGTCCAACCAGGAATACCCGGCTCGGGGGCCGACCCATATCTGGGGTCGGTGGCCTACCCGCCCGCGGGGCTGTTGATGATCCGCATACCGCTGAGCCCGCGGCCATTTGTGTCCACTGAGCGGATTTCTGGCGCAGCGGCCCGCGGTGCGCAATGATGCCGCGCATGCGCAAAGGGTTGGTCATGATCACCGTCGCCGCGGCGACAGCACTGCTGAGTCTCGCGGGCTGTGCCCCCGCCGACGACAAGTCGACGACGGCGTCGGGCGGTGACAAGTGCGACAAGGGGTCACTGGCCACGCTCAAGGCCGGCGTGCTCACCTTCGGCACCGACCAGCCCGCCTACCCGCCGTGGTTCGTCGACGACGACCCCGCCAACGGTAAGGGCTTCGAGTCCGCGGTGGCCTACGCCGTGGCCGACAAACTCGGCTACGGCACCAAAGACGTGCAATGGGTGCGGGTTCCGTTCAACGCCGCGATCGCACCGGGGCCGAAGACGTTCGACGCCAACCTCAACGAGTTCTCCATCACCGAGGAACGCAAGAACGCCGTCGACTTCTCCTCGCCCTACTACGACGTCACCCAGGCGGTCGTGACCATCAAGTCCTCCCCGGCGGCGAAGGTCACCAGCCTGGACGGTCTGCGGGATCTGCGTCTCGGCGCCCAGGTCGGCACCACCAGCTACAACGCCGCCAAAGCACTCAACACCAAGGCGCCGGTCTCGGTCTACAACAACAACGACGACGCCAAGGCCGCACTGACCAGCGGCCAGATCGACGCGCTGGTGCTCGACCTGCCGACCGCGTTCGAGGTGCAAAGTGAGCTGACCGACGGCAAGATCGTCGGCCAATTGCCCTCCGGCACAGACAAACCCGAGCAGTTCGGGATCGTGCTGGACAAGGGCAGCAAGCTGACGTCCTGCGTCTCCGGCGCCGTCGACGCGCTGCGGGGCGACGGCACGCTGGCCAAACTGCAACAGCAGTGGCTGGCCGAAGCCGGCAGCGCGCCGGTACTGAAATGACGGCACTGGCCGCCGAACGTCTGGCCTATCGGCGGTCACGGGCACGACGCTCCACTCTGGTCGCCCTGGTCTCGACGGCGGTGTTCGCCGTCGTGGCCGCCGTGGCGATGACGTCGTCACCGGGCTGGCCGCGGGTCCGCGACTCGTTCTTCAACTTTCGGATCGGCTGGAACAGCCTGCCTGCCGTGCTCGACGGCCTGTGGCTCAACGTCCGGGTGCTGGTCGTCTGTCAGATCCTGATCCTGGCGCTGGGTCTGGGCCTCGCGGCGGTGCGCACGCTGCGCGGGCCGGTCTGGTTCCCGGTGCGTGCGCTGGCCACCGGCTACGTCGACCTGTTCCGCGGCCTGCCGCTGATCATCTGCCTCTACCTCGTCGGCTTCGGGCTGCCCGGCCTGCGGCTGGCGGGCATCCCCAACAACCCGGTGCTGCTGGGCGGCTTGGCGCTGGTGCTGGTGTACTCCGCCTACGTGGCCGAGGTGTTCCGCGCCGGCATCGAGTCGGTGCACCCCTCGCAACTGGCCGCCGCCACATCGCTGGGCCTGAACTACCGGCGCACCATGCGGCTGGTGGTCCTGCCGCAGGCGGCGCGCCGCGTCACTCCGGCGCTGCTCAACGATTTCGTTGCGCTGCAGAAGGATTGCGGGCTGATCTCGGTACTCGGTGCGGTCGACGCCGTGCGGGCCGCTCAGATCCAGGTGGCCACCAGTTACAACTTCACCCCGTATGTGGTGGCCGGTCTGCTGTTCGTCGCGCTGGCGGTGCCCTCGGCGCGGCTGGCCGACTGGGCGTCGCGGCGCGCCGCCACCCGTCAGGGTGCGCTGTGACCGAGGTTCTGTCGGTCCGCGGTCTGGTCAAGAGCTACGGCGAGCGCACGGTTCTGGCCGGCGTCGACCTCGACGTCGCCGAACACGAGGTGGTGGTGCTCATCGGGGCGTCCGGGTCGGGCAAGTCGACGCTGCTGAAATGTGTGGACCTGCTCGAGGACATCGACGACGGGCAGATCTTCCTCGACGGCAGCGACATCAGCGACCCCCGCGTCGACGCCGACGCGGCCCGGCGGTCGATGGGGATGGTGTTCCAGGCGTTCAACCTGTTCCCGCACATGAAGGTTCTCGACAACGTCACGCTGGCTCCGCGGGTGGTGCATCGCCGCGACCGGCGTGAGGCCGAGGAGCGCGGCCGCGAGCTGCTGGCCCGAGTTGGGTTGGCGGACAAGGCCGATGCCTATCCCGACAAGCTGTCCGGCGGTCAGCAGCAGCGCGTCGCGATCGCCCGCGCGCTGGCCTACGACCCCCGGCTGCTGCTGCTCGACGAGATCACCAGCGCGCTGGATCCCGAACTCGTCGGCGAGGTGCTCGACCTGGTCGGCGAGCTCGCCGCGTCGGGGCGCACGATCGTCATGGCCACCCACGAGATGGGCTTCGCCCGCCAGGTGGCCAACACGGTGTGCTTCCTCGACGGCGGCACGATCATCGAATCAGGTTCAGCCGAACAGGTTTTGACCGATCCGCAGGAGGAGCGGACCAAGCAGTTCCTGCGCCGGGTCACCGGCGCAGGGCGCGGCTAGCTCGCCGGGCCGGGCGCCAGCGTCGCGCACGCCTTCATCGCCTGGTCCCAGGTGGCCTGGTCCACCCCGGCCGGCGGTCCCAGTACGGCCGAGCCGCCGGAGTCGGTCACGCCGTGGTCTGTGCAGGCATTGCGCCAGCGACCCGTGCTGCGGCCGGCGAGACGTGTGGCTTCGGTCGGTGCCGGGCTGATCGCGGTCGGCGGACCCGACGGCGTCGGGCTCGACGTGCAGCCCGCGAGAAGTACGGCGGCAGCGGCCGCCCCGAATACCAGTGCGCGCATCAGCCGACGTGTCGCGACAGTCGTGCGGACAGGTGCGGCACCAGGCCGCCGTCGGCGTCGACCCGCTCTTCCACGTAGGCCAGGTCGCCGTTCTCGACGATGCCGTAGAGGCGCTTGGCGCCGCCGACCAGCACACCGGACCTGCTGCGCGCCAGCGCATCGGTCGCCAGCTCCCACGACGACTGGGTGCGGGGCTGTCCGTAGAACAGCTCGACGTAACCGGAGGAATGCGCCAACAGCAGTTCGATGGCTTGTGATTCGCCCGGGTCGTCGGGGTCGTCGACGAATCGCCAGAACCCGGTCTCGCGCAGCCCGGGGGAGTGGTAGCCACCCTCGGCGTCCAGCCGCCAGGACCGGGCCTCCCAGTTGAGGTAGTCACCGCCGTCGTGCGAGCAGACGATCTGCTGGCCGAACGGGTAGTCGCCGTGCGGGCCGCGACCCTCGCCTTCGCCGCGCCACACCCCGACCAGCGGCAGCAGGGCCAGCAGCGCGTCGTGAAGGTTGGCGCCGAGGCGCAGGTTGGCGGTGTCGGCGGGCAGCGGCAGGTCCTCGAAGACCGGGATGTTGCGGCCCGCGGTCTCCCGGGCGCGCTCGGCAGCCGCGGCGACGGCGCGATCTCCGCTGCCGGCGATGTTCTCGGAGGTCACGATTCGTCGGTGATCAGTCGATACAGCGCGTAGAGCGCGAACCAGGTGATCACCACGACGGTAGCCACCAGCAGGATCTCGTAGAAAAGGACCACGGTGAGAGTTTAACCGCGCCGGGCTCGAGCGGCGTCAACCGCCCGAGCCACGTAAGCGATACGTCAGGCGCTGTCCGATGGCCTGACTCCTCGTCAGGCGACCTTGATGTCGACTTCGTGGATGCCGGCCCCGGCGGGCGCCACGGTGACGTCGCCGTTGCCGATCTTCGACAGCGCGCGCACCTTCCAGGTGCCCGGCGCGGCGAAGAACCGGAAGTCACCGGTCGCCGAAGCCACCACCTCGGCGGTGAACTCGTCGGTGTCGTCCAGCAGACGCACGAACGCACCGCCGACGGTCTGCCCGGCGCCGTCGACCACGCGACCGGTGATCACCGTCTCCTTCTCCAGGTCGACGCCGGCGGGCAGGGTGTGTCCTTGCTTGGGTGCAGAGCACATGTTGATCAACTTCCCAACTCGATCGGGGCCCCAACGAGAGAGCCGTATTCCGTCCAACTGCCGTCGTAGTTCTTTACATTCCGGTGGCCCAACAATTCCTGCAGCACGAACCAGGTGTGCGACGACCGCTCGCCGATGCGGCAGTAGGCGATGGTCTCCTTCTCGCCGTCCAGGCCGGCGTCGGCGTACAGCTTGGCCAGTTCCTCGTCGGACTTGAAGGTGCCGTCCTCGTTGGCCGCCCTGCTCCACGGCACGTTGATCGCGCCGGGGATGTGACCGGGACGCTGGCTCTGCTCCTGCGGCAGGTGGGCGGGCGCGAGGATCTTCCCGGAGAACTCGTCGGGAGAGCGGACGTCGACGAGGTTCTTGGTGTTGATGGCCGCGATCACCTCGTCGCGGAACGCGCGGATGCTGTTGTCGGGCGCTTTCGCCGAGTAGCTGGTGGCCGGCCGCTCGACCGTGTCGGCCGTCAGCGCCCGACCGTCGAGCTCCCACTTCTTGCGGCCACCGTCGAGCAACTTGACGTCCTCGTGGCCGTACAGCTTGAAGTACCAGTAGGCGTAGGCGGCGAACCAGTTGTTGTTGCCACCGTAGAGCACCACGGTGTCGTCGTTGGAGATGCCGCGATCGCTGAGCAGCTTCGAAAACTGTTGTGCATCAACGAAATCACGCTTGACGGGATCCTGGAGGTCTTTCTTCCAGTCCAGCTTCACCGCACCGGCGATGTGGCCGGTGTCGTAGGCGCTGGCGTCCTCGTCGACTTCGACGAACACGACGGTGGGGTTGTCGAGATTGCTCTCGGCCCAGTCAGCGGAGACCAGGACGTCAGAGCGAGCCATGACGAATCCTTTCGATTACTGGTGTGATGCAGGCTTTATGCGGAGGTGCGGCGCACCCGGTGCACCAGCGGGTAGAGCTGGCAGCCCAGGCAGATGCCGAATGCCGCGTTGAGGAACGCGGCGAAAAGCGCGAAGGCCGTGGCGATCACACCGAGCAGTGGCACGCCGAGAGCGAAGCCGGCGACACCGACGACCGCGAAGATGAACCCGACCAGTTGGGCAAACTTCAACGGCGGCACCGGTTCCCGTTCGGTGACCGGGCTCAGCCGTGGCGCCACGAACGTGGCGAAGATCAGGCCGTACGGGTGCTGACGCGGCCCGCGCAGCGCGCCGATGGCGAACACCACCGCCTGGGCGGCCAGCAGGATCGCCGCGGCAACGGTGCTGAACGCCGAGACGACGAGCACCGCGAGCAGCACGACGGTGGTGACCCAGGCCGCGAAGCGGGGTCCGCGGACGTCCACCTGGGCGGGTCCGGTGGAGGTGGTGTGTGTTGGTGTTGGTCGAAGTCGACACGGATCTACTCCTGTTGCTGGGAATGGGCTGGAGGGGAGCACGCCACATGGGGCCGCTCCGAGCGCTGACGCGAGAAGAGATAGAGAGTGCGCGCAGCTACTCAGCAGCTACAACAACAACAGCAACAACCCGCGACGCGGCACAGATCGACTGCGCGACGCTTGGTGAGCACGAGCTCAATGCGGGCTGACACGGAGGTCATGCTACCCAATGACCCCGGTCTTAGGCCAACAGAGGCTCGAGAGCCGAGCGCAGGTCGGTCGGCCTTCGGCACGCCCGATGTCCGATACCGCTGGCGGCCGTCGGCGTCGAAGATGAACGTCGTCGGCAGCGAAAGCACCGAAAGCCTTCGCGCGGCAGCCGGATTGGCGTCCATGTCGATTTCGACGTGAGCGACGTCCCGCATGTCGGCGCACACCTGGTTGACCACCCGCCGCACGCCGGCGCACGGCCCGCACCACACGGCGCTGAAGTGGACGATGGTCGGCCCGGTGCGGGACAGGCCCAGATCGCTGGTGTCGACGGCGTCCGGAGCGACGGTGTCGCGCAGCACGCCGGAACGCCGGTTGTGCAGCACGCCGGCGATGGCGGCCACACCCAGCGCGGCTGCGATGGCCGCGATCGCGGTGATCAGTGCAGGGGTCATGATTGTGTGAACCCGTCGAGGCGGATTGTTACTCCCTCGGTGATGCCTTCGATGATGATGTCTGATCCACGGGCACCTTCGGTAGTGGGGCGCACCCCGAACGGCAGCTTCTGCCCCGGCAGGCTGCCACTGAACGCCGCGAGCACGGCTGCCTTCTTCTCGTCGGGCACGCTCTGGTCGGCGGTGCCGGCTCCGGTGGTCACTCCGGTGGCGGTGAACACCAGCGTCGTCTGGTCCGCCCCGGTGACGGACAGGTCGACGGTCACGCTGACCGGCTTGTCGAAGTCGGCCTTGCGCGGGGTGCCGGTGAACACCAGGCCCTTGCTGCCGGAGATTCCCGACTCGGTGGTGCCGCCGGTGGCGTCGTTGGTGTCTTTGGCCGGCGCTTCGACCATCAGGTCCTTCATGCCGATGAATCGGCCGAGGTGAGCCGAGTCGATGATGATGCGGCTCTCCAGCTTGCCGACCGGCAGGTTCGCGTCGGGTCTGATCAGCCAGGACGCCTCGGTGAGGTCGACGTCGTGCATGGTGGCCTCCAGCGAGGCCTTGCCCACAACGGCGTGGTCCACGCCGTTGGCCTTGATCTCGATCTCGGCGTAGTGGTGGCGCATGGCCTGGCGGATGAAGGGAAACCCGAGGATCGCCACCGACGGGTCGAACGACAGTCCCGCGACATCGCGCACGGTTCGCGCCAGCCGGTACTCGGCGTAGATGGTCGCTCCGAAGTCGGCGCCGACGGCCCCGACGACCACGGCGAGCAGCGTGGCGGCCAGGGTGATCAGCAGTTTTCGCACCTGCACATTCTGGCCCACGAGCCCGCCGACGTGCCGCGCGCACCCCACGGGCGCAGCCGCGGATAACTCGGATCGGCTAAATAGCAGGTAGCGGGTTAAAGTTAGACGACCCATGGCCGGTAACGGCCAGATGTCGCCCATGAGTCTGGTACGTCACCGCGACGGCGCTGTCGACGATGGTCATCCAGAGCATTGGAGATTCTGTGGACCTGCTGCTACTCACCGTCGACCCGCATCCGGAGTCGGTGCTGCCGTCGTTGGCGCTGCTGGCGCACAACGTGCGCTCGGCGCCGACCGAGGTGTCGTCGCTGCTCGAGGCGGGTACCGCGGACGTCGCGATCGTCGACGCGCGCACCGATCTGGCGGCCGCGCGGGGTCTGTGTCGGCTGCTCGGCACCACCGGCACGTCGGTGCCCGTGGTGGCCGTCGTCAACGAGGGCGGCCTGGTCGCGATCAACGTCGACTGGGGCCTCGACGAGATCCTTCTGCCCAGCACCGGGCCCGCCGAGATCGACGCCCGGCTGCGTCTGCTCGTCGGCAGGCGCGGCGGCATGGCCAGCCAGGAGAGTGCGGGCAAGGTCAGCCTCGGTGAGCTCGTCATCGACGAGGGCACCTACACCGCGCGGCTGCGCGGACGCCCGCTCGACCTCACCTACAAGGAATTCGAGCTGCTGAAGTACCTGGCCCAGCACGCCGGCCGGGTGTTCACCCGCGCGCAGCTGCTGCAGGAGGTGTGGGGCTACGACTTCTTCGGCGGCACCCGCACCGTCGACGTCCACGTGCGACGGCTGCGCGCCAAGCTGGGCCCGGAGTACGAGTCGCTGATCGGCACGGTCCGCAACGTCGGCTACAAGGCGGTCCGGCCGGCCCGCGGCCGCCCGGCCGCCGTGGAGTCCGACTACATCGAGGACGACGACCAGGACGGCTTCGACGGCGGTGAGGACGCCATCGACTCGGTGCGCGAGGCCCTTCACCCCCTGCGCAGTCAGTGACGGGACCGCACTGGCGAACCAGCCTGTCAGCGGGCGATCAACAGCAGGTCCGCGAGCTGGTCGACGCCGCCACCCGGGCCGACGGCGTCGCCCCGGTCGGTGAGCAGGTCCTGCGTGAGCTGCCGCACGAGCGGACCGGACATCTCCTGGCCACCGACGGCGACGACGTCGTCGGCTACCTGAACCTGGCACCCGGCCGCGAGGACGTCGACGCGATGGGTGAGCTGGTCGTCCATCCGGAGGCCCGCCGCCGCGGCATCGGCTCGGCGCTGCTGGATGTCGCCACCGAGCGCACCGGCGGCCGGGTCCGGTACTGGGCGCACGGCACCCTGCCTGCGGCCCGGGCGGTGGCCGACGCACTGGGGATGACCGCGGCGCGCGAACTGATGCAGATGCGACGCAGCCTGCGCGACGTTCCGGACGTCGCCATTCCGGAGGGCGTCACCATCCGCACCTACGCGGGCCCGGCCGACCATCCCGAGCTGCTGCGGGTGAACAACGCCGCGTTCGCCTGGCACCCCGAGCAGGGCGGCTGGGGCGAGGCCGAGATCAGCGAGCGCCGCGGCGAGGCGTGGTTCGATCCGGACGGCCTGTTCCTGGCGTTCGACGACAGCACCGGCGAGCTGCTGGGCTTCCACTGGACCAAGGTGCACGCCGAGCATCCCGGCCTCGGGGAGGTCTACGTCGTGGGCGTCGACCCGGCCGCGCAGGGCCGCGGGCTGGGCCGCACGCTGACCCTCGTCGGCATCGGGCATCTGGCCCGCCGGCTCGGCTCCCACGACGACCCGGCCGTCATGCTCTACGTCGAAGCCGACAACACCGCGGCGGTCAACACCTACCAGCGGCTCGGCTTTGCTGTCACCAACGTCGACACCGCGTACGCACCGGCCGCCAGCCGATATTGACGGCGGCGACGCGTGAAGGCAATTAGCGGCTGGTCATCGCGTCGCGTTCACCAACCTGTTCACCCTGAGTTCACCGTTCTGGAGGGTTCCGTCCACCACCGGCGCATACGTTCCCGGTGATGCGTATGTGTCCCTCAAGGGGCGAACACGGCAACACTGGAGAAAGTGGGATAGGTGGATCTGAACAGGTTTGGCAAGGCGTTCTTCGTGACCTTGTCGGCGACAGCAATCACCGGAATGACGCTCACCGCGTGCGGCAGCGACAACAACTCCGGTTCGTCCTCGTCGACCGGGGCGTCGGGCTCGTCGAGCTCGTCGCGCTGACTGCGGCGGCAAGAACCAGCTCACGGCCGAGGGTTCGACCGCGCAGCAGAACGCGATCGCGGTGTTCAACCAGGTCTGGGGCCAGAAGTGCCCGGGCAAGAACCTGTCGTACAACCCGACCGGCTCCGGCGCGGGTGTCACCCAGTTCATCGCCGGCCAGGTCGACTTCGCGGGCTCGGACTCGCCGCTGTCCAAGGACCAGCCGGACCAGGCGGCCAAGCGTTGCGGCGGAAACCCGGCCTGGAACCTGCCGCTGGTGTTCGGCCCCGTCGCGCTGGCCTACAACGTCCAGGGTGCCGACAAGCTGACCGTCAACGGCGAGGTCCTCGCCAAGATCTTCAGCGGCGGCATCACCAACTGGAACGACCCGGCCATCGCGGCGCTGAACAGCGGTGTGACGCTGCCGGACGAGAAGATCACGCCGATCTACCGCTCCGACTCCTCGGGCACCACCGACAACTTCCAGAAGTACCTGACCGCCGCCGCTCCGGACGCCTGGACCAAGGGCGCGGGCAAGGAGTTCCAGGGCGGCGCCGGCGAGGGCGCCCAGAAGTCCGCCGGTGTGGTCCAGGCCGTGCAGGCCACCCCGGGCTCGATCGGCTACGTCGAGAAGGGCTTCGCCGGCCCAGGCCGGTCTGCCGATGGCTCAGATCGACACCGGTTCGGGCGCCGTCGCGCTGACCGACGACACGGCCAAGAAGGCCATCGACTCGGCCAAGTTCGCCGCCGACGGCAAGGACCTGGTGCTCGACCTGAACTCGATCTACGCCACCAAGGAAGCCGGTGCCTACCCGCTGATCCTGGCGACCTACGAGATCGTCTGCTCCAAGGGCTACGCCGCCGACACCGCCGCCGCCGTCAAGTCGTTCCTGACGGTGGCCGCCAACTACGGCCAGGACGGTCTGCCTGCCGCCGGCTACGTTCCGCTGCCGGACGCGTTCAAGCAGCGGTTGCTGGCTTCGGTCAGCGCAATTCAGTAATAGCGCTGGCGAGGCAGGTCGATTGCGGTGACGATGGAGAGATCAGTGAGCGATGGGGTGGACGTGACGACGCCTGATCCGGCCAGCGCGGGATCAGGGGAAATCATCGCTGAGCCGGTCCCGACGAAGCCGTCCATACCGACGAACCCGTCGGGACATGCGAAGGTTCGCCCCGGCGACGCGATCTTCCGAGGTCTCTCGGAGGGCGCCGGCATCCTGATCATCGCGATGATCGCCGCAATCGGCTTCTTCCTCGTCTGGCGTGCGGTCCCGGCGCTTGCAGCGCAACGAGGTGAACTTCTTCACCTACGGCGGCAACTGGGTCACCACCGATACCGCGCACATGAAGTTCGGCATCTTCGACCTGCTTCAGGTCACGGTGTTCGTCTCGTTGTTCGCGCTCATTCTGGCGATGCCCGTCGCGCTGGGTATCGCGATCTTCCTGACGCAGTACGCGCCGCGTCGGGTGGCCGGTCCGCTGGGCTACATGGTGGACCTGCTGGCCGCGGTGCCGTCGATCATCTACGGCGTGTGGGGTATCTACGTGCTGGCCCCGGTGATCAAGCCGTTGGCGTTGTGGCTCAACGGAAACCTGGGCTGGATCTTCCTGTTCCAGACCGGGAACGCGTCGGTGGCCGGCGGTGGCACCATCTTCACCGCGGGCATCGTGCTGGCGGTGATGATCCTGCCGATCATCACCGCCGTCGCCCGGGAGGTGTTCGTCCAGACCCCGCCCGGTCAGATCGAGGCGGCACTGGCGCTCGGTGCCACCCGCTGGGAAGTGGTGAAGACGACGGTGCTGCCGTTCGGGTTGTCCGGCTACATCTCCGGGGCGATGCTCGGCCTCGGCCGTGCGCTGGGCGAGACGATCGCGCTGTTGATCATCCTGCGCGGCACGCAGAAGGCGTTCGGGTGGTCGCTGTTCGACGCCGGCTACACCTTCGCCAGCAAGATCGCCTCGGCCGCTTCGGAATTCAACGACCAGTACAAGGCCGGCGCCTACATCGCCGCCGGCTTGGTGCTGTTCATCCTGACGTTCATCGTCAACTCGGCGGCTCGCGCCGCGGTGGCCGGAAGGGGAGCGCGAATGACCAGCTCGACGCTGGATCGGCCGGTCAAGGGCCCGACCTTCCAGGGTGTCAGCCTGCGCCGCAAGATGGCCAACAACACCGCCACGGTGCTGGTGTCGCTGTCGCTCGCGGTCGCGGTGGTGCCGCTGCTGTGGGTGCTGTACGCGGTGATCTCCAAGGGCTCAAGATCGTCCTGGACAGCACATGGTGGACCAACTCGCAGCAGGGGATGACGGCATTCGCGGCGGGCGGCGGCGTGTACCACGCGCTGGTCGGCACACTGCTGCAAGGCCTGGTGTGCGCGGTGATCTCGATCCCGATCGGAGTCTTCACCGGCATCTACCTGGTCGAGTACGGCGGCGGAACCAAGCTGGGCAAGATGACCACGTTCATGGTGGACATCCTCACCGGCGTGCCGTCGATCGTCGCCGCGCTGTTCATCTACGCGCTGTGGGTCGCGACTCTGGGATTCGGCCGCTCCGGTTTCGCGGTGTCGCTGGCGCTAGTGCTGCTGATGATCCCGGTGATCGTGCGCTCCACCGAGGAGATGCTGCGCATCGTGCCGATGGACCTGCGCGAGGCCAGTTACGCGCTGGGTGTTCCGAAGTGGAAGACCATCATGCGCATTGTCATTCCGACGGCGCTGTCGGGCATCGTCACCGGCATCATGCTGGCCTTGGCCCGCGTCATGGGCGAGACGGCGCCGCTGCTGATCCTGGTCGGCTACTCGCAGGCGATGAACTTCGACATGTTCAACGGATTCATGGGCTCGCTGCCCGGCATGATGTACGACCAGACCTCGGCCGGCGCTGGCGCCAATCCCGTTCCCACCGACCGGCTTTGGGGCGCGGCCCTGACGCTGGTCTTGCTGATAGCGGTCCTCAACATCGGCGCGCGTTTCGTCTCCAAATTCTTCTCTCCCAAGAAGGTGTAGGAAATACCTCATGGCCAAGCGGCTCGACCTCAAAGACGTCAACATCTACTACGGTGCCTTCCACGCCGTCGCCGACGTGTCGCTGGCGGTGCCGCCGCGCAGCGTCACCGCGTTCATCGGCCCGTCGGGCTGCGGCAAGTCGACCGTGCTTGCGGTGCCTCAACCGTATGCACGAGGTCATCCCCGGCGCGTACGTCAAGGGCTCGGTGCTGCTCGACGGCGAGGACATCTACGGCTCCGGCGTGGACCCGGTGGGTGTGCGCAAGACCATCGGCATGGTGTTCCAGCGGCCGAACCCGTTCCCCACCATGTCGATTCGCGACAACGTGGTGGCCGGCCTGAAGCTGCAGGGCGTGCGCAACCGCAAGGTCCTCGACGAGACGTGCGAGCGTTCACTCAAGGGCGCCAACCTGTGGAACGAGGTCAAGGACCGGCTCGACAAGCCCGGCGGCGGCCTGTCCGGCGGTCAGCAGCAGCGGCTGTGCATCGCCCGCGCCATCGCCGTGCAACCCGACGTGCTGCTGATGGACGAGCCCTGCTCGGCGCTGGACCCGATCTCCACGCTGGCCATCGAGGACCTGATCGCCGAACTCAAGCAGGACTTCACGATCGTGATCGTCACGCACAACATGCAGCAGGCCGCGCGGGTCAGCGATCAGACGGCGTTCTTCAACCTGGAGGCCACCGGCAAGCCGGGCAAGCTCGTCGAGGTCGACGACACCGAGAAGATCTTCTCCAACCCGAGCCAGAAGGCCACCGAGGACTACATCTCCGGCCGGTTCGGCTAGAACCGGATTCGCGGCAACGAAATCCCGACCTCAGTAGGTCGGGATTTCTTCTTCTTCGGGCAGGCGGCCGGTGACCTGGAAGATCACCCGCCGGGAGATCTCCACGGCGTGATCGGCGAAACGCTCGTAGAACCGGCCCAGCAGGGTCACGTCGACTGCGGCGGCCACGCCGTGCTTCCACTCGCGGTCCATCATCACGGTGAACAGGTGGCGGTGCAGGTCGTCCATCGCGTCGTCTTCCTCGCGGATGCGACGGGCCTTCTCCGGGTCGCGTGACAGCAGCACCTCGCGGGCGCTGTTGCCCAATTCGACTGCGACACGGCCCATTTCGGCGAAGTAGCCGTTGACCTCTTCGGGCAGTGCGTGCTGGGGATGGCGGCGGCGGGCGATCTTGGCGACGTGCAGCGCCAGCGCTCCCATCCGGTCGACGTCGGCGACGATCTGGATGGAGCTCACGATCGCGCGCAGGTCGCCGGCCACCGGGGCCTGCAGAGCCAGCAGCACGAAGGCCGCCTCCTCGGCGCGCGCACTGGCCGCCGAGATCTGCTCGTGGTCGCTGATGACCTGCTCGGCCAGCACGAGATCGGCCTGCAGCAGCGCCTGCGTCGCGCGTTCCATCGCGACACCGGCCATCCGGCACATCTCGGCCAGCTGGTTGGTCAGAGCATCGAGCTGCTCGTGGTACGCGGTCCGCATATCCCCACCCTACTTTCCGAAGGTGAGCCCAGTATGCCGCCAGAGCGTGAACGAACGGTGAATGGAAGCAAACCGCGCGCGGCTACTCGCAGGTGACGTCCGCGGCGTTGGTGACGGTGAGGTCGTCGGGCAGCTGGGTCGGGGTGGCGCTGCAGTTGTGGCTGACGTGCACGCTGACCGGCGAACCGCTGGGTGGGGGCGAGTTGACGCCGGTGAAGTCGGGTCCGAGCACCACCTGCACGGTCTGGCTCAGGCCGTCGACCCGCTCCATCTTGGCGTTGGGGAACGCGGCCGCGACGGTGGCGGCGGCCTCCTCGTTGCCCTCGGAGTACATGACCGTCGTGGACTCGACGGTGCCGTCGTAGTCGTCGGGTTCCAGCACGTTGAACCCGTGCTCCTGCAGTGCCGAGGCGGCGGTGGCGCCGAGACCCTCCTGGCCGGTGGAGTTCGACACCTGCACGGTGACGTCGCCCGGATCGGTGGTCACCGCGTTGACCAGCTCGGTCTGCGTGGTTTCCGCCGGCTGCGCGGTCGTCGTCGGGGCGGCCTCGTCGGCCTTCTTCGCCGCCGTCATCGGGCTCATCGTCGCGTTGGTGTCGTTCTCGCCCGGCAGCGGGTCGTCGTTGATGATCGCGTCGAAGAGCGCCCGGATGTCCTGGGTGCGGGGTTCCTCGTTGCCGTCCTCGTCGGTGATCCCGGTGGTCGGCACGGTGACGAAGGTGATGTGGCCGGCGTTGATGCCCTGCAGGGACTGGCCGAGGTCGACGAGGTCCTTGGTGCGCACGTTGTCGACGTAGGTGTCGTCGATGAACATGTTGACCACGTTGTTGAGCTTGTTGAGGCTGAACAGCGTGTCCTGGGAGATGATCGAGCGCAGCAGCGAGGACAGGAACAGCTGCTGGCGCTTGATGCGGCCGTAGTCACCGTTGACCTCGGTGGTCACCTGCCGGGCGCGCACGTAGTTCAGGGCGGTGTGCGCCGTCGAGGGTCTGGCGGCCGGCGCTGGCCAGCACGGTGCCCAGCTCGTTGTCCTCCAGCGGGGTGGTGCTGCACACCTCGACGCCGCCGACGGCGTCGACCATCTTGGCGAAGCCGGCGAAGTCGACGGCCATGAAGCGGTTGATCGACAGCCCCGACATCTTCTGGATGACCTTGACCAGGCACTTCGGGCCGCCCAGGGCGTAGGCCGAGTTGATCTTGGTCTCGGTGTAGCGCCAGTCGTCGCTCCACTCGCCGGTGTGCTTGTCGTAGACCGGGCCGTACTCGCCGGTCTCGGCGTTCCAGGCCTGGCATTTCATCGGGGTGATCGCCAGGTCGCGGGGGAAGGACACCGCGACCACGCGCTTCCGGTCGGCCGGGATGTTGACCAGCATGATGGTGTCCGACCGGGCGCCTTCGGCGTCGTCGGTGGTGCCGGCGCCGATGTCGCCGTTGGCGCCGGTGCGGGCGTCCACCCCGACGATCAGGAAGTTCTCGTCACCGAACTGGGCGTTGGGGTCGAGGATGTCGTGCGAGTTGGGGTCCAGGGCCGCGACGTTGCGCAGCAGGTCGTTCTTGGTCGACTGCCACTGCCAGGCCCCGCCGGTCAGGGCGAGCGCGGAGATCGCGAAGATTGCCGCCGCCGACCGCGCGGCGAGCATGGCCGGCTTGCGGGACTTGGACTTCTTCTTGGGGCGGGCTTCTTCGTGCGGGCGACCGTGGCCGGGCGCACGCGGTCGCGGGGCACCGGGTTGGGGTCGGCGGCCAGCGGGCCGCGGGCGCGGTTGAGTGCTTCGAGGTCGGGGACCTCGTCGGCGTAGGCGACGGGATGACCGGGATGGGCTCGGTGCGGTCGGCCGAGTTGTCCGGCTGCGGGGTCTGCACGCGACGCCGGGTGGGCATCGGGCGTGCCGCCGACCTTGGCGATCAGGTCGGCGACCGTGACGCCCTCGGTGTGGTTGCCCGACGGCGCCGACCGTGAGGCCGCAGCGCGTTCCCAGGGGGTCGAGCCCGACGCGGGTCGCGGCGCCCTGGGTGATCCGCTCCTCGCCGGGGTCGGGAGCGCGATGCTGGCCAGGAGTGGCGTTATCGCCGTCACTCATGTTCCAGTGGCCTCCGACTCTGGTGGGTCCGGCGCATCGATGCGCTTTGCACTACCGCGGTGCGGCTTTCTGGGCACCTCGGTCGGATCGCCGCCGTGCGGCGTCACAACCGTCCTATGTCTTGTAGCAGCAGTCGCTGGGGTTCCGCCAGTTGAGCGGTCCACAACAAGATCACTATCGTACTGAGACAACATAAGAGGCCGCTAGCTCGATGCGATGTCGGGTCCGTCTCGGTTCAGCCACCCGAATGCATGACGTCGGCCCCCTCGGGGACGGTGCAATCGTCGGGATCGTTCAGCCAGCCCTCGGGCAGCGTGACCGACGCGGCCGAGCCCTGCCGCCCGCGCGGGCCGGTCGCGGCGGGCGGGAACGGCACGTCCCGGTCGAGCTGGTCCAGCAGCCCGTCGAGCTCGTCGAGGGTCTTGACCAGGGCCAATGCCCGTCTCAGGTCGGCGCCGGCCGGGAAGCCGTGCAGATACCAGGCGATGTGCTTGCGAATGTCGCGCATGCGCCTTGTCCTCGCCGAAATGGCGCGGCCAGCAGCTGGCCGTGGCGGCGCATGATGTCGGCGACCTCGCCAAGCGTCGGCGGCGTCGGCGTCGGTGAGCCGGTGAAGGCGGCCGACAGTTCGGCGAACAACCAGGGCCGGCCCAGGCAGCCGCGGCCGATGACGACTCCGTCACACCCGGTGGCGGCCATCATCGCCAGGGCGTCGTTGGCCTCGAAGATGTCGCCGTTGCCGAGCACCGGGAATGGTGCTCACGGCCTCTTTGAGGCGGCCGATCTGGTCCCAGTCGGCGGTGCCGGAGTAGCGCTGGGAGGCGGTGCGGGCATGCAGGGCGACGGCGGCCGCGCCCTCCTGCTCGGCGATGCGACCTGCGTCGATGTGGGTGTGGTGGGCGTCGTCGATGCCGATGCGGAACTTGACCGTCACCGGCACGCTCGGTGCCCTCGGTGGCGCGGACGGCGGCGGCGACGATCTGGCCGAACAGCTTTCGTTTGTAGGGCAGCGCCGCTCCGCCGCCGCGGCGTGTGACTTTGGGCACAGGGCAGCCGAAGTTCATGTCGATGTGGTCGGCGAGGTTGTCCTCGACGATCATCCGGGCCGCCTCGTAGGTGGTGGCCGGGTCGACGGTGTAGAGCTGCAGCGAGCGCGGCGACTCCTGCGGGGCGAACGTCGTCATGTGCATCGTGACGGGATGACGTTCGACCAGGGCGCGGGCGGTGACCATCTCGCAGACGTAGAGGCCGCTGACGGTGCCGGCCCTGGCTTCCTCGAGTTCGCGGCACAGGGTGCGGAACGCGACGTTGGTGACCCCGGCCATGGGCGCCAAGACAACCGGGCTGCGGAGGGCGAAGGGCCCGATCCGCAGCCCGGTAGTGGCTGGTGAGGTGTCGACTATGTCGCCGCCCCGGCGAGCGCCTTGGCGGCGCGCTTCTCGGCCAGCTTGGCGTCGCGCTCGAGCTTGCGAGCCTTGGCCTCCTCGAACTTGTCGCAGGTCTCCTCGAGCTCCTTGATCAGGTCGCCGAGGTCGTCGCGCATCTTGGCGGCCTCGCCGGTGAAGTCGTCGCGCTCGAAGATGCGCCACTTCTTGAGCACCGGCATCACGACGTCTTCGAGGTGGATGCGCGGGTCGTAGACGCCGCCCATCGCGATGATGACGGCCTTGCGGCGGAAGTCCGGAACGGTGTAGCCGGGCATCTTGAAGTTGCGCAGCACCCGGTGCAGCGAGCGCATCGCCTGGTTGGGGGCGATGTCGAAGCCGGCTTCGCTGACGTCGCGGTAGAAGATCATGTGCAGGTTCTCGTCGTTGGAGATGCGCGCGAGCAGCTGCTCGGCGACGGGCTCCTGGCAGGCCTTGCCGGTGTTGCGGTGCGAGACGCGGGTGGCCAGCTCCTGGAAGCTGACGTACATCACCGAGTCGAACAGGCTCTCGGCGAACAGGTCGCCCTGCTGGTTCTGGCCGGGGGAGAAGCCGCGGGTCATCTGCTCCATCCGCAGCTCTTCGAGCTCGACGGGATCGCAGTTGCGGGTGACGACGAGGTAGTCGCGGATGGAGATGCCGTGGCGGTTCTCCTCGGCGGTCCACCGGTTGACCCAGTAGCCCCACGCGCCGTCCATGGAGAAGTTCATCGCGATCTCGCGGTGGTAGGAGGGCAGGTTGTCCTCGGTCAGCAGGTTCTGCACCATCGCCACGCGGGCGACCTCGGAGAGCTGGGCCTGCTCGGGATGCCAGTCCTGGCCGCCGAGGGCGTAGTAGTTCTTGCCGTCTGACCACGGGATGTAGTCGTGGGGATTCCACTCCTTGAACATCGACATGTGGCGGTTGATCAGCTTCTCGGCGACGGGCTCGAGCTCACGCAAAAGATCGACGTTGGGCAAGTCGGGCGACATGGACCCTCCAGTTATCTGTATCTAGTAGTTGCACCAATATATCTGTGTATCGCGGTGACATTCAAGTTGCGGGGCTTGGGCGCGTCGTTTGGGTGCGG